>NZ_JBVJGN010000001.1:0-797240 GCF_055587305.1 Micromonospora sp. NPDC047521 | reverse complement strand
ATGCCACCTCGGCGTCATCCTGCGCTGGGCCCGTCATGCCCCGAGGATCGCATCCGGCTGCGAACCACGCTCGGAGTTACGAGACGTCTCTTAGTCCCGCAATCTAGGGACAAGACTGCCACCCGCCGGTGCTGGTCGAATGGCTCATCGGCTCGGAGACAGGCTCCTGTCTCGGCCTAGGTCGCCGGATGACCCGGCCGGCCTGCACAGGAACCGGCTACGTAGGCGGGGGTAATGCCAATCACCGAGCGGGCTTCGCTACCTGGCGCAGAGAATGTCTACCGTCCTGTCGCGGCCGACGGCACGCTCCGGCCGTCCGGCCAACCCGCGCCCGGCGCGCCTGCCGACAGGCGTCGATACAAGACCGAAATCGCCTCGGTGTCTCCTCCGTCCGCGCGCAGGACCTTCGAGGACAGCGGCTCGTGCTTCTTCGGGGTCAGCCTGGAGAACAGCCATTTCGAGCGGGCGAAGCTCACCTCGATGGTCACCTGGATTTCCCGCCGCTTCGCGCGGTCGACCGTCCTGATCGGCGACAGCATCCACCGGATCACCCTCGAGTCGACGCGGTCGTTGACCGAGCCAGAGGCGACCACGGAGGCATTGCGGATCGGCGCCGAGTTCCTCCGCGACAACCTCGACGTATTCGAGCGCGTCAGCGATAGGACCGAGCTGACGTACCTGCTGTGCAGCCAGGTCCAGCAGTGGCCGGAGTACTGGGAGCTGCACGAGAAAATCTGCAAATTTTTCGACAACGACGAGGGATTCAAGACATCCGTCGAGAACTTCGGCGGCCGATATCACCGGCGGCGCGTCGAGGGGCTGACCGAGGTGGAGCTCGCCCGCCGCATCCAGCGTTCCTGTGACTACTTCCTTGAGGAGTTCGCCATCTTCGGATGCCTCTGGCGCCGAGGCCTGCAAGTCATGGTCTACCCGGGGTCGTTCAGCACCCTTTCCGAGATCGCGGCCGGTGAGCACCATGGGGCGCCGCAGGAACTTCAAGAACTGGTCGTCGTTTCATTGGACCTGAAGGGACGAAGAAATGAGTGAGGGTACCGCCGGCCTGGCGTCCGGAATCCGCCGGGGACAGATCTACCGCGATGTCTACCACAAGCGTGTCGACGAAAAGCCGGTCGAGCAGACCGCGACCCTTGAGCGAGCTTGCATACGCGACGGGACAGTGGTCTTCGAAAACAGCGACTCGCGGTTTAGGGCGTTCGCGCAAGGCGTGTTCTTCCTGGAGATTCCCCTGTGGCTCGACGTGTCCGCAGGCGACAGGTTTGCTGCGCAGTTCTACCAGGGCGCTGCCGTACAGCCCTACGGCTCGTTCCGGGACGTCACCCCGGACCGGTTCGGGGACTCGCTGCTCGGCTACCACTCCCGCGTGGACCAGTTGGAGCAGTTCCTCCTGGAGCGCCGGTTCTGGAGCGAGGTGTATCCGGCTGAGATCGCGAAGCTGGGCGAACAGTTGACCTCGCTCTCGCAGCAGGTTCTGCGTTCGGTGTTGTTGCACGTTGGTATTCCCGAGGAGGACTGGAGGCGGGCCACTGGAGGCTGTTCCGACGCGGCCGGCTCGTATCACCTCACGTTCAACCACTATCGGCCGGCCCATGACGACATCGGCCTGAGCTCCCACAAGGACGACGGCTTCATGACAATCCTCCGTACCACGGCCCCAGGACTCGAGGTCAACCGGGAGGAGTCCTGGGAGTTGGCGCCGGTGGACGCGTCCTGCTTCACCGTCAATTTCGGGCTGTCCATGGAGATCCTTACCGCGAGCTGCCCGTCCCCGATCTCCGCAATCATGCACCGGGTTGCGCACCAGGACCTGGACCGGTCCAGCTTTGGTCACTTCAGCTCCAGTCGATGCCTTCCGGGCGCGGACGACGGGATCTACCGCTATCTGCCAGGACATGGCCTGGACTGGATCTGCGGGTCGCGCGAACTCATCGAGGAAAACGACCACGAAATCTACGAGGGAACCGAGGGCTGAGGCGAACACGTGGACAGGGAATCAATGAATCTGCAGCGGGCGCGGGTCGCGCCCGACGGTCTCATCTTCGAGACGCCGGCCGGTCTGAGACAGGCCCTCCGGGACGGGTGTTTCCTGCTGGCCATTCCAGAGGACATCGATGAAAAAGCCGGTAAGCTGCTGTGCCAGCAGTTCTACCGCGTTGCGGGCGACGACCCACAACTGCGTCCCTACCAGGGATTCCGTACTGCCCGGGACATCTACTTCGACCGGGAGAACTTTCAGACGGAACACCTTCTCCTGGACCGGCCCAGTCGGCTGAGGCACCTGCCGCCGGCCGTGGTGGAGATGTGCGACCGGATGACGGAACTGGCGCTCGTCGTCCTCAAGGCGGCGATGGCCGAGGTCGGAATCGACCGGTCGCTCTGGCACCAGGTGACGGGCGGCGCGGTCAGCGGTGGCGGCACCCAGTGGTTCGCCGCCAGCCACTACCGCCCCGAGCGGGACCAGCTCGGCTGCGCGCCCCACAAAGACACCGGCTTCACCACCGTTCTCTACATAGACCAGGAAGGACTGGAGGCGTCGGTCGACGGGCGCTGGGTGTCGATTGACCCGGCACCCGGGTACTTCGTCGTCAACTTCGGTGGCTCATTCGAGCTGTTGACCGCGCGGCTGCCGCAGCCGGTGAAGGCGATCCTGCACCGGGTCCGTCAGTGTCTCCCCGTGGCTGGGCAGGACGACCGACTCTCGTTCGCCGCCTTCGCCAACCCGCCCGCCACCGGCGATCTTTATCAGATGAGCCCGGACGGAACGGCACTGGTGGTACGCAGCGTGGAGGAGTTCCTCCGCGACTTCAACCAGGAAACCTGGAACGACCAGCATGCCGACTTCGGCATCACAACTTCGACGAGCGGAGCGGATCGTGGCTGATCAGACAGCTGCCCCCTTTCCGGACGTAATCGCCCACCACTGCCCGCACGTCGCCGCCGACGACCATGACGGGACGTTCCACCAGGCCACCGTCGCCGACGGTGAGCACGCCTCGACGTACTTCGCTCAGTCCGGCGTCAGCGCGTTGGCGCGCGAGAACGGCGGCATCTGCACCTTCCGGATGGGCGAGGATCTCGCGGTCTACCAGGTCACGAACAAGCCGCTGGTGCAGGACGACGACCTGATGCCGACGACCCGGGCCGCCGGCGAACTCTTCGGTGAGTTCATGGGATCGCTACCCAACGAGCATCCGCAGCGGCCGGCCAAACGGGCCGCCATCGAGCGGTCGCTCGGCAACAGCAAGTTCATCGACTCAATCGCCCCGGACGTGCGCAAGTACGTGAACGAGTACCTGCGACAGGTCGCCGGCCGGGAATTGCCCGTCAACGAATTCGTCATCGGCCTGGTGGCGTACGTCGACAGCATGGTGCCTGGGGTGCTGGACCTGACTCAGCGGCCGGTCAACGACTACCTCGCCACACAGAAGTACGGCGACGTGCTGCGTGGATTTTTCGAGATCGCCTCAGAGGTGATCAGCAAGGTCAACCCGGACGCGATGCGCGAGTTCGACGTCATCGTGCCTTTCGTACGTGATCTCTTGCTGGCCAACTTCAGGTCGCTGTCGGCCGCACCGCAGTCCAATCTGATCCGGCGGTACTTCGCGATGTGGGACCGTCCCTTCACTCGGGAGACGATCGCCGAGCTCGAGCCGGAGAAGGCCAAGGAGCTTGGCACCGTTATCGTGGCCGTCTACGACACCACGGCGCTGACTCTGACCTGGGTGCTCGGGTTCCTTGAGACGTCCGCCGACCACAAGGCAGAGGTGGTGGCGTGCGCACGGCAGCGTCCCTCGGACGAGGGCCTGTCTGTGGTCGACCTGGCGGTGCTGGAGGGCGTCCGGCTCAGCGGTGGCAACCCGACGGCGCTCTGGCGCCGGACCAAGCGACCGGTGGCGATCGAGCATGACGGCCAGACGATCGAGATCCCCGTCGGCACCATGATGTGGCTCGACCGTCGGCAGGCGAACCAGGACCGGGCGCTTTTCGCCAACCCGGAGAAGTTCGATTTCGACAACATCCGGGCAATTGTGCAGTCGGACCGGGAAACGGTCTCGTCCCTGCTGTCCCGAAACCGATATGAGATTAACTCCTTCAGCATGGTCAACGCCGATCGCAATCCACGGAAGTGTCCCGGCCGACTCTTCGCCGTCCGGATGCAGTCAATCATCCTCACGGAGCTGTACGCGCAGTACGAGGTGACGGTGACCGGTATCGACCTCGGCCTGCGAAAGCACACCTCGATGCCCCGTCCAGCCGACCCCGGAAAGTTGATCATCCGTCCTCTGGTCCAACAGAACACTGAGGGAGAAGCGCAGTAAATGGACGTTCAAACCGATCCGGTGACGTTTCGAGCTCCCGTACGGCTTCCGGAAATGCCCGGGGAGCGGGAGGCGGCACAGTCCTATCGGCCGATCACGCTGGAACGCTCCGCAATAGTCGACGACGAGCTCGTCTTCGACAACCCGGCCGGCTTCGACCGCGCGCTGGAGCAGGGGTTCTTCCTCGTGAAGGTCCCCGACGGGGTGGACACCACCGAGGGCGACCACTTCGCGGAGCACTTTTTCGAGGCGCCGCAGGGTGACGAGCTCGATCGCTTTCGCGGCTTTCGCGACGTCACGGTACCCGGTGACTACCAGGGTTACTTCGATCGCGAGCACGACCAGTGGGAGAACTTCTACATCGAGATGGCGAACTGGTCTCTGCTGCCGCCCGGCGTCGCCCGTCTGGGCCATCAGATGACCGACCTCGGCATCAGCATCCTCCGATCGGTCCTCGCCCATCTCCACCTACCTGAAGAGGACTGGTGCCGGGTGACCAGCGGGCTCAGCGAGCGGCAGGGCCACCAGATGCTGGCCTTCAACCATTTCCGGCCGGAGAAGAAGGTCCGCGGATCGAAGTTCCACCGCGACTCCGGCTGGGTGACGGTCCTCCGGTCGGTGGAACCCGGATTGCTCGTTCTGATCGGCGACACGCTCTGGGCGGTCAACCCGGAACCGGGCTACTTCGTGGCCAACTTCGGCAGCTCGATCGAGGTGTTGACCGCGTGCCTGCCGACGCCGGTGCGGGCGAACGTGCACGGGGTCGTGCGCACCGAGCGCGAGCCGGGGGAGGGCCACCGCACCTCGTACGTCGTGTTCCTCGACTCCAGCCTCGACGGCACGATCTACCGCTACGAGGATGGCCAGGCGCGCGGCGTGCAATCCGTAGCTGACTTTGCGGTCCAAGAGGTGAGCAGGACCTACGACGACCACAACGCCGGCCTTTAGAGACCGCTGACGAGCATCGACGAGATGAGGACCGGATGACTGACCAGATGCAGCAGGCCGCCCTGGAGATCGACCTGCCGGCCGCACGGGTGGTCGAGGGCGCGCTGTCCTTCGACACACCCGGCGATTTCGACGAGGCGATGCGGATCGGCGCGTTCTTCGTCGCCATCCCGGACGGCTGGGACGTCACCCCCGGCCTGGAACTGTGCCGTAACTACTACAAGCCGGCACGCCATCCGGGAGACCGGTACCGGGGGCACCGCGAGGAGCAGCACCCTGACTCTAACCTGGGCTACGCCGACCGGCCGGACCAGGTGGAGCAGCTCCAGATCGAGAGCGTCTACTGGGACAAGTACCTGCCGGAGGACGTGACCGCCCTGCTGCGCCGGATGCAGCAGCTAACCCTCGACATCCTCTACAGCGCCTTCGACAGAGTGGGAGTGCCGAGCAAGGACCTGCCGATCATCACGGGCGGGCTACGCGAGGGCACCGGATGGTGCCATACCACGGTCAACCACTACCGGGGGGACTTCAGTGGTCGCCACGGCATCGTCCAGCACACCGACAGCGGATTCATCACTGTCATCTACGCCGACCGGGGTGGCCTGGAAGTGCTGAACGAGGGGCAGTGGCGCCGCGTGACCTACCGCCCGGACCACTTCACGGTGAACTTCGGTGCCACAGCCGGCATTCTCACCGACAAGCTCCCCCTCCCGATGACCGCGGTCATCCACCGCGTGCCTGAGATCCCGGCCGACGACGATCTTGGTGACCGCTCCTCGTTCACGGTCTTCATGGGACCGCGGTACGACATGAACATCTACCAGTACTCGTCCGACGGAGTCCTGCAGGAGTACATGGGCTTCAGGGACTTCTCGGTGGAAAAGGCCAAGCATCAGGGTTATGAGTTCCACCCCCGCCTTTAGCGCCGGCATGGGAACTGGGAGCTGACCGGACATGAACGACACGGAGGTTATCTGATGGGGGACGCTCAACCCCGAGCATGGCAGCGGGCGACGCTGCGACCCGACGGACTGGTATTCGAACAGCCGAACGGGCTGGCCCAGGCATTGGACGACGGCTTCTTCTTCGTGCGGCAGCCAGCCGACCTGACACTTGAGGCAGGCGACAGATTCGCGAGGAACTTCTACCTGCCGTCGCTGCCCGGCGCCGCGGATCCGTACCGGGGGTTCAAGGACTTCACGACGGACCGCATCGCCGCGCGACAGGGGTACTTCTGCCGTGAAGCGGACCAGACCGAGCAGTTTTTCCTGGAAAGCCGGTACTGGGCCACGTGGTTCCCGCCGGAGTTGATGTCGCAGGCGGAAGCCATGCGCGACTTTGTCCTGGATATCTTCCGAGGGGTACTCATCCACCTGGACCTGCCGCCAGAGCTCTGGGATGAGGCGACCGGACGGGCGCTGTCGCTCCGGGGGACCTACCATCTGACGTTCAACCACTTTCGCTCCGAGGTCAATGCCCGAGGCCTGAACGTTCACAAGGACTCCGGATGGGTGACCCTCCTGCGGTCGCACGAACCGGGTCTGGAGGTCGATCGCGACGGCGCATGGGAACCGATCGACCCGGAGCCGGGCTGGTTCATCGTCAACTTCGGGTGCGCCATGGAGATCCTCACCCGTCGCACTGACCGCAAGGTGGCGGCGGTGGCGCACCGCGTCCGGCAGCAGCCGAGGTCAGACGACGCACGTCCTGACAGGTACTCCTACGCGCTCTTCGTCGACAGCAGCCTCGACGAGAGCATCTGCCCCGGCCTGTTCCGCTACGAACCGGGCAACGGCCTGGTGCTGGAGCGCAGCCTGGGCAGTTTTCTCGACGACATCGTGCGGCACACCTACGAGCGGGACGGTGTCGGGCTCTACTGAGCGGACAAGGTGGCAGTCCACGGCCGGTGATCAGCCGCGAACCCCGCTCAACCTCGAAGAGCCATCATCACCTGCGGTGGGTCATACACCTGGCCGCCGCCGCGCGGTCGTCGCACCGGCCCCTTGCCGGGCCGGTGCTGCACGTCATGTCGGGTGGCCACTCGTGCCGGGATTCCTGGCCGGGCGCCCCGACGACCTATCTGGTGCAGGTCGACGACTCCCGGGTCACGCTGCTCACGACGGATGCCGCGCGGTTCGCCACTCTTGACTGGTTGTCGGCGAACGCCGCTCCGGCCTGACGAGGCTACGCCCGACGGGCCGGAGCGGGCTACTCACAGCCCGAGCGACATGCCGACCCTGGTCAGTTCGGCCTTGTTGCCCACCTGCAACTTGCCCCGTATGCGCTTGACATACGTGTCCACCGTGTGACGGCTGATGCCGAGTCGCCGGGCCACCTGGTCGTGGGTCATGCCTCGGATGATCTCGCTGAGCACGGACCGCTCGCGCGGGGAAAGGGGCATCCTGGCAACGTCCAGCTCGGCTGCGGGCTGTCTCTGTGCGACTAGCCGGGTGCATTTTTCGTACGTCTCCGGCGGCGCGTTCTTGCTGATGACGGCGACCGCGCCAGCCGCCGTGCAGCGGCCACCGAATCGCTGATCGTCACACATGACAATGATTGACGTCGTGGTCGACCACTGTTCGACCATTGCGACCCGTGCGTCGACACCCGTTTCCTGGACGCCTATCAGAAGTACGTCCACGGATGTCAGGTCAATGTCATCGATCGAGCGCTCCAGGCAGGTCACCTTCATGTCAGCAACGGCATCGAAGACCTGCTTCACTCCAAGCAGCACTATCGGATAATCGTCGACAACGGCGATACGAATCACCATCAGTTACTCCCCGTTATTGGAACTTTACTGCGAATTTCTTCGGTGATGGGCTCTGTGGCTCGTGGACGGCGTGCAGCAGCAGGCCCGGCAGATCGGGCACCGGCTGTGCTGGGCTCTTAAGAGCCGCCACGTAGTGGTGTCGATCGGTAGGTTGCTGCGGCGACGCCGCTGGGTCCAGGAGTCGGTCAGGGACGGGTCGTCGTGTGACGCCGTTCCTGCGACCAAGCGGTGCCGGACGACCGGCGTCCAAGCGAACTTGCTCAGGTGACAGCCGGTTTCCCGGCTCCTGAATACCCACCTGTCACGCCGGGACGGGCTGAACTCGCCGAAGTACCGGGCTCGCACCCAGCGCCTCGACTTGTTCGCGTGGGTAAACCGGGCCCACTTGTAGACCAGCTTCCACGCGTGGGCGTCCAGCGCGTTGAACACACTTTTGGACGCCCCGATCCGGTAGCAGGCGCACCATCCGTTGATGATCGGGTTGAGCTGGCTGATCACCGCGTCGGCGTTCGAGCCACGAAGGGCCCGCACTTCCAGGGACAGGCGCTTGCGGATCCGTCGCGCCGCGTCGTTGCTCGGTTTGGTCAGCAACTTGCAGTTCGGGTAGTGAGGAAGGCGATGAAGTTGTCGGCCCGGGTGGAGTCGGTGACCCAGGCGGCGAACTGCCCGTTGTGAACGTTCAGGCCGGCGTAGAGCACGGCGGTGCCGTGTCGCCGGTACTCGAACTCCCGCCGAGCGCAGCGACCTGGCCTGCTCCCGGCGGCGGGCTGGGCGGGTCTGGTCGGGTTGACCCGGCTTCTGGCCCGCATCCCAGTCTTCTCGTCCAC
This sequence comes from Micromonospora sp. NPDC047521, assembly GCF_055587305.1. Classification (NCBI taxonomy): domain Bacteria; kingdom Bacillati; phylum Actinomycetota; class Actinomycetes; order Micromonosporales; family Micromonosporaceae; genus Micromonospora; species Micromonospora sp. NPDC047521. Next base: position 788,352 of record NZ_JBVJGN010000001.1, on the reverse strand, counting down.
CGACCACACCACCGCGTTGACCGGCGGATCGACATACAGCCCGCACACGTCGGCGGCCTTGACCCAGAAGTCCGGGTCGTGACTGGTCATCCAGGACTCGTACTGCCACGGCTTCAGATCGAGGCCCTGGCAGATCCGCCACACCTGCGAGGCCGAGATCGTCACCCCCGCCTCGTTCAACCGCCGGGCCAGGGCTTCCATTGTCCACCGCCGGCGGCGCCGGCGGCGTCTCGGTGGCGGTCTTGACCAGCAGGATCACATCATTGGCGCCGTAGACCGGCGGCCGGCCCGGCCGGTCCGTGTCGACCAGGCCGACCATTCCCTCGTCCCGATAACGGCCCCGCCACACCGCGACCTGGTTGTAGTGCGACCCCACCCGGGAGCCGATGTCCCGGTTCGGCCAGCCCCGCGCGGCCAGCAACACGATCCACGCCCGCTGCACGTCACGAGCGGCCGCGGTCCGCGATCGGGTCAGACCCTCCAACACCACGCGGTCCTCGTCACTCACCACAAGCGGAGGCAAGCGCATCCACCCATCTAACTACACCAACGTCACTTTCGAAATGATCTATTAGGTGACTGGTGTTAAACGGTGGCTGCCACTGGCGTGGTGGCCACCGTTTTATATCTATTTCGGGTAGTTTGCTGGTGGCGTTGGGTGTGGCTTCACAGCAGTTGGACTTGCTGGATCCGGTGAGCCGGTTCTGCGACGAGGCGATACCGGCCAATTCGATCTTCGCGTTCCTGCACGAGCATCGTGAGGCGCTGTTAATCCGGACATCGACCTGTTCGCGGCGGTGGTCGCCGGGCGGTGCCGCCGTCGGTGGTGGCCACCGTGATGGTGCTGCAACGCCTCGAGGGCGTGATGGTGCTGCAACGCCTCGAGGGGCTGTCGGACCGGAAGGCGGTGGACCGGTTCATGTTCGACGCCCGCTGGCGTTACGCCGCCGGGGTGGGCGGCTGGGACGGCGCGGGTCGGGTGGGTCCGCCCAGACGGTGCTGGTCGACATGCGGGAACGGCTGCGTCGCTCGGACCGCCCGGACCGGATCTTCGAGGCGCTGTCGTGCTCGATCATGTGGCGGACAAGTTCGGGAGCGACGTCGGGCCGGCAGTAAGAAGTGATGTTAACTCCGCCAGGACCCACGAATCGGAAGTCCACCTGGTGGTCTACGGCCGCGACCGCGTCCTGCCACCACGTTGCGAGTGGGGCGGCGAGTTCGATGAGGGCCGCCAGTTGTGGGCCGGTAAACCACACGACGTTTTCCGACCGATGCACCTCGATGCCGCGCGTCCGCACCAAGGGTGCCACGGCAGAGAGGAGATCTCCGGGGTCGATCGCCTCGTCCTTCGCGAACAGGCTCACGCCGAAACCAACGGGCATGCCGGTCAGCGTAATTCCCAGGTGTCACCCTGCCCATGGCCGGTGAGCCCTGCTCGCCCTGACCGGCGAAACATGAACTGTGCCGTCCGGGCCACGTCGATCAGACGGAGCCGCGACGTCACCGAGATCCGTACGAAGCTGGCAGCGGGTGCTTCACCGGTCATCAATAGCCCTACGGCGAGCTGGTGAGGGCATGGACGTCCGTAGGATCTGGATCGGGCGAAATGTGTCACCGGGTGCGCGGCGGATAGGCTCGGGGGCTGTTGTCATTCGGACGGAGTACATCGATGTTGACCATGCAAGACGCGCTCGCGCGGCTCTCTGAGTACTGGGCGGGGCAGGGCTGCCTGAGCGTCCAGCCGATGAACACGGAGGTCGGAGCCGGCACCTGGAACGCGGCCACCTTCCTGCGTTCTCTCGGTCCCGAGCCGTGGCGGGTCGCGTACGTGGAACCGTCGGTACGGCCAGATGACTCCCGCTACGGTGACAACCCGAACCGCCTGCAGACCCACACCCAGTTCCAGGTCGTGCTCAAGCCCGAGCCGGGCAACGCCCAGCAGCTCTACCTGGACAGCCTCGCCGCGCTCGGTATCGACGTCGCCGCCCACGACGTCCGTTTCGTCGAGGACAACTGGACCTCGCCGGCGCTCGGCATGTGGGGCCTGGGCTGGGAGGTCTGGCTGGACGGCCTGGAGATCACCCAGTTCACCTACTTCCAGCAGGCCGGTGGCATCAACCTCGAGCAGTCCGCGGTGGAGATCACCTACGGCGTCGAGCGGATCATCATGGCCCTGCAGGGGGTGACCTCCTTCAAGGACATCGAGTACGCCCCCGGCGTCAGGTACGGCGAGATGATCGGCCAGGCCGAGTACGAGATGTCGCGGTACTACCTGGACGACGCCGACATCGAGACCAACCGTTCGCTGTTCGAGCTGTACACGGCCGAGGCCAACCGGATGCTCGACGTCGGGCTGCCCGTGCCCGCCCACGGCTACCTGCTCAAGAGCTCGCACGCGTTCAACGTGCTGGACGCGCGTGGCGCGGTGGCCACCGCCGACCGGGCTGCCGCGTTCGGTCGGATGCGCCGGCTCTCCCGGCGCATCGCCGACCTGTGGATCAGCCGCCGTGAGGAGCTCGGCTACCCGCTCGGCGTCGCCCCGGTGGTCACCGCCGCCGTCCCGGTCGCGACGGAGCAGACCGAGACGTCCGGGGCCCGCCGGCTCGTGCTGGAGGTCGGCTGCGAGGAACTGCCTCCCGCCGAGGCGCCCGCCGCGGCCGCCGCCCTGGGTCGCGAGGTGGAGGCCCGACTCGATGCCACCCGGCTCGCCCACGGCGCGACGCGTGTGTACGCGACGCCCCGCCGGCTCGTCGTCGTGGTCGATGACGTCGCCGCCCGGGAGGAGGACTTCACCCGTTCGGTGAAGGGGCCCAAGCTGGCCGCCGCGTACGACAAGAACGGTGAGCCGACCGGCGCCGCGAAGGGCTTCGCCCGCTCTCAGGGCCGTGAGGTAGCCGAGCTGGACCGGATGGATCTCGACGGTGTCACCTACGTGGCGGTCACCCGCCAGGAGCAGGGCCGCACCGCCCTTGAGGTGTTGGCCGAGGTCACCGGCCGTGCGGTCGGCACCCTGCGGTCCGCCAAGAACATGCGATGGAACGACCCCGCCCTGGCCTTCAGCCGCCCGATCCGCTGGCTGCTCGCGCTCTGGGGGCCCGACGTGGTGCCGATGACCGCGTCCGGTCTCGCCTCGGACCGGCGGACCCGCCTGCTCCGGACGAGCGAACAGCCGGTCGTGTCTGTCGCCACCGCCGAGGAGTACCTGGACGTGGTGGCCGCCGCCGGGATCGTGGTGGATCCGGCCGAGCGCCGGCGGATCATCGGTGAGCAGTGCGCCGAGTTGGCCGCCGCCGTCGGCGGTACCGTCGACCTGGCCGGCGAGTCACGGCTGCTGGACCAGATCACCTACCTCGTCGAGCAGCCGACGCCACTGCTGGGGGCGTTCTCCGAGGGCTACCTGGAACTGCCCGAGGCGGTGCTCACCACGGTGATGCGCAAACACCAGCGCTACCTGCCCGTCCGGGACGCCAGCGGCGGCCTGCTGCCCTCGTTCGTCGCGGTGGCCAACGGCCCGATCGACGTCGATCTGGTCCGCGCCGGCAACGAGGCGGTCCTGCGCGCACGGTACGAGGACGCGGCGTTCTTCTACCGTGCGGACCGCGGTACGCCGCTGCCCGCGCTGCGTGACCGTCTGGAGAACCTCACCTTCACCGAGGAACTCGGCTCGATGGCGGACCGGGCGTCCCGGGTCGGCGCGTTGGGTACGCGGCTGGCCGGCCTGGTCACCATGGCCGACGACGAGCGCAAGACACTGGAACGCGCGGCCGGCCTGGTGAAGTTCGACCAGGGCTCGCAGCTCGTCACCGAGCTGACCAGCCTGGCCGGCATCATGGCGGAGGACTACGCCAGGCACGGCGGCGAATCGGAAGAGGTCGCCGTCGCGATCGCCGAGGCGGAGATGCCACGGGCCTCGGGCGATGCGCTGCCCGCGTCACTTCCCGGCGCTCTGCTCTCCGTGGCCGACCGGCTCGACCTGATAGTCGGCCTGGCCGCCACCGCGGGACTGCCCACCGGGTCCAGCGACCCGTTCGCCGTCCGGCGTGCCGTGCTCGGCGTGCTCGCCGTGCTGCGTTCCCAGTCCGCGCTTGCCGCTCTGGACCTCCGCGCGGTCCTCGCCCTGGCGGCCGAGCAGCAACCGGTACCGGTCGCGCCGGAGAAGCTCGATGAGGTGCTCGAATTCATCAGCCGGCGTTACGAGCAGAGCCTCACCGAGGCGGGCACCCCGACCCACCTGGCCCGAGCCGTCGCCGTACGGGCCGGGCGCCCATGGCTGGCCGACCTCACCCTGAGGCAGCTCGGGGCGGCCATGATCGACGAGGACTTCCAGGCCCTGGCGACAGCCCTCGGGCGGTGCAGCCGCATCGTTCCGGCCGGTCACCCCGCCGGATACCAGCCCGATGATCTGGTCGAGCCGGTCGAGCTCGACCTGCACCGGGCCGTGACCCAGGTCCGCTCCGAGCTGGACCCGGCGGCCGACCTGGACACGTTCCGGCGCGTCGCCGGCCGCCTGGTCGTACCGGTGAACGCCTTCTTCGACGAGGTGTTCGTTATGGCCGACGCGCCGCAGCTCCGGGCGGCCCGGCTCGGTCTGCTCGCCTCCATCCGCGACCTGGGCGAGGGCGTCCTGGACTGGTCCCAGCTGCGCGGCTGAGGCGGTGGCGTGCGGGATTCCGGCTGGTCCGACGACCTGTCACGCACGACGGCCTAGCTGAAAGCAGACAAGATCCGCACAAGGTCAGGGAAGGTGCCGCCTCACCATTGCCGGAGGCGGCACCTTCCCCGAACCGCGCGGATCTCGCAAGACGCGGCGAGCGGCGTCAGAAGTACTTGTACATCTCCTCGGCGGCCGCCTCGGTGTCCTTGGCGGGCGGGGCGGTCACGGTGACTGGTTCGCCGAAGCCGCTCATCTTCATGTCGCTGACCAGGTCGCCGAGGCTCTTCGTGGCGATCGTGTAGGAGAGCTTGGTGAGGCGGCCGTCGGCGTCGACAGTGGCCTCGAACGGGATCGCCGCCGGATCCTTCGCGAGCTTCGCGGTCGACTCGAGGCCCTCGCGCATTCCGCCGTCGGTGCCGGCGGCCGTGGCTGCCTTGTTGAGGTCGGCGGTGCCCTTGTAGCGGCCGTCGCCGGTCTCCTCGGCGGAGACGATGCCGCCGACGATGCCGGTCTGCGTCTTCAGGTCGAAGGACTGCCGCAGGGAACTGCCCGGCTTGAGTTTGGTGAGGTCGAGCTTCTGCCACGGCTTCCCGCCGTCGCCCGAGTCCATCTTGATGTAGGCGGTGTCGCCGATCAGCCGGGCCTCCATCGGCTCCGGTGCCTCGCCGGTGACCTGGAGCGCCTTGGCTGCCGGGTCCATCTTGCCGCTGAGGGTGAGGGACTTGGTGCCGGCCTTGACCGAGGCGTCCATCGTGACAGTGCCGGCGAAGCTGCGGTTCATGGCCTGCTGGATGGTGGCGACCGGGTCGAGCTTGGACGGGGTCGCGTTGGGTGCGGTCGCTGCGGAGTCGCCCGAGGTGGTGGTGCCACAGCCGGCTACGAGAGCGGCGAGGGCTATCGACAGGACAGGGATCAATCGACGCATGGAGGTGACCCTAACGGGCTGCCGCCACTTATTTTGCCCGCCGGATCGACACGTCAGACCCCCGGCAACTGTTCGGCCCGGGCGAGCACCTGGTCGATGAGCCCGTACTCCCGGGCCTGCTCGGCCGTGAACCAGCGGTCCCGGTCCCAGTCCCGCTGGATCTCGTCAAGCGTCCGTCCACTGTGCTGGGCGATCAGCTCCTGCATGGTCCGTTTCACGTGCAGCATGTTCTCGGCCTGGATGGTGATGTCCGAGGCGGTGCCGCCCATCCCGCCGGACGGCTGGTGCATCATGATCCGCGAGTGCGGCAGCGCGTACCGCTTGCCTGCCGCTCCCGCGCACAGCAGGAACTGCCCCATCGAGCCGGCGAACCCGAGCGCCAGCGTGGCCACGTCGTTGCGGACGTAGCGCATCGTGTCGTAGACGGCCATCCCCGCGCTCACCGAACCGCCAGGCGAGTTGATGTAGAGGTAGATGTCCCGATCGGCGTCCTCGGCGGCGAGCAGCAGGATCTGCGCGCAGATCTGGTTGGCCGACTCCTCGGTCACCTCGGTGCCGAGGAAGACGATCCGCTCCCGCAGCAGCCGCTCGAACACCTGATCACCGAAGGACGGCTGCCCGCCGTCCAGCATCCGCACGCCGTACCCGATCATTGTCGCCGCCCTCCACCGTGCCGGCGGGCGGGGGAACCGCCCGGGGACCGGCTCCTCCAGCCTCCGGCGGCGGCCGGCGCCCGGCCAGGGATTCTGCCGCCGGCAGATCCGCCGACGGCAGAACCCGGCCGACCTACACCAGGGTTAGCCGCCGTCGGCCCGCCCGGGCCTGACGGCAGGCCAGCATCTTGGAGGTACGCGGGCCGGGGCGCCCGGCCGGCGCGGAGGCGATCAGCCGGACCCACAGCCCTGCCCCGCCGACGGTCGACCCGACCGGCGATGCCGGACCGCCGACGTGCAGGATCGGCCCGCCCAGCCGCAGTACCGGCCCGGCCGGCTGCCGGACGGGGGCCGGGACGGCGGCCACGGGTGGCGTCGACCCACTCGGCCGGAAGCCGATCCGGAAGGCCGAACCGGTCTCGGTGCGCGCCGACGGCACCCGCTCCAGCCGGGCCAGCGCCGTCCGGGGCGCGGCGGGAGTGCGCGGCTCGACCCGGCGCAGGTCGTCGCGGGCCTGTTCGAGCAGGTCGGAGAGGCGGATGCCGAGCGCCCGGCAGATCGCCGCGAGCACCTCTGAGGAGGCCTCCTTGCGGCCCCGCTCGATCTCGGACAGGTAGGGCACGGAGACCCCGGCGGACGCGGCCACCTCACGAAGGGTGCGGCCCTGGCTCTGGCGTAGTCGGCGGAGCACTCCGCCGATCACTCGTCGCAGCAACGACATGCCGGCCTCACTTTCGCGGTCGTCGTCGGGGAACACCCCCATCATGCCCGTCCCGGGCGTTCCGGACCGACCCCTGCGGCCCCGGCGTGCGATGTTCGGCGTACCCGCTATGTTGTGGGCGTGCAGGCGACGGCGGGGGAGCAGGTTCGACGGTGATCCATTTTCCCGCGCAACGCCGGGGCCCACTGAGTGCGCTGAGCCTCCGGCTCGCCGCTGCCCTGGGCCTGGTCTTCGCCGTGGTCGCCGCGGTCTATGTGGGCCGGGACGGCTACCGTGACGTCAACGAGGACGGGCTGACCCTGCTCGACTGCTTCTACTACGCGGTCGTGTCGCTCTCCACCACCGGCTACGGCGACATCACGCCGGCCTCCCAGTCGGCCCGGATGGTCAACGTCCTCTTCGTCACGCCCGCCCGGGTGCTCTTCCTGATCATCCTGGTCGGCACCACCCTTGAAGTCCTGACCGAGCAGTACCGGACCGGCCGTCGCCTGTCGCGGTGGAGGAGAACCGTGAAGGACCACGTCATCATCTGTGGCTACGGCACCAAGGGGCGTAGCGCGGTCTCCGCCCTGCTGGAGAACGGCCTGGACCGCTCCCGCATCGTCGTGGTGGAGCGCAGCGCAGCCGCCCTGCGGCAGGCCACCTCGGCCGGTCTGGTGGCGATCGAGGGGTCGGCGACCCGGTCGTCGGTGCTGAACGAGGCGCACGTCCGCACCGCGAAGGCCGTGATCATCGCGACCGACAGTGACGACGCGTCGGTGCTTGTGGCGCTTACCGTACGGCAGCTCACCGCCGGGCAGGTCCGGATCATCGCGGCGGCCCGTGAGGCGGAGAACGCGCCGCTGCTCAAGCAGAGCGGCGCGCACCACGTGATCGTCTCCTCGGCCACCGCAGGTCGCCTGCTCGGCCTGTCCACCTCGGCGCCGCCGCTTATCGACGTGGTGGAGGACCTGCTCACCCCCGGTCAGGGCATGGCGTTGGCGATGCGCTCGGCGGAGCGGGACGAGGTGGGTCGTTCCCCCCGCGAGCTGGAGTCGCTGGTGATCGCCCTGGTACGCCGGGGCAAGGTGGTCACCCTCGCCGACCGGGCCGGTGCGGTGATCGAGACCGGCGACATGCTGGTGCACGTACGCGACGACCGCCCGCAGTCGACCGCGACGGTCTGACCCCCTTCCGGGGCGTCAGCAGTTGTCGACGTCCGCGCGGAGCGCTTCGGTGCAGATGACAGGTGTCGTGGAGGCGGCCCGCCGGAGCAGCTCGTAGAGCGTCTCCCGTTCGGCGGGGGCCAGTGCGGCGAGCACCTCGTCCTCGGCGCTGGCCAGGGCGCATTCGGCCTCTTTGAGGTGTTTCGCACCATCTTCGGTCAACTCGACGACGTGTCGTCGGCGGTCCTCGGGTGAGCGTCGCCGCTCGATCAGGTGCTTTGCTTCCAGATCGTTGAGCAGCCCGACGATGTTCGTGCTGTCCATTTCCAGGGTGCTGGCGAGCGCCTGCTGACTGCTGCCGCCGCCCTCGCGCAGCACGGTGAGCGCGACCAGATGCCGTGGTCGCAGGCCCAGTGGCGCCAGCACCGACTCGGATCGCAGTCGCATCCGCCGGGCTAGGTGGTCCAGCAGCGCGCCCGAGCGGTGTTCCGAGGGATCTGGGGCCAGGGCCGACATGTGACCCAGTCTACCGATGGATTGGAACATCTGCCTGCTATAAATAGTTGGCGCTACACAGACGATCCCTGGAGGGGGAACCATGCATCTGCTGCATATCGATTCGAGCATCCGCGGTGAGTGGTCGATCAGCCGGCGGCTCACCGCCCGCGCGGTCGCCGCATGGCGTGCGGCCCACCCGGACGGCACGGTGGACTACCGGGACCTCGGCGCCGAACCGCTTCCGCATTTGGACGCGGACGGCGGACTGGCTCGGATGACGCCACCGGACCAGCACACCCCGGCCCAGCGCGAGTCCTGGGCGCTCAGCGAGCGGCTGGTCGACGAGGTGAAGCGGGCCGACGTGGTGCTGCTCGGCCTGCCGCTCTACAACTACGGCGCGCCCAGCAGCGTCAAGTCCTGGGTCGACCACCTGATCGTCGCCGGCCTCAGCTACGACCCCACGACACAGGAGGGCCTGCTCGGCGGACGCGAGTTCGTGGTGCTGGCAAGCCGGGGCGGCGGCTACGGCCAGGGCACTCCGCGCCACGGCTGGGACCACGCGGAGCAGTGGCTCCCGCACGGCCTCTCGATGACCGGCCTGGAGCCGCGTTTCATCCACGCCGAGCTGACCCTGGCGCCCTCGGTGCCGGCGATGGCCGAGCTGATCCCGCTGCACGAGGCGAGCCTCGCGGCGGCCGAGAAGGAGATCGACGACCTCTGGGTGCCGGCCTCGGCCCAGCGCTGAGGCGGCGCGCCCGCCAGAACGAGAGCGGCCGTCCCCCGGGTCGGGGGACGGCCGCTCTCGTCAGGTCGGGCGGGTCAGAGGATGGTCCAGGTGTCGCCGCTGCCCAGCAGGCCGGCGAGCTGCTGCTCGGGAGTCTCGGTGACCTCCGCCTTCGCGGCGGCCAGCTGGCTCTGCACCACGCTGTCGTAGGACGGCCGGTCCACCGAGCGGAACACCCCGATCGGGGTGTTGCGCAGGTCCAGACCCGGCAGCCGGGACAGCGCGAACGCGTACGCCGGGTCGGTGACCGTCGCGTCGTGCACGACGATCTCCTCCGGACGGACCGAGCTGGTCTCCCGGACCTCCAGGCCGAAGCCACCGGGCGGGTGCACCACGCAGAACCGCCCGTCGGCACCGAAGGTGATCGGCTGGCCGTGCTCCAGGCGGATCAGGTAGTCGTCCCGGGTGGTCGGGTCCTTGAGCTGGTCGAACGCGCCATCGTTGAAGATGTTGCAGTTCTGGTAGATCTCCACGAACGCCGAGCCCTGGTGCTCGGCGGCGGCCCGCAGCACCGACTGGAGGTGCTTGCGGTCGGAGTCGATGGTCCGACCGACGAAGCTTGCCTCCGCGCCGAGGGCGAGGGAGAGCGGGTTGAACGGGGCGTCCGCCGAGCCCACCGGGGTCGACTTGGTGATCTTGCCGACCTCGGAGGTGGGCGAGTACTGACCCTTGGTCAGACCGTAGATCCGGTTGTTGAACAGCAGGATCTTGAGGTTGACGTTGCGTCGCAGCGCGTGGATCAGGTGGTTGCCACCGATGGAGAGGGCGTCGCCGTCGCCGGTGACCACCCAGACCGACAGGTCCGGACGGGACACCGACAGGCCTGTCGCGATCGCCGGGGCACGCCCGTGGATCGAGTGCATCCCGTACGTGTTCATGTAGTACGGGAAGCGCGACGAGCAGCCGATCCCGGAGACGAAGACGGTCCGCTCGCGGGGGATGTTCAGCTCCGGCATGAACTGCTGGATCGCCGCCAGGATCGCGTAGTCACCGCAGCCGGGGCACCAGCGCACCTCCTGGTCGGACTTGAAGTCCTTCGCGGTGAGCTTGAGGGCGACGGGCTCAGACATTCTTCAGGACCTCTTCCAGCGTCGTCTCCAGCTCGGCGGACGTGAACGGCAGGCCGCGGACCTGGTTGTAGCTGATCGCGTCGACCAGGTAGCGGGCCCGGATGACGTGGGCGAGCTGGCCCAGGTTCATCTCCGGGATGACCACCCTGTCGTAGGAGCGCAGCACCTCGCCGAGGTTGGCAGGCATCGGGGCCAGGTGCCGCAGGTGCGCCTGGGCGATGGACAGGCCCCGCTGGCGCAGCTGCCGGCAGGCCGCGCCGATCGGCCCGTACGTCGAGCCCCAGCCGAGCACCAGCACCCGGGCGTCACCGTCCGGGTCCTCCACCTCGATGTCCGGCACCGGGATCGTCTCGATGCGGGCGGCCCGGGTACGCACCATGAAGTCGTGGTTGGCCGGGTCGTACGAGATGTCACCCGTCTTGTCGGCCTTCTCCAGACCGCCGATCCGGTGCTCCAGCCCCGCCGTGCCGGGGATCGCCCACGGACGGGCCAGGGTCTCCGGGTCCCGCAGGTACGGCAGGAAGGTGGTTCCGTCGTCGCCGTTGGGCCTGGTGGCGAACTCGACCCGCAGGTCGGGCAGCGACTCCACGTCCGGCAGCAGCCACGGCTCGGAGCCGTTGGCGACGTAGTTGTCGGACAGCAGGATCACCGGCGTGCGGTAGGTGAGCGCGATCCGCGCCGCCTCCAGTGCGGCGAAGAAGCAGTCCGACGGTGACCGGGGCGCGATCACCGCGACCGGAGCCTCGCCGTGGCGGCCGTAGAGCGCCATGTTGAGGTCGGCCTGCTCGGTCTTGGTCGGCATACCTGTCGACGGGCCGGCGCGCTGCACGTCCACGATCACCAGCGGCAGCTCCAGGGCCACCGCGAGGGAGATCGTCTCGCTCTTGAGCGCGACGCCCGGGCCGCTGGTGGTGGTCACGCCCAGCGAACCGCCGTACGACGCGCCAAGGGCCGCGCCGACGGCCGCGATCTCGTCCTCGGCCTGCATGGTGAGCACGCCGAACCGCTTGTGCTTGCTCAGCTCGTGCAGGATGTCCGATGCCGGCGTGATCGGGTACGCCCCGAGGAAGACCGGCAGGCCGGAGCGGACCCCGGCGGCCACCAGACCCAGCGAGAGCGCCGCGTTCCCGGTGATGTTGCGGTAGGTGCCCGGGTGCATCTTCGCCGGCTTGACCTCGTAGCGGACCGCGAAGTCCTCGGTGGTCTCGCCGAAGTTCCAGCCGGCCTTGAACGCGGCCACGTTCGCCGCGACGAGTTCCGGACGGGACGCGAACTTGCGCTCCAGGAAGCGAAGCGTCGACTCGTACGGACGGGAGTACATCCAGGAGAGCAGGCCGAGCGCGAACATGTTCTTCGACCGCTCGGCGTCCTTCTTGGACACCTGGTACGCGGCCAGCGCGCCGACGGTCATCGAGGTCAGCGCCACCGGGTGCACGACGTAGCCGGCCAGCGAGTCGTCGTCGAGCGGGCTGGTCTGGTAGCCGACCTTCGCCAGGTTGCGCTTGGTGAACTCGTCAGTGTTGACGATGATGTCCGCGCCGCGCGGCAGGTCGGCCAGGTTGGCCTTGAGCGCCGCCGGGTTCATCGCCACCAGCACGTTCGGCGAGTCGCCAGGGGTGAGGATGTCGTAGTCGGCGAAGTGCACCTGGAAGCTGGACACGCCGGGCAGGGTCCCGGCGGGGGCCCGGATCTCGGCGGGGAAGTTGGGCAGCGTGGAGATGTCGTTGCCGAGTTGCGCCGTCTCCGAGGTGAACCGGTCGCCGGTCAGCTGCATGCCGTCGCCGGAGTCACCGGCGAACCGGATGACCACCCGGTCGAGTTGACGGATCTGCTTGGTCACTGTGCCTGCACCTCGCTTCGCTGCGCGCGGTCGCGCGGGCGGCTGAACATGATGGTGACCTCGCCTTGCCCGGCCACGGGACCTCCTTGACGCAACGTTGCACCGCACCGCCCCAGGTGGTCCGGTCGCTGTCGTTCCTCACCTGAGAGCCTACGTCGAACAGACCCCCGAGCTTCCCCGGAGGTCCGCCGACTGGGACCGGAATGGGCCATGATTTGCGCAGTATTGCGACGTTTCGCCCGGCACGCCGTAATCCAGATCACCCGGATCCCAGGTCGAGCGACGCCCGTCAGTCCGTGGGCGTGGGGCTGGGATCCGGCGCCGGGTCGCGCAGCCGGCGCCGCAGCGAGGTGGTGGCGAGAGTGAGGGCCAGCACCACCAGCAACGCCGAGACCGCGATCAGGATGATCGCGGTGCGCTGCACCGACGACATCCCGCTGCCACCGGCGGCCCCGTCGGCTGGGAGTACGCCCTGCGAACCGGTCGGCGCGGGCGGCGACACCACGGGGGTGGCCAGGGCCGCCGCGGCCGTGATCCGGAAGCTCATCTGCACCTGCCGCGTCGGGCCGCTGCGCGGGTCGAGCTGGCCGATCACCGCGCCGGACAGCGGCGCCTCGCGCTGGGCCTCGGGCGTCGCCTCCACCGGGAGCTGCAGCTCGGTGGTCCCGTCCGCCGGCACCGTGCCGGCGTCGCAGCGGACCCGCGTGGGGCCGACTGCCACGCAACCGGCAGGTGGGGCCGGAACGCTCACCCCGGCCGGCAGGACCACCTCGATCCGGCCGGCGGCGTCCACCGTGCCGGTGTTGCCGAGCTGGACCGCGAGGGTGCTCGCCGCGCCACTGATGTCGAAGGTCACCTCGTCGGCGTCGAGCGAGATCCCGGGGACCGGCGGGCCGGGCGGGAAGAGCACCGCGAAGCCCTGGTTGTCGGTCACCTCGCCGGTCACCCCCGGCGCGCTCGCGGTGACCCGAACGGTCCCGCTCAGCGGCATCTGCTTCCACGCGTCGCCGGTCACCCGGAGCCGCAGGAGGCTGCTGAACCGCGCGCCCACGCCTGCCGTCCAGGCCCCGCACCGGTAGGTGCCGCCGCCGACTGCGGTGCATCCCTTCGTCCCGGCGTCGCTCAGGCCGGGGGGCACGGTGTAGGAGAGCCGTACCCGCTGCGCGGTGGTGCCGGTGTTTGTCACCGTGACGCGCAGCGTCGCGGTCGTGCTCGCCGCGTTCCAGTACGCCCTGGTCAGGGTGATGTCCCCGGTGGTGACCTGTACGCCCAGCGGGCTCGGCGGCGTTCCCGGGGGTGCCGGTGGGGCCGGCGGCCGGGGGGTGGACGGCCCGGTCGTGCCGCCCGGCGCGGGGGCGGTGGTCGTCTGCGCCGGGGGCACCTCCGGGGCGGTGGTCACCGGTGCCGGCGGGGTCGTCTCGGGCGGCGGCGCGGTGGTCTCCGGGGCCGGTTCGGTGGGCGACGGGTCGCCTCCCGGGTCCTCGGTCGGGGTGGGCTCCTGCGCCGGCGTGGTCTCGGGGTCCGTCTCCGGTTCGGTCGCCGGGTCGGTCGCCGCGGCGGCCACCGGGTACGCGTGCGGCACCGCCGCGCTGGCGAACGTCGGGGCCACGGCGAGCGCCGCCGCCAGGCCGAGTGCCAGCGAGGTCACCAGCAGAGCTGTCGGGCGTGGCCCTGCGGCCCGGCGATCGGGCGAGACCTTCACGCGGGCCATCTGTCCTCCGGTGACATGAGTGGGATTCCAATATTCGGTAACAGTTGCCCCAGTGCACTAGTCCCGTCCGGAAACAAATCCGTAACGTGTTCGGATCGGCCGCCCCGCTTGGGCGCTAGGCTGCCCATGTGACCGGTTACCTGGGCTCTTACGCGACGCTCGGGCTTCTCCTGCTCGCGAGCGTCCTGTTCTTCGTAGTGGCGTTCTCGGCCAACCGGGTGTTACGTCCCGCGCGTCCGGCCGACCCGCCCGGCAAGCGGACCAGCTACGAGTGCGGGCTCGACCCGGTCGGCGCGGACTGGGCGCAGATGCAGATCCGCTACTACGTGTACGCGTATCTGTACGTGCTGTTCGCGGTGGAGGCGGTGTTCCTCTTCCCGTGGGCTGTGGTCTTCGACCGCCCGGGGTTCGGCCTGGTGACGGTGGTGGAGATGGCGGTGTTCGTGGCGGTGCTGGCGCTGGGCATCCTCTACGCCTGGCGTAGGAACATCCTGCGCTGGACGTGACCGCCGAGGGCACCGGCGATCGTGCCGGTCCGCCCGACCGTTCGCGGCCGGCTACGGCGACGACCGGTCAGGCCAGACCCCGACGGGTCGCGGCGGGCGGGCGGTCACCGCGGATCGAGGCCACCATGTCCAGCACCCGACGGGTGGGCGCCACCTGATGGGCCCGGAACACCCGGGCACCCAGCCAGGCGGAGACCGCAGTGGCGGCGAGCGTCCCCTCCAGCCGCTCGGTCACCGGCAGGTCGAGTGTCTCGCCGATGAAGTCCTTGTTGGAGAGCGCCACCAGCACCGGCCAACCCGTCCCGGTCAGCTCGTCCAGCCGACGGGTGATCTCCAACGAGTGCCTGGTGTTCTTGCCGAAGTCGTGCGCCGGGTCGATGAGGATGCCGTCGGGGCGTACCCCCGCCGCCACCGCGCCCTCGGCGAGCCCGGTCACCGTCGCGACCACGTCGGCCACCACGTCGTCGAACGCGGCCCGGTGCGGACGGGTCCGCGGGACCAGCCCGCCCGCGTGTGAGCAGACCAGGCCCGCGCCGGTCTGCGCGGCCACCCGGGCCAGCGCGGGGTCGGCGCCCGACCAGGTGTCGTTGAGCAGGTCCGCGCCGGCGGCCACGGCCTCCGTCGCCACCTCGGCGCGCCAGGTGTCGATGGAGATCACCACCTCCGGGAACGCGGCCCGGACGGCGGCGATGGTGTCCACCGTGCGCCTGATCTCCTCGGCGACATCCACCTCGGCGCCGGGGCCGGCCTTCACCCCGCCGATGTCGATGATGGCCGCGCCCTCGTCCACCGCTCGCTCGACCGCGCGCAGCGCGCTGTCGGCGGCGAAGGTGGCACCCCTGTCGAAGAACGAGTCCGGTGTGCGGTTGACGATCGCCATCACCACCAGCTCGTCCGGGGCGAACGTCCGCCCGCCCAGCCGAAGCGCCCCGGCCATGCCCGCCTCCTGAGGATCCGCACCCGGCGCCGCCGCGTCGGTGCGTCCCGACGCTAGCCGGTCGGACTGCCGCGCCGCAGTGCGGCCGTGGGCGCCGATCGTGATCGGGGTGGTGGGGTCGCTACCGGCCGGCCGTCGTGCCACGATCAGTGCATGGGTCAGCTTCTGCTCCTCCTGGTCGTCGCGTTGACCGTCGCGGCTGTCGTCTTCGGTGTGACGGTGCTGGTCAGCGGTCGCGACCCCGGCCTGGTGCCGGTCGAGCCGGATTCCCAGGCCGTGCCGCTGCCCGGCACCCGGCCACTGCGCGAATCCGATGTGGCGGCTGTCCGTTTCGACACAGGCCTGCGCGGGTACCGGATGGCCCAGGTCGACCAGGCGATGCGCCGCGCGGCGTACGACATCGGCTACAAGTCGGAGCTGATCGGCGTACTGGAGTCGGAGGTCATCGCGTTGCGTGAGGGCCGTACCGCCGACGCGGACGTGCTGCGCAAGGCCCGCGAACAGTCGGCGAGCGCGGCTGAGCAGCCGGACGCCACCTCCTCCCCGGCGGACGCCGACGGCGTGGCTCCCGTCGACGCGGCGACTTCTGCCGATGACGCCGAGCGGGCGGCCCCGCTCGGCTCGACCGACGCCGACGAGCGGGCCGACGCCAGCTCCTCGGCCGCGGACGCGGACGGCGTGGCCCCCGCCGCCGACGACACCAGCAGGAACGACGCGGTGGTCCGGTCGGAGTCGGCGTGACCGGCCCGGAGGGCGGCGACGATCTGCGGGAGGCGGCCCAACCCGGCGCCGGCGAGGTGACCGCCACCGTGATCGTCGACGCCCCGGCGGAACGGGTCTTCGCCGCGTTGCTGGCCTGGGAGCGCCAGTCCGACTGGATCCCCTTCACCCGGGTGCGCGTCGTCGAGGGCGACGGTCGCGAGGGCAGCCGGATCGAGGCGGTGACCGCGATCGGCCGGGCGACCCTGCGGGACGAGATGCGGGTCGTCCGGGTCGACGAGCCGTACGAGATCGGCGTGGTGCACTACGGCCAGTTGCTGCGCGGCCCGGGTGTGCTGCGCTGCACCCAACTGGACCGGGCCCGTACCCAGGTCGTCTGGCACGAGTGGTTCCACCTGCCGGGCGGCCGGGCCGGCCGGCTGGCGTGGCCGGTGCTGTGGCCCGGTTCCAAGCTCGGCCTCACCCAGGCGCTGAAGAGGTTCGCCCGTCTGGTCGAGCAGGGCCGGCTGCCCTGAGCACGCCCGGCGTCGGCTGCCATCCCGGCGCCCGGAACAGGTGGCCGGCGCGGTGCCGCCAACTCGCCGCGGAACGCACGTCCCGGCCGATCGACGCGTACTCGTGGAAGGCCACCCGGACCGGGTTGTAGCTGCCGACGTTCTTGGTGAGCCCGTACACGCAGCGTTCCCGCTCCGGCGCGAACGAGCCGAACAGCCGGTCCCAGACGATCAGGATGCCACCGAAGTTGCGGTCCAGGTAGCCGCCCTGCGAGGCGTGGTGCACCCGATGGTGCGACGGGGTGTTGAACACGAACTCGTACCAGCGCGGCATCTTGTCGATGCGCTCGGTGTGGATCCAGAACTGGTAGAGCAGGTTGACCGACCCGCAGAACGCCACCACCGCCGGGTGTACGCCGGCCAGGACCAGCGGGATGTAGAAGATCCAGCTGGTCAGGCCGGTCCACGGTTGGCGCAGCGCGGTGGAGAGGTTGAACCGCTGCGACGAGTGGTGCACCACGTGCGACGCCCAGAGGATCCGGATCACGTGGTGGCCCCGGTGCGACCAGTAGTAGAAGAAGTCCTGCGCGAGCAGGACCAGTGGCCAGGTCCACCAGACCTCGGCCACCCGCAGCGGGGTGAGCGCGTAGAGCAGCGCGTACGCGGCGGCGATCGGCACCTTCCAGAGCAGGTCGGTGAAGACGCTGCCGAGCCCCATGGCGAGGCTGGTGGCGGTGTCCGCGCCGCCGTAGCCGACCTCGTCGTCGTCGCGGTGCAGCAGGTAGGACACCCGCTCCAGCACGATGAGCAGCAGGAAGGCCGGGATCGACCAGGCGATGACGTCCGGGAACTCCTTCATCGCGCCACCTCCAGTGCCGTCGGCGGTGGGGGAGCACCGGTGGGTGACCCCGTCCTACCGGTCGGTAACAAGCACCATAGGCAGCCGGGCGGCCGGTGGCAATGGGCTGTCGGTGCGATGCCCTAGCGTGGTCGAGGTGACTGACCTGGTGATCGGCGCCGACGGGCTGGCCCGCTGCGCCTGGGGGGCGAGCACCCCGGACTACGCCGTCTACCACGACACCGAGTGGGGGCGGCCGCTGCGCGGCGACGACGCCCTCTACGAGCGGATGACACTTGAGGCGTTCCAGTCCGGCCTGTCCTGGCTGACCATCCTGCGCAAGCGTCAGGCGTTCCGGCTCGCCTTCGACGACTTCCACATCCCGACCGTCGCCCGGTACGACGACGCCGACGTGACCCGCCTGCTCGCCGACGCAGGCATCGTCCGCAACCGGGCCAAGATCGAGGCGGCGGTCGCCAACGCCCGCGCCGCGTTGGAGCTGCCCGAGGGGCTGTCCACGCTGCTCTGGTCGTTCGCCCCGGAGCAGCGGCCGGCCCGTCCCTCCTCGTTCGCCGAGCTGGCGCCGATCACCCCGGAGTCGACGGCGATGGCCAAGGCACTCAAGAAGCGGGGCTTCCGGTTCGTCGGCCCCACCACCGCGTACGCGCTCATGCAGGCCACCGGAATGGTCGACGATCACATCGTCGGCTGTCACGTCACCCTCGGCCCGGCGGCGTGATGAGATGGCAGGCATGACGACCGAGACCGCACAGCGGGCCGGTGCGGCCGGCAACGCCGACGGGACGGGCACCTGGGCCGTGCTGCTGCCCGCCGAGCGGTACGAGGCCGAGCGGCTCGTGCACCACG
This sequence comes from Micromonospora sp. NPDC047521, assembly GCF_055587305.1. Classification (NCBI taxonomy): domain Bacteria; kingdom Bacillati; phylum Actinomycetota; class Actinomycetes; order Micromonosporales; family Micromonosporaceae; genus Micromonospora; species Micromonospora sp. NPDC047521. Next base: position 769,989 of record NZ_JBVJGN010000001.1, on the reverse strand, counting down.
ACACGCTGGAGCTGACCGGGCTGACCGACGTCTGCCGGCCGAGGCCGGGTGACCGGGTGGCCGTGCTCGCCGACGCGCCACCCCGGCTTGTCGCGCTCGGGCGGGTCAGCATGCCGGCGCAGCGGCACTCGGAGGACCCGGACGACCCGCAGGCCACGCTGGAGCCGGCGACGCTCGTCGTCGCGTACACCCGGCGGGCCTTCGACGAGCCGGTGCCGGCCGACCTGCTCACCCTCGACGGGCCGGTCACCGCCCTGGAGCCGGCGGCCTTCCGGGCGCTTGCCGACCAGCTCGGCCCGCCACCGGCGCGACGCACCTGGCTGGTCAGCCTCGACCTGCCCATCGAGGCCGACACCCCGGCCGAGGCGGTCCGCCTGTTCTGGTCCTACGTGCAGGAGCTGGGCCCGCGCGAGCTGCCCGCGTTCGTGTCACCGTCCGGCGACGAGCTGGCCATGCAGGCGTTCGTGCTGGGCGCCGAGGCCAACCAGGACCCGGAAGAGGACGACTAGAAGAGCTCGTCCAGGCGTCCCCGCCAGTCGGCGAGCACCGGGCCCGGGTCGGCGCCCAGCACCCGTTCCAGAAGCGTCGCGTAGACGTCCCGGAAGTCGGTTGTGTATTTCAGGTCGCCGTCGTCGAGGTCGGTGAGGCTGGGCGCCTCGCCGTGCCAACCGCCGCGTACCCCGGCGCCGAGCAGCAGCATGTCCGACGCGGTGCCGTGGTCGGTGCCGTCCGAGGCGTTGGCCTTCACCCGGCGACCGAACTCGGAGTAGACCGCCACCACCACCCTGCGGCCGGCCTCGGTGCGGGCCATCCGGTCGGCGAACCCGGTCAACGCCCGGTCCACCTGTCCCAGCAGGACGGCCTGCAACTGCTTCTCGTCGGCGTGCGTGTCGAAGCCGCCAAGCGACACCGAGAAGACCCGGGTGGACACCCCCGCCTCGACGCACCGGGCCACCAGGTCCAGCTGCGCGTCGAGCGGTGTGCGGGCACCGCCGGTGGCGGTGGCGGGCGCCTGCTCGCCGTCCGGGTCCGCCGCGTCCGGGTCGGCCGAGTCGCGTACCTGGCGGATCATCTCGTCCACCGAGCGCAGGTCGGCGAAGCAGGCGGCGGCGCGTCCCCGGGCCGCCGACTCGCCCGCCTCGGGGGCGGCGAACGCGGCAAGCGTCTCCGCCGACAACCCCTTGGCGGCCTTGCGGTCGGTCACCGGCACCGCGGCGCCGGCGCTACGCTCCCCGGCCAGCAGCGGCGGCAGCGCCGGCTCGAAGGAGACCGCCAGCCGGGGGTCGCCACCCGCCCGGTCCAGCCAACGGCCCAGCCAACCGGTGGTGCCCGGCCGGTCCGGTTGCGCCGTGTGCCAGATGTCCATCGAGCGGAAGTGGCTGCGGTCCGGCTTCGGGTAGCCGACGCCGCGCACGATCGCCAGCCCACCGTCGGACCAGCGCCGGTGCAGGCCCTCCAGGGCCGGGTTCAGGCCGAAGTCGTCGTCCAGGCGCCGCACCTCCGAGTCCGGGTACGCCAGCTCCGGGCGGGCCGCCCGGTAGGCCGGGTCGCCGTACGGGATGACCGTGTTCAGGCCGTCGTTGCCGCCGTACAGGGTGACCAGCACCAGCGTGTGTGACTGCGGGTCGCGGTCGCCCGCCGTGTCCAGCAGGTCCCGCAGGCTGTACGCGCCGGCCCCGGCGGCCAGCGCGCCCGCGCCCACCACTCCGCTGGTGAGCAGGAACCTCCGTCGGGTCAGGGTGTCCATCTCTCGACTCCTCCGCTCAGCTGACTGTGTACTCGGGGCTGACCAGGCCGGCGGCCAGCAGCTTGCGGGGCTCGCCGGCCAGTGGGGTCAGGGCGGCCCGGGTGCGGGCGCCCCAGCCGTCGACGACGAGCAGCCGGGCCAGCGCGTCGGGTCGGCCGGCGGCGGGCGCGGCGGTCAGCCGGTCCAGCACCACCGGTGCCGTGGCGGCGGCAAGCATCCCGGCCAGCCGGAGTCGGGCCTGCAACGACGAGGTGGTCAGCCAGGCCGCCCCGGCCGGCCAGCCGCCCACGCTGGGCGGGCGCAGTGGCACCTGGTCCAGTGCGTTCAGCCCGCCCAGCAGTTGTTTGCGCTGCTGCTCGGGCAGCGCCGACGGGCGGATGCCGAGCTGGCGCAGCGCGCCGACCAGCCACTCCACCGGCTGCTTCACAAGCGTGCCCCGGCTCTGCGCGAAGGCCGGCGCGGACAGGACCGCGCGCAGGGTCGCGGCGGTGTCCGCGCCGGCCAGGCCGTCCGGCGCCGGGACGTCCGCGCCGGCGTAGCGGAACCACAGCCGCCCGGCCACGAACGTCGCGGCCGCGGGCTGGGCGGCCAGCAGTTCGGCGTACGCCTCGGCGTCGAAGCGGCCGCTGCGCCCGAGGATCGTCTTCTCCCCGGGGTCGTGCCGGCGCGCCTCGAATCGGGCGGTGCCGGCCCGCCGGTCCACCACCCAGCCGGTCAGCGCCCGCGCGCCGGCCTTCACGTCGGCCTCGGTGTAGCCGCCGATGCCGAGGGTGAACAGCTCCATCAGCTCGCGGGCCAGGTTCTCGTTCGGCGCCTTTCGGGTGTTCTTCTGCCCGTCCAACCAGATGATCAGGGCCGGGTCGCGCACCATCGCGGCGACCAGTGGACCGAGCGGCCCCCGGCCGTGCCGGCGCAGCGTGGCCAACTGCCCGAGCATCATCGAGGCCGAGCGGACCTTCTGCGCGCTCGTGGCCCAGTGCCCGTGCCAGAAGAAGAGCAGCTTCTCGCTCAGCCCGTCCTCGGCGGCCACCATCCGGTCCAGCCACCACTCGGTGACCTGCTGGAGCTGCCTGCGGCGCTCCGCGTTGGCCTTCTGCCGCTGCTCGCGGGTGGACTCCCTGGTCAGCGCGGCGTACGGGTCGGCGGGCAGCGCCGGCGGCGGGGTGGCCGCCGCGCCCCGGTCGGCCCGGCCCGGGGCGAGCAGCCGATCCAGCGTCGCCGCCGGTCCGGCCCGCTCGGCCGCGTCCACCTCGTCGGCGGTCGGCCCGAAGGTCGCCCGGCGCAGCAGGTGCGCCACCGCTTCACGATCGCTCATGGGAGCCGACGCTAGGCGGCAGGTGTTCGAGGACGGTAAGGCCGAGGTGCGAATCGCGTTCAGTGTCCCTCGAAGACCGGTTTCTGCTTGGCGACGAAGGCGAGGGTGGCCGCCCGGTGGTCGTCGGTGGCACCGCAGATCGCCTGCGCCTGCGCCTCGGCCGCGAGGGCGTCGGCGAGGGTGCCGGCGTCGGCGATGGAGAGCTGCCGCTTGATCGCCCCGTACGCGACCGTGGGGCCGGCCGCCAGTCGGGCGGCCAGCTCCTGCGCGACCGGCAGCACCTGCTCGTCGTCGTCCGTCAGCCGGTTGAGCAGGCCCAGCTGGCAGGCCTCCTGGGCGCGTACCGGCTCGGCGAGCATCAGCAGCTCCACGGCCTTGGCGTGGCCGACGAGCCGGGGCAGCGTCCACGACGCGCCGGTGTCGGCGGCGAGGCCGACCTTGGCGAAGGCCATCAGGAAGCTGGTGCTCGGGCCGCCGATCCGGATGTCGGCGAGGAACGCCAGGGAGGCCCCGGCTCCGGCGGCCATCCCCCGGACGGCGGCGACGACAGGCTTGGGCAGGTTGGCCAGCCGCGCGGCGATCGGGTTGTAGTGCGCCCGGACGGTGCCCAGCGGGTCGGCGGAGCTGTTCTCCAGGGTCGACACGTGCTCGCGCAGGTCCTGGCCGGCGCTGAACGACCCGCCCGCCCCGGCCAGCACGACCGCCCGGCAGGACCTGTCGGTCTCCAAATCCGCCAGGGTGTCCCGCAGCGCCTCCTTCAGCGCCACGTCGAGCGCGTTCATCGCGTTCGGCCGGTTCAGCGTGAGGGTGACGACGGCGTCGGTCCGGTCGACGAGCAACGGCTCGGTCACGTGTCTAACGACCCTTCTGTCTGACGATGCGGTTGCCGGCGTCGAGGCAGTGCTCGACGTACCGGTCGGCGGCCGGACGCAGGCGGGCCGCGTGCCGGTCGAAGAAACTGGCCGCGGCGGTTCCGGGCCAGCGCTCGGGCAGCAGCGCCGGGGGCAGCTGCGGGTCCCGGAACAGGAAGGTACGCCACGCGTGCACGAGCCGGAACCGGGCCGCGTACGCCTCCTCGTCGCTGCTGCGCACGGTGACCGCGGCGAGCAGGGGGCGCTGGTCGGCGACGAAGCGTTCGTACGCGTGGCCGATCTCGGTGAGGTCCCACGCCCGGCGGACCACGCCCATCGCCCCGGGCGTGCCTGAGTAGTGCGAGGCGGTGAACCGCTCGAACCGGATGCCGGCCTCGGCGAGCAGCAGGTCGACGTCCTCACCGGGTCGGGTGGCCACCCAGGTCTGCTCGTCGAGGGTGCCGTAGCCGAGGAAGCTCAGGGTGGCGGCGAGCCGCTGCCGGTCCCGGCGGGAGCCGGGCGCCTCCAGGACGAGCAGATCGAACCGTCCGTCCCACGTGACCCGGCCGGTCCGGTAGATCCGGGCGGCCGCCTCGTCGAGTCGGCGGGCGGCTTTTGGCGTGATCGAATATCCCGGTCCGGATGCCAGACGGAGCGGGTCGAGCCAGCCCTGACGCACCATCCGGGACACGGCGGTGCGAACTGCCGGCGGTGCGATTCCCAACGGTGCCAGTAGCTTGACCAGGGCGGCGACGGGTGCCCGGCCACCCCGGGGCCGGAGGTGGTCGCCGTACAGGTCGAAGAGTGCCGACCGTGCCTGCATGACCGCACATTGTGACAGGCCTTCTCAAGATAAGCTAGATGCTGTTACATCAATGCTGCTCCGGTTTGGGTCCGGCGGTGTTTATCAGGGAAAATCGTTGGTCGACACCTCCGCGACGGTTGCGGGCGGTCGAGACGAAGTGGCTGTGGGGCAACCCACCGACCCTGGTGTAGGTCTGAGGGGAGACAACATGGCGGCGATGAAGCCGCGGACGGGCGACGGTCCGCTGGAAGTCACCAAGGAGGGTCGGGGCATCGTCATGCGGGTCCCGCTGGAGGGCGGTGGCCGGCTCGTCGTCGAGATGACTCCCGACGAGGCCAACGCGCTCGGTGACGCGTTGAAGGCAGCCGCCGGCTGAGTGAGGAGTGGCCCGGGCGGTGCACGCCGCCCGGATCGTTCCCCAGACCCTGAGCCACCGGTACCACCGGTGGCTCAGGGTCTTCATCGGTGCGGGCCGGCAGGTCCGGTCCCGCTCCGCGACAGTTCCTGGAGGTGCGGTTCCGCGTGCTCGACATCCGTCTCGTCGCCGAGTCCGATCGGCTCGACGTCCTCGTCCTGCCCGTCCGTCCGGCCGGTCAGGCCACCGGGGGTGAGGCGTCGGCAGTGCCGGCGCCGACCGCCGTGGCACCCCCGGACGGCACCGCCGACGAGGCGGACGCACTGACGCCTGTGGCCCGGCTGACCGGTCGGGCCGGCGAGATCCGCACCCAGCTCCGACCCGGGCGTACCCCCGGACGACTGCTGCTGCTCGGCATCGGCGACGGCGACGAGGCGGCCTGGCGTACCGCCGGGGCCGCTCTGGCGCGCTCCTGCGCCGATGAGACGCACATCACCATCGCGCTGCCGACCGAGGTGACCCCGGCGGTCGTCCGTGGCCTGTCCGAGGGCCTGCTGCTCGCCTCGTACCGGTTCCGGCTCACCGAGGCCGGCGACACACCCGCGCTCGGCGGCGTCGACCTGCTGCTCACCGACCCGGCCGCGTACGAGTCGACGGTCGCCACCGCCCGGACCACAGCGGCGATGACCCGCCTCGCCCGCGACCTGACCAACATGCCGTCCTCGGAGAAGAACCCGCAGTGGTTCGCCGAGCAGGTGGCGGCCGCCGCAGCCGACCTTCCGGGCCTGGGACTGCGGGTCCGTGGTCCGGCCGAGCTGGCCGCCGAGGGCTTCGGTGGGATCCTCGCCGTGGGCGGCGGCTCGGCGAGCGGTCCCCGCCTCGTCGAGCTGGACTGGCACCCCGCCGGCGCGCGCACCCACGTGGTGCTGATCGGCAAGGGCATCACGTTCGACACCGGCGGCATCTCGATCAAGCCGGTCCCGGCGATGAAGCTCATGCGCAAGGACATGGCGGGCGCGGCTGCCGTCGTCGCGGCCACCCTCGGCGCCGCCGAGCTGGGACTGCCGATCCGGATCACCACGCTGGCCCCGCTCGCGGAGAACATGGTCAGCGGCTCGGCGTTCCGCCCCGGCGACATCGTCCGGCACTACGGCGGCATCACCAGCGAGACGACCAACTCCGACGCGGAGGGCCGGCTCGTCCTGGCCGACGCGATGGCGTACGCGGTGCAGCAGCTCAAGCCCGACCTGCTGCTCGACCTGGCGACGCTCACCGGCGCCAACGCCGTGGCGTTGGGCAAGCGCACCGCAGCCCTCTACAGCGACAACGACGAGCTGGCCGCCGACGTGCTGGCGGCCGTGGAGGCGGCCGGCGAGTCCGCGTGGCGGATGCCGCTGCACACCGACTACGTCGAGTACCTGGGCAGCGAGATCGCCGACCTGTACAGCGCGCCCGCCCAGGGCGCCGGGTCGGTACTTGCCGCGCTCTACCTGCGCGAGTTCACAGGCGACCTGCGGGACCGCTGGCTGCACCTGGACATGTCGGCGCCGTCCTGGGCGGACGCCGACCAGGCCGAGGTCAGCCGCGGCGCCACCGGCTGGGGTGTGCGCTCGCTGCTGCGCTGGCTGGCCAGCGTCGCCTGACGGTCAGCACTTCACCGCGGCGAGCACCCCGTGCCCGACCGGGAGCAGCGCCGGAATCCAGTGCTCCGACTCCCGGACCGCCTTGATCGTCTCGCGGACCGTCACCGTCTCGGCGTCCCGGGCGGCCGGGTCACCGATCCGGCCGCCGGCCAGCATGCCGTTGAGCGCGAGCACGCCACCCGGGCGCAGCAGTCGCAAGGCGGCCTCCACGCAGGCGTGGAATCCCGTCGCCTCGGCGTCCACGAAGACCAGGTCGTACGCGCCGTCGGCGAGCCGGGGGAGCACGTCCAGCGCGCGACCGGTGATGATCCGGGTACGGCCGGCGGCGAAGCCCGCCTCGGCGAAGATCCGCCTGGCGATCCGCTGATGCTCCACCTCCAGGTCGATGGTGGTGAGCACACCGTCGGCGCGCATGCCGCGCAGCAACCACACACCGCTCACCCCGGTGCCGGTGCCGATCTCCACCACCGCCCGGGCGTTGCCGGCGGCGGCGAGCAGCCGCAGCGCCGCGCCGGCGCCGGGGGTGACCGCGTCGAGGCCCACCTCGTGGGCCAGGCTGCGGGCGGTACGCAGGACGAGATCCTCGGTGACGTACGACTCGGCGAACTGCTGAGCCTGGGTCGTCGAATTGCCGGAACCGGCGACCGTGGCGATGGGGCACCTCCGGGGGCGGTGCGTGGTGCGGGGGCGGGTTGGCACTGTGAGCGTAGAGGCGACCGTTCCGGGACGCAGCCGCGGCTTCCGTCGTACGCGATCACCGGGGGCAACCGCTGACTCCACCGCGCGCATCCGTGCAATCCTGGAGGCGGTATCCCGTCAGCCGCGCCCACACCGGACCGTGGCCGGGCGACGCGGCGCGGGATCCGGGGACGGACTGGGAGGCACCGACGTGACCGACGGCTGGGACTGGCGCCGGGGCGGTGAGACTCCGGCGCCGGTGCGACCGACCGGGGCAGGGGTCCCGCCTGTGGGGCCACCGGGCGCGCCGGGGGCCGGCAGCGCCCCTGTGGCGGCGCCGGGCGGCGTACCGGCGGCAGGGGGCCCGCCACCGGTGGCTGCCCCGTACGCCGGGTCGCCGCCACCTGGCGGGTCCGGCGTCGGCCCGTCGCCCTGGTGGTCGGACGCGCTCGCCGATCCGTGGCGGGATCCGGCGGCACCTGCCGCGGTGGTGGTGCCCGCCGTGGTGGCCGCCGGCACCGAACCGGAGCCGGTCACCGATCCGGACGCGTCGCCGGGCCGCCCGGCGCTGCGTCATCTGCTGCTCATCCCGCTGATCACCGCTCTGCTCGCGGGCGCCCTCGGCGGCGCCCTGGGGTACGCGTTCGCGGTGCGTGGCGGGGCGGGCGCGACGGTCCTCGGTCAGGAGGCGGCGCAGCCGCCCGCGCTGGCCCAGCGCAAGCCGGAGTCGCTGGCCGGGGTCGCCGAACGGGTGCTGCCCAGCGTGGTGACGGTGCGGGTGAGCAGCCTCGGCGGCACGAGTGAGGGTTCCGGGTTCATCGCCAGCGCCGACGGTCACGTGATCACCAACGACCACGTGCTGGCCGGAGGCAGCGGCAAGGCCTCGGTGGTCTTCAACGACGGCAGCACCGCGCCGGCGACAGTGGTCGGTCAGGACCCGGAATCGGACATCGCGGTGATCAAGGTGAGTCGGACGGGACTGCGGCCTGTGGAGTTCGGCAACTCCGACGCGCTCGCCGTCGGCGACCCGGTGCTCGCCGTCGGCTCGCCGCTCTCGTTGGCCAACACGGTCACCGCGGGCATCGTGAGCGCCCTGGACCGCACGATGCAGGCCGGGGAGCCGGGTGGGCCGGTGCGCTACTACGCGGCGATCCAGACCGACGCGGCGGTCAACCACGGCAACTCGGGTGGCCCGCTTGTCGACGGGGCCGGGCGGGTGGTCGGGGTGAACTCGACGATCAAGTCGTTGGTCGCCGAGGGGCAGGAGGCCGGCAACATCGGCCTCGCGTTCGCCATCCCGATCAACCAGGCCAAGCGGGTGACCCAGGACATCATCGGCACCGGCAAGGCCCGGCGTACGGTGATCGGCGCCCAGGTGGGTGGCCCGGGCGCGGGTGCCGGCGGCGGCGTACGGCTGGCGGCGGTCGAGCCGTCCGGGCCGGCGGCCGGCGCCGGGCTGCGGGTCGGTGACGTGATCCTGAAGCTCAACGGCCGGCCGATGACCGAGCCGACCGATCTGATCGCCCTGGTCCGCAAGTTCGCGCCCGGTTCGGTGGTGACTGTCGAGTTCAGGCGTGGGTCCGATCGGCAGAACACGTCGGTCACCCTCGCCGCGGACGCCAAGTGAACAGCGGCGCACCCCCTGCCCGAAAGCGGCCTCACGTGCGTAGTCTTGCTGCTGACGCCGAGAGGAGGCCCGCAGGATGCTCGACAACCTGAACTGGTGGGAGATCGGTGCGCTGCTGCTCCTGGCGCTGTTGATCTTCGGTGACCGGCTGCCCGCCGTGATCACCGACGGCCTGCGGTTGGTGCGTAACCTGCGCAACATGGCCCGCAACGCCACCGGCGACCTCAGTCGCGAGCTGGGCACCGACATCCAGCTGGAAGACCTGCATCCCAAGGCGTTCATCCGCAAGCACCTCCTCAGCGAGGAGGACGAGGCGGCGATCCGCAAGCCGTTGCAGGGCGTCTACGACAACCTGCGCGCGGACGTCAGCGGCGTGCACAACGACCTGAAGGACGTGGCGAACGCCGCAGACATCAGGTCCACCGGCACGCGTCCCGGCACGGCCACCGGCACCCCCTCGGCGCCGGCCCCCCGGGTCAGTTACGACGACGCCACCTGACCGACAGGGCACCTCGATGAACGCGCCCCGCAGGCCCGAGTGGCCGGCGGGGCGTCGTCGATCAGGGGGTGCTCAGCGCCCGGCGGGCTTGAGGCCGAGCGGCTTGCCGAGCAGCGACTCGCGGCGCAGCGCCAACCGGTCAGCGATCGTGCCCAGTGCCTGCGCGGCAGGCGACTCCGGCTCGGCAAGCACGATCGGGTTGCCCGCGTCGCCGGCCTCCCGCACCCGGGTGTCCAGCGGGATCTGCCCGAGCAGCGGCACCTGGGCGCCGATGGTCTTGGTCAGCGACTCGGCGACGGCCGTGCCACCCCCGGCACCGAAGATCTCCATCCGGGAGCCGTCCGGCAGCTCCAGCCAGGACATGTTCTCGATGACGCCGACCACCCGCTGGTGGGTCTGCAGGGCGATCGCACCGGCCCGCTCGGCCACCTCGGCGGCGGCGGTCTGTGGGGTGGTGACGATCAGGATCTCCGAGTTGGGCAGCAGCTGGGCCAGCGAGATGGCCACGTCACCGGTGCCCGGCGGCAGGTCGAGCAGGAGCACGTCCAGGTCGCCCCAGTAGACGTCGGCCAGGAACTGCTGCAACGCCCGGTGCAGCATCGGGCCACGCCACACCACAGCCGCGTTGCCGGAGGTGAACATGCCGATCGAGATCACCTTCACGCCGTGCGACTGCGGCGGCATGATCATGTCTTCGACGCGTGTCGGTCGGGCGTCCGCGCCCAGCATCCGGGGCACCGAGTGGCCGTAGATGTCGGCGTCGACCACACCCACGGAGAGCCCGCGGGCGGCGAGCGCAGCGGCCAGGTTGACAGTCACGCTGGACTTGCCGACGCCGCCCTTGCCGCTGGCCACCGCGTACACCCTGGTCCGTGAGCCGGGCTGGGCGAACGGGATGACCGGCTCCTCGCTGGCACCGCCGCCGCGCAGCTGCGACTGCAACGACTGCCGCTGCTCCGGGGTCATCACACCGAAGTCGATCTCCACACCGGTCACCCCGGGCACCGCGGCGACCGCGGCGGTGATGTCCGTACGCAGCTTGTCCTTCAGCGGGCAGCCGGCGACGGTGAGCAGCAACTCGACCCGTACGACCCCGCTGTCGGCGATCGTGGCCGAGCGGACCATGCCCAGCTCGGTGATGGGCCGGCGGATCTCCGGGTCGTTGACGGTGGCCAGGGCGGCCTGGATCGCGTCCTCGACGGTGCTGACGGGTGCTGACATGCCCGCAATGCTACGTCGAGGGGCATCCGCTGCCGCCTCTGCCCGGCGCGGTGTGAGCCAATCGATTACCTGCCGGTCAGCCCTCCGACCGGCGCGGGCCGGTGCCGTCCGGCCGGGTGCCACGGGCGAAGTCGCCGTCCAGGTCGTCGCGCGGCTCGTCCAGCCCCACGCCGTCGTCCGCCCGCTGGGCACGCCGCTCCTGCCGGCTGTCCCTCTCCTGCTGGCGGCGCTCCAGCCGCTGCCGGCGCTGCCCCGCCTCGTCCAGCTCCTCGGCGAGCCGGGTCAGCTCGGAGCGCAGGAAGTCGCGGGTGGCGACCTCGCCGAGCGCGATCCGCAGCGCGGCGATCTCCCGGGCCAGGTACTCGGTGTCCGCCTTCTGCGCGGTGGCCCGCCGCCGGTCCTCCTCCGACGCCAGCCGGTCCCGGTCGGCCTGCCGGTTCTGGGCCAGCAGGATCAGCGGCGCCGCGTAGCTGGCCTGCAACGACAGCACCAGGGTGAGGAACGTGAAGGTGTACGGGTCGAAGCGCAGATCCGCCGGGGCCAGCGTGTTCCACAGGAACCAGATCGTGATGACCACCGTCATGATCACGATGAAGTTCGCGGTGCCCATGCCCCGGGCGATGCCCTCCGACCACCTGCCGAACGCCTCCGCGTCGAACCGGGGCAGCTTGACTCCCCGGGGCTCGCGCGGCTGGTCGAGCCGCTCGGCCCGCCGCTGCTCAGCCATCCGCGCCGTCCAACGCCGCGTCGGTGACACCCGGCGCGGTCAGGGCGTCCCGGTCGCGCCAGTCCCGGGGCAGCGAGTGGTCCAGCACGTCGTCCACGGTCACGGCGCCGACCAGCCGGTTGTTCCTGTCGATCACCGGCATGGCGACCAGGTCGTACGTGGCCATCCGGCGGGTGATCTCCGGCAGTGGGGTGGTGGGCCGCAGCGGGTCGATGTCGTTGACCACCACCTTGCCGAGCAGGTCGGCAGGGGGTTCGCGCAGCAGCGCCTGGAAGTGCACCATGCCCAGGTAGCGGCCGGTAGGAGTGTTCTGCGGGGCGCGGGTCACGAACACCTGCGCGGCGACGGCGGGGGAGAGCTGCGGTTCCCGGATCCGGGCGAGCGCCTCGGCGACTGTGGCGTCCGGCGGCATGATGACCGGTTCCGAGGTCATCACGCTGCCCGCCGTGCCAGGCGTGTACTTGAGCAGCTGACGCACCGGGTCGGCCTCGTCCGGCTCCATCAGGTCCAGCAGGACGTCCTGCTCCGGCGGGGGCAGTTCGTTGAGCAGGTCCGCCGCGTCGTCCGGGTCCATCTCCTCCAGGACGTCGGCGGCCCGTTCCCGGTCCAGCGCGGCGAGAATCTCCACCTGGTCGTGTTCCGGCAGCTCGCTGAGCACGTCTGCCAGCCGCTCGTCGTTGAGGGCTGCCGCGACCTCGTTTCGTCGCGAGTCGGGCAGGTCCTGAAGGGCGTTGGCCAGGTCGGCCGGGCGCATGTCCTCCAGGACGGCGAGCAGGTTCGCCGTACCCCTGTTGTCGGCGATGCCGCTGAGGCCGCGCACCCGGTCCCACTCGACCTGGTGCAGGTGGCCTCTGCGGCTGAGTCGGCTGGTCTGCTCGCGGACGGCGACCCGGCTCAGCGACCACTCGCCGCCCCGGGTGCACTCCATCGCGACGTCCACCACCGCGCCGGGCTGGCCGCCCGGATCGAGGTTCACCCGCCGGTCCAGCAGCTCCTGGAGCACGAGCAGCTCGTTGGGACGCTTCTCGAACCGGCGCAGGTTGAGGGTGCCGGAGCCGAGCACCACGGCGTCCGCGTCGATGGACGTGATCCGGTTGATGGACAGGAAGATCCGTCGACGCATCGGCATCTCGGCGACGAGACCCACCACCTCCGGAGGACGTTTGGTCGCCCGGAGCCGGGCCACGGCGTCACGAATCCGGCCCACCTGGTCACCGTTCGGATCGAAGACGGCGACTCCGGCGAGGCGGGCGATGTAGACCCGGGTCGGCGTGCTCACGGGCACCAGCCTAAGCGCCTAGTGTTTATCAACATGTCGACCTTGGCGTACGAGATCGTGGACGTCTTCACCGACCGCCCCTTCGCCGGCAACCCGCTGGCCGTGGTGTTCGGCGCGGAGGCGCTGGCGACGGAGCAGATGCAGGCGCTGGCGCTGGAGTTCAACCTTTCCGAGACGGTGTTCGTGCTGCCCCCGACGCAGGTCGGCGCCACCTACCGGGCCCGGATCTTCACCCCTGTCGAGGAGTTGCCGTTCGCCGGGCATCCCAGCGTCGGCGCGGCGGTGACCGCGAGCCGGCGCGGAATGTTCGGTGTGGGGCGGATCACCCAGGAGTGCGGTGCCGGGGTGCTGCCGATCGAGGTGACGGCGTCCGGTGCGACGCTCACCGGTGGCACCCCCACCCTCGGCCCCGAGTTGGACGCCGAGCCGTTGCTGGAGATCGCCGGCCTGGACGCCGACGACCACGCCGGACCGGCACCCCGGGTGGCCGGCTGCGGGTTGGAGTTCCCCTATCTGCCGGTGCGGCCGGAGGCGCTGGCCCGGGCACGGGTGAACCCGGCTGCGGCGGAGCGGTACGGGGTGGCACACGTCAGCGTCTTCTCCTGGGACGCCGCCGCGCAAACCGCGCACGCCCGGGTCTTCGTGCCGGGGCTCGGCGTACCGGAGGATCCGGCGACCGGTTCGGCGGCGCTCGGGCTCGGTGTCTGGTTGGTGGCGAGTGGCCTGCTGCCCGGTGAGGGCATGTCGGAGTACGCCGTCCGCCAGGGTGTGGAGATGAACCGTCCGTCCGCGCTGGCCTGCACGGTCACCGCCGCGGGTGGTGTGGTGGTCGGCGCGACGGTCTCCGGCCAGGTGATGCCCGTGGCCCGTGGCGAGATCGCCGTGCCGCCCTTCGTGGGCTGACCGGCGGGCAGCCGTCCATGCGGGAGAATGCCTGTGTGACGGACGAGGATGCCCGCGGCGGCACGCCGCTGGTCGACGAGGCGATGAAGAAGGCCGCCGTGGCCTGGGTCAGCGTGGCCGGTGGGCCGGCGCTGGCGCTCTGGTGCGCCCCGCTGGAGGGGGCGCTCTTCGTGGTGAGCGGTCCCGGTGAGCAGGCCGCGCCGGGCCTTGCCGACGCGACCGAGGCGCAGGTCACGCTGCGCGGTGACCACGGTGGCCGGATCGTCACGTGGCCGGCCCGGGTTTCCCGGGTGCGCCCGGGCACCGAGGCGTGGGACACCACCGCGCCGCTGGTGGCGGCCAAGCGCCTGAACGCTCCGGGCCCGACCGCTGACCTGGTCGCACGGTGGGCCGCCGACGGCTGCGCCGTGAACCGGCTCGCCCCGGCCGGTACGCCGCTTGCCGGCGCCGACCTGCCGTCCGACGCGCAGTCCGAGTCGCCCCGCGCCACCCCTGCGGTGCGGGCCACCCGCAAACCGTTCCGCCTGCACCGGGTCCGCCGCCGCTGAGACCGGTGGCCGGGCCGTCAGGCCACACCCACCACCTCGACGTCGGAGTCGACGAGGTCGAGCACCTCGCGCAGGGTGCCGAGCACCGGCCCGCGCCAGTCCCGGTCGGCGTTGAACACCATGTGTTCGCCGAGGTCGGGCGCGGCGAGCCGGACGGCCGTCATCCCGGCCCGCTCGGCCCCGGTCAGCTCCTGACTGCCGCCGTCGCCGACGTAGAGGCAGTCCGCCGGCGCCAGCCCGAGCCGGCGACAGGCGGTCAGGTAGAGCGCCGGGTCCGGCTTGCACTGTCCGACCTGCACGGAGAAGACCCGCACGTCGACAAGCGGGGCGACCGCGAGATGCGGGAAGAACGCCGGCAGTTCGTGCGTACAGTCGCTGATCACCCCGGTGCCCAGGCCGCGCCCGCGCAGGGCCGTGAGCACCGGCACCGCGTCGGGGCGCAGCCGGGTGTCCGCGCGGACGGCCCGGTGCCGGGACGCCACGGCCGCGCGCAGCGCATGGTCGCTGGGGTGTACGCCCACCTGGGCGCACACCCACCGTAGGGTCGCCTCCGCGTCGCCGAGCCGGCCGGTGGCCCGCTCGTAGTAGGTGCGGTCCAGCACCTCGGTCAAGGTGTCGGTGGGGCATCCGAGCAGTTCGGCGGTGCCGAGGTGGGCCACCCCGCGCTGCACCGAACGGGTGAGCGTGCCGAAGAAGTCGAACAGAACCGCCTGGTAGCTGGGCATGTGGGAACGCCTCCGGGCGGTCAGGGGTCGCCGACGGGACCGCGTGATCGTAACGGAGTGCTGACCGTCCGTGTTGGCCGTCATACGTGTGAGGATTGCTCCCCGTGGCCCCACAGTCATCCCGCCCGTCCCTGGACCCGCTGACCACAGGCGCGGTCGGCCTGGCCGTCGTCGCTGTGTCGTCGTCCGGGCCCCTGATCGCGTACGCCGCCGCTCCCGCGCTTGCCATCGCGTTCTGGCGCAACCTGCTCGCGGTCGCCGTGCTGAGCCCCTTCTCCCTGGCCCGGCGCCGGGCCGAGTTCCGCAGGCTGACCGTCGGCGCCGGCCGGCGCGAGGGCCTGTTCTGTGTCCTGTCCGGTGTCGCGCTGGCCGGGCACTTCGCCACCTGGGTGCCGAGCGCGCAGCTCACCTCGGTCGCCGCGGCCACCGCCCTGGGTGCCACCCAGCCCATCTGGCAGGGGTTGATCGCCCGCGCCCAGGGGCGGCGGCTGCCGCTGGTCGTGTGGATCGGCGTCGCGGTGGCGGCCGGCGGCGCGGTGATCGCCACCGGCGCCGACGTGGGCGTGTCCGGCAGGGCCGTCGTCGGTGACCTGCTGGCGGTGACCGGTGGCATCTTCGCCGCCGTCTACACCGCCTTCGGTGAACGCGCCCGGGCGAGCATCAGCACCACCACGTACACCACCATCTGCTACGGCATCTGCGCGCTCATCCTGCTGGTGGTCTGCCTTCTCGGTGGCGTACGACTGGTCGGCTTCGACCCGCGCACCTGGCTGGCCATCCTGGCCCTGGTGGCCGGCGCCCAACTGCTCGGGCATTCGATGTTCAACTACGCCCTGCACAAGATCTCGGCGACCACCGTGAGCGTGCTGATCCTGCTGGAGGTGCCCGGCGCGGCGCTGCTCGGCTGGGCGTGGCTGGGCCAGTCGCCCCGCCCGTACGCGCTGCTGGGGATGGCGCTGCTGCTGGTCGGGGTGGCGGTGGTGGTGCTGGGTGGCGCCCGGGCCGGCCGTCGCGTCACACCACCCACCCCGCTACCGGCCGACCCGGCCCCGCTGGACGGCTGACGACGTTCAGAGGTACGCGGCGAAGTGTTCGGCGACCAGGTCGGTCAACTGGTCGCCGTCGAACGTCCCGTCGACCCGGATCACCCGTACGTCCAGCCGCTCGGCCTGGGCGACCGCGTCGGCCGTCACCAGTTCGTCCCGCGCCCAGCGGTTACGCAGGGCCCGTTCGGGATCACTGAGGCCCGGTACGGCGAAGCTGGCCCGTGGCAGCCGTGCCATCTGGTGGGCGCGGAACTCGGCGGTGGGTGTCAGCACCACCATCTGCCGTACCGAATCGACGACGGGTGCCACCAGCTCCGGCCGTAGCCCCCACCCCTCGGCCACCACGCGGCGGCCGGGCACCAGCGCGCTCAGGTCGTCAAGCACCCAGGCGAAGCGACGGGGGAAGGCGGCCAGGGTGTCGGCCGCCATCCGGGCCGGATCGGTGCGGACCCAGGTGGTCTCCGGGTCGGGCCCTGCTGGCGGTTCGCCCCGCCGGACCCGGTCGGCGATGCGCCTGTCGTCGTGGCCGCGCGCGTCGTGCCTGTCGTAGAGGTACGCGGTGAGCCCGTGCCGCAGGGCGAGCGTGACGGCGACAGTCGACTTGCCGGCCCACTGTCCGCCGCCGATCCACAGGGCCCGCCGGGCGGTGGCTGTCGCATCGAATTCCATGCACCGACCCTGGCCTCCGGACACGCCAAGATCAAGTCTTGTTTCTGCTGGTGGGCCGTGATGAAGTAGGGGAAGAGAGGCGACCTCGACAAGTGCCTAGACCTCGTGCGCCTCGATGACCCTGGTGTTCGGCGCGGCTTCTCCGAGGGCGGCACGCAGGGCGGCCCGCTCCGGGTCGACGAGGAACGACTCGTACCCGGCCCGGTCCGCGAAACGGATCACGTGCACCTCGCACTGCCCGTCGACGCTACGCAGCCGCCGCTCCAACCCGCCGCCGTGCCGGCCGAGCAGGGCCAGCACCGTGTCCTCGTAGCGTTGCCCGGCGGCCTCGGCCCCGGTGGGATACTCCACGACTGCGACGAGAGTGAGCATGGCGGTCACGCTACCCATCGATGCCGACGGCCGTGGTGCTGGTGACGGGCCTTGCCGGTGGCGGCGGGGACGGGGCGTCAGGCGCGCTGGGCCATCACCGCCACCCGGGGCAGCGCCTCCGGATCCGGCACGTCGGTGAGCAGGTCGTCGACGGCGGTGACGTGCTTCGGCACCCAGCCGGCGTCCGTCAGCGCGGCGAGCACGTCGGCGACCCGGTGTGCCGTGTTGGTGATCGTCGTGGCGAAGGGGGTCGTACGCCCGTCGTCGGTGCGCAGCTCACCTGTGATGTGCAGCGGGCGGCGCTCGCCGTCGAGCGGGCCACGGGCCGCCACGACGGATGCCGTGCCATCCTCCCGACTGACAGGTGGGACGTCGGCGCTGAGCCCTCTGATCGTGGACATGTCGAAGCCGAACCAGCCGCCCGGGGTGACCGCCGCGTGGACGCGACGCAGGTAGGCGCTCACCCGGTCGAGCTCACCCACGTGGTTGACGATGTCGTACGTGGAGAGCGCGAACGCGCAGGGGCGCGGCACCTCGAAGTCCGTGGCGTCCGCGGTCAGCAGCACCGCGTCGGTGCCGGTCAGCCGCTCGCGGGCGCGGGCGATCATGGCCGCCGACACGTCGACCCCGACGACCCGGTAGCCGGCGGCGGCGAACCGGGCGGCCACGATGCCCGTGCCGCAGCCGACGTCGAGCAGGCTCCGTTCGGCTCCCGGTGCCAGGTGCGCGTGCAGGCGCAGCCACGCCTCGCCCATCCGCTCCGGGTACGGCGCCCAGAAGCGGTCGTACGCCGTGGCGAAGGCGTCAATGTATTCGGCCATCGGGTTGCCTTTCGTAGTGCCGGACGGAGGAACTGGCCAACGGGACGAGCGCGGCTACGAAGATCACCCCGGCCAGGCAGAGCAGGGCCGGCCGTACGCCGATCTCGGGTACGACGAAGCCGGCGGCGATCATGACCGGTGGCCCGAGACCCACCGCCCCCAGCCACTCGTACGCGCTCACGCGGGACATCGCCTCGACCGGCACCTCGGACTGGACTGTCGTCTCCCACAGCACCCCGAAGACGTCGAACGCCACGCCGGCCAGTACTGCGGCGAGCACCACGGCTGGCAGCGCGGCACCGGAGCCGAGCAACAGCGCCGGCAGTCCCAGCATCGACACGGCAAGCACTGCCACGCGCAGCGGCCGGGTCGTCCGGACCCGCATCGCGACAAGCACCCCGGCGAACATGCCCACCGCGTACCCGGCGAGGACTGCCGACCACGCGCCCGCGCCACCGAGGTGGGTCCGGGCGACCAGCGGGCCCGCGAGCCCGAAGGTGACCCCGACGGCGGCGTTGACCACCGCCGCGGCGAGCACGATCTGCCACAGCCAGCGCCGCCTGACGAACTCGCGCCAACCCTCCCGGAGTTGGGCGGGCAGGTTCCGGCCGGTCGTCCGGCGGGCCCGGTCGAGGCGGAGCCGCGCGAGGAGACCGGCGGCGACGGCGAACGTCGCGGTGTCCAGGGCCAGCGCCCAGCCCGGCCCCAGCCAGGCGATCAGCGTGCCGCCGGCGGCGAAGCCCGCCACCGTCGCGGTGTTCGTGCCCAGCCGCAGCACGGCGTTGCCACGTTGCCGTGCCCCGGGCGCGACCAGTTCGGCGGTCAGCCCGTTCAGGGAGGGCAGCAGCAGCGCCGAGGCGGTGCCGGCGACGGCCGCGCAGAGGGCGAGGATGGCGACGCCCGCCCGCCCGGTCAGGACGAGGACAGTCATCGCGGCGTACGCCGTGCCGCACATCAGCTCCGCCGCCACGAGTACGAGGTGGCGCGGCAGCCGGTCGCCGATGACGCCGCCGAACAGCATCAACGCGATCCTGGGCACCGAGATCGCGGCGAGCACGAGGGACAGCGCCGGAGCCGACCCGTCGGGCAGGTCGAGCACGGCGAAGGTCAGCGCGAGCGGGCCCATGGCGTTGCCGAAGACGGAGATCGTCCGGGCGGCGGCGAACTGGACGAACCGGCGCTCGCGCAGGGGATCCGTGACCTCCACCGTGTCGGTCACGTCCGGTGCCGGCGGACCGGCGCCCGCCACCGTGTCGGTCACGTCCGGTGCCGGCGGACCGGCGCCCGCCACCGTGTCGGTCATGCCCGGTCCGGGCGGACCAGCGCCTGCCACCGCGCCACCGGCTCGCCCGAGTCGAGCACGTGCAGCAGCGGCTGGCGGGCCACCACCGGGCAGACGTGCCCGGGCAGGACCCGCACCTCGTCGCCCACGCTCACCGAGTCGGCGTGGACCGGCGTGCCGTCGAGGCCCGTCATCACGACACCGCTCATCCAGGTCTGGTCGGCGCCCGTGAGCAGCTCGTCGGCGTCGGTGCGCGGCACCGGTCCGTCGGTACCGGTGACGGTCGCGGTGACGGCTATCGCGACCGCCTCGCTGTCGCACTCGCCCAGCCGGGCGAGCCCGCCGTCGAGCAGGGCGTACGCGCCGGCGCAGACCTCGGTCACGCCGGCGACGTCAAGCGCGCCGAGAAGGGTCGGTGTGCCGCCGACGCTCACCGTCGGGCAGGCCGCTCCGGTGGCCCGGATGCGCCGCGCGACCGACACCAGCAGTTGCGCCTGGTGGCGGCCCATTTCGAAGCGGTCGCGGGCGGCAACGGGATCGGTGATCCCCACGTACCCGGTCACGCCCGTCAGGCGCAGCCCGTCGGTCCCCGCGATCGACTCGGCAAGCTTCCCGGCCGCCTCCGGGTCGACGCCGCCCCGGTGCAGGCCGGTGTCGACCTCGATCCGCACGTCGAGTGCGACTCCGTACGCCACGGCGGACGCGCCGAGGCCGGCCACCGTGTCGGGGTGGTCGACGTGCACAGTCACCGCGCAGCGCCGCGCCAGCCGGGCGAACCTGTCCCACCGCCACGGGTCGCGCCACGGCCACGCCACCACGACGTCGGTCACGCCCACCGCCAGGTAGGCCTCGGCCTCGGCCGCGGAGTGGACGGCGACGCCCACCGCGCCCGCGGCCACCTGCCGGGCGGCGATCTCGGGCGTACGGTGCCCCTTGACGTGTGCGCGCAGTGCGACGCCTGCCTCGTCGGCGAGGGCGCCGTACCGCGCGATGTTCGCGTCGAGCCGGGCCAGGTCGACGGTGATCCTCGGCGTCATTCGCCCCGTCCGTGCCAGGCGTCCGGGGGGAAGGAGAAGGCGGCCTCGCCACCGTCGAGCATCGCCGCCTGCCGGTCCCGTTCGGCGGGATGCGGCACGCCGACGCCTGACACCCCGAGGAAGATCTCCTCCGACCAGGACAGGCCGAGGGTGTCCTCGACGGGCTCGTCCCGGGTGGCGGCGGTGAAGAACGTCCCGAGACCGAGCGCGGTCGCGGTGAGGTAGACGGTCTGACTCAGGTGGCCGACGTCGAGCAGGAGCGCCCGGTACGCCCGCGCCGCCGGATATTTCCACACGGTCCGGTCGAGGACCGCCGCGTACATCAGCAGGAAGCCGGCCTGGGCGGCGTGTGGCTGCCCACCGCACCACTCGCGCAGCCGCTCCTCGCCGCTCGCGTCGGTGAGCCGCACCAGCTCGTGGCGGCGCACGGAGTAGTGGTAGACGCCGGGCTCCACCCCCGCCACGTCGCGGATCACCGGGTAGACCTCGACCGGATGGCGGGATCCGCCGGACGGCACTGTCTTCATCAACGCCGTCCCGACTCCCGCGACATCCACCTCGCGCCTGACCCCGGCCGTCCACCGCAGGAGGGCGGCGAACGCCGACAGCGGCACCGGGGTCTCGGGATCGAACCATCGCGTCGACCGCCGGGCGTCGAGGACCCTTGTGAAGTCGACGGCCGGCGGGTCGGTGCGGGGCAGGGCGGTGCGGGGCCCCTCGTATTCCTTGACCGGATCCGGCTGGGTGGTCTTGGCACGCAGCACGGCGGCGTCCTCGGCGGCGGAGCGGAAGACGTCCTTGCCGAGGGTGCGGCTGGCCAGGTGGTAGTAGGTGGCCGCCGGGCCCAGGTCGCGCCAGGCGGCGAGACGTTCCTCCTGGGCGTGTTCCGACGAACCCTCGGCGACGAGGACGTGCGCGGCGAGGAGCTGCTGCGCGAGCTTGCCGGTGGGCTCGGCCCAGTCGGCGTAGTCGCGCAGCAGCCGCTCCGCCTCAACAGTCAGCGCGAACTGCCGGTGCCGCAGCGGATCGTCACAGACGAGCTGACCATCACGCCACAGAAAGACGACCAGCCGCGACACACGGACACGCACGACTGGTCAGGACTCGACCGGCGGCTCCAGGCAGGTCAGCTCCTGGTCGTAGTCGTCCGATGCCACGGGCTCGAAGGCCTCAACCTGCTCGGTCATGCGGGTCTCCCTCACTAATCGGCGTTGATCACTGGACCGCATCGACCGTATCAGTAAGTCCACTGTGAACACACCCCCTGTGGAGGCCCGACTACGCGGGGATGCCGACCGCCTCGGCGCTGGCCGACCAGAGCCGGGCCGCGAGTCCGGGGTCGGCGGCCTTGCGGTACGGCCGGCGGGGTCGGCGGTTGTAGTAGTAGCCGCCGTGCACCAGCCGGGCCGGGTCCTGGTTGGCCAGCCAGACCAGCGTTCCGGCGGCGCTCTCCGGGCTGCGGAACGGCAGGACCCGCATGCCGAACGCGACAAGCCTGCTGTCGTTGGCGAACCGGGTGCGCACCACCCCCGGGTGGAAGCTGTACGCCGGGATGTGCGGCCAGCGGCGGGCCGCCTCGGCGGTGAACAGGATGTTCGCCTGCTTGCTGGTGCCGTACGCGCCCATCGGCCGGTAGCGGCGCAGCGGGCTGTTCAGGTCGTCCGGGTTGAGCCTGCCGAAGCGGTGCGCGCCGGAGGCGGTGACCACGATCCGGCCGATCCGGTCGGCGAGCATGTTGGTCAGCAGGAACGGGGCCAGGTGGTTGGCCTGGATCGACATCTCGAAGCCGTCGACGGTGGTGAGCGGTTGCAGCGCGATCGCGCCCGCGTTGTTGGCGAGCACGTCGATGCGGTCGTACGTGTCGCGCAGCCGCTCGGCGAGCCCGCGTACGTCGTCGAGCACCGCGAAGTCGGCCCGGAACAGCTCCGGACGCTCACCCGAGGCTTCCCGCACGCGTTCCGCGGCGGCCTGGAGGCGGGCCGGGTCGCGCCCGACCAGCACCACCTGGTCACCACGGCACGCCAGGTGCTCGGCGGCGGCCAGCCCGATGCCGGAGCTGGCTCCGGTCACCACCACCAGTCGACGCCCAGTGAGATCTTCCACAGGTGCATTCACCCCGGTCATGGCGCGAGGTTACCGTGGCGTCACTACGCCCTTTGGGATCGTTAAGTTTCTCGGATCTGTCGTCAGCTGGCGTCGGCGTGCCCGCCGGACGCTGGAAGGAGTGCACCCATGGCCGCAGTCGGTCGTCCCCGCCGGTCCTGCCTCGCCGTACCCGGTTCCAGCGTCAAGATGCTCGGCAAGGCGCAGGGCCTCCCGGCCGACCAGGTCTTCCTCGACCTGGAGGACGCCGTCGCCCCGCTGGCCAAGCCGGACGCGCGCAAAAACATCGTTGCCGCTCTCAACGAGGGCGACTGGGCCGGCAAGACCCGGGTGGTCCGGGTCAACGACCTGACCACCCCGTGGACCTACCGGGACGTCATCGAGGTCGTCGAGGGCGCCGGCGCGAACCTGGACTGCATCATGCTGCCCAAGGTGCAGAACGCCGAGCAGGTGCACTGGCTGGACCTGCTGCTCACCCAGATCGAGAAGTCGCTCGGCCTGGAGGTCGGCCGGATCGGCATCGAGGCGCAGATCGAGAACGCCGCCGGCCTGGTCAACGTGGACGCCATCGCGGGTGCCTCGCCTCGGGTGGAGACCATCATCTTCGGCCCCGCCGACTTCATGGCCTCGATCAACATGAGGTCGCTGGTGGTGGGCGCGCTCATCCCCGACTATCCGGGCGACCCGTACCACTACATCCTCATGCGGATCCTGATGGCCGCCCGGATGCACGACAAGCAGGCCATCGACGGCCCGTTCCTGCAGATCCGCGACGTGGACGGGTTCCGCGAGGTGGCGAAGCGTTCGGCGGCGCTGGGCTTCGACGGCAAGTGGGTGCTGCACCCGGGCCAGATCGACGCCGCCAACGAGGTGTACCAGCCGGCGCAGGCCGACTACGACCACGCCGAGCTGATCCTCGACGCGTACGAGCACTACACCTCGGAGGCTGGCGGCAAGCTGGGCGCGGTGATGCTCGGCGACGAGATGATCGACGAGGCGTCCCGCAAGATGGCGCTCGTGATCGCCGCCAAGGGCCGGGCCGCCGGAATGAGCCGTACGTCGTCCTTCACCCCACCGGAGTGACAGGCGGGGTCGGGGTGGGCACCACTGGTGATCACCCCGACCCTCGGCGGTGCGCCGTCAGTAGCCGCTGTCGCTGCTGGCGCCGGTCGTGATCGCGAGGACGATCACCACGATGTAGAAGATGATGAGCAGCACCAGGAGCGCGGTGAGGATCCAGCCGATGATGATGGCCGCCTTCGCCATCCCCTCGCCGCCCTCACCGGTGAGCCGGATCTGCTTCTGAGCCACGTGGCCGAGGATCGCGCCGACCGGCGCGGTGATGCAGGACGCGAAGCCGACCAGGGCCAGCACCAGCGCCGCGATGGCCATCCCGTTGGTCTTCGGGGCCGGCGGGTAGCCGTAGCCGGGGTACTGCGGTGGATACCCAGCCGGGCCGTACCCGGGCGGGGGATATCCGGGCACCGGCTGGCCCGGTGGGGGCTGCGCGCCGGCGTACGGGTCGATCGGCGCGTACGGGTCCGCCGGGCCGGGCTGGGTGGGCACCGGCTGACCGGCCACGAGGGTCGGGTCCGGCGGCGCGCTGGACGGCTGCGCCGACCACGTGGGGTCGGTCCAGCCGCCGGGCGGTGGGGAATTGGTCATGCGAAGTCTCCGTCAGGTCGGGGTGCGCCGTCAGGGTAGCCAGCGTCGGGTAAACACGACGCCCCCGCTACCGGGTGCCGCGTTGCTCGGGCCGGTCGCAACGGGCAGGATCCCTGGCATGGCAATAGACGCGCGCGCTGCGGACCGCTCCGGCAGCCGACCGAGACGGGACGTCAGCCGGCCCGGCATGGCGCGACGGGCCCGTGCGGCCACGCCGGCCGGCGGTCCCGGCCCTGACGAGCCTGTCGCGCTCGCCGACCCGGTGACCATGCGGCTCGACGGGCGGGTCGCCCTCGTGACGGGGGCGGGCAGCGCGGACGGCATCGGGTACGCCACGGCCCGCCGTCTCGCCGACCTGGGCGCCCGGGTGGCTATCGTCTCGACCACGCGGCGCATCCACGACCGGGCCGGTGAGCTGGGCGTGACCGGCTTCGTCGCCGACCTGACCGACGAGTCCGAGGTCGGCGCTCTGGCCGACGCGGTCGCCGAGCAGTTGGGCGACGTGGAGGTGTTGGTCAACAACGCCGGCCTGGCGAGCCGGGCCAGCCCGGAGGTGCTGCGGCCGGTCGCGCAGTTGACCTACGACGAGTGGCGCGGCGAGATCGACCGCAACCTGACCACCGCCTTCTTGTGCAGCAGGGCGTTCATCGGCGGGATGGCGGAGCGCGGCTGGGGCCGGATCGTCAACCTGTCGGCCACGGCCGGTCCGGTCAACGCGCTGCCCACCGAGGCCGCGTACGCGGCGGCGAAGGCAGGGGTGGTCGGGCTGACCCGGGCGCTGGCCATGGAAATGATCGCCGACGGGGTGACGGTGAACGCGGTGGCGCCCGGCACCATCTACACAGCGGCGTCCACGATGGCCGAGATCAAGCAGGGGCTTGGCACACCAGTGGGTCGACCGGGCACTCCGGACGAGGTCGCCGCGGCTATCAGTTTCCTCTGCTCACCGGCCGCCTCGTACATCACAGGTCAGATGCTCGTGGTGGACGGGGGCAACAGCGTCCGGGAGGCCCGCTTCCGCTGACCGGCGTGGCCGATCAGTAGCCGCCGCTGTCGCCGGTGTTGCTGAAGATCACCAGGGCCAGCCAGCCACAGCAGGCCAGCACTGTGAGTCCGGTGAAGACGTACCCGAGGATCAGCCCCCACGTGGCGAGCTGGTCGCCCTCCTCGCCGCTGGTACGGATCTGCCGCTTGGCCACGTGGCCGAGGACTGCGCCGGCCGGGGGGAACACGAAGGCGAACACCAGGGACAGGATCGCCAGCACGTTCGTGCCCCGCCCCGGACCGGCCGACTGTGGGCCGTACTGGCCGTAGGGGCCCTGCGCGCCGTACGGCGGCTGTTGGCCCCAGTGCCCCGCCTGGTGCGGCCCGGGCTGCCCGTACGGCGACGGTTCGTCCGCCGGCGGCCCGTACGGCGAGCGCTCCGGGGGCGGCTCGTGGGACGGCTGGCCCGGCGCGTACGGCGACTGGTCCCGGGGTGGCTCGTAGGGTGACGGCGGTGGCTCGTCGCCAGGTCCCGACGGCGGCGGGTGGCTCACGGCGTCGTCCTCCTGCCGGTGTCGGAAACGTCCCTCTTGCCGGACGCTACCCGCAGCGGTGAACCTTTTCACAGCGGTTGTGTGGACTGGTCACCTTGGCCTCGCCGGTCCGGGAGCCGATACTGACCGAGCGTTCAGTTACCCATGAGTAGTGCGCTGATCCCCGGAGGCTGAGATGGCTCGACTCGCCCAGACACCCGGCCTGACCGACGTGCAGCAGTCGATTCTGGAGACCGTCCGGGAGTTCGCCGACAAGGAGATCATCCCGCACGCCCAGCGGCTGGAGCACGCCGACGAGTACCCCACCGACATCCTCGACGGGATGCGCGAGATGGGGCTGTTCGGCCTCACCATCGACGAGGAGTACGGCGGGCTCGGCGAGTCGCTGCTCACCTACGCGCTAGTGGTGGAGCAGCTGTCCCGGGGCTGGATGTCGATCTCCGGCATCGTCAACACGCACTTCATCGTGGCGTACCTGATCTCCCAGCACGGCTCCGCCGAGCAGAAGTCCCGCCTGCTGCCCAGGATGGCCACCGGCGAGGTGCGCGGCGCCTTCTCGATGTCCGAGCCGGAGACCGGTTCCGACGTCTCCGCGATCAAGTCCCGCGCGGTCCGCGACGGCGACAGCTACGTGCTCAACGGGCAGAAGATGTGGCTGACCAACGGGGCGTACTCCTCGGTGGTGGCCACGCTGGTCAAGACCGACACCGGCGCCGAGTCGGTGTACGGCAACATGAGCACCTTCCTGCTGGAGAAGGAGCCGGGCTTCGGCGAGACCGCCCCCGGCCTCACCATCCCCGGCAAGATCGACAAGATGGGCTACAAGGGCGTCGAGACCACCGAGATGGTGCTCGACGGCGTGACGGTGCCCGACTCGGCCATCCTCGGCGGCGCCGACAAGGTGGGCCGCGGCTTCTACCAGATGATGGACGGCATCGAGGTCGGCCGCGTCAACGTGGCTGCCCGTGCCTGCGGCATCTCCATCCGCGCCTTCGAGCTGGCCGTGCAGTACGCCCAGCAGCGCAAGACCTTCGGCCAGCCGCTCGCCAAGCACCAGGCGATCGCCTTCAAGCTCGCCGAGATGGGTACGAAGATCGAGGCCGCGCACGCCCTGATGGTCAACGCCGCCCGGCTCAAGGACGCCGGCCAGCGCAACGACGTCGAGGCAGGCATGGCCAAGCTGCTCGCGTCCGAGTACTGCGCCGAGGTCGTGCAGGAGGCGTTCCGCATCCACGGCGGCTACGGCTACTCCAAGGAGTACGAGATCGAGCGGCTGATGCGCGAGGCACCGTTCCTGCTCATCGGCGAGGGCACCTCCGAGATCCAGAAGACAATCATCTCCCGCGGCCTGCTCAAGGAGTACAAGCTCTAATGTCCGCGCGGCCCGTCCGCCGCCCGTCGAGCAACTGATGGCCTCGAACGTGATGACTCAGAGGTATGAAAATGACTCTGAGGTATCACGCTCACCCCACTATCGTCCGCGACATGCCCAGTGCTCCGGCCCGACCGTGAGGCCCACCCCGCCCTGGTGGGCGGACCTGATGGCGATCAGTGACCTGCTCGCCGCCGAGGACGAAACCGAGGCCGACCGGTGGCGGGAAGACGTGGAGCCTGGGGAGCCCGGGTACGACCTGCCCCTACTTCTGCGCCTGACGCACCTGGCCCAGGTGTTCGCTGAACGGGTGCGGGATCTGACGCCACAGCAACGCAGGAACGTCCTCCACATCCTGGACGAGGTCCTCGAATCCGGTGACCAGCATCAGGCAGACGCCGTTGCCACGGGTTTCCTCGAATCCCTCGTGACCGCCGCGGATGCCGGGTTCGACCTGCGGCAGATATGGAGCGATCTCGGACCACGATCACAGGCCTACTGTCGTGCTTGGGACGCCTTCCTGGGGATCGAGTCACACGACTGGATGCGTGAGTCGTAGCGGGCGAGGCGGGCGGCTGCTCAGCGGAGGCGGGTCAGGCCGGCGGCGGCGCGTTCGACGATGAGGCAGCGGTCCTCGACGTAGTCCATTCCCGCCTCCTCGGCGATCCGCCGCGCCTCCGCCGAAACGATGCCCAGCTGCAACCAGACGGCCGGGGCGCCGATCGCCGCCGCGTCCCGGACCACCTGTACGGCGTCGGCGGCCGGCCGGAACACGTCCACCAGGTCGACGGGGTGCGGGATGTCGGCAAGCGTCTTGTACGCCCGCTCGCCGAAGAGTTCGTCGACAGTCGGGTTGACCGGAATGATGCGCCACCCGTACCGCTGCATCTGCAACGGCACGCTGTGCGCGGCCTTGCGCGGGTCGCGGGACGCGCCCACGACGGCGATCACGGCGGAGTCGGCGAGGATCTGCTGAGCGGTACGCACCCGCCGACTGTAGCTCCGGCCTCGGCCTAGAGCAGGGTGAGCTGCTCGGCGTCCGGCGGTGGTGGCGGCTCGGGCAGGCTGCGGTTGTCACCCGTCTCGGCGCGGTGCAGGCCGTGGCGGCGGGCCGCGATGCGCACCCGCGCGGTCAACTCCCGCTGGTACGCCTGCGGCGCGTAGGAGCCGGCCCGGTACAGCTCGCGGTAGCGGGGCACGAGGTGCGGATACTCCCGGCCCAGCCAGTGCGCGTACCACTCGCGGGCGCCGTGACGCAGGTGCAGGGCCAGCGGGGTCACACTGCTCGCCCCGGCGGCGGCGATCGCCGACACGGTCGCGTCGATGGACTCGTCGCTGTCACTGAGGCCGGGCAGGATCGGTGCCATCAGCACCCCGACCGAGAAGCCGGCGTCGGCGAGCGCCCGGACCGCGTCCAGTCGGCGGCGCGGGTGCGGTGTGCCCGGCTCGACGCTGCGCCACAGCTGCTCGTCGACGAACCCCACCGAGAAGGAGATGCCGACCCTGGTCACCTGGGCGGCCTCGCGCAGCAGGGGCAGGTCCCGCAGGATCAGCGTGCCCTTGGTCAGGATCGAGAACGGGTTGGCGAAGTCGCGCAGGACCGCGATGATCTGCGGCATCAGCCGGTAGCGCCCCTCGGCGCGCTGGTAGCAGTCCACGTTCGTGCCCATCGCCACGTGCGCGCCCCGCCACCTCGGGGCGGCCAGCTCCCGCCGCACCAGCTCGCCGGCGTTGACCTTGACGATCACCTTCCGGTCGAAGTCGACACCGGCATCAAGATCGAGATAAGTGTGAGTATTTCTCGCGAAACAGTAAACGCAGGCATGGGAACAGCCTCGGTACGGGTTGATCGTCCACTCGAACGGCACGCGGGACTGCCCGGGCACCCGGTTGAGGATGGACTTGGCCTGCACCTCGTAGAAGGTCATCCCGGCGAACTCGGGGGTGTCGAAGGTGCGGGCGACGGCGCCGGGCAGCGCCAGCGGCAGGGGTGGCGTCGCTGGCGCTGCCCGCTCGGGGTCTCCCTCAACCGGGGGAGCGGTGAGGTTGTCCCAGCGCATGGGCACTATTCGAACACGTGTACGAGATCGACGCAAGTGACCCGCCGGACACCGGTGACTGATCCACGGTGCGGCGGGGGAGGATGGACGGCATGGAGACGTCGACCTTCGTCTACGACGGTGACTGCGCGTTCTGCACGACCTGCGCGGAGTTCATCGAACGCCGGATCCCCACCACCGCGCGGGTGGTGCCCTGGCAGTTCGCCGACCTCGACGCGCTCGGCCTCACGACGGCCGAGTGCGAGGAGGCCGTGCAGTGGGTCGGTGCTGACGGCTCCCGCGCCGCCGGACCGGACGCCATCGCGAAGCTGCTCGCCGCGAGCGGCCCGTTGTGGCGGGTCGCCGGGGCCGGCCTGCGGTTTCCACCGGCCCGCGCGGCGGCCTGGCCTCTGTACCGCTGGGTGGCGCGCAACAGGCATCGCCTGCCGGGCGGTACGGCCGCCTGCTCGCTGCCGCAGGAAGCCCGGGAGCGGCTCTACGGCCCGGCCGGTCGCCCGACCACCGGGGCCTGATCGCCGAGCGACACGGATGCCGGGTCCGGCTCCGTGCCGGGCTCGGCCGGGTCGTCGACCGCGCCCGTCACGGGCCCGGGCGCGGGGCGGCCGGCGAGGCGGCGGGCCCAGACGATCGGGCGGACCCGCTCCAGCGGCAGGAAGCTGGTCATCGCGGCCAGGTGCGGCGCGAACGAGATGGTGATGGTCGCGATGGTGACCGCGTGGAACGAGTAGAAGAAGCCGACCATGGCGAGTCGCCAGCGGGGTGGCAGGAAGAAGACCACAGGGCTGAGCAGCTCGAACGCCACGATGCCGAACTGGGCGACGATCAGCAGGTAGGGCACCTGAGCGACAAGGTCGGCCAGGTCGGTGCCGCGCCTGATGATCGCCCGGGCCAGCACGGAGCCGGTCAGCCAGTCCAGCCCGCCGAAGCGCAGTTTGGCGAAGGCGGCCAGGAAGTACGTGCAGATCACCGCTATCTGGGTGACGCGCAGGGCCCAGCCGCCGGCCTCGGTGCGTGTGGTGTCGCCGTGCCGGGCCCGACCGGCGGTGGGCAGTACGGCAAGCGCGACGAGCAGCCCGAACCGGTCGTGGTCGACCTTCCCGTAGCTCATCGCGATGATCATCCACTCCAGGTACAGCGCGCAGACCGCCCAGCCGAGCAGTCGCGGTGCCCGTCCGGTGGCGGCGAGGAGCGCGAGCACCAGCAGGGACCAGAAGATCACCGCGACCACCGCCGCGGTAGGCGTCGGCAGGTGGAGCAGGCGGCCGATCAGCAGTGGTTGGTAGAGGTCGCCGGGCACGCTGACCCGGGTGCGTACCCAGGGGGTGAAGATCACCAGGTCGGCGGCCACGAAGAGGTAGATCACGGTCCGGAACGCGGCCACCCGCCCCCGGGGCACGGCCTCGGTCAGCCAGCGGGTCATCGGGATGCCTGCCAACGGACGACCGTCTCGTCGGTGTGCTGCCCGGTCGGCCGGCCGGCGCGGATGCCGTGCCAGCGGATCACGATGCGGACCTCGACCAGCGCGGGGGCGTCCGGGTGGCGTTCGGCGTACGCGTCGGCGACCTCGGTGAGCAGCGCCGGGTCGGCGGCGTACCGGGCCTGCTGGCCCTCGATCTCGGCGCGGCGGATGCCTGTCGCGTTCTGATCGAGGTCGATCACGGCCCCGGCGGTGTTCACGCCCTCGACCCGGGTGTCCGGCGCGGGTGCGTTCGGCGGGTTCGAGGTGGAGTACATCCGGAACGGGCCGAACGGGAAGTCGTCGTCGCTGCCCCAGAAGGTGCCGACGACCAGCAGGGCGAGGCCGAGTGCGGTCGCGCCGAGCCGGGTCACGCGCCCGCGGGTGGTCAGGGTCTCCATCGGGTCGTGACGATACGGGATGTACCGACCGTGTCGGGTCCCACCGACGGTCACTTCGGTCTGCCCGGGAAGCTGATCATGCGCATTTCCTCCGGGTACGACGAAGGCCGGGCCCGTACCGGGCCCGGCCTGCGCATGTCGTCGTGGGGACGACTCAGTGGTTGTGCTCGGCCAGCTGCTTGCGGACGTCGTCCATGTCCAGTGCCTCGACCTGCTCGATCAGGTTCTCCAGGGCGGACTCGGGAAGCGCGCCCGGCTGGGCGAAGACGATGACGCCGTCGCGGATCGCCATGATCGTCGGGATCGACCGGATGTCGAACTTGGCGCCCAACTCCTGCTGGGCCTCGGTGTCGACCTTGCCGAAGACGATGTTCTGGTGCTTCTCCGAGGAGCGCTCGTAGACCGGGGCGAACCGCTTGCACGGGCCACACCAGTCGGCCCAGAAGTCGACCAGGACGATGCCGTCGTTGCCGGTCACCTCGTCGAAGTTCGCCGAGGTCAGCTCAACGGTTGCCATTGCACTCTCCGATCACCGCGGTTTACCTACGTCCCGTAGAACCAGGGCTGACCGTATCGAATTCCCGGCCGGTGGGGCGCGAAACGTGCCCCGGGCTGCCCGGGGCCCCCGCGAGTCATCGATCCGCGTCTGTCCGTGCCGGTCGTGCGGAACGCAAGTGCACGACGCACTTGCGTGACCAGCCGTGATGGGAGCGTTTCCAGGGAGATCCACGCGATTGAGCACTACGAATCGGTAACTTGAGCCTTGACAAGGAGGTATCCGGCCTGCGGAGATCGCCGATCAACTCATGTTTCGTCACGCACAGTAGTGTTACAAAAAGATAAATGTGACCTCGATCTCTGTCGAACCTACGCTGCCGTAGGGCAGAATTCCTCGCATCAGAGCGTGGGCGGCGGGTGCCGGGGAGGGCCCCGCCGCTCATTGCGTCTCCCCCCGTGCGAGTGACAGGTGTGACATTTCCGCCGTGGTCACGCCCCACCGATCGCCTTAACCACCGGTAAGGCATGCTGTGCCGAACTCCATCGCCGCCCGTCGAAGGGGACCAGGATGCAGTTCGGCCGCTACTACGAGGAGTTCGAGGTCGGCGCGGTCTACCGGCACTGGCCGGGCAAGACCGTCACCGAGTACGACGACCACCTCTTCTGTCTGCTCACCATGAACCACCACCCGTTGCACATGGACGCGCACTACGCCGAGTCGGCCAGCCAGTTCAAGCGCAACGTCGTGGTCGGCAACTACATCTACTCGCTGCTGCTCGGCATGTCCGTGCCGGACGTCAGCGGCAAGGCGATCGCCAACCTGGAGGTCGAGTCGCTGCGGCACGTGGCGCCCACCTTCCACGGCGACACCATCTACGGCGAGACCACGGTGCTGGACAAGCGGGAGTCCGGCTCCAAGCCGGACCGGGGCGTGGTGTCGGTGGAGACCCGCGGCTACAACCAGGACGGCACCATGGTCTGCGTCTTCCGTCGCAAGGTCATGGTCCCCAAGCGGGAGTACGCGGCAAGCGCCGTCCCCGACGGGGTGGACCCGGAGCGCCCGAGCTTCCCCACCCCGCGCTGAACGCACGTGGCGTCCCGAACGCCGCACCACCAGGGCTCCTTCCCCTCAGCAGGTTCTGCCGGGGTCGGGCCCTGGTCCCGTTTCGGGGCATATGCTGACGCCGGAGGTTCCGATGAGCCACTCCGTCGCCGGAGAGCCGTCCTCTGCCGGCCGCCGTGCCGCACCGCTGACCACCGCTGCCTACTCCGCCGCCGAATGGGACCTGCTCACGAGCCTTCCCGGTCGGGTGCTCGTTGCTGCCGCCGCTCCCGGGCCGGGCCGTCCCGAGCGGGGCGTCCCGGCGGGCCTCGCCGGCCTGGACGCGGTGGCGGCCGGTCGGGCCTTCGACAGTGACCTCGTCCGTGCCGTCGTCGCCGCGATCTACGCCCGCCACGACGGCGCCCCACAGCCCGGCGAGCGACTCACCGACCTGGTGGATCTGCTGGCCGCCTGCCGGGCGGCGGTCCGGGTCCTGCGCCGACGCGCCGACCCCGCCGACTCTGCCGCGTACCGCCAGTGGGTGCAGTCGGTCGCGGCCCGGGTCTGCCGGGCGGCACCGGGCGCTGCCGGTCAGCCGCCGAGCCCGGCCGACAGGCGTTTCCTGGACCGGCTCGGCCGCGCGCTCGGATTGGGCTGACATCGGCGGGCCGTCGCGGCGGGCGCCGCGGTGGTCCGTACCCTCTGATGACCGTGACCGACGACCAGCTTGAGGTGGGTGTGGGCCCCTGGCCGGGGGACCCGCCGGACGACAGCCGCTACGACCCGCGGTTGCTGGCCGAGGGTGACAGGCGCAACGTGGTCGACCGCTACCGCTACTGGCGGCACGAGGCGATCGTCGCCGACCTGGACCGGCGCCGGCACGGCTTCCACGTCGCCATCGAGAACTGGCAGCACGACTTCAACATCGGCACGGTGGTCCGCAACGCCAACGCGTTCATGGCCGCCGAGGTGCACATCGTCGGACGTCGGCGGTGGAACCGGCGCGGCGCCATGGTGACCGACCGGTACCAGCACGTCCGTCACCACGAGACGATCGAGGAGTTCGTCGACTGGGCTGCCGGGCGGGGGCTGCCGGTCTTCGGTATCGACAATCTGCCCGGCTCGCTCCCGCTGGAGACCGGCACCCTGCCTCGGGACTGCGTGCTGCTGTTCGGCCAGGAGGGGCCCGGTCTCTCCGAGCCGGCCCGCGCGGCCTGCGACCAGCTCTACTCCATCGCCCAGTACGGCTCCACCAGGTCGATCAACGCGGGCGTTGCCAGCGGGATCGCCATGCACGCGTGGATCCGTACCCACGCCGGTCCGCCGCCGGACTGAACCCGCGCCGCGCCGGCGCGATCGGACGGTCCGGCTTGACGCGCGGGCGGTGCGGGGCGACGGTGGGGATGTGAGTGTCGCGGTGAGTTGTCCGAGATGCGGGGGCCCGGTACGGGCGCCGGATCTGATGCACACCGAGTCGAGGTGCCTGGCTTGCGGGCCGGTCCCGCCGCTGCACGTGCCCGAACACATCGGACCGGAGATCGTGGCGAGCGTGGTGGACCGCATCACCGCGACCGCGGACGCGCCTGTGACGCCGCTCTGGTGTCCGTGGCCGCTGCCGCCCGGCTGGACCCTCACCGGCGTGGCGTACGCGGGGGACGAGCGGACCGGCGTGCGGGCGACCGCCGTGGCCTGTGCGGGCCCGGCGCCGCTCGGTGGAGGCCCGGCCGACCTGGTCTTCGTGGCCGAGGAGCCCGGTGTCGGCCTGGGTACGCGACTCGCCGGACTGTCCGGTCCGGACCCGGGACCGCAGTTGGTCGACGCGCTCACCGACCCCGGCCCGGGTCATCCGGAGCACGTGGGGCAGGCCCGGATCAGGGTCGGCGGTCACCCGACTCCACTGTGGTTGGTGAATTCACGAACGGATCGAAGCGCGTACGCCGGCGAGGCTCGGGGAATGTGGCTGCATGCGATAGCCTGGCCGGCGAGTGCGGGACACCTGCTCGCGGAAGACGTCGTGCTGCACGACCTGACCGAGTGGACTCCGCCCGAACTCGTGTACGGCGCACCATCTCCGCACCTATCAGGTAAGGCTTGACAACCCTCCCTGATTGACGGAGAACGGACGCAGATATTCACTGTACGACACCACACTGATACTCTGGGTGCCGCTGCGGTAATGGGACCCGGCGCCGCGCGAGAGGATGGCCCGCCATGGTCAAGAAGGTCCTCACCTGGGCCGGAATCGCATTCTTGATCTTCTTCGTCGCCTACCGGCCAAACTCGGCGGCGGATGTGTTCAAGTCGCTCGGCGGTGGCATCGTTGACATCGCCCAGGGCTTCGGTGACTTCTTCACCAGCCTCGTCGCCTAGCCGCCGATGGGTAGCCCCTCCGGTCCACCCTTCGACCCGGACGACCCCGACCGGGAACGTCGCGAGCGGGACACCGAGCCGATTCCACGGATCGGGCCGGATGACGGCCCGGGCTACGGTGCCGGCCCCGGCCTGTCCGACGGGCCGTCCCTGTCGGACGATGTCGGCTACGGCGACGGGCCCGGCTACGCCGGTGAGGGTCGTTCCGGGCGCGCCTGGATCCGTGATCCGGAGGCCAGCTACCAGCCGCCGCAGATCTCCGAGGACGAGCTGGCCGGGCTGCGCGCGGACGCGACAGGCGCGGCCCCTCGGCGGGTGCTGCCACTGGAGGACGAGCCCAGCTCACTCGTCGCCCGTTACCTCTTCCCCACCGAGCGCTACCGGGGCGAGTGGAAGCGGCACTGGGTCCACCTCACCACCCCGCTGCTGATCGGCGTCGCGGCGACCTTCGTGCTCGGCTACCTCTCCGGCTTCCTCGCCGGGCAGAACGTGGGCGCGTTGACGACCATCGCCGTGCTGCTCTGGTTCGCCGTGATGGGCTGGGTGGCGTGGAAGGTCGCCGACTGGTGGTATGACCGGTTCATCCTGACCAACAAGCGGGTCATGGTGGTCAACGGCATCGTCACCCGCAAGGTGGCCATGATGCCGCTGGTCCGGGTCACCGACATGAAGTACGAGCAGACTCCGACCGGCCGGGCGCTCAACTACGGCACGTTCGTGCTGGAGTCGGCCGGCCAGGAGCAGGCCCTCCGCGAGATCAAGAACCTGCCCAACCCGAACGAGCTCTACCTGCGAGTGGTGGAAGAGATGTACGAGCCGCAGGCGGTGGAGGCCCGGCTGGGCAAGGAGGCCGACGAGGCCAAGGCCGACGACGGGGCGTGAAGGTTTTCGTCCGAACATCGGAGCAAGTGCGCACCTTTCGTCATGGACCAGACGGCCTCTGACGTGGCACTCTGCCAGGACGGCCGGGTGGCGGGAGGTGGGCGGTGGCGAGCAGGGACGCGTTGGAGGAGGAGTTTCGCGACTTCGTCGCGGCTCGTTCCGCCGCGCTGCTGCGCACCGCGTACCTGCTCACCGGTGACTGGGCCACGGCCGAGGATCTGCTCCAGACGGCCCTCACCAAGACCTACCTGGCATGGAAGCGCCTCGGCGGGATCGAGGCCGTCGAGCCGTACGCCCGACGGGTGATGGTCAACACCTCCACGAGCTGGTGGCGGCGGCGCTGGCACGGGGAGCGCCCCACCGAGGTGCTTCCCGAACGGGCCGGTGTCGACGAGATCGAGCAACAACTGGACCGTGACCTGCTCTGGCGGCATCTCAAAGAGCTGCCCACGCGCCAGCGCGCGGTGCTTGTGCTGCGCTACTACGAAGACATGTCGGAGGCGCAGACCGCCGCGATGCTGGACATCTCCCCGGGCACCGTGAAGAGCCAGGCGTCCCGGGCGCTTGCCACCCTGCGCCGCCGGATGGGATCCGCCCTGCCGGACCTGGACGGCGAAGCCGCCACGCCGGCCGGGGCGAACCGCACCCGCCGGGCTGCCACCGCCGGCGGCGCGGGCAGTCCGAGCCGGAGGGACACCGCCGTCGGCGGTACGCCTCGACCCCGGCCGGTGTCCGACCCGTCCGCTCCCCGTCCGGCCACCCCACGCCCGATCGGTCCGTCGATCGAGCTGCCCTCCGCTCCGGCGGCCGTGCCCGTTGGCACCGGTCCCGGAGAGAAGAAGTGAGCGGGTACCGGGGCCGGTCCGACAACCTGACGGGCCGGCCGGCGCGTCCATACGACGTGCGGCCCGACGAGATCGAAGGTGCGGTGCGGGAGACCCTCTCGCGCCAGGTCGCTGTCGCCCGTCCGCTGAGCGCCGACCCCGCCGGCCAGGCCATCCGCCGCGGGAACCGGATCCGCCGCAGGCGTACCGCGGCTGGCCTCTCGCTCGCGGCGATCGCCACAGTCCTGGTCAGCACCGGCATGGCCCAACTCGGTCAGGACTCCGGGCGGGAGGGCTCACCCATCGTCGTCATCGGTGACCCCGACCCGTCGGCCCGACCGATCCCCACGGCCACCGTGCCCGCCCCCCTGCCCTCGCCCGGCATGTCCGCCGACCTGCTCGTCGGCGGGACGTTGATCAGCGCCGACGGGAAACGACTCGAACTGCCCAGCGTCGGGCCGGCCGAGAGCGCCCGACCTCTGCCCGCCGGCGGAGGGTTGCTTGTGGTCGGCGCGCAGACCACGGCCGGCCGATCCCTCTGGGTCGCCCAGGACGACGGGCTGGTGCAGGTGCTGCTGGCCGGGGCGGGCGGGATCGCGGTGGCACCCGACGGCCGACAGGTCGCCTGGCGCGACGGCACCGACCTGGTGGTGGCGGGAGTGATCGGCACCCAGCTCATCGGCTCGGCGCGCACGCCGGTGCCGGCCGGGGCGGAGCCGGTCCGGTTCGTCGGCGACAGCGTGCTGGTCCGGCTCGATCCGGACGCGCCGGGGCACGCCCTGTGGCGGCCGGGTGCCGGGCAGCTGACCCCGGACGGCGGCCGGCACACCCTCAACATCTACGGCACCCTGCCGGACGGGCGTCTGGTCGGTCAGGTCGCCGCGGGCGAGCCGGGCGACACCTGCCTGGCCGTGCTCGACCCCACGCCCGCGCTGAAGACGGTGGGCACCGGCTGCGGCCCAGAACTGAGCGCGGACGGCGCCGGCGGGATCTCCCCCGACGGGCGGTGGCTCCTGGTGAACGGGAGGGCAGGCAAGGCCGACCGGTCCCTGCTTGTCGACCTGCGCCGGCTCGGTCCGGCCCTGAGCGCCCTGCCGGCCGGCCCGCCGGTGACCGGCGCGGTCGCCTGGACGACCGGATCGGCGGCCTCGTACGTCGACGGCACCGGCCAGCTGGTCCGGGTCGACGTCGACCAGGTACGGGCCGGGAAGCCGGCCGAGCCGTCCCCCGTCGCCGACCTGCGACCGGGGGACCGTCCAATCCTGGTGACCGGCTCCTGACGGTGGCGCCGACCTCCTGGGTACCGTCGGGGCCGTGATCTCGCGTACCGGACCCGCAGCACGGATCGACATGCACACCCACTCGACGGCAAGCGACGGCACGCTCAGCCCGGCCGACCTGGTCCGGGCGGCCTCCCGAGCCGGGCTGGACGTCCTGGCGATCACCGATCACGACACCACCGCCGGCTGGGAGCCGGCGGTGCGGGCGCTGCCGCCGGGGCTGCGCCTGATCCGGGGAGCGGAGCTGTCCTGCCGCTGGTCCGGCACCGACCCGGCGGTGCCGCTGCACCTGCTGGCGTACCTGTTCGACCCGGACCACCAGGAACTCGTGGCCGAGCTGGCCCGGGTACGCGCGGCCCGCGAGGAGCGCGGCGAACGCATCGTCGCGCTGCTGCGCGCCGACGGCATCGACGTGAGCTGGCCGGACATCCTGGCCGGCGCGGGCGGTGGCACGGTGGGCCGACCGCACATCGCGCAGGCGCTGATCCGGGCGGGTCTGGTCGGCAGCACCGGGGAGGCGTTCGGTCCCGACTGGCTGGGCGAGCGGTACCGGCTACCCAAGGAGGACATCGACGTGTTCCGGGCCGTCCGGCTGGTCCGGGCGGCCGGCGGTGTGCCGGTCTTCGCCCATCCCCGGGCCACCAGACGCGGACGCGTGGTGCCCGACGAGCTGATCGCCGACCTGGCCGCCGTCGGGTTGGCCGGGCTGGAAGCCGACCACGAGGACCACAGCCCGGCCGAGCAGGCGCACGTACGCGCCCTCGCCGCCGAGCTGGGCCTGCTGGTCACCGGCTCGTCCGACTTCCACGGCACCCACAAGACCGTCCAGCTCGGCGCGTTCACCACGGGCGTCGAGGCGTACGAGCGGATCGTCGATGCCGGGGTGACCGAGGTCGCTTCAGGCTGATCCGAGCATTTCGTCCACCGTGCCACAGCTAGGTTGATCACGTGGATCTGAAGCTGTTCGGCGAGGTTTTCGTGACCCTGCTGGTGATCACCGACCCGCCGGGCATGATGCCGATCTTTCTGGCGCTGACCGGCCCGCTGCCGGCCCGGGACCGTAACCGTGCCGCCTGGCAGGCGGTGGCGCTGGCGCTCGGCGTCATCGTGATCTTCGCGGTGGCCGGCCAGACCCTGCTCGACTACCTGCACGTCGACCTGCCGGCCCTCCAGGCCGCAGGCGGACTGCTGCTCGTACTTGTCGCCCTGGAACTGCTCACCGGCAAGGCCGACGACCCGAGTCAGCAGGTCACCTCGAACATCGCGCTGGTGCCGCTGGGCACCCCGCTGCTCGCCGGCCCGGGCGCCATCGTGGCCACCATGCTCTTCGTCCAGCAGGCCGACGGGCTGGGCGAGTTCAGCGCCATCGCCGTGGCGATCCTCGCCGTGATGGTCGCCGTCTGGATCGTCCTGCGCTTCTCCGGCGGCATCGTGAAGATCCTCCGGCCCGGTGGCATCGAGGTGCTGACCCGGATCGCCGGGCTGCTGCTGGCCGCGATCGCCGTGCAGCTCATCGCTGACGCGGTCGCCGCCTTCGTGACGCAGTACGTGAACATGGCCTGACCGGGGCACCGCGTTGTCGGGGGTGGATGGCAGGATCGCAGGCGTGCGACGAGCCTCACCAGCCGGACGACCCGCCGCCGGCGGCCGGCCGCCTCACCAGCGCGCCGGTGCCCCCGAGCAGCTCGGCTTCGAGGGCATGCCGGAGCGGCTGTTCGTCTGCACCCCGAGCAAGCTCGGCGCGTACGCGGACTGCCCACGCCGCTACCGCTACTC
Source organism: Micromonospora sp. NPDC047521 (assembly GCF_055587305.1). Taxonomy (NCBI): domain Bacteria; kingdom Bacillati; phylum Actinomycetota; class Actinomycetes; order Micromonosporales; family Micromonosporaceae; genus Micromonospora; species Micromonospora sp. NPDC047521. Next base: position 730,572 of record NZ_JBVJGN010000001.1, on the reverse strand, counting down.
CTACGTCGACCGGCCGACCCCGCCGAAGGGGCCGCCGTGGGCGCACAACTCCCTCGGCGCCAGCGTGCACACCGCCCTGAAGAACTGGTATGCGCTGCCCACCGAGCGGCGCCGGTCCGAGACGCTGGCCACCCTGCTCAAGGGCACCTGGGTGCGCGAGGGCTACCGCGACGACGAGCAGGAGCGCGCCGCGTTCCGGCGGGCGTTGGGCTGGCTGGAGGCGTACGTCGAGACGCTGGATCCGGACACCGACCCGCTGGGTGTGGAGCGGGTGGTCGCGGTCAAGACGGCGGTGCTCGCCTTCAACGGTCGGGCCGACCGCATCGACTCCCGCCCCGGCCCGGACGGGCCTGAGCTGGTCATCGTCGACTACAAGACCGGCCGCACGGGGCTGGACACCGACGACGCGCGGGGTTCGCAGGCGTTGGCGCTCTACGCGTACGCGGCCGAGCGGGTGTTCCGCCGGCCCTGTCGCCGGGTGGAGCTGCACCACCTGCCGACCGGCACTGTCGCCGGTCACGCCCACACCGTCGAGTCGCTGACCCGGCAGGTGACCCGCGCCGAGGAGACGGCCCGCGACATCATGGCCGCCGAGCGGGCGGTGGCCGACGGTGGCGACGCGGATGAGGCGTTCCCGACGGCACCCGGCCCGCGCTGCGGCTGGTGCGACTTCCGGCGGCACTGCCCGACCGGCTCCCAGACTCCCGGCAAGGAGCCGTGGGCTGCCATGGACCGTCCCGCCGACGGCTGACCGGGCCCGGCGCGGCCCTGGTCAGTCGGCCAGCAGCGCCGCGACCTCCTGCCGCCCGTCCTGCGCCGCCGGCGATGTCGCTGCCTGCCGCGCGGCGGCGTGCCGTTCGGCCCGCTGCTTCGCGGCCTGCGTCAACGGGCCCTCCAGGTAACGGCGGGGCACCGCGGTGAGCGCGAGACGCAGGGCGCGCACGCTCAGGTCCGCCGTCAGCGCGGTCGTGGGCAGCCCGAGCCCGCCGTACATCCGGCGGGCCCACGCCGGCAGCAGCCCGAGCGCGGTGCCGGCGATTCCCAGGTACGCCCAGCGTGGCGGGCCGAGGGTGAGCCCGAGCCGGGCGGGCAGGCTGAGCTTCCACGGCAGCGGCGGAGCGGTGAGGAACAGCGCCGTCTCGGCGGCCTCCCGGGTCATCCGCAGCCGGGGCCGTACGGCCCGGTAGTAGTCGTCCACTTCGGCGGCGGTGCCGGGGACGGTGGCCGGGTCCAGGCCGACGAGCGCGGCGGAGCGGCGCTGCTCGGTGTAGTAGCGGTCCACCTCGTCGTCGGTCAGCGGCAGGCCGGCCCGCCGGGCGGTGTCGAGGAACGACTCGACCTCGGCGACGTGCACCCAGCGCAGCAGGTCGGGATCGTCGATCCGGAACTCCTCACCGGTGCGCGGATCGGTGGCCCGCAGACGGGCGTGCAGCCGGCGCAGCCGGGCGCCGGCCGCCTCCGCCTCGGCGGTGGTGCCGTAGACGGTGGTCCCCACGAAGGTGGCGGTGCGCACCAGCCGCCCCCAGGCGTCGGTGCGGTAGTCGCTGTTCTGCGCGACCCCGGCCATCGCCCTGGGGTGCAACGCCTGGAGGTAGAGCGAGCGCAGGCCGGCGACGATCAGGATCGGCTCGTCGTGCACCTTCCACGTGACCGAACCCGGACCGAAGAGGCCGAGGTCATCGGAGTCCACCGCCCAAGAGTGCCACGCCAGTGCCGACCTCGCCGCTCGCCGGCGGGTGCCGGGCGCAGTGGGTCAGCGGTCGGCGGACCGGCGGGACCGACAGCCCGGGCAGAGACCCCAGAAGGTCACTTCCGCCTCGTCCACCTCGAAGCCGTGCGAGATGCTCGGCTCCAGGCAGGGTGCGCTGCCGACCGCGCAGTCGATGTCGGCGATCTCGCCACAGCCCCGGCAGACCACGTGGTGGTGGTTGTCGCCGACCCGCGCCTCGTACCGGGCGGGACTGCCGGCGGGTTCGATACGGCGGGACAACCCAGCCCGGGACAGCGCGCCGAGCACGTCGTACACCGCCTGGGTGGAGACCGAGTCGAGGCGTTCCCGGACCCGCCTGGTGATCTCGTCGACCTCCAGGTGGCCACCACTGGCCAGCACGTCGAGCACCGCGAGGCGCGGTCGGGTGACCCGCAGCCCTCTCGATCGCAGCAGCTCCTCGGCACCGGACATGGGCCAATGACAGCACGGACGACAGGCATCGACAACCGGCATGCCGCCGCGGTGGCCACCGACACAGCCGACGGGCCGAACCGATCGATGAACCCGAGCGCGCCGCCGTGCGTGTCTGAGTTCGAGAGCTCGGAGGCGGGCCGGCCGCCCGTAGGCTGGCGGTCCTGCGACCGTTGATCCACCTGGAGGTTCGATGTTCGAGGAGATCCTGGGTCTACCGGTCCACGTGCTGGTGATCCACGCGGTGGTCCTGTTCGTGCCGCTGCTGGCGGCGCTTGCCATCGCGTACGTGGGTCTGCCCCGGTGGCGACACCGGCTGGACTGGGCGCTGGGTCTGCTCGCCGTGGCCGCCCCGGTGACCACCTTCGTGGCCGTCGAGTCGGGTGAGGCGTTCACCGACGCGCTTGTCGCCAAGGGTTTCCAGGGGCCGATCCTCGACCAGATCTTCGAGCACTCCCGGTACGGCGACATCCTGTTCCGGATCGTGGTGCCGCTCGGGATCGTGGCGATCCTGCTGCTGGTGGCGACCAGCGGGCATCCGCGGGTGCCGCGGCTGCCGGCGTTGGTCACCCCGGTGCTGGCGGTGGCCGTCGTCGCGCTCTCCATCGCCTCGCTGGTCTACGTCTACCTGACCGGTCACTCCGGCGCCGAGGCGGTCTGGGGCACCACCCTCTGACCTGTCGCGGTCAGAAGATGATCCGCGAGCAGAGCAGGCAGACCAGCACCACCAGCACCACACCGGCCGCCGCGCCGAAACCGTAGGTGACCCGCTGCGAGCGCTGCTCGGCCGCGTCCAGGGCGGCATTGTCCTGCGCGGGCAGCCGGCGGGGCGCTGTCGGCTCAAGGTGTACGGGCGGACGCCAGCCGGCCGGCGGCGGCGTGCTCGGCGGAGGGCCCGCGTACCCACCGGTCGGTGTGGGGGCCGGCCCGGCGGGCTCCGCGGCGCCGCCGTCGCCGGGGCCGGGCCGCCGCCAGTAGTCGTCGGGGGTGCTGGCACCGCTGGGGGTCGTCACGCCGTCCGACGCTACCAATCAGGTCGTCCGCCCGGCCGCTTCTGGCCGGCGCGGCCGCCCTCGGCTGCGCTAGTCTTGCCGTTCGTGAGCACCGAGGACCCCGGCACGCGGGGAGCGCGCGGCGACGACGACCGTACCGTCGACCTGAGCGACGACTTCGTGGTGCTGCCCGAGCAGACGTCCGACGACACCGATCACGGTTGGGGCGAACGGGCCGGCGGCAACGACGACTGGCTGCTGTCCCAGCGCCCCCCGCACTGGGACTGACCCGCGCTAGCCGCGGACGACTATGGCGAAGCGGCTGCCCTCGGGCAGCCCGACGGCCCGTTGTGCCTGGTCGGGGCGGAGCGCCAGGTAGAGCGCCGCCGACCCGTCGGTCGCGCCGCCGCCCAGCACGTCGAGCACCAGCGCTCCGGCGGCGAGCAGGGTCGCCTCGGTGCCCGCCTCACCGGGGGGCGCCGCGAGCAGGTCGACCCGGGCGCCGGGGCGGACCACCGCCAGCGCGGCGGGCTCGGCCAACCGGACCGGCACCCCTACCGACCCGCTGGGCAGCGGCAGCGGCCCGGGGCTGGACGACGGCCCGCTCCGGTCGCCCGCCTCGGTGGGTCCCGTGCCGGGGACGGGCATCTGCCCGTCCGTTGCCGTCGGTGCGCGGTCCGGGGACGGCGTGCTGCCGGTGGCCGCAGGGCAGCCGGTCGGGGTGTGCAGGACGGCGGCGGCCAGGCCGAGCAGTGCGGCGACCAGGCCGGCCCGCAGCAGGGTGCGACCGCCGGGCAGGGAGGGTCGGCGCAGCGGTCGCAACGCCCGCGTCGAATCCGGATCGACCATCGCCCCGCCGCCTCCCGTCGGGGCGTCGCGGCGACGCCCGTGGACGGCAGGTTAGGCCGGTCGGAGACCGGTCGGTCGGCCGTCCGGGCGTGCCTGTGGACAACCGGCCGGCCTGTGGACAACCGCCCACCGGCAGGCTCGACCTGCTAAGAGGCGACTGTCAGCCGACCCGACGTCACGGCACCAGGGGTGCCCGACGGGTCAGGACGTGGAACTGGCCGCCGGCGCCTTGCCGCCGCTCGACCCGCCCGAGGACGAACCGCCGGACGAGGACGACGACGACCCGGACGTCGAGGACGACCCGGACGAGGAGGACGTCGAGGACGACCCGGAATCCCCACCCGATGACGACTCGGACTTGGCTGGCTTGCTGGCCGTGCCGCCGGCCGATGTCTCGGACCCGGAGGCGCGCGAGTCGGTGCGGTAGAAGCCGGAGCCCTTGAAGACGATGCCTACCGAGTTGAAGACCTTGCGCAGCCGCCCCTGACACGCCGGGCACTCGGTCAACGGCTCGTCAGAGAAGGACTGCACCGCCTCGAGCTGGTGACCGCACGCGGTGCAGGCGTACTGGTACGTGGGCACGTTCTCCTCCGGATCTGGGCTCGGCCAGTTGGCACTCGACGTATTCGAGTGCCAATGGTGCGTCATTCGCCCCGGGTTCGTCCAGCGGACGTGTGGGGCGCGACACCACGCGACGAATCCGGGCCGCCGTCAAGCGTACGCATCCCGTCGGAGGGGGTGAGCACCGCGCGGACCTGACGGTCGTGTGGTTCGGCGGGCAACGCCTCGACCAGCTCTCCGTCGTGCAGCGGGACCACTGTCAGCGTCCCGGCCGGCACCCGGGCCAGCGCGCGGTCGTACGAGCCGCCGCCGCGACCCAACCGCCGGCCGTTCCTGTCGACGGCGAGCGCCGGTACGACCACCAGGTCGGCGTCGGCCACCGCCTCCACCCCGAGCCGGGGCCCGTCCGGCTCCCGGAGACCCCGGCCGGCGGCGACCAGGCGCTCCGGCCCGGTGTACGCGGCCCAGTCCAGATCCAGGTCGGGCAGGAGCACCGGCAGCAGCAACTCGGCGTCGGCAGGCAGCGCCGCCCGCAGCACCGCCGGCAGGTCGGGGCCGCCCGGCTCGGAGCCGACCGGCACGTACGCCGTCACCCGGTGCGGTCGCAGCCGGCGTACCAGGGCTACCAGCTCGGCCTGGACGCGCCCGGCGGCTTCGGCCCGGGCCGGCGCGGACAGTGCTCGGCGGCGGGCGAGCAGCTCGGCGCGGGCGCCCCGCTTCGCCACAGCTGTCGCTTCCGCTTCATAAGAAAAATCCGGCACGCAACACTCCTGACGCAACGCCTCCACCACGGTCGCTCTGTGTCAGCATCGCAAGCAACGGAGGCGGAACTTCCGGGGGGACCGAGTGACGCTACGCGGGCGGTTGACGGCAGCCTTCCTCGTGGTGGTGCTCGGCCCCGTCCTGCTCGGCGCTCTCTTCGTCGCGTCCACCGCCGCCGCGGTGGACCGCAGCCGCTCCACCGAGCGTCTCGCCGTGGCGGCGTCCACAGTGCGCACCTCCGTCGACGCGCTCTGCCAGCAACTCCGGGCCACCGCCGACGCGGTGGCCCTCAACGGTGACCCGTCCGCCGCCGCCAACCAACTGGTCAGCCGGGGCCTGGCCGCCGCCGTACTGATCACCGACGTGACAGGCCGGGTCACGTACGCCTCGGCCGGCGCGCCGTCGATCCCCTGGCGGGACTGCTCCGGCACCGGGGAGACGCAGCCCGGGCCGGTGCACGCGCTCGCCGCCCGGGTGGACCTGCGCGACCGGGGCGGCGCCCTGCTCGGCACTGTGGCCGCCGCACAACTCGTCGACCCGGCGTTCGTGACCCGGCTCGCGGCGGTCACCGGCGTGGCGGTCACCCTGCTCGGCGGCGCGGGCAGCGACCGGGTCACCCACACCACCGAGTCCCGGGACGTCCGCGACGCGGTGCTCGCCGCCGCCGGCGCCGTCGACAGCGAGCGGGTCACCGAGACCACCGACGGCCGATACGTGCGCAGGATCGGCCCGTCCAGCGGGCAGCCGCTGCCGCTGGTCCTGTCCGTGCCCAGCGAACGTCCGCCCGGGCTGCACGTCACGCTGCTCGGCGCGGTCGTGCTGGCCGGCCTGCTCGCCGTGCTTACCGCCTGGCGGCTGGCCCGGGTGACCACCCGACCGCTCGTGGAGTTGGCCAGCGCCGTCGACCGGGTGGCGTACGGCGACCTGACCGCCCGGGTGCCGGTGCGCAGCCGCGACGAACTGGGCCGGCTGGCCGCCGCGTTCAACCGGATGACCCGGGAGACCGGGTCGTACGTCGCGGCGCTCACCAGCAGCCGCGACCAGTTGCGCGGCCATCTCGCGGTGCTCGGCGACACCCTGGCCAGCACGCACGACCTGCAACGCATCCTGCGGGTGATCCTGCACAGCGCCATCGCCGCCACCGGCGCCCGGGCCGGCGCGGTGCTGCTCGTCGAGGCCGGCGGGGTACTCGCCGCGCAGTGCAGCGAGGGGCTGGACGGGCGCTGGCCGGACGGCGACCCGGACGAACCGCAGACCCTGCGGGTGCCGGTGGGCGTCGGCGTGGTCGGCGCGGTGGCCGCCACCGGCGAGCCGCAGCGGGGGCGGATGGAGCCGACCGAGGTCCCCGCAGGTGAGCCGCGCTGCCGCACGTACGTCGCCGTGCCGTTCGCCACCCCGGGCGGGCCCGCCGCGCCGACCGGCACCTCCACCGCCGACGAGGCAGGTACGCCGGCGGCGGCACTAGGCGTCCTGGCCCTCTACGACCGGGTGGGCGCGGACGAGTTCGACGACGACGACCTGGTCACCCTGCGCACCTTCGCCGGGCACGCCGCCGTGGCCGTGGAGAACGTCCGGGTGCACGAGGAGGCCCAGCGGCTGTCGCTCACCGACCCGCTCACCGGCCTGTGGAACTACCGCTACCTGCGCGAGTCGATCCGGCGGGAGGTGGAGCGGGCCAGCCGGTTCGGCCGGATGCTCAGCGTCCTCGCGTTGGACCTGGACCGGTTCAAGGACGTCAACGACACGTACGGGCACGCCGCGGGGGACACCGTGCTCGCCGAGTTCGCCAGGCGGGTACGCGGCGAGATCCGCGAGGTCGACCTGGCCTTCCGGCAGGGCGGCGAGGAATTCGTCCTGCTGTTACCGGAGACCGACGCCCGGGGCGCGGCGATAGTGGCCGAGCGGCTGGGCGCCGCCGTGCGGGAGGCACCCATCGCCGTCGAGGCGTACGCCGGGCCGGTCATGGTGACCGTGTCGGTGGGCATCGCCGTCTACCCGGACCACGGCAGCACCGGACGGGAGGTGCTGGAGGCCGCCGACGACGCGCTCTACGCCGCGAAGGCGGCCGGCCGGGACACCTACCGGGTCGCCGAGGTACGCCCCGACGTGCCGACCCGGGAGTTGCAGGTGCTGGCCGGCGCCCTCAGCCCACCGGACGGGCTGCCGCGTGCCGGCCGACAGGTGCAGGCCCACCGGGAGCCGGGCGGCCACGCCCGGTCGGAGCCGGCGGTGGGCGTACCCGAATCGTCGCCGCCGGGGCCGGCGCACGCCCGGCCGGAGGTGGCCGACGACCCGGCGGCCGATGCCGCGGAGGGCGCCCGGGCCGGTCCGGACGCCGCACGGCCGGGACCGGGCGGCGGCGCGTCTTCTGGGCCACACCCGCCGCGGCAGAGCCGTGGCCGATAGTCTCGCGGCATGTCGGAGCACTCAGCGAACCCCTCATCGACGGTCGCCGCAACCGGCCGTCCCCTGGCGGTCAAGGCCGTAATCCCGGCCGCCGGACTGGCCACCCGCTTCCTGCCGGCCACCAAGGCGGTGCCCAAGGAGCTGTTGCCGGTGGTGGACCGGCCGGTGCTGCAGTACATCGTCGAGGAGGCCACCCAGGCCGGCATCGGCGACGTGTTGCTGATCACCGGTCGGGGTAAGACGTCGATGGTGGACCACTTTGACCGTCGCCCCGACCTGGAAACCAGGCTGGAGGAGAAGGGCGACGCCGAGCGGCTGGCCGCCGTGCGCCGGCCCAGCGAGCTGGCCGAGATCTACACGGTCCGCCAGCCCGAGCAGCTCGGCCTCGGCCACGCCGTCGGGTACGCCGAGTCGCACGTCGGTGACCAGCCCTTCGCGGTGCTGCTCGGCGACGAGTTCGTCAAGCCGTCCGAGCCGCTGCTGCCGGCGATGCTGGAGTTGCAGGCCCGCACCGGCGGTGTGGTGCTCGCCTTCTTCGAGGTCGACCCGGCCGACACCAAGCGGTACGGCATCGCCTCCGTCGAGCCCGCCGAGTCGGAGCTGACCGACATCGGCGAGGTCGTCAAGGTGACCGGGATGGTGGAGAAGCCGCAGCCCGAGGACGCGCCGAGCAACCTCGCGGTGCTCGGCCGGTACGTGCTGCCCGGCAAGATCTTCGACGCGATCCGGCGGACCAAGCCGGGCAGCGGCGGCGAGATCCAGCTGACCGACGCCATGGAGCTGCTGCGCACCGAGGGCGTGCCTGTGCACGCGATCGTCTACCGGGGCACCCGCTACGACACGGGTATGCCACTGGGCTACCTCCAGACGGTCGTGCAGATCGCCGCCGAACGCGAGGACCTCGGCACCGAGTTCCGCTCCTGGCTGGCCGAGTTCGTCAAGGCCGACGCGGCAGGCGGAACTGGTACATGACAGCGACGGCCGACGCCGAGGCGGCCGCGAACGAGTTGACGCCGCTCGCCGACTACCTGGGCAGCGTGCTGCGCAGGTTACGAGCGCTGCCGCCACTCGACCTCGACCTCACCCAGGCACACGGCAACGTCCTCGCCGAGGACGTGGTCGCGCCGCACGCGTTCCCGGCCTTCGACCAGGCGGCCGTGGACGGGTACGCGGCCCGCTGGGAGGACATCTCCGGAGGGGGTCGGGGCCCGAGTTACGTCCCGGCCCCCTCCGGCACGCCCGGCGGGCGGACCATCCGCCTCAACGTGGTCGGCGACCTCGGCGCGGCCAGCTGGCGACCCGTCCGGCTCACCCCGGGCTCGTGCTTCTCGGTGGCCGCCGGGGCGCCGCTGCCCGTCGCCGCCGACGTGGTGGTCCCGGTGGAGTGGACCGACCAGGGCATGGCCGCCGTGGAGATCTTCCGCACCCCCAAGCGGGGGTACGGCGTCCGCCGCGCCGGTGAGGAACTGCCCGCCGGCACCCTGCTCGCCCGCGCCGGCACGTACGTCTCCCCGGCCCTGGTCGCGGTCTTCGCCGCCACAGGCATCGGGCACGTGGTGGTCCGGCCCAGCCCACGGGTGGTCATCGTGGCGACCGGCGACGAGTTGGTCGACGTGGGCCGGGGCAGCCAGCCCGGGCAGGTGGTGGACGCCAACTCGCACGCGTTGACCGCCGCCGCGGCCGAGGTGGGCGCCCTGGCGTACCGGGTGGGGATCTGCGACGACGACCCGGAGGGGCTGCGCGGGCTGCTGGAGGACCAGACCCTGCGCGCCGACCTGATCATCACCACCGGCGGCACCGGCACCGGCCCCGGCGACATGGTGCGTCGCATCCTGTCCCGCCGCGAGGGCGGCCGTGCCGGCCCGGTCACGTTCACCGACGTGGCGCTCTATCCCGGCACCGCGCTCGGGTTCGGCACGGTCGGCGCCGAGGAGGTGCCGGTGGTCTGCCTGCCCGGCGACCCCGGCGCCGCGCTCATCGGCTTCGAGGTGCTGGCCCGCCCCGCCATCCAACTGCTCGCCGGTGCCGAACCGGTGTTCCGACCCAGCGTCCGGGCGCACCTGCTGGAGACCGTGTCGTCGCCGGGCGGGCTGCGCGAGTTCCGGCCCGCGCACGTCGCCGAGCGGCGCGGCGGCGGGTACACGGTGCAGCCGCTGCGCGGTGGGCCGTTCACCCTGTCCGGGCTCGCCGAGGCGAACGGTCTGCTGGTGCTCGGCGAACGGGTCACCACCGCCGCCGCCGGTTCCACCGTGGACGTCCTGCTGCTGGACCGCCGCCGGTGACGGCTTCGCGGTGTCACCGGCACATCGTGGGTCCACTTGCGCACGAACCGGTCCCGCGCGGGAGACTGTGCGGGTGAGTCTCTTCGGACCAGCCCGGGCGCCCGGATGGCCGGCGGTGCTGGTCGACGGTCCGGTGCTGCTGCGGCCGTACCGGCGCTCCGACGCGGCGGCCTGGTCGGAGGTACGCCGGGCCAACCGGGCCTGGCTGGCGCCCTGGGAGTCGTCGCTGCCGGGCAGTTGGGACGAGATGAACTCACCTGCCGCGTTCCGCTGGGTGCACCGCGACCAGCGCCGGTCCGCGCGCGAGGGCGAGGGCATGCCCTTCGCGGTCTGCCTGCGCGAAGCCGACCGGGACCGGCTGGTCGGGCACCTCAACGTGGGCAGCATCGTGCGGCGGGCGTTCTGCTCCGGGTACGTCGGCTACTGGGTGGACGCCCGCGTCGCCGGCCAGGGAGTGATCCCGACGGCGCTCGCGCTCGCCGTCGACCACGCGTTCGGCCCGGGTGGGCTGCACCGGGTGGAGGTGAACATCCGTCCGGAGAACCGGCCGTCCCGTCGGGTGGTGGAGAAGCTCGGCTTCCGCGAGGAGTCGTACCACGTGCGCTACATGCACATCGACGGCGCCTGGCGGGACCACATCGGATACGCGATGACCAGCGAGGAGATCGCCGCCGAGGGCGGACTGCTGGCCCGCTGGCACCGGGTACGCGCCGCCGCACGGTGAGCCGTCCCACGGACGGGATCGGCGCGGCGCGGTGGCATGACGGTCGGTGCGCCGTAACCTCAAGTAACTGCAAGCTGTGGCAAGCGCTGCCTGTCCGGACGATCCACGCACCCGAGCGCGATTGGTGGAAGATCCTGCGGTCCGGCGGCGGTTGCTCCGAATTCGGTGACGGGAGGGGTGAGGGTGCCGACCTCGGTGCTCCTCGCCGTCCTCGCCGCCGCCGGCCTGCTCGCCCTGGCCCCGGCGCTGGTCCGCCGGTACGACGCCACCGAGCGGCTGGTGGCGGAGCGGGCGCAGTCGACGGCGCGGGTGCTCCAGCGCCGTCGACGGCGTCGCACTGTGCCGGGCCGCAAACCGGTCCAGCCGCCACGCTCACTCGTCGTCACCCTGAGTGAGGATGCGACTACGGGGACGTTGGTGGTGCCGGTCTCCGCGCCGCCGGTGGCCCGCCGCTCCGGCCGGCTGCGCGCCGTGCCACCCGCCGCGAAGCGACCCCGCCGACGGCCACCCCGCCGGCACCACACGCCAGCTGTCTACCGACGCCGCCGCGTCCTCGCCGCCCTGCTGCTCCTCAACGTCGTCGAACTGATCGGCGTGCTGTTCGTCAGCCCCGGCTTCTGGATCAGCTTCGGGGTCACCTTCCTGCTGCTGGCCGCCTACGTCGTCCACCTGCGTGGTCAGGCCCTCGCCGGACGCCGTCGCCGCCGCGCCCGCGCCCGCGAGGCGGCCTGGCTGGCCGCCCGGCAGGCCGAGGTGCGCCGCGAACAGGCCCGCCGCGCCGCCGCCCGCCGGGAGGCCCAGCGCCGCCTCGCCGCCCAACGCGAGGGGGTACGCCGCGCCGCGATGGGCCTCGACCGACCCGGGGACCTGCCGGCCGCAGTCAACGGCGGTTCGGTGTCGTACCGGCGCGCGGGAGGCCTGCGCGGCCGCCCCTACGAGGCCGGCCGGGGCGCCTGAGTGCCTTGTCGGCGCGCACCCAAGTGGATCTCCGACAGCGTGACGTCGCCGCGCCGGGGGCGGATTCGCGGTGAGGGTCGGCGACCTGTTAGCCTTGCTCCCGGCCCGCCCGGTGTAAGCCGGGTGGGACCGAAGCCGGTTCGCCGGCGGGGGGCTGTGGCGCAGACTGGTAGCGCACCTCGTTCGCATCGAGGGGGTCAGGGGTTCAAATCCCCTCAGCTCCACCCCAGATCAAAGGCCGTTTCCGCCAGGCGGAAACGGCCTTTCTCGATCTTGCCCTGCTGGGCTGCTCAGCGGATTCAGAACCGCGTGCCGGTCATCCCCGCCGGGCCCGTACGGCGTAGGCGGCGCTTCGCGGCAGTGGGCCGACGTCGGAGTGGCGGCCGGGACGCATGGCCGCGTGTCGTTGGCCGGGGCCGGCGCCGTCACGGGCGGCGAGAGTGTCAGCGACCGCGCCGGTGACGAAGCCGTAGATGGACTTGTGCAGGACATCGACTGCGAGTTCGGAGCGCGGCCAGGTCAGCGGCGGGGCACCCACGCCTGTGGCGTTCTCGAGAATCTGGTCGCTTGTCAGCCGCGCGGCGGTGAACATGCTCGACGCCCAGACGCCCCGCAGGCCGACCTGCGCCATCGTGCTGCGCAGCACGCCGACGAGTGCGCCCTGGCCGTAGTGCATCGCGAGGTTCCGCCACCGCGGCTGCCGGGTCGGCGCCTCGGGCATGCCGGTGATCCGTGCCAGGACGCGGGCCGGCACGTACGAGTCGGGGCGTCCGGTCACCCGCTGCTCCAGCTTCTCCGCCGCGGTCATCACCGCGGCTCCCGCCAACCCGGCCACCAGCCCCTGCCACACCGCTCGCTTCAGCATGGCGATTCCGTACCCATCGGTTGGTCGGCCACACCCCGACCGCCGCGCGAACCCTTCCGGCGGACCGAAGGCCCTAGTAGTGGTCGTCGATCGGCCGGCGGGCCTCGTCGAACAGCGCCGGGCCCTCGTACCGCACCGGGGGCAGCGGCGGTGTGGCCGGCTTGACCTGCTCGAACTGTTCGCTGGACAGGGCGTACACCACCCGGCCGAGGCCGGAGCGGTCGATCGCGGTCGCGCACATGGGGCAGGGCTGGCAGCTCGTGTACATGGTGGTGCCGGCCGCCACGTCGGGGGCGAGTTGCCGGGCGGCCCAGCGGGCGAGTTTCAGTTCCGGGTGGGCGGTGATGTCCGAGTCGGAGACCACCGTGTTGTGGTCCTCGATCAGGATCGTGCCGTCCGCGCCGACGAGCAGCGAGCCGAACGGCCGCTCGCCTGATGCCCCCGCCTCGTCGGCGATGGCCACGGCTCGGCGGAGGAACTGCTCGTCGTCTGGCGTCATCGGTCCTCCTGGAAGGTGCGGTGGTACGCGGCCACGGCCGCGAGGGTCTGCCATGCGCGTTCGGGTTGACGGATCTCGGTGAGGTCGCCGTTGAACGGGTCGAGTACGACCGTCTCGGCGCCGAGCAGTCGGATCTGGTCGAGGTCGGCGAGGATCTGCTCGATGGTGCCGACACCGGCGAGCCGGTCCGGCGTGGTGACCGGTTCACGGGTCTCGCGGAGCGCGATGCGCGGCGTCATCGGGGGTGCCGGGCGACCCAGTTCGTCGGCGATGGCCTGGAGTCGTCCCGCCGCCTCGGTCAGCCATCCCGGCGTGAACCGGAGCGGATGCCATGCGTCGCCGAGGCGTACGGCGCGACGCATTCCGGCGTCGCTGTTGCCGCCGACCCAGAGCGGGATGGGTTCCGTGTCGTAGTCGTCGGTGTCGCGCCAGGCGTCACGCATGGCGTGCAGGTACTCGTCGGTCAACGCGCCGCGCCGCCGGTACGGCACGCCGAGCGCCTCGAACTCCTGCCGCGCCCAGCCGACCCCGACGCCGAGGACGAGCCGGCCGCCGCTGAGCCGGTTGAGGTTGGCCGCCATCCGGGCGGTGAGCAGCGGATGCCGGTACGGGACGATGAGCACCGTGGTGCCCAGCCGGATCCGGTGGGTCAACCCGGCCAGCCAGGACAGCGTGGTGAACGGCTCGTAGAACGGCGCAGGATACTGCTCGGCCACGTCCGGGGTCACCGCGATGTGGTCGGAGACCATCAGCATGTCGAAACCGAGGCCCTCGACTGTCTGCGCCCACTGCCGCAGCATCTCGGGGTCGGTGCCGGGGGCGAAGTTCGGGACGTTCACGCCAATCCGCACAGGGTCGAGGCTAGTCAGCGGACACCCGGCCTGTGAACGCCATTCCCACTGACCCGCTCAGGCGAAGCGTTCGGTCGTCACGGGGATCAGGCCCTGCTCTCGCAGAACGCTCGTCAGCTCGGACAGCGCCACACCCACGGCTGCGTCGGTCGGCTCGGATCTCATCAGGACGGTCAGGTCGAGACACCAGGCGAGGCCGTGACCAATTCGGCGCAGGTCCCAGCTGAGAAGGGTGCCGCCCTCGTCCAGGTGACCGCCGGCGAGCGATCCGGCGTCCCCGCCCTCTGCCGTCCGCCAGCGCGACCGGAGGTGCGTCACCTGTTCCGGCCGCAGGTCGCCGGCGAAGAGAACCCGGTACACGCGCCGCTCGCGGAACCCGCTCGGTGGCCGCGCGGGGCGGAGCCGCAGCGGGGGAGCGGACGCCAGATCCAGGCGCTCGCGGAAGTACGTGCGCAGCACCGCCTCCGCGGGCAGGTCGCCCCCACCGAGCGTGCGGTGAACGCTCTCGGCCACCTGACGGGAGGTGGGCACCACCCGCGCCCGCAACTCCGGGTCGCCGCGCAGGCCTCGGCTGAAGGAGGCGGAGCTCCACCAGCCGTCATCCGACGTGGTCCAGCCGGCGCTGTCCAACCCCGCCGTCGTGTGGTCAGCGTGCCGGACGAACTCCTCGACGACGATTCCCCGCACCTCAGGCCCGCTCTGTCCGGCCAGCACGAGGTAGTAGTCCAGTGGCCGCGCGGCGGTACCCAGCGATGTGGCGATCACGGTCGTAACCGTAGCGGGGAGAGCGGCTAGCATCCGGATGCCGACGTGAGGAGCCCTGATGACAGCCACGACCCAGACCCGGTTCGGCCTCGTCGGCAGCGGCTGGCGGGGCGAGTTCTTCCTGCGCCTGGCCCGACTTCTACCCGAGCGGTTCCGGGCGACCGGGGTGGTTACGCGTACCGCGTCGCGCGGTGACGTGGTGACGGCCGGGTGGGGTGTGCGGACCTTCCGCACGACGGCGGAGCTGCTCGCCCACGAACGGCCGGACTTCGTCATCGTGTCGGTGCCCTGGTCGGTGACGCCCGAGGCGACCCGTGAGGTGGTCGCGGCAGGTGTGCCGGTGCTCGCCGAGACGCCGCCCGCCCCCGACGTGGAGGGGTTGCGGTCGCTCTGGTCGGACGTCGGCGGCAGCGGTCTGGTGCAGGTCGCCGAGCAGTACCTGCTGATGCCCGGGCACGCGGCCCGCCTGGAGGTGATCCGCGCCGGGGTGCTCGGCGAGCCGACCTCGGTGCAGATCTCCTCGACGCACCTCTACCACGCCGTGTCGCTGATCCGTGGCCTGCTCGGCGTCGGGTACGACGCCGCCGAGGTCAGCGCGCGGGCGTTCGTCGCGCCGCTGGCCAACCCGCTGTCGCCCGGCGGCTGGAGTGGCGACAGCACCCCGCAGCAGCTCAGCACCACCCTCGCGACAATCGACTTCGGCGGGCGGATGGGTCTGTACGACTTCACCGACAACCAGTGGTGGAACCCGCTGCGTACGCGTCGGCTGGTGGTCCGGGGATCGCTCGGCGAGCTGGTCGACGACCGGGTCGTCCGCCTGGTCGACCCGGGCACGCCTGTGGAGTCGGCCCTGATCCGGCGGCAGACCGGCCTCGACCTGAACCTCGAAGGGCTCGACCTGAAGCACATCAGCTTCGACGGCCGCGTCGTCTACCGCAATCCGTTCGTCGGCAGTGGAATGTCCGACGACGACATCGCGGTTGCCGACATCCTCGCCCGTACCGGGTCGTGGGCACGGGACGAGGGGCCGGCGCCCTACCCGCTGGCCGAGGCGTGCCAGGACCACCTGGTCAGCCTCGCCATCGAGGAGTCGGTACGCACCGGGCGTCCGGTCGTCACCGCCGAGGAGGCGTGGGCGCGGTAGTCCTCGTACGGAACCGCAGTGGGGCCGGCCCTGCGGACCGGCCCCACGCCCGTCCGTCAGGGCTTCCAGGAGCCGGCGGTCTCGAACCGGTGCTGGTACTCCAGCACCCCCGAGGTGTCGTGCACGTCGAACACCACGCTGCCGGTGCGCCTGCTGCCGGCCGTGAGGTCGCTGCCGGCGGGCATCGGCTTACCGCAGCCGGAGAACACCCCACCCACCGCGTTCTTCTCGGTGCCGTCGGCGGCGACCCACTGGAAGAAGAGCGGGTTCGCCGAGCCGGTGCCCCTGGTCACCGTCACCGTCACGTCGGCGATCACGTACATGCCCTCGTCAGGCTTGAGGCCGTACGACTTGCAGGGCTTGGTGGCGGTGCTGAACTTCGTCACGGTGATCTCGACGGTGCCGTCGTCACCATCGATGACCAGGGTGTCCCCGGCCGACATGTTCCGGGTGTCGCCGGTGGCCGACCGTGGGGTCGGCTTCGGCGGGTCGGCCGGTGGCTGGCCGACGCCCCGGGTCGCATGGGGCGTGGGCAGCGCCTCGGTCACCTGGTTCCCGGCACGGTTCGCGCCGATGACCGCCGCCACGATGCCTCCGGCGCAGCAGAGCAGGGTGAGCAGGGCAGCCGTGACTGCGACGGCCACGACTGTCGTCTTGGAGTTCTTCGGTGGCACGGGCGGGGGCATGGTGATCGGGTGGCCGGGACCACCGGCCGCCGGGTACGCGCCCCCGGAGAACGGCGGCGGTGGCCACGTCTGGTCGGGAGCGGCAGCGGTTGCGAACGGCGGCTGCGGTGTCGGTGGTGCCCACTGGCCCGATGTGCCCGGCTGCGGTGTCGCCGGGATCGCCTGCGTCGGCGGCTCCGGGTTCGGCTGCTGAGGGTCCTGCGGCCCGACGGGGGGCTGGGGGTGGGTCACCGTACTCCTTGACGCCTCGGTACGTGCGGTTCGGGAACCCGCCGACGCTACCGTGCGTCGTCGACAGCCCTGTCGTCGCGCCGCAGCGCGTCCACATCCGATCGGAACCGACCAGGATGGACACCCGGAGGGTCAGCGGGGCAGCAGGACGGCGGCGGTGCGGGCCAGCCCGTCGGCGACGACGAACCGTCCGCTGATCGTCGCGGGCGGGTCGACGACGTCGGCGGCGTCCACCCGGGCCGGTGCGATGCGGGCCGTGAACGTGCCGGCGTCCGGGTCCACCTCCAGCCGTGCGTCGTGGAAGTCGAGCCAGCTCCCGACGATCGGGTGCCAGACCTTGTAGACGGTCTCCTTGGCGCTGAAGAACACGACAGGCCAGGAGATGCCGGCGGGAAGCCGTTCGCAGGCCTCCTCCTCCTCGGGCAGCAGCACGAGTCGGCGTACCCCCTGGTTGATCTCGCGGTGCTGCTCGGCGTCCATCCCGACGGACCTGATGTCGGTGCTGCGCGCTGCGGCTGCGGCGCAGTAGCCGGTGGTGTGGGTGATGCTGCCGACCACCCCGGCCGGCCAGACGGGCGCGCGGTCGGCGGCGGCCGGGACGGCCGTCGGCGTGAGGCCCAGGACGGCCATCGCCCGGCGGGCGCAGACCCGCCCGGCCGTGAAGTCCCGTCGGCGGGCCTGCACTGCCTGCGCGCTGAGGCCTGCCTGTTCGGCGGCGAGCAGTTCGCCGGTCCAGTCGTCGGCGGTGGCGACGGCCACGGCGACCGATGGCGGCAGGAGATCACGCACAGCTGCCCCCTACTGACGGGTAGTAGCGGGGCGATCGCTCAATCGTCAAATTTCCGACTCCCACGACCGCCGAAGGTACCGCAAAGATGTATCACCGGAGGGACGCGTCGCGCCCTCCTGATGGCTCCGGGGGGACCACCATCAATTACTGGCCGGGCACGGCAGCCGCCAGTCCGTGGACATCTGGAGAGGACATGCGATGACCGATGGTGCGGAACGGCCGGGAGGGCGGGTTGACGATCACGCCCCGACGACCCCCGGCTGGAGCTGCGGCTCCTGCGGTGAGGAGTGGCCGTGCGCGACGAAGCGCAGCCGGCTGCTGGCGGAGTACGGGGGTGACCGGGCGATGCTCAGCGTCTATCTGGGCTCCTGTCTCGCCGCCGCCACGGAGGATCTGCGCGCCGCCCCGGTGATGTCGCTCCAGGACCGGTTCATCGGTTGGCTGCCCCGCGGCACGCGACGCGCCTGAAGACGCCTGTGGCCCCGCCGTCGGGCGGGGCCACCGGGCGGGCGGGTCGGCTCAGGCGCGCCGGGGCCGCCGGGTCAGGGCGAAACCCACCACTCCGGCCACCGCGGCGAGCACGCCGCCGACGCCGGTCCAGATCCAGCGCGAGCCGAGATCCGGCAGCCAGTCCGCGGGCCAGTCGCCGTCGTCGTCGGCCTCCGGGTCCACCGGGGGTACGGCGTTGAGCACGGTGCCCGCCTTCGTGTTCGGCACCAGCGGCGCGGCCAGTTCGCCGTCGTCGGCCGAGGCACCCCGGTCGGCGATGGTGCCGACCAGCAGGTCGACGTCGATCGGCGCGCCCAGGTCCGGCTCGGGCAGGTCGATCACGGAGAGCCGGATGACGTACGTGCCGGGCAGCGGGTCGGCCGACCACGGTTCCGCCCAGGGGCGTACCTCCCGCAGCGTGCAGCCCAGCGCCACGCTCGACGTCTGCGCGTCCACGGTCGGGGTCTGCGCCCCGGCGGTACACGCCTGACGCCGGCGCAGCCCGTCGAAGACGTCGACGGTCCAGGTGGAGGCGCCGCCGCGTGCCTTGGGGAAGGTGACCGTGGCGTTGATCTCGTGCACCTGGCCGGCCGTCGCCTGGAACGACCAGTAGAGGTGGTCGCCGATCGAGGCGTCCACCCGTACCGGCTGGCCGGCGGTGATCGGAGTGGCGGTGAGGAACGACGTGCCGGCCCGGTTGACGGGCGTGGCACCGGGCGAGGGCGTCGGTGCGGCGGCGGCCGCGGCGGGCAGCAGCGTGGCCGCACCCGCGGCGAGCAACGCCGCCATCGACCGGAACGGTGCGGTACGCATCAGTTCTCCCTCCAGGTGGCGACCCACCAGCGGGTGAGCAGTCCGGCGAGCAGACCGGTGAGCAGTCCGGCCACGGTGAGCAGGACCAGCAGCATCCAGCCCCGGCCGAGGTCCGGTCCATTCGGTGCGGGCGCGGCGGCGACCACGTCGATGGTCAGCTCCACGGGCATGCCGGGGGTGGCGGCGGTGCCGGGGCGCGCGGCGAACGAGTTGCTCACCACGAGGCACACGGTGGTCGGCTCCACGACGGGCGCCGACGTCTCTTCGGCCTCGGTGGCGTCCTCGTCGTCGGCGGTGGCCGACCAGCGCAGCCCTGCGGAGAGCACGTCGGCCCGTCCGCTGCCGGCGTCCGCGCCGCGGACCAGTTCCCGGCCGTCGGCGGCGGTGGCCCGCAGCAGCACGCCGTAGTCCCGGTTCACCGGCCGGTCCAGCGCCATGCTCACCGATGCGCGCAGCTCCTGGCCGGGGCGCACCGGCACCCGGTACCAGCGGTGCTCGGAGAACGCCTCCCGGTCGGCGTACACCCCGGGGGCGAGCAGCGGCGCCGACGCGCAGGCGTTCGCGCCGCCGACGACTGTCGGCGCCCGGGTGTGGGTGTCGCCGGCGCGTTCGACAAGTTGTTTGATCCGGCCGGTCAGCTCCTCGGCGCTCTGCGCGGCGGTGTACGTGCCGCCGGTCGCCCCGGCGATGCACAGCAGCTGCCGGCGGACCTTCTCGTCGGGTGCCAGGCCCAGGGTGTCCACCACCAGGCTGGTGCCCTGGGCGGCCAGTTCCCGGGCCACCTCGCACGGGTCCGGCGGGGCGCAGGTGTCCTCCCCGTCGGTGATAAGCACGATCCGGCGGGTGGTGGCCCCGGTGCCCAGGTCCTGCGCGGCGGAGCGCAGCGCCAACCCGACCGGTGTGAACCCGGTCGGTCGAAGGGTCGCCACGGCCGCCTTGGCCGCCGACCTGTCGACCGGGCCGACCGGGACGATCTGCTGGGTGTCCTGGCAGCCGACCTTCTTGTCCTTGCCCTTGTACGTCGCGCCGAGCACCCGGATGCCGAGCTGTGTCTCCGCCGGCAGTGCGTCGACCACCTCGTTGAACGCCTGCTGCGCGACCGAGATCCGGCTACGTCCGTCGATGTCGGCGGCCCGCATCGAGCCGCTGACGTCGAGTACCAGTTCGACCCGGGGCGGCTCGGCCACCGGCTCCTCGTCGCCGGCCGCCGCCGGGGCCGGCCCGGTCAGCGCGGTGGTCGCCAGCAGTCCGAAGAGGACGGCCGCCGATCGTCTGAAGTTGATCACGGCCCGCAGTGTAGTGAGATCCACTTTGGATGATCATCGGGGTGCCCGGTCCGTCCGAGGCGCTCCGACCAGGCTCTCGATCGACCTGACCCGCGCTCTGGGTCCACGCCAGGTCACCCTCGGTCAACTATCGGAGGACGAATATCGGATCGGCCACCATCCGTCGGAAATCTGACCCAAGTCGACCCGTTGTGCCGGTGGTGCGCCGTGGTTAAGCTCTTCATGCGCGCCCCAATCGCCCGCTTCCCCCGTGGCAGGCGATCGGGGCGCGCGTCTTTGTCGAACGGGCCCCCACGCTGCACGCGTGGGGGCCCGTTTCCGTCGCGCTGTGCGGCGCGTCGCCTGCCGGTGCCTATATCCAGCGGCCGTCCAGCCACATCCGGGACAGCCAGTCCGAGTACGGGATCAGCTTGCCCACGAAGATCGGATAGAAGTACGCGAAGCAGGCCGCCACCAGCAGCACGTACGCCCCGGCCGCGATGCTGCCGACGAGCCGCCTCTCGTAACCTGGGTCACCCGGGACCAGCGGGGCCACGTCACCTACCTCACCACCCGCCGGGGCGATCAGCGCGCCCAGCACGTACACCACGGCGAGCACCAGGAACGGCAGCGCCGGCGCGGCGTAGAACGAGAACATCGTCCGACCCTGGAGAGCGAACCAGAACCAGGGCAGCAGCCCCGCCGCCACGGTCAGCAGGATCGCGCCGGCCCGCCAGTCGCGGCGGGCCACCCCGAGCCAGGCCAGCGCCACCAGGGCGGGCAGGAACGACCACCACAGCAGCGGGGTGCCGAGCAGCAGGAT
Source organism: Micromonospora sp. NPDC047521 (assembly GCF_055587305.1). Taxonomy (NCBI): domain Bacteria; kingdom Bacillati; phylum Actinomycetota; class Actinomycetes; order Micromonosporales; family Micromonosporaceae; genus Micromonospora; species Micromonospora sp. NPDC047521. The sequence goes on along the minus strand of NZ_JBVJGN010000001.1, from coordinate 709,636 downwards.
CTCCGACGCGCAGCTCGGCGCGCCGCAGGCGCCCTCGCCGGACCAGTGGAACGCCACCGGGCGCCCGAGCAGCAGCCACTGCCACGGCCACGACTGGTACTTGTGCGCGTCGTCGAGCTGGGCGTGGAAGCCGTACGCCGCGCGGTGGTACTCGAAGAGGTTGATCAGCGGCCCGATCACCGGGCGGTCACTGAGCGGGGCGTTCGGGTAGGACGACGCGAGCCGGTAGTAGCCGTCGTCGGTGAGCAGCCAGCCCGACCAGGTGGCCAGGTAGGTGCCGACGATGAGCACACCGGCGAGCACCAGCCAGGGCAGTTCGTCGAGCAGCGTGTCCCGCAGGGGCCGGCGGACCCCCGCCGAGCGGCGGACGCCGACCTCCCAGAGGATCACCAGCAGCGCGAAGACCGGAACGAAGTACAGGGCGCTCCACTTCACCGCGCAGGCGCAGCCGATCAGCACCCCGGCGGCCAGCCGCCACCACGGCCAGGTGCGCCACCCGGTCGGCGGCCGGCCCGCGCGGCCCGGTCGGCTCGGGTCGAGCCCGTCGTCGAGCGCGCGTGCCCAGCGGCGACGGCTGGCGTCCCGGTCGAGCACCAGGGCGCCGAAGGCGGCCAGCACGAAGAACAGCAGGAAGATGTCGAGCAGCGCCGCGCGGGACAGCACCAGGTGGAAGCCGTCCAGCGCGAGCAGCAGGCCGGCCGCGCAGCCCAGCACCGTCGAGCGGAACATCCGCCTGCCGATGCGGACCAGCAGCAGCACCGACAGCGTGCCGATGACGGCAGCCGAGAACCGCCAGCCGAACTCCGGGGCGGTGGTGAACAGGTGCCCGGGCACGGAGACCCGCGAATCGGCGTCCTGGTAACCGAAGGCCCACTCGCCGAGGCCGATGAGCCACTTGCCCAGCGGCGGGTGCACCACGTACGACGGGACGTTGTCCTTGTAGTTCCACTCGACGCCGCGGCTGATCAGCCCGTAGCCGTCCTTGGCGTAGTACGTCTCGTCGAAGATCTTGCCCTTGGGGCTGGACAGGCCGACGAAGCGCAGGATCCCCGCGATGGCCACCACCACGGCGGTGGCCAGCCACGAGAACCGGTCCAGTTGGTTGTCGACCGTGGCGAACCGTCGGCGGACCACGGCGGCCACCCCGCCGCCACCGGCACTCGGGGGGGTCGGCTCCGCCTCGGGGCTGTGGTCGCTCGTCACCTCGACCATCTTTGCCGGCTCGGCGCTCGGGCTCTGCGCTGTCGACGCACTCGTCACCCGGCGATCGTAGGCTGCCAAGGTGTCCGGTGGCGCCCGTCGTCCCTGATACCGGTATCCGCTGTCAATGAAGGAGACGAATTCGTGGGTGAAATGTCCGAAGCTGGACGCCTGACCCTGCTCGGCGCCCCGCTCGGCAACCCCGCCGACGCCTCGACCCGGTTCCGGGAGGTGCTGACCAGCGCCGACGTGGTGGCCGCCGAGGACACCAGGCGGCTCACCCGGCTCGCCCGTGACCTCGACATCACCATCGGCGGCCGGATCGTCTCGTACTTCGAGGGCAACGAGGAGCGCCGCACGCCCGAGCTGGTCGAGGTCATTCTCGGCGGGTACGTGGTCGCGCTTGTCACCGACGGTGGGATGCCGAGCGTCTCCGACCCCGGCTACCGGCTGGTCCGTGCCGCGCTGGACGTCGGCGCGCCGGTCACCGTCGCGCCCGGCCCCAGCGCGGTGACCACCGCGCTGGCCGTCTCCGGGTTGCCCTGCGACAGGTTCTGCTTCGAGGGCTTCCTCCCGCGCACCCCCGGCGCCCGCCGCACCCGCCTGCGCGCCCTCGCCGCCGAGGAGCGCACCCTCGTCTTCTTCGAGGCGCCCCACCGGATCGGCGCGGCGCTCACCGACCTGGCCGACACGTTCGGCGCGGACCGGCCCGCCGCGCTCTGCCGCGAGCTCACCAAGACGTACGAGGAGGTGCTCCGCCGTCCGCTCGGCGACCTGGCCCGGTGGGCCGCCGAGGGTGATCCGCGCGGAGAGATCACCCTGGTGGTGGCCGGCGCCCCGGCGATCCCGCGGGAACGCCCCGACGACGACACCCTGCGCGCGGCGGTCGCCGAGCGCGAGGCGGCCGGCCGCTCCCGCCGGGACGCGATCACCGACGTCGCCACCGAGTACGCGCTGCGCCGCCGCGACGTCTACACGATCGTGCACAGCTGACCGCGGCTCGCGCCGACGGCCTGTTCACCAGGCGGCGGCGAGGAACCCGAGGGTGATCAGCGCGGGGCCGGCGAGCGCGGCGGCCACCGCCAGGCGCCGGTGCCGCCGCCCGGGCAGCCGGGTCGAGCCGGTCCACCGGGCGATGCCTGCGGCGCAGCCGAGCACCACCAGCAGGCCGGGCAGCCAGCGCAGGTGCCGGGTCAACCCGGTGTCGGCGTACGCGGTGCCCGCGTCCGGGCCGGTCATCCGCGCCGGCAGCGACGTGCCCGGCGTATCGCGTCCGGCAGGTACGCCGCTGACCCGTACCCCGTGCGCCACGAACCGTCCGTCGTCGGCGGTGAAGATTCCCCGGCAGCGCTGGGTGAGCCCGGCGCCGGAGCAGCCGTCCACCACCACCGTGCCGACCCGGGCGTGCCCGACCGCGAGCCAGAACGGGCCGGCGCTCACCCAGGCGAAGAAGGCCACGACCAGGCTCAGCAGGACCAGCGCGGTGAGGCCGGGCAGCGGGTCCGGCGGTCGGGGGGTACGCGCGGGCGAGCGGCGTCCCGCCGGGCCGGAACCGCGCTCCCGCTCCGCGGCGGCGTCCTCCCGGACCGGTGTGCCGTCCCAGTGCACCTGCTCGATCGGCGCCCAGAAGGCGCTGTCGTCGTCGGCCGGCACGTCGCCGTCGGCGCGGCTGGCGTCGCGGTGCCAGCGGCTCTGCTGCCGTACCGGCACGCGGCGGGGCACCGCGTCCACCGGCGCACCCGTGGTCGGCTCCACCTCGACGGCCTCCACCCGGTCCGGCCCGGTGGGGGTCGTCGGCGCGGCGGGCCGGGTCGGGCCGGGCACCGGCGCCGTCGGGCCGGAACGGGCTGCGGGTGTCGGCGCGGCGGACGCCGGACGGGCCGGGGTGGCGTCGAGCCCCGCCGCCGCACGCCCCGCCGGTGTCGGGCGCTGTTCCCCAGCGGGGCCCGGACGTGCGCCGGCGCCCGGGTCGGTGACCGGCACCAGCCGCGGTTGGGGCGGGACGCCTGCGGCCCGGGACCCGCCGACCTCGGAGCCGGCGTCGTCGTCGACAGCCGACCCGGTGTGCCTGTCGTCCTGGTCCCGCGCCGCTCGTCTGCCACTCACGACGTTCATTGCACACCTGCGAAGGAGGCGGAACGGGCAGCTCGGACGCGTGTCGGCGACAAATCGGACCAACGGCCGGGGTGGTCGGCCCGGTCCGCCGGCCCGGCACCCCCTATTGGTTCGCGGGCGCCCGGCACGGGTCACTAGGCTTGCTGCTCATGAGTCACGTTCTCGCGGCAGTGGCCTGGCCGTACGCCAACGGCCCCCGCCACATCGGCCACGTCTCCGGTTTCGGCGTTCCCTCCGACGTCTTCGCCCGGTACATGCGGATGGCCGGCCACGACGTGCTCATGGTCTCCGGCACCGACGAGCACGGCACCCCCATCCAGGTGCAGGCCGACGCCGACGGGGTGACCCCGCGCGAGTTGGCCGACAGGTACAACAGGGTGATCGTCGAGGACCTGCACGGCCTCGGGCTGTCCTACGACCTGTTCACCCGCACCACCACCCGCAACCACTACGCGGTGGTGCAGGTGCTGTTCGAGGGGATGTACCGCAACGGCTACATCGTGCCGAAGACCACCATGGGCGCGATCTCGCCGTCCACCGGGCGCACCCTGCCCGACAGGTACATCGAGGGCACCTGCCCGATCTGCGGGTACGACAGCGCGCGCGGCGACCAGTGCGACAACTGCGGCAACCAGCTCGACCCGATCGACCTGATCGACCCGAAGTCGCGGATCAACGGGGAGACCCCGAAGTTCGTCGAGACCGAGCACTTCTTCCTGGACCTGCCGGCCCTGGCCGACGTGTTGCGGCAGTGGCTGGACACCCGGGAGGGGTGGCGGCCCAACGTGCTGCGGTTCTCCCGCAACCTGCTCGACGACCTCCAGCCCCGGGCGATCACCCGTGACCTGGAGTGGGGTGTACCGATCCCGCTGGACGACTGGCGGGACCGCCCCGACAAGCGGATCTACGTCTGGTTCGACGCGGTGATCGGCTACCTGTCCGCCTCGATCGAGTGGGCCCGCCGCTCCGGCGACCCGGACGCGTGGCGGAAGTGGTGGTCCGCCGACGGTCAGGGTAAGGACGCCCGGTCCTACTACTTCATGGGCAAGGACAACATCGTCTTCCACTCGGTGATCTGGCCGGCGCTGCTCTCCGGCTACTCCGGTGAGGGCTCCCGCGACGGTGAGCCGGGTGGGCTGGGCCGGCTCAACCTGCCCACCGAGGTCGTCTCCAGCGAGTACCTGACCATGGAGGGGCGCAAGTTCTCCTCGTCCCGCAAGGTGGTCATCTACGTCCGGGACTTCCTGGAGCGCTACGACGCCGACGCGCTGCGCTACTTCATCGCCGCGGCCGGCCCGGAGAGCAACGACACCGACTTCACCTGGGCCGAGTTCCTGCGCCGCAACAACGACGAGCTGGTCGCCGGATGGGGCAACCTGGTCAACCGGTCGATCTCGATGGCGGCGAAGAACTTCGGGGCGATCCCGCCGGTCGACCCGGCCGGGCTCACCGAGGCCGACGAGGCGCTGCTCGCGGTGGCCCGCGCCGGGTTCGGCACGGTCGGTGACCTGATCGGCAGGCACCGGCAGAAGCAGGCGATCGGCGAGGCCATGAGGGTGGTGGCCGAGGCGAACAGGTACCTGTCCGAGCAGGCGCCGTGGAAGCTCAAGGGCGAGGCCGACAAGCCCCGCCAGGGCACCATCCTGCACGTCGCCCTCCAGGTGGTCAGCGACGCCAACACGCTGCTCACCCCGTTCCTGCCGCACTCCGCGCAGCAGGTGCACGAGCTGCTCGGCGGCACCGGCGTGCACGCGCCGATGCCGGTCATCGAGCAGGTCGACGACCTCGACGGCGGTCCGTCGTACCCGGTGCTGACCGGGGACTACACCGTCGGCGTGCGCTGGGAGTCGGTGCCGATCGAGGCGGGCCGGCCGCTGGCCGCGCCGAAGCCGGTGTTCCGCAAGCTCGACCCGTCGATCGTCGACGAGGAGCTGGCCCGGCTGGCCGGCTGAGCGTACGAGCCGCGCGGCGGGAGCACATCGCCCCGCCGCGCGGCGTCACATCGCGTACCTGGCGTCCAGCACCTGGTCGTCGGTCACCTCGGCGCCGGGCGCCCAGGTCTCGTAGACGCCACGGTCGTGGCACTGTGCGCCGGTGGCGACAACGGCGTCCGGGTCGGGGAAACGCAGCCGCAGCCGCAGCCAGCCGGCCTCCTCGCGCAGCACCAGGCAGGGCACACCCCGCCACCGCGCGAACCGGAGCCGGCGGGCCACCGCGTCCACCGGGTAGCGGGCCGCCCGGGTCATGGCCAGCACCCGGAACCCGCCGGGCAGGTCCGCCACCGCCTCGTACTCGGTGTCGCCGTGCACGCCGACGAGCTGCGTGGAACGCGGCGCGTCCCCGGTCGGCACGTACTCCTGGTCGGGAGAGAGGCCGGGCACCGCGGACAGCAGGTGCCGCCACTGCGGGCCCACCATCCGCAGCCAGCCGCGCTGCTCCGCCTGGTAGGTGTACAGCACCACCTCCACCCCCTCGCTCGGGTAGGCGAGCAGGGCGGCGTTCGCTGGCATCGGCAGGTCCGCGAAGTCCCGGGTGATGAACTCCGGGATGAGCTGACCGTTGCTCGGCACGAAACCCGTACCCAGCACCGGGGGGCCCAGCCGGTCCCGGGACGCCAACGCGGTCAGGCCACTGTGCGCCTCGCCGACCGGCACGTCGTAGTCGCCAGGGTCGGCGGCCCGCCACCGCAGCGCGTACGCCACGTCGGAGCCGTCCCGACCGACCTCGCCGTCGGTGCGCAGCACGGTGGTCGCCGACGGCGTACGCAGGTGCGCCACGTCGTGTTCCCGGTAGCAGAAGCCGTGCGGCAGCCAGCCCCGTACGTAGCCGGCGAGCTGGCGGGCGGAGAGCACCTTCACCATCCGGGTGCCCCGCCGTACGACAGCCGACGCGCGCGCCGCGACCAGCAGCGGGTCGCCGGAGGCGGACGGCTGCTGGCTGAGCTGGTGCAGGTGCGCCCACCCGCGTTCCCGGTGCGCCGGCATCATCAGCGGCGTGTCCGGCTCCTCGACCGGCTGCGTCGCCCCGTGTACGGCGGACACCTCGGTGACGTGCACGAACCTGCGCCACGGCAGGGCGCTGCCCGGACGGGGCGCCCACTCGAAGCCGGTCACCTCGTCGGCGCTGAACAACTCGTACGCGGCGCCCCGGGCGATCTCCTCGGCCGGGTACACGCCGCCGTCGAACGCCACGCGCAGCCCGGTGCGCTCGCTGGCGGGACTGCTGGGCTCGCTCACGCGGCGACGCTAGAGTCGCGCGGCGTAGTCGAGGTGAACGCCGGGTGGCGGGCGGATGGCCAGGCCCGGTGTGTGATGCTGTCGCTGATGAGCGAGCCGACTGAAACCCGCCGTGAGCGTGCCGCCCGGCGGGCCGGAGAGTTCCCGCCCGCCCCCGAGCCGCTGCCCCGGCCGGTGCTGGACAGCCACACCCACCTGGACATCACCGTCAGCGAGGCCGGTGTGCCCGGCGGTGGGCCGGCCGACGACCCGGTCGCCGCTGCGGTCGCGGTGGCCGCAAAGGTCGGCGTGGACCGGCTGGTCCAGGTGGGCGTGGACGTCGCCTCCTCCGGGTGGGGCGCGGACACCGCCGACGCGTACCCGGCGGTGCTGGCCACCGTGGCGCTGCACCCCAACGAGGCGCCCCGGCTGCCCGACCTCGACGAGGCGCTGCGGGAGATCGAGTCGCTGGCCGCCCGCGACCGGGTCCGGGGGATCGGCGAGACCGGGATGGACTTCTTCCGTACCGGCGACGAGGGCCGCGCCGCGCAGGAGGCGAGCTTCCGGGCGCACATCGCCATCGCGAAGCGGTACGACAAGGCCCTGGTCATCCACGACCGGGACGCGCACGCGGACGTGCTGCGGATCCTCGACGACGAGGGCGCCCCGGACACGGTGGTGCTGCACTGCTTCTCCGGTGACGCGGAGTTCGCCAGCGAGTGCGTCCGCCGGGGCTACCTGCTCAGCTTCGCCGGCACCGTCACCTTCGCCAGCGCCACCGCACTGCGGGAGGCCGCCGCGCTCACTCCGGTGGACCAGCTCCTGGTGGAGACCGACGCCCCCTACCTCACGCCGACGCCGCACCGGGGCCGCCCGAACGCCTCGTACCTGATCCCGCTGACCGTCCGGTCGCTCGCCGAGACCACGGGCACCGACCTCGACGAGCTGTGCGCGGCGATCTCGGCGACCGGCGACCGGGTCTTCGGCCCGTGGTGAGCCTGCTCGGCCCGGCGGAGATCCGGGAACTCGCCGCCCGTCTGGGCGTCGCGCCCACCAAGAAGTTGGGCCAGAACTTCGTGCACGACCCCAACACCGTGCGTCGGATCGTCACGGCCGCCGGCCTGACCCCCGACGACGTCGCTCTGGAGGTCGGCCCGGGCCTCGGCTCGCTGACCCTGGGACTGCTGCCCGTCGCCGGGCACGTGCACGCCGTGGAGATCGACCCGGTGCTCGCCGGGGCGCTGCCGGAGACCGTCGCCCGGCACGCCGGCGCGGACGCCGGCCGGCTCACCGTGCACCGCGCCGACGCGCTGCGGATCGACCCCGCCGAACTGGCCGACCCGGCACCTACCGCGCTCGTCGCGAACCTGCCGTACAACGTCGCAGTGCCTGTGGTGCTGCACCTGCTCGCCGCGCTGCCCAGCCTGCGGCATGGCCTGGTGATGGTGCAGAAGGAGGTCGCCGACCGGCTGGTCGCAGGTCCCGGCTCCAAGGTGTACGGCATCCCGTCGGTCAAGCTCGCCTGGTACGCCCAGGCCCGCAGCGCCGGCCGGGTGCCGCCGAACGTGTTCTGGCCGGTGCCGAACGTCGACTCCGGCCTGGTGGCCTTCACCTGTCACGAGCCGCCCCGCGCCGACGTACCCCGGGAGCGGGTCTTCGCCGTTGTGGACGCGGCGTTCGCGCAGCGCCGCAAGACCCTGCGCGCCGCGCTGGCCGGCTGGGCCGGCGGCGCGGACCGGGCCGCCGCCGCGCTCACCGCGGCCGGCGTCGACCCCGGCGCCCGGGGGGAGTCGCTCACCGTCGCGCAGTTCGCCGCCATCGCCGCGTCGGCTCCGGTCGGTACGCCGGCCGCGAAGTAGGCTGTCGCCGTTGCCCGCCGAGGACGCCGAGGAGCAGATCGTGGCCAAGCCGTTCGACATCCGCCTGCCCGTACGGGATGTCACCCCGTGACCGAGGCCTGGCGACCGGACGGCGAGGACGAGCGACGCGGGGCCACCGGCCCGGTGCGGGTACGGGTGCCCGCGAAGGTCAACCTGCACCTCGGGGTGGGTCCGCTGCGCCGTGACGGTTACCACGAGCTGAACACCGTCTACCACGCCATCTCCATCTACGACGAGCTGACCGCCCGGCGGGGCGACACGTTGGCGTTGACCATGGAGGGGGAGGGCACCGGCGAGCTGGCGCTCGACGACTCCAACCTGATCATCCGTGCCGCGCACGCCCTCGCCGGGTACGCGGGGGTGCTCCCGCACGCCCGCCTGCACCTGCGCAAGCAGATCCCCCTCGCCGGTGGGCTGGCCGGTGGCAGCGCCGACGCGGCCGCCGCGCTGGTGGCCTGCGACGCGCTGTGGGGGACGGGCCTGTCCCGGGACGAACTGGCCGGGATCGCCGCCGACCTCGGCTCCGACGTGCCGTTCCTGATCTACGGGGGCACCGCGCTGGGCACCGGTCGGGGCGAGGCGGTCAGCCCGGTGCTGGTCCGCCCGACGTCCTGGCACTGGGTGGTGGCCATCGCCGACGCCGGCCTGTCCACCCCGGCCGCGTACCGCGAGTTGGACCGGCTGCGTGAGGCGGGCACCGCCGGTGTGCCGCTGGGCAGCACCGACGCGCTGCTGGGTGCGCTGCGTCAGCGGGATCCCCGGGTGCTCGCCCGTACGCTCGGCAACGACCTTCAGGACGCCGCGCTGGCCATGCGCCCGGCGCTGGCCGACACCCTCAAGGCGGGTGAGGCGGCGGGCGCGCTCGCGGGTCTCGTCTCCGGCTCCGGCCCGACGTGCGTCTTCCTCGCCGCCGACGCGGCGAGCGCCGAACGGATCGCCGCCGAGCTGACCAGCGCAGGAGTGTGCCGGGAGGCCCGGGTCGCGCACGGTCCGGTCGCCGGCGCCCGGGTCGGCTGACGGCGGGTCCCGCCAGCCCGGCGCGGGCCGCGGGCGCGCGGCGCGGGTGACCGGAACGCCCGCGTACCCTTGGGTCAGGCGTCCCGAGGTGCCCGCCGGCACCCGGACGCCTTGATCTTGAAGGGTGGAACGTGGCCAACATCGTCAATCTGGACCGGGTGTCCAAGGGGTACGGCGCCGCCGGGCGGCTGCTCACGGACGTCTCGCTCGGCTTGGACGACGCCGACCGGATCGGTGTGGTCGGCCTCAACGGCGCCGGCAAGTCCACCCTGCTGCGCCTGCTCACCAAGCAGGAGGATCCCGATGACGGGCGGGTCACCCACCGCCGTGACCTGCGCGTGCTCTGGCTGCCCCAGCAACTCACCCTCGCCCCCGACGCCACAGTCCGGGACGTCGTGCTCGGCACCGCCTGGCTCGGCGAGGGCATGGGCGCCGAGCACGAGTGGGCCGGCGACGCTGGTGTCCGCAACATTCTCGACGGCCTCGGCATGCCGCACCTCGGCCTCGACCAGCCAGTCGGCCCGATGTCCGGTGGCGAACGGCGGCGGGTGGCGCTCGCCGCGCTGCTCGTCCGCGAATCCGACCTGCTCATCCTCGACGAGCCCACCAACCACCTCGACGTCGGTGGTGTCGACTGGCTGGCCCGGCACCTGGTCGGCCGCCGGGGCGCCCTGGTCGTGGTCACGCACGACAGGTGGTTCCTGGACGCGGTCTGCACCAACACCTGGGAGGTCGCCGACCAGACCGTCCGCGCGTACGAGGGGGGCTTCGCCGCCTGGACCCTCGCCCGCGCCGAACGTGAGCGCGTCGCCGCCGCCACGGAGGCCCGCCGGCAGAACCTGCTCCGCAAGGAGATCGCCTGGCTGCGCCGCGGCCCGCCGGCCCGTACCTCCAAGCCCCAGTTCCGCATCGACGCCGCGAACGCGCTGATCGCCGACGTGCCGCCGGCCCGCGACACCATGTCGTTGCAGCGGATGGCGGTGTCGCGCCTGGGCAAGCAGGTGTACGAGATGGAGAACGTCGAGCTGCACGCCGGCCCGAAGGAGATCCTGCGCGACGTCACCTGGCTGGTCGGCCCCGGTGACCGGATCGCCATTCTCGGCGCAAACGGCGCCGGCAAGACCACCCTGTTGCGGATGCTCGCCGGCATCACCCGCCCGGACGGTGGCCGCCTCAACACCGGCTCCACGGTGCGGCCCGCGTTCCTCTCCCAGGAACTCGCCGAACTGCCCGGGCACCTGCGGGTCCTGGAGGCCGTCGAGGAGGTCGCCCGCCGGGTGCAGCTCGGCGACCGGGAGGTCTCCGCAGCCCAGCTCGCCGAGGTCTTCGGCTTCGACGACCGCCGCCTCTGGACCCCGGTCAGTGACCTCTCCGGCGGTGAACGTCGCCGGTTGCAGATGCTGCGGCTGCTCGCCGGCGAACCCAACGTGCTGCTCTTCGACGAGCCCACGAACGACCTGGACACCGACACCCTCGCCGCGCTGGAGGACCTGCTCGACTCGTGGCCCGGCACGATCATCGTGGCCAGCCACGACAGGTACCTGATCGAGAGGGTCACCGACACGGCGTACGGGATGTTCGGCGACGGCCGGCTCGTGCACCTGCCGGGCGGCGTCGACGAATACCTCGCCAGGACCGCGGAACGGGCCGGCTCTCCTCGGGCGGGCGTCACCTCGACCTCCGAGCCCGCCGCCTCCTCGGGAGGCGGCATGTCCGCCGCCGAGGTGCGTCAGGCCCGCAAGGAGCTGACCCGCCTGGAACGCCAGCTCGGCAAGCTCGACCAGCGTGAGGCCACCCTGCTCGACCAGCTCGCCGCCGACGCCACCGACTACGCCCGGGTCGCCGAGCTGGACACCCAGCTCAAGGACCTGCGGGCCGAGCGGGAGCGGATCGAGGAGACCTGGATGACGCTCGCCGAGGAGCTTCCCGAGAGCTGATTCGGCCGGGCGCGCCGGGCCGGGGGCCGTGTGCGGCGTCACACCGCCACATGCGGGACAATCGTCGGCGACACCTCACCCCACGGCGTTGGAGACTCAGACATGGCCCACACCCCCGTCAACCACCCCGCGCGGCCGATCTACCGGGCGATCGGCGGGCTGACCGGTCTGTACCTGGTGGTCTTCGGTGTGCTCGGCATCATCGCGAGCGCCGGCAACGAGATCCTCGCGCAGGATGACACGAAGGTCCTCGGCCAGGGCACCAACCTCGGCTTCTCGCTGCTCAGCGTGCTGCTCGGGGTCGTCGTGCTGATCGGCACCGGTCTCGGCCGCAACATCGACGTGGCGATCAACCAGTGGCTGGCGTACGCCCTCATGGTGATCGGCCTGGCCGGTCTCGCGTTCATCCGGACCGACGCGAACATCTTCAACTTCAGCATCACCACTGTGGTCGTGGTGCTCTCGGCAGCCCTGGTGCTGCTCATGGTCGGCATGTACGGCAAGGTCGGGTCGGACGAGGAGGCGGAGGCCTTCCAGAAGGCTCGGCTCGTCCTCTGAGGTTGCTGTTGCGGTTTTCGCCGGAGTCCGAGCTGCTCCGGGCGGTCAGGCTTGATCCCTGCGCAGCTCGGGCTCCGGCGCGAACCTGACCTGGTCCAGCCATTCGGCGGACCCTTCGGCTTTGTGGTTCATCGGACAGCTGGCTCTGCCTCGGGTGACAATCCTCCTGAAACGGTCAAACTCGGGTAAATTGGGGTCAGGGGCATGCCGCACTTTCCGGTGAACCATCCGGCTCGGCCGATCTACCGGGTCCTCGCCGGTCTGATCGGCGTCTACATCCTGGTCTTCGGAGTCTGGGGTGTCGCCGAGACGTTGGGCGACCCGCTCTTCGACAGGGGCAGCCACTGGGCGCTCGGGCTGCGCACCAACCTGGCCTTCTCGCTCGCCTCGGTGGTCTTCGGGGTGGTCCTGATCATCGGGGCGTCCCGGCGCACCAACCTCGGCCACTACATCAACCTCACCGCCGGTGTGGTGTTCCTGGTGACCAGCATCCTGATGATGTCGGTGCTCCAGACCGAGGCGAACTTCCTCAACTTCTCGATGTCGACGGTGGTCGTGTCGATGCTGTTCGGGTTGGTCCTGCTCGGCACCGGCCTGTACGACAAGGTGGGCCCCCCGGAACACGCCGAGGCGGAACTGGAACTGCGCAAACACCCGGTGGCCGACTCCCACCGCCGCTGAACGGGGTCAGCCGCGCCGAGTGGTGATCAACGTCGGCTTCGCCTCCAGGTGCGACAACCCGTTCCACGCCAGGTTGACCAGATGCGCCGCCACCGTCTCCTTGCGCGGCTTGCGGACCTCCAGCCACCAGCGGCCGGTCAACGCCACCATGCCCACCAGCGCCTGCGAGTACAGCTCGGCGAGCTTCGGGTCGTAGCCGCGGCTCTTGAACTCGGCGCCCAGGATGTGCTCGACCTGGTGGGCCACGTCGTTCATCACGCTGCTGAAGTTGGCGGTGCCGGACATCAACGGCGACTCGCGGACCAGCACCCGGAACCCGCTGGTCTCCTCCTCGATGTAGCCCAGCAGGGCCAACGCCGCCTGCTCCAACAGCTCCCGGGGGTGCCCTGCGGTCAGCGCCGTGGTGATCCGGTCCAACAGGGCCCGGACCTCCCGGTCCACCACCACCGCGTAGAGGCCCTCCTTGCCGCCAAAGTGCTCGTACACGACCGGCTTGGAGACCTTGGCGCGGGCCGCCACCTCCTCGATGGAGGTGGCGTCGAAACCACGCTCGGCGAACAACTGCCGGCCGGTCGCGATCAGCTGCTCCCGCCGCTGGGCCGCCGACATGCGGACCCGGGAAGCGGGCTTGGGCTTCGGTGCCGGGACCGGCGGAGTCGCCCGGCCGCCGACACCGTCGCTCGCCTCGGACATGTCGCCGCCTCGCTGGCGCTTGGTGACGCCCTGCCGTGGGATGGTGCCTCCGTCGTGCCCGTTCACGTCGTCGCCTCACCGGCGGGCGGTCCAGCCGCCCCGCCACGCCGTCCGACCGTGCCCGGATCGGGCTCGGCTCCCCGTCTGCCGAGCCGTCCGGTCCCCCCGCGTCGCTCGGTCACCCGGCCATCCTGCCAGGCGGTCTCCCGGTGCACCGCCCGGTTTATCGGGGTGCGACAGGCTTCACCAGCTTGGCCTCGAGGCGCTCCGGCTTCGGCCAGCGCACCTGCGAGGCCGCGCCGACCTTCTCGAACAGCCAGATCACCCGGGCGGAGATGTCCACCTGGCCGCGCAGCACGCCGTGCCGGGCGCAGGTCGGGTCCGCGTGGTGCAGGTTGTGCCAGCTCTCGCCGAAGGACAGGATCGCCAACGGCCAGAAGTTCGAGGCGCGGTCACCCTGACGCATCACGAACGGGCGCTCGCCGTACACGTGGCAGACCGAGTTGATCGCCCAGGTGACGTGGTGCAGCAGGCCGATCCGGACCAACCCGGCCCAGAAGAACGCGGTGAGCGCGCCCTGCCACGACCAGGTGATCAGGCCGCCCATCACCGCGGGGCCGAGCAGCGAGATGGCCACCAGCACCGGGAAGAGCCGGTCCACCCGGCTGATGTCGCGGTCGGCGATCAGGTCCGGTGCGAACCGCTGCCGGTTGGACAACTCGCGCCGGAACAGCCAGCCCACGTGCGCGTGGAACAGGCCCCGGGTCAGCGCCCAGAAGCTGGTGCCGAAGCGCCACGGCGAGTGCGGGTCACCCTCCAGGTCGGAGAAGGCGTGGTGCCGACGGTGGTCGGCCACCCACTGGATGATCTCGCCCTGCACCGCGAGCGAACCCGCGACTGCCAGCGAGGCGCGCAGCCAGCGCTTCGCCTTGAACGACCCGTGGGTGAAGTAGCGGTGGAAGCCGATCGTGATGCCCAGCCCGGACACCACGTACCAGACCAGGGCGATGATCACGTCGGTCCAGCCCAGCCAGCCACCCCAGGCCACCGGGACGGCGACCAGCAGGGCCACGAAGGGGATCACCACGAACGCCCAGAGGGCGGCCAGGATCCCGGAGGACTGGCTGCCGTCGGTGAGCGGTTTCGGGCCGGGGGCGGCGGTGTTGGGTTCGAGCACGGTGGTCATGGCACCTCGCAGAGGGGGACGGAAACGATCACGAAGCTACGCCTACGTCACCGTAACTTACGGCACCGTAGATCGCACGGGGAAGTTCCAACAGGCCTCGACAAGCTGCCCAAATAACCAGGTCAGAAGCCTCTGGCGTGGGGCGGCCGACAGGGTCTCGTCTCGTCCGGGCCACTCTCCCGGACGCTCCCGGCGCGGGTCGGGTTGGGCGGGACGAAATGAGCGGTGGCGTCCGGCGCTCGGGGCGCTAAGGTGTAGCCCGGGATACCCATCCCCTGATGCGACACCCTCATGTCGCTGATCGGCCGTGGTGTAATTGGCAACACCCGGGTCTTTGGTACCCGTATTTCAGGTTCGAACCCTGGCGGCCGAGCTGCCCCCCTAAGTCCGTTTTAGGCTCCACTGGGGGTAAGAGGGAACCGTGCCGGGCCCCGCGGTTAGCATGGCCGCGAGAGTGTCCGCCGTCCCGACGGGAGCCACACCGTGCCCCAGCCCCACAGTCGTACCGTCGTCGTGCTCGCCGCCGGTGAGGGCAAGCGGATGAAGTCGACACTGCCCAAGGTGCTGCACCCCCTGCTCGGCCGTACGCTGCTCGGCCACGTGCTGAGCGCGGCCGCGCCGCTGGCCGCGGACCGCACCGTCGTGGTGGTGGGGCACGGCGCCGACCAGGTCCGGAGCCACCTGGGCGAGATCGCCCCGGACGCCACCCCCGTGCTCCAGGCCGAGCAACTCGGCACCGGTCACGCCGTACGCATCGCGCTGGAGGCCGTCCCGGAGGGCGCCGGCACCGTCGTGGTGATCAACGGGGACGTGCCGCTGCTGCGCCCGGAGACGGTGGGCGCGCTGGTGACGGCACACGAGGAGGCGGCCGCCGCGGCGACGGTGCTGGCCGCCGAGGTCCCCGACCCGACGGGCCTCGGGCGGATCGTCAGGGACGCCGACGGGCGGCTGGAGCAGATCGTCGAGGAGCGCGACGCCGACCCGACGCAGCGCGCCATCCGGGAGATCAACGCCGGGATCTACGCGTTCGACGCGGCGCGGTTGCGCGATGCGCTCGGCAAGCTCTCCACCGACAACGACCAGGGCGAGGAGTACCTGACGGACGTCTTCGGCCTGCTGCGCTCGGCCGGGGAGCCGGTCGCGGTACACGTGGCCGCCGACCACGTCGAGACGTTGGGCTGCAACGACCGGGTCGAGCTGGCGTCGCTGCGGGCTCTGCTGCGCGACCGGGTCAACGAGGCGTGGATGCGCACCGGGGTGAGCCTGCTCGACCCGGCGACCACCTGGATCGACGTGACCGTCGCGCTGGACCGCGACGCGGTGGTCGACCAGAACACCCAACTGCGCGGCGCCACAGTGGTCGGCTCCGGCGCGCTGATCGGCCCGGACGTCACGCTCGTCGACACGATCGTCGGTCCGGGGGCGTCGGTGGTCCGCAGCCACGCCGTCGGCGCCGAGGTCGGCGAGGGCGCCAGCGTGGGGCCGTACGCGTACCTGCGGCCGGCGGCTCGACTGGCCGGCAAGGCGAAGGTCGGCACCTTCGTCGAGGTCAAGAACTCGCAGATCGGCGCCGGCTCGAAGGTGCCGCACCTGACGTACGTCGGCGACGCGACGATCGGCGAGCAGACAAACATCGGGGCCGCCTCCGTCTTCGTGAACTACGACGGGGTCAACAAGCACCGCACGGTGATCGGCAGCCACGCCCGTACGGGAGCGGACAACATGTTCGTGGCACCG
The DNA here is from genome assembly GCF_055587305.1 of Micromonospora sp. NPDC047521. NCBI lineage: Bacteria > Bacillati > Actinomycetota > Actinomycetes > Micromonosporales > Micromonosporaceae > Micromonospora > Micromonospora sp. NPDC047521. The sequence continues at coordinate 693,417 of NZ_JBVJGN010000001.1, read as the reverse complement.
GTCGAGGTGGGCGACGGCGCGTACACGGCGGCCGGCTCGGTGATCGTGGACGACGTGCCGGCGGGCGCGATGGGTGTCGCCCGGGCGCGCCAGCGCAACATCGAGGGCTGGGTGGTGAAGCGGCGGGCCGGTACGGCGGCGGCCGAGGCCGCGCAGCGGGCCGGCGACGCGAAGGGTGCGTCGGATGTGGCACCCGCCGCAAGCGACAGTGAGGCAATGCACGGGCGGGCCGAGACGGTGGGCGGTACGTCCGGCGCGGGAGATACTGCAACCGACTAGTCCCCGACCCACCACCACCGGGCCGGGTACCGCCGACAAACGGGAGCAGACGGGCCCATGGGCAGCATCGTCGCCGAAAACCGCAAAAGCCTGATGCTCTTCTCCGGACGGGGTTTTCCGGAGCTGGCCAAGGAGATCGGCGAGGTGCTCGGCGTGGCGCCGACGCCGGCCGACGCGTACGAGTTCGCCAACGGCGAGATCTTCGTACGCTTCAAGGACTCGGTGCGTGGATCGGACGCCTTCGTGGTGCAGTCCGTGACGCACGGGGTCAACACCTGGGTCATGGAGACCCTGATCATGGTGGACGCGCTGAAGCGGGGTTCCGCCAAGCGGATCACCGTGGTGTTGCCGTTCTACCCGTACGCCAGGCAGGACAAGAAGCACCGTGGTCGGGAGCCGATCTCGGCCCGGCTCGTGGCGGATCTGCTGAAGACGGCAGGCGCGAACCGGATCCTCACCGTCGACCTGCACACCGCGCAGATCCAGGGCTTCTTCGACGGCCCGGTGGATCACCTCTTCGCGATGGACATCCTGGCGGAGTACGTGGAGCACCGGTACGCCGGCCGGCCGATGACCGTGGTGGCACCGGATTCGGGGCGGGTGCGGGTGGCCGAGCGGTGGACCGACCGGCTGGGCGGCTGCCCGCTGGCGTTCATCCACAAGACCCGCGACCCGATGAAGCCGAACCAGGTGGTGGCGAACCGGGTGGTCGGTGAGGTGGAGGGCCGGGTCTGCCTGATCGTGGACGACATGATCGACACCGGTGGCACGATCGCCAAGGCGGCGGACATCCTCAAGGAGTCGGGCGCGGCGGAGATCGTGGTCGCCTCCACCCACGCGCTGCTGTCCGATCCGGCGATCGAGCGGCTGAAGAACAGCTCGATCAGCGAGATCGTGGTGACCAACACGCTGCCGTTGCCTCCGGAGAAGCAGCTGGACAAGCTCACAGTGCTGTCGATCGCGCCGCTGCTGGCACGGGCGATCCGGGAGGTGTTCGACGACGGCTCGGTGACCACCCTCTTCGGTGGCCTGAGCTGAGCTGCGCGTGCGGGCCCCGGTTCCGCCAGTCGCCGTGCCGGTACGGGTTCGGGCTGACAAACTGGTCGAAACGGGGCCGACTCGCTGGCGGGAACACCGCCGACGCGCCGGCCTGGAGCTGTGATCGGGGACTGCCGGAAACCGTGGAATCAGCTCGGGTAGACTGGTGCGGTTGCCACGGCGAGGGTGCCCGGCGGGCCGCTGAATAGCGCCGCACGGAGGCACCGTCATCGACGCGGTGCTCCGGGCAGTCGTTCATGACGCATGAGCCCCAGCGAGCCCCTCGCCCCAGCACCGCCAGACGACAAGCCGCCGCAGCGAAAAGCATCAGGAGTTTCCCCGTGTCCGAGGTAAAGATCAGCGCCGAGCCCCGTACCGAGTTCGGCAAGGGTGGTGCCCGCCGTACCCGCCGGGCCGGCAAGGTGCCCGCCGTGCTGTACGGCCACGGCGAGAAGCCCAAGCACATCGCGCTGCCGTCGCGGGAGTTCGCCGCCGCGATCCGCAAGGGTGGCGCCAACCAGCTCTTCGCGATCGACATCACCGACGGCACCCAGGTGCTGGCGCTGCCGAAGGCGATCCAGCGTGACCCGATCAAGGACACCTTCGAGCACGTCGACCTGCTGCTGGTCCGCCGCGGCGAGAAGGTCACCGTCGAGGTTCCGGTCCAGCTGACCGGCGAGGCCGCACGGGACACCCTGATCGTGCACGACCACGACACCCTCTCGGTGACCGCCGACGCCACCAAGGTGCCGGACCACCTCGAGGCGTCGATCGAGGGCCTGGAGGCGGGCACCCTGGTGACCGCCGGCGATGTCGACCTGCCGGCCGGCGTCGAGCTGGCCGCCGACTCGGAGCTGACCGTCGCCTCGGTGACCGCCGCCCCGACCGCGGAGCAGCTCGAGGCGACGCTGCCCGAGGTCGAGGTTGCCACCGACGAGGCCGAGGCCGAGGTCGGCGAGACCACCGAGGGCTCCGAGGGCGCGGACGCCCCGGCCGCCGAGGGCGACGAGACGACCGAGGCGCGCACCGAAGCCTGATCGGTTCGTACTGTGCGACAGGCGTCCCCGGAGGATCGGGGGCGCCTGTCGGCGTATCGGGAGTCGGTGGGACGGGCGTCGGAAGGGACGGGTCGTGACGGACGAGGCGGGGCCGTGGCTGGTCGTCGGCCTGGGCAATCCGGGCCGGGAGTACGCCGGGAACCGGCACAACGTCGGGTTCATGGTGGCCGACCTGCTGGCCGCTCGGGTGAGCGCGCGGTTCGGTAGGCACAAGCGGGCGGTCGCCGAGGTGGCCGAGGGACGGCTGGGTTTCGGTGGGCCGAAGCTGGTGCTGGCCAAGCCACTGACGTACATGAACCTCTCAGGTGGGCCGGTGGCGGCGCTGTCGCAGTTCTACAAGGTGCCGCCGGCGCAGGTGGTCGCGGTGCACGACGAGCTGGACATCGGGTTCGGCCAGGTGCGGGTCAAGTGCGGCGGCGGCGAGGGCGGGCACAACGGCCTGCGCTCGATGTCGAAGTCGTTGGGTACGAAGGACTACGTCCGGGTGCGGTTCGGCGTCGGCCGGCCACCGGGGCGGCAGGACCCGGCGGATTATGTGCTGTCGGATTTCGGCACGGCGGAACGCAAGGAGCTGGATTTCCTGGTGGACCGTGCTGCCGACGTCGTGGAGTCGGTGATCCTCAAGGGCGTGGAACCCACCCAGAACCTCTACCACGGGGCCTGAGCCGGGCGGGGCGTACCGGATCAGCCGCACCGGGCCGGTAGTCTGCGCCTCTTGGCGGGCCGCGACCGGCGAGTGCCTCGCGGTGGGTGCCCGTGCGGGTACGGACCGCGGCGAGGTGACGGGAGCGGACACAGATGGGCAGTCCTCCGATGATCGACGGCGCGTTCGCCCGGTGGCTGGCGGCCCGGGCCGGTCAGGCGTTGCTCGACCTGCGTACGGAGTTGGGCTTCACGGACGCCGGCGCGCTCAAGTCGGCCGGGGACAAGGTGTCGCACGACCTGATCCGTACGGAGCTGGCGAAGTGGCGGCCGGGCGACGCGGTGCTCTCCGAGGAGGACGAGGGGTCGCGGCTGGCCTGGGCGGCGGAGGTCAACGCCGGGGCGGTGTCGCGGCTGACCGCCGACCGGGTGTGGATCGTCGACCCGTTGGACGGCACCCGGGAGTTCGCCGAGGAGGGCCGCTCGGACTGGGCCGTGCACATCGCGCTCTGGGCACGCAACGCGCCGAGTCCGCACGGGCTGGTCGCCGGGGCTGTGGGCCTGCCGGCGCAGCACCGGGTGCTGGGCACTGACTACCCGCCGGCGTACCCGCCGATGACAGTGGAGGCGGCGACGGCGGGTACGCGGGTGATCCGGTTGGCGGCGAGCCGGAGCCGGCCGCCGGTGTTCCTCACCGACCTCGCCGAGGACGTGGGGGCGAAGCTGGTGCCGATGGGGTCGGCCGGAGCGAAGATCGCCGCGGTGGTCACCGGTGAGGTGGACGCGTACATCCACGCCGGCGGTCAGTACGAGTGGGACTCGGCGGCGCCTGTCGCTGTGGCGACGGCCACCGGACTACACGCTTCCCGGATCGATGGTTCTGCGCTGAAATACAACGAGGCGGATCCACGCCTGCCGGACCTGCTGGTCTGTCGCAAGGATCTCGCCACCCGGTTGCTTGCAGCGCTGCAGAGACATTCCGGGTAGCCTGAGCGGACTTTCTTGACATGCCCGACCGGAAAGGTCTGGAAATCGGATGAGCGAGCGAATCGAGCCGGTGTCATGACCACGCCCGCCGCCTACCGGGTCTCCCACCTGGACACCCTGGAGGCGGAGAGCATCTTCGTGATGCGCGAGGTGGTCGCCGAGATGGAACGCCCGGTGCTGCTCTTCTCCGGCGGCAAGGACTCGATCGTCATGCTGCGCCTGGCGCAGAAGGCGTTCGCCCCGGCCAACATCCCCTTCCCGGTCATGCACGTCGACACCGGGCACAACTTCCCCGAGGTCCTCGAATACCGCGACCAGCGGGTCGCCGAGCTGGGGTTGCATCTCGTGGTGGCGAGCGTGCCGGAGGCCCTGGCCAGCGGCATGGTCCGCGAGTCCGGCGACGGGATGCGTAACCGGATCCAGACGCCGGTGCTGCTGGACGCGGTGGAGAAGCACCGCTTCGACGCGCTGTTCGGCGGCGCCCGCCGGGACGAGGAGAAGGCCCGCGCCAAGGAACGGGTGTTCAGCTTCCGCGACGAGTTCGGCCAGTGGGATCCGAAGAACCAGCGGCCGGAGCTGTGGTCGCTCTACAACGGCCGGCACCACCCGGGCGAGTCGATCCGGGTCTTCCCGCTGTCCAACTGGACCGAGCTGGACGTGTGGCACTACATCGCCCGCGAACGCATCCCGCTGCCGTCGATCTACTACGCGCACGAGCGCGAGGTGATCGAACGGGACGGGATGTACTACGCCGTCAACGAGTTCTTCCGCCCCCGCGCGGGCGAGGAACGGTTCAAGGCGCAGGTGCGCTACCGCACCGTCGGCGACGCCTCCTGCACCGCGGCGGTCCGCTCCGACGCGGACACCGTGGAGAAGGTCATCGAGGAGGTAGCGGCGACCCGGATCACCGAGCGGGGCGCGACCCGTGGTGACGACCGGGTCAGCGAGGCCGCCATGGAGGACCGCAAGCGGGAGGGCTACTTCTGATGACCACCGAGATCGCGGCGTCCGCCAATGCGGAGGCCCGGGCTGTTACCGGAGCCGGGCCGGAGGCCCGGCCCATGGACCTGCTGCGCTTCGCCACCGCCGGCAGCGTGGACGACGGCAAGTCGACACTCATCGGCCGGCTGCTCTACGACACCAAGTCGCTCTTCACCGACCAGTTGGCCGCGGTGGAGGCGGTGAGCGCGGCCCGCGGCGACGAGTACACCAACCTGGCGCTGCTCACCGACGGCCTGCGCGCCGAGCGGGAGCAGGGCATCACCATCGACGTGGCGTACCGGTACTTCGCCACGCCGCGGCGCAAGTTCATCATCGCCGACACTCCGGGGCACATCCAGTACACCCGCAACATGGTCACCGGGGCGTCCACCGCCGACCTGGCGTTGATCCTGGTGGACGCGCGCAAGGGTCTGGTCGAGCAGTCCCGCCGCCACGCGTTCCTGTGCTCCCTGCTGCGGGTGCCGCACCTGGTCCTCTGCGTCAACAAGATGGACCTGGTCGACTGGTCGCAGGAGGTCTTCGAGCGCATCGCCGACGAGTTCACCGCGTTCGCCGCGAAGCTCGACGTACCGGACCTGACAGTGGTGCCGATCTCCGCGCTGCGCGGCGACAACATCGTGGCCCGCTCGGAGAACATGCAGTGGTACGAGGGTCCGTCGCTGCTGCACCACCTGGAGCGGGTGCACATCGCGAGCGACCGCAACCTCGTCGACGTCCGGTTCCCGGTGCAGTACGTGATCCGTCCGCAGTCCACGACTGTGACCGACTACCGCGGCTACGCCGGCCAGGTCGCCTCCGGCGTGCTCAAGCCCGGTGACGAGGTGATGGTGTTGCCGTCCGGCTTCACCAGCCGGATCGCCGCGGTGGAGACCGCCGACGGGCCGGTCGCTGAGGCGTTCCCGCCGATGTCGGTGACGGTACGACTGGCCGACGAGATCGACATCTCCCGGGGTGACCTGATCTGCCGCCCGAACAACGCACCGGCGGTGGCCCAGGACATCGAGGCGATGGTGTGCTGGATGGACGAGACAGCCCCGTTGCGGGTCGGCGGCAGGTACGCGATCAAGCACACCACCCGTTCGGCGCGGGCGATCGTGCGTGGGCTGCACTACCGGCTCGACATCAACTCGCTGCACCGGGACGAGTCGGCGGACGAGTTGCGGCTCAACGAGATCGGTCGGGTGCGGCTGCGCACGACTGTGCCGCTGCTGGCCGACGAGTACCGCCGCAACCGCACCACTGGAGGCTTCGTCATCATCGACGAGACCACCAACCGCACGGTGGGCGCCGCCATGATCGTCGAAGTCAGCTAGCGCCGCCCGCCCGCCGCGCTGCGCTGCGCTGCGCCAAGATCGCGCTCAATCCATGAAGTAGTGGCCTCCCCCTCCGGGGAGGCCACTACTTCCATGAACAAGCACGATCTTCCCGCTCCCCACCCTCGACCTCGCCGGTGATCAAGAGGTTCGCGTCAGAATCCGGGCTCGGACTGACGCGAACCTCTTGATCAACCCGGGTCAGTCGAGGCGGGTGGCGCCGGGGGCGGGGAGGACCGTCAGGGTGTTCGGGGCGGTGAAGCCCTGCTCGGCGTAGGCGGCCGTGACGGCTGCGGCCACCGCGTCGGACCGATCGGTCTCGACCAGCGCCAGGACGCAGCCGCCGAAGCCGCCGCCCGTCATCCGGGCCCCGAGCGCGCCTGCCGCCAGCGCCGCCTCGACCGCGGTGTCGATCTCGGGCACGGTGATCTCGAAGTCGTCGCGCATCGAGACGTGCGAGGCGGTGAGCAGCGGGCCGATGTCCCGTACGCGGCCGGCGCGCAGCAGCGCCACAGTGTCCAGCACCCGCTGGTCCTCGGTGACCACGTGCCGGACGCGGCGTCGGGTCTCCTCGTCGTCGATCCGGGCCAGCGCGGCGTCGAGCTGGTCGACTGACACGTCCCGCAGCGCGGCTACGCCGAGCGCCTTCGCACCCGCTTCGCAGGACCGGCGGCGGGCCGCGTACTCGCCGTCGGCGTGCCGGTGCGGCGCCCGACTGTCGACGACGAGCACGGCCAGGCCGGCGGCGTCCAGGTCGAAGGGGATCTGCTCGACGGACTCGTCGCGGCAGTCGAGGAAGAGCGCGTGCCCGGCCCGGCAGCGGATCGACGCGGACTGGTCCATGATCCCGGTCGGGGCGCCGACGTATACGTTCTCGGCCCGCTGCGCCAGCCGCGGCAGTCGTTCGGCGGGCAGGTCCAGACCACCGAGGTCGAGCAGGGCGGTGAGGACTGCCGACTCCAGGGCGGCCGAGGACGACAGGCCCGAGCCCAGCGGCACGTCGGACGCGATCGCCAGGCGGGCACCGGGCACGGCGTGGCCGGCGTCGCGCATCGCCCAGACCACCCCGGCCACGTACGCGCCCCAGCCGGTGACCCGACCCGGCTCGGCCACGTCGTCGGCACCGAAGGTGATCGTCTCGTCGGACAGCTCGGACCAGACCGTCCACTGCTCGCCGTCCTGCCGGTCGGCGGCGACGACGGTCCGCAGCGGCAGCGCGAAGGGCAGCACGAACCCGTCGTTGTAGTCCGTGTGCTCGCCGATCAGGTTGACCCGGCCGGGGGCCGCCCAGCGGCCGGCCGCGTTGCCGCCGTACCGGCTGGTGAAGCCCTCGGCGGCCCGTGCGGCGACGTCGCCGGTGGGGTTTGTCACGGTGCCTCCTCGGTTGGCGGCTGCTCCAGGACGTGCGCGCGGTAGAAGGCCCAGGCGTCGCCGACCATGTCGTGCAGGGTCGGCTTCTGCGGCACCCAGCCCAGTTCGTCGCGGGCCAGCGCGGAGGAGGCGACCAGCTCCGCGGGGTCGCCCTCGCGGCGTGGGGCCACCTCGACCGGCAGGGGTTGCCCGGTGACCTCGCGGACCACGTCGACGACCTGGCGGTTGGTGAAGCCGTTGCCGTTGCCCAGGTTGTAGATCCGGTGCTGGCCGGAGGTGGCGGCGTCCAACGCCAGCAGGTGGGCGCGGGCCAGGTCGGCGACGTGGATGTAGTCGCGGACGCAGGTGCCGTCCACAGTGGGGTAGTCGTCGCCGAAGAGCTGGAGCTTCTCGCGCCGGCCGGCCGCGACCTCGAGCGCGATCGGGATCAGGTGTGTCTCCGGGTCGTGCCGTTCGCCGAGCGGGACGGTGCCGTCGAGGTACGCCCCGGCCACGTTGAAGTAGCGCAGCGAGACCGCGGCCAGCCCGTGCGCGACCGCCTCGGAGGTGAGCGCCATGTCGGCGGCGAGTTTCGTGGCGCCGTACGTGTTGGTGGGCGCCTTGACGGCGGCTTCCGGGATGGGCAGTTCGGTGGGGTTGCCGTAGACGGCGGCGGTGGAGGAGAAGACCATCCTGGGCACCCGGGCAGCCCGTACGGCGTCGATCAGGGCGAGCGTGCCGACTGTGTTGTTCTGCCAGTACAGCTCGGGCTTGACCATCGACTCGCCGGCGGCGATCAGGGCGGCGAAGTGCAGCACGCCGTCGAAGCCGGCCTCGGGGGTGACGATCCGTGCGGCGTCGTGGATGGACGCCTCGACATGGGTGGCGTCGGGGGCGAGTGCCTCGCGGTGGCCGGTACGCAGGTCGTCCAGGACGACGACGTCGTGCCCCGCGTCCAGCAGCATCCGGGTCACCACGCTGCCGATGAAGCCGGCGCCCCCGGTGACGAGCAGTTTCACGTCGTTGCCTCCTGATTCGACCCCGCCCGGGGCTGGCCCTTCGGTGATCACCCTACGGCTGCGGCGGGCACCTCGACCGAGCGTGCCGCCAGCACCATTCCATCATAATCTTTCACGATCGAACAGACTCGCACAATCCCGGTGGAGTGGGCCGCCGGTGTCTACCATCTCTGTCATGCGGGAAGCGGCCCGTACCGGGCTCCGGCGACGCGCGCGGGGGCGGCCCCGCCGCGACCCAGGCCCGCTCGCCCGGGCCGTCGCCCGGGTTCTCGTCCGCACCGCCGACGGCGCCAGCCGCCTCGTCACCGACCTGCTCGGCGCCGGCCCGGCGGCCGGCCGGGAACGCATCACCGAAGCCGAACTGCGGGACCTCGTGGCGGCGAACACCGTGCTCGACCCGGACGAGCGGCGGATCATCGACGAGGTCCTGGTTGCCGGTGCCAGCCTCGTCCGCGAGGTGATGATGCCCCGCACCGAAGTGGTCTTCCTCCCCGCCCGACTGACCATCGCCGAGGCCGCCCGGATCGTCCGCGCCGAGACGCACACCCGCTATCCGGTCACCGACGGCACCCACGACGACGTGGTGGGCTTCGTGCACCTGCGCGACCTGCTGCTGCGCCCGGACGTCGACAGGTGCGCCACTGTCGGCGAGCTGAGCCGCGAGGTGAAGCGGCTGCCCGGCAGCAAACGGGTGCTTGCCGCGCTCACCGAGATGCGCCGCGAGGGCCAGCACCTGGCCGTGGTGGTCGACGAGTACGGCGGCACGGCCGGGATCGTCACCCTGGAGGACCTGATCGAGGAACTGATCGGCGAGATCCACGACGAGTACGACGACGCCCCCGACCCGGTGCACCCCGGGCTGCCCGCCGTGGTGGACGGACGACTCAACCTGTCCGACTTCGCCGAGCGGACCGGTGTGGTGCTGCCCGCCGGGCCGTACGAGACGGTGGGTGGCTTCGTGATGGCCGCGCTGGGGCGGCTGCCGGTCACCGGAGACGAGGTGCCGGTGCCCGGTGAGCCGGTCGACGCGGGTGCTCCCGACCCGCCCGGCGGCTGGTCGCTGCGGGTGCTGGCGTTGGACGGACGGCGGGTGGCCCGTCTCGCGGTCGCCGCCGTGCGGACCGTGGAGCAGCGGCAGGACGTCGTCGGCGGGAACCCTCGGGATCCGGTGGCGGGGCAGCGGGGCCGCGCCCCGGCCCGCCGGGAGGACACGGGGGAGCCGTACGAGGTCAGCGCCCCCGCACCGGCGGGCCGGGGCCGACCCGCCGGCCCGTCATGACGGACCGGGTTGCTTGCTGACAGAATTATCGCCATGTCCGACGTACCCGCCCGTCCCCGCGTCTTCTCCGGCATCCAGCCGACGGCCGACTCGTTCCACCTCGGCAACTACCTCGGGGCGGTACGGCACTGGGTGGCCCTTCAGGAAACCCACGACGCGTTCTACTGCGTGGTGGACCTGCACGCCATCACCGCTGGGCACGACCCGGCGGTGCTGCGGCAGCGGACCAGGGTGGCGGCCGCGCAACTCTTCGCGGTCGGTCTGGACCCGGAGCGCAGCACTTTGTTCGTGCAGTCGCAGGTGCCCGAGCACCCGCAGCTGGCCTGGGTGCTCGGCTGCATCACCGGCTTCGGCGAGGCCAGCCGGATGACGCAGTTCAAGGACAAGTCGCAGAAGCAGGGCAACGAGCGGGCCAGCGTCGGGCTCTTCACCTACCCGATCCTGCAGGCTGCCGACATCCTGCTCTACCAGGCCAACGCGGTGCCGGTCGGCGAGGACCAGCGCCAGCACCTGGAACTCTCCCGGGATCTGGCCCAGCGGTTCAACTCGCTGTTCGGTACGACGTTCACGGTGCCGGCGCCGCACATCGTCAAGGACACCGCGAAGATCACCGACCTGCAGGAGCCGACGGCGAAGATGTCCAAGTCGTCGTCCTCGCCGGCCGGCATCATCGACCTGTTGGACGACCCGGCCCGCTCGGCCAAGAAGATCCGCTCGGCGGTGACCGACACCGGTCGGGAGATCGTCTTCGACACCGAGACCAAGCCCGGCGTCTCCAACCTGCTGACCATCCACTCCGCGCTCAGCGGTCGCGGCATCGACGAACTGGTGGCCGCGTACGCCGGTCGCGGTTACGGCGACCTCAAGAAGGAGCTGGCCGAGGTGGTGGCGGAGTTCGTCCGCCCGATCCAGGAGCGCACCCGCACGTACCTGGACGACCCGGCGCAGCTGGACAAGCTGCTCGCCGCCGGTGCCGAGAAGGCCCGGGCGGTGGCCGGGCCGACGCTGCGGTCCGCGTACGAGCGGGTCGGTTTCTTCCCGCCGGTGCGCGGCGAATAGCGCCGCGGGACAGGTGGGCGGGTCGGTGGCCGAGAAGGCGGCGCGGAGCGTGGATCGCAGTGGCGGGGTGCCGCCCACCGGCGACACCATCCAGATCGGCATCGCGGTGGACATCCCGGAGCCGTGGGGCGGCCAGCTCACCCGGCGACGGATCGAGGCAGGTGACCCGCTCGCGGTGCCCGCGCACGTGACGCTGCTCGGGCCGACCGAGATCCCGACGGCCAACCTGCCCGCCATCGAGCAACACCTGGCCGCCGTCGCCGCCGCGCACCTGCCGTTCGCGCTGCACCTGCGGGGCACCGGCACGTTCCGTCCGGTGACGCAGGTGGTCTTCGTCGCGGTGGCCGCCGGGATCAGCGAGTGCGAGCTGCTGGCCGCGGCCATCGCCGCCGCGCCGGGCCTGCACCGTCAGACCCGCTTCCCGTACCATCCGCACGTCACCGTCGCGCAGGACGTCGCGCCCGAGGCACTGGACAAGGCGTACGAGGATCTTGCGGACTTCTCGGCGATGTTCGAGGTCGAGGCGTTCACCCTCTTCTCGCACAGCGGGCAGGCCCGGTGGCAGCCGCGTCGGGACTTCCGGCTCGGCGACTGACCGGCCGGCGACGCGCCGGTCGGCGAGCATCGCAAGCCGGGTTGCCACTACGGCGGTGAAAGATCGGCGAGGATGATCGCGTGAACGTGATCGGCCAGATCGAGGCGGGCATCGACCGCTGGGTGAGTGCCGCGCGTGGCCGCTCCGGTCTCTTCGACCACCTGTGGCGGGCCGGAACGCTCTACGGCGAGGTGTTGGCCGGGCGGCTGGCGGCGGCGATCGCCTACTACGGCTTCTTCGCGGTGTTCGCCCTCGCCCTGGTCGCGTACTCGATCTTCGGGGCGATCCTTGAGGACAACGACGAGGTGAGCGCGGCGGCTGCCGACTTCCTCAAGGAGAACCTGCCGTTCCTCGACGCGCAGCAGATCGCCAACTCCAGCGGCACGGTGGGCGTGGTGGGTCTGGTCATCCTGGTCTTCACCGGGATCGGCTGGGTGGAGGCGATCCGCTCCTCGCAGCGACTGATGTACGCGCTCAACCAGCAGCCCGGCAACCTGGTGATCCGACGGCTTGTCGACCTCGGCGTGATGATCGGCGTCTTCGTGCTCCTGGGCGTCTCGGTGGCGGCCGTGGACGCGCTGGAATCGCTGCTGCGCTTCCTGCTGCGCAGCACCGGATCGGTGGGGCTGACCACTGTCAGCGCGGTGCTCAGCGTGCTGGTCAACGCGGTGCTCGCCACCGCCCTGCTGCTCGCGGTGCCCCGGCTGCGGATGAGCCGGTCCCGACTGCGGCCGGTGGTGCTGCTCGTCGCGATAGGCATCACGCTGCTCAACACCGTGGGCCGCTACTACGTGGTGCGCACCGAACGGAACCCGGCGTACACGGTGGTGGCCGGCGCCGTCGGTCTGCTGCTCTACCTCTACCTGCTCAACCAGTTGGTGTTGTTCGGGGCCGCGCTGCTCGCGACCAGCACGAACGGGCGGGTGGTGGACCTGGCGGAGGGCGCTCCGGCGGCGAAACTCGACGAGGACACCGATCCCGGTACGCCGGGCGGCGCGGGCTGATGGCGGAGGGTGCGCAGGTGATGATCTCGGTCGACCCGGACTCGGCGGTGCCCCCGTACGAGCAGGTACGCGTGCAACTCGCCGAGTTGATCGGCGACGGTCGGCTCCCTGTTGGCAGCCGACTGCCCACCGTCCGGCAGCTCGCCGCCGACCTGCGGCTGGCCGCGAACACGGTGGCCCGGGCGTACCGCGAGCTGGAGACGGCAGGTCTGCTGGAGACCAGGGGGCGCAACGGCACCTTCGTCGCTCCGGGCCGGGACGACGCGGTGGACCGGCTCCAGCGGGCTGCCGCCGGCTACGCGGCCGAGGCGGCCCGGCTGGGCGTACCGCCCGCCACCGCTCTCGCGCTGGTCCGTGCCGCTCTGGACGCGGCCCGCCCCGGCTGACCGCCCCGGATCGGCCGCCGGACGGGCGGTCCTGCGGGGAAACCGTGTCCGGCGCTCGCGTTCGCGGCGATGATGAGCCGGTGGGCGCACTCATGACACTTGACCTGCCGGCCGACTCGCCGCTGCTCGGGCTTCCGTGGATCATCACCTTCGGCCCGCTCGGCGATCTCGACGAGTGGGAGCCGGTGGTCTGCGGGCCGTACGAGCGGCCGCACGCGCTGGCGCTGGCCGAGGCGGTGGTTGCCGAGGAGCAGCTGATGGCGGTGGTGGAACCACTGCTGCCGGCGCTGTCCGCCGACGAGATCCGCAGCGAGATCGCCGCAGCGCAGGTCGCCGCCGAGGACGAGGCCAGTCAGGTCGAGGGGGCCGACCTGTACGGCGACTTCGAGGACGTGATCGACGAGGAGTTGGACGCCGCCGCCGACGAGGCGGGTCACGGCGAGCCCGCCGAACCGCCGGACGAGGCCGAGGTACGCGAGGGCTTCACCCGGATCGCGGCGCTGCTCACCGCGAAGTGACGCGGCTGCTCAGCGGGTCGGCGGGCCGTCCAGCACGCAGAACTCGTTGCCCTCGGGGTCGGCGAGGACGGTGAACCCCTCGGTGCCGGTCTGCCCGACGTCGACGTGCCGTGCGCCGAGGTCGACGAGGCGTCGTACCTCGGTCTGCGGGTCGTCGTCGGCGACCAGGTCGAGGTGCAGACGGTTCTTGCCCCGCTTGGGGGCGCCGGAGCCCTGCAACCAGATGGTGGGCGCGGGCCCGGACGGCTGCCCCGACGGCCACAGCTTGGCGCTGCCGTCGTCGCCCTGTTCGACCTCGTAGCCGAGTGCCGCCGACCAGAACGGGACCATCAGGTCCAGGTCCTCGACGTCGATCGTGCACTGTGCCACGCGTACCGCCATGGGTCACCTCCGTAGCGTCGGTGCCCGGTGCGGTACCCACGGCGGCGCCGCCGCACACGTCGGCGCAGACGGACACCGGCGCCGCGCGGAGTCAACTCCGCGTGGCGCCGGCGCCACCTCACCCCCCACCACAAGGGGCCGGTAGCCCAGTCGCCCGTTGGCGCGGGGCACGACGGACGACCAGGTCGAGAACGGGTTACCCGCTCAGCGGCGTTCCAACCAGGCGGCGGCGTCAACTCCGAGCAGATGGCCGGAGCCCTGCCCGGTGAGCGTGTCGCTGGCGACGACCGGCTGGCCGTACCCGTCGATCAGGACCGGCGCTCCGCTGAGGTTGACCACGCAGGTCAGCACCGCTTGGCCGTTGGCGCGGGAGAAGGCGAGCACGCCGGGGCCGGTCTCCAGCCAGGTGACCCCACCGGCGTCGGCGGCGAGCGCCGGATGGTCGCGGCGGATCCGCAGCGCGGTCCGGTACAGCTCCAGCGTCGAGCCGGGCACGCCGGTCTGCGCGGCGACGGACAGCGCCCGCCAGGTGGCGGGGGCGGGCAGCCAGCTCAACTCGCTGCCGGCCGGGCCGAAGCCGTACGGCGCCAGCTCGCCGGTCCACGGGATGGGCACCCGACAGCCGTCGCGGCTCTCGCCGGTGCGCAGGAACGCCGGGTCCTGGCGCAGTTCGTCGGGCAGGTCGAGCACCTCGGGAAGGCCCAGCTCCTCACCCTGGTAGAGGTAGGCGCAGCCGGGCAGGGCGAGCATCAGCAGGCTGGCCGCGCGGGCCCGGCGTAGACCCTCGGCCCCGTCGCCGTAGCGGGTGACGTGGCGCTGCTTGTCGTGGTTGGACAGCACCCAGGTGGTGGGTGCGCCGACCACTGTCGCCTCGGCCAGCGCGGTGTCGATCACCTTGCGGAACGAGTCGGCCGACCAGGTGGCGTCGAGGAAGTCGAAGCTGAACGCCTGGTGCAGCTCGTCCGGGCCGATGTAGCGGGCGAGCCGCTGCGGGGTCTCGGCCCACGCCTCGGCCACCGCCATCCGCCCGCCGGGGTAGCTGTCCAGGATGGGCCGCCAGGCGCGGTAGATCTCGTGCACCTCGTCCTGGTCGAAGTAGGGCAGGCGGCCCTTGCCGAGCAGCTCGACCTGACGCTGGCCGGTGGTCATCGTGCTGAAGCCGACGTCCGGCAGCCCTTCGGCCTTGATCATGCCGTGGGCGACGTCGATGCGGAAGCCGTCCACGCCCCGGTCGAGCCAGAACCGCAGCACGTCCTCGAACTCGGTGCGGACCTCCTGATGACGCCAGTTGAGGTCCGGCTGGGCGGAGTCGAACAGGTGCAGGTACCACTGGCCGTCGGCGACGCGGGTCCAGGCCGGGCCGCCGAAGATGCTCTCCCAGTCGTTCGGCGGCAGCTCGCCCCGCTCGCCCCGACCGTCGGCGAACAGGTAGCGGGCCCGCTCCGGTGAGCCCGGGCCGGCGGCGAGGGCGTCGACGAACCAGCGGTGCGCGCTGGACGTGTGGTTGGGCACCAGGTCGACGATGATCCGCAGACCGAGGGCGTGCGCGTCGGCGATCATCGCGTCGAAGTCGGCGAGCGTACCGAACATCGGGTCGACGTCGCGGTAGTCGGCGACGTCGTATCCGCCGTCGACCATGGGGGACGTGTAGAACGGGGTCAACCAGAGCGCGTCCACCCCGAGGTCGTGCAGGTACGGCAGGCGTTGCCGGATCCCCTGGAGGTCGCCGACGCCGTCGCCGTCACTGTCGGCGAAGCTGCGGACGTACACCTGGTAGACGACCGCGGCGCGCCACCAGTCGTCGGCGGGGTGGGTCGGGGTGGCGGTGCTTGCGGTCATGGGTTGACGTTCCCCGTCTGTCTCGTGCTCGGGCGCGACTGTCTGAGCAATATGCCGGCCGCGCCCTGCAAGAGTCAAGCAGATCTTGCGTAAGGGAATCGCACGGCAGCCGGGGCGACAGCCGTCGAGCCGCGCACCACCAGCTCCGGGCGGAACAGGTACTCCGAGTGCGGGGCGCCGTGCCCGTTGATCTCGTCCACCAGGGCCCGGACCGCCGCGACAGCCATCGCGGTCACCGGCTGGCGCATGGTGGTCAGCGGCGGGTCGGTGAAGGCCATCAACGGCGAGTCGTCGTACCCGAGCACGGAGAGGTCACCCGGAACGGTCAGGCCGCGCTGCCGGGCCGCCCGGACCGCGCCGAGCGCCATCAGGTCCGAACCGCAGACCACCGCGGTGACGCCACGGTCGAGCAGGCGGCCGGCAGCCGCCTCGCCACCCTCCACACCGAACAGTGACAGCTCGGCGAGCGGGCCCAGGTCGGCCTCTGCCACGCCGGCCAGCCGCGTCATCGCCGCACGCCAACCGGCCACCTTGCGCCGCACCGGTACGAACCGGTCCGGGCCGGTGATCAGGCCGATCCGCCGGTGGCCGAGTGCGACGAGGTGAGCCACGGCCAGTTCGGCTGCCTCGCGGTCGTCGCAGGAGACGAAGGGCGCGCCGATGCCCGGCACGTACCCGTTGATCATCACGACCGGCAGCGGGCGGGCGATCAGCGCCCGGTAGCGGTCGTGGTTGGCGGCGGTGTCGGCGTGCAGGCCGGAGACGAAGACGATGCCGGAGACCTGCCGGTCCAGCAGCATCTCCACGTACTCGTCCTCGGTGACGCCACCTGCGGTCTGGGTGCAGAGCACAGGTGTGAACCCACTCTGCGCCAGGGTCGACTCGATGACCTGGGCGAAGGCCGGGAAGATCGGGTTGTCCAGCTCCGGCACCACCAGGCCGACCAGCCCGGCGCTGCGTTTGCGCAGCCGGGCCGGGCGCTCGTAGCCGAGCACGTCGAGGGCGGTGAGGACGGCCTGGCGGGTCTCCGGGGCCACGCCGGGGCGGTCGTTGAGCACCCGCGACACCGTGGCCTCGCTGACTTCGGCCTGCTGGGCGATGTCGGACAGTCGAGCGCGCATGGCGGCACTTTAGCCCACCGGCAAGTTCTTGCGGGGCACTCTGCAAGCGCTTCCATTATCTGCAACGTCTTGCTAACGTCCCCGCAACATACGCAAGCTGCGGCGCAGCACGTCGGCGCCGGGTGGCAAGAAATTCCAGCATTCCACGGCGGGCCGCCCTTCCCCCGGGCGGACCCGCCATGACGACAGGAGTACCGATGCGCATCCGTACCGCGGGTGTGGTCGCCCTCTTCGCCCTGGCGCTCGCCGCCTCCGGCTGTGGCGACAGCGACGAGCCGGCCGCGAAGCAGTCCCCCAAGGCCGCCGGCGGCAAACTGGTCATCTGGGCGGACGACAAGCGGACCGCGGCCCTCAAGCCGTTCGCCGAGAAGTTCGGCCAGGAGAACGGCGTCACCGTCGAGGTCCAGGCCGTCCCGAACGAGGACCTCCAGAACAACTTCGTGACCGTGTCCAGCCAGGGCGGTGGCCCGGACGTGGTGATCGGCGCTCACGACTGGATCGGCAACCTGGTCCAGAACGGTGCCATCGACCCGGTGCAGCTGCCCGACGAGCAGAAGGCCGCCTTCAACGAGACCGCCATCAAGGCCGTCACCTTCAACGGCCAGCTCTACGGCGTGCCGTACGCGCAGGAGAACCTGGCGCTGATCCGCAACACCGAGCTGGCCCCCGAGGCGCCGAAGACCATCGAGGACCTGGTCGCCACCGGCAAGCAGCTCAAGGCGCAGAAGAAGGTCACCGAGACGCTGTGCCTCCAGGTCGGCCAGAAGGGCGACGCGTACCACATCTACCCGCTGTACGCCTCGGCCGGCGGTTACCTCTTCGGCACCACCGCGAACGGCGACTACGACCCGAAGGACCTGGGCGTGGGCAAGCCGGAGTCGATCGAGGCGTTCAAGAAGATCGCCGCGCTCGGCGAGAAGGGCGAGGGCGTGCTGAAGCGCTCGATCGCCGACACCAACTCGACCGCCACCTTCACCGGCAAGAAGTGCGCGTACCTGGTCTCCGGCCCGTGGGCGGTCGCCGACGTCAAGAAGGCCGGCATCACGTACGACGTCTCCGCCGTTCCCGGCTTCGCCGGCGGCAAGGCGGCCGCGCCGTTCGTGGGCGTGCAGTCCTTCTACGTGGCTGCCAAGGGCAAGAACAAGGCTCTCGCCCAGGAGTTCGTCGTCAACTACGTCGCCAAGCCGGAGCTGGCCGTGGCGCTCTACCAGGCCGACCCGCGCCCGCCAGCGCTGACCGCCGCGCTGGACCAGGTCAAGGGCAGCGACCCGGACCTGGCCAAGTTCATCGAGGCGGGTAAGGACGGCCAGGTGCTCCCGGCCATCCCGGCCATGGCCGCGATCTGGGACCCCTTCGGTAAGGCCGAGGCCGCCGTCATCGGCGGCGCCGACCCGGCCAGCACGGTCACCGCGGCCGGCAAGACGATCGCCGGCTCGATCAAGTAATGAGCACACCGTTGTCCGGCCCGGGGTCTGCCCAGCAGGCCCCGGGCCGGGGGCCCGTGGGCACCGGGTCCCCGCGCACGTCCCGTTCCGCGCGGAACCACGCGCCGATCACCGCGGCCGGCCTCGCCGCGAAGGTGGTCCTGCTCGGCCTGGTGGCCGGCATCGCGATCTGGGCGGCCTTCCCGCTCGTGGAGGCCGAGAAGTGGGTCTGGTTGGCGGTGCTGGTGCTGACCACCGGTGCGCTGTTCTACCTGTACCTGGGTCGTCGCCACGTGCCGGCGAAATACCTCGTACCGGGCACGCTCTTCCTGATCGCGTTCCAGGTCGTGCCTGTGCTCTACACCGCGAGCACGGCATTCACCAACTTCGGCGACGGCCACCGCGGCAGCAAGGACGACGCGATCGTCGCGATCCAGAGTTCCTCGGTCAAGCAGGTCCCGGGCTCCGCCCAGTTCCCGATGTCCGTGGCAACCAAGGGTGACCCCGCCACCGGCGCCCTGGTCTTCCTGGTCACCGACCCGCAGACCAACACGGTCTCCGTCGGCGACACCCGGGGCCTGCGCCCGCTCGACGCCGGCGCGGTCACTGTCGCCCCCGGCGGGAAGGTCACCGCCGCCGACGGCTACACAGTGCTGACCATCGGCCAGGCCAGCGCCCGCAGCAAGGACATCACCGACCTGGTGGTGCCGACCGCCGGCGGCGCGCTGCGCTCCTCCGGCCTGTCCCGGGTGTACGAGGGCAAAGCCGTGCGGGCGTACGACGCGGGCTGTGACTGTGTCTCCGACAGCGACAGCGGTAAGACCTGGACGGCGGACGGCGAGGTCGGCGCGTTTGTCGCCGCCGACGGTGAACGCCTGGCCCAGGGCTGGAAGGTGGACGTCGGGCTGTCCAACTTCACCCGCGTGCTCACCGACGAGCGGATCTCCGGGCCGTTCCTCGCCACGCTGATCTGGAACTTCGCCTTCGCGATCGGTTCCACCGGCGGCACGTTCATCCTCGGCATGCTTATCGCGCTCGCGCTGCACTCGCCCCGGATGCGGGGCACCAACCTCTACCGGATGTTGCTGATCCTGCCGTACGCCATGCCGTCCTTCGCGATGCTGCTGGTCTGGCGGGACATGTTCAACACGGACTTCGGGCTGATCAACAACCTGTTCGGGTTGGGCATCGACTGGTTCGGGCAGGACTGGTCGGCCCGCGCCGCCGTGATCCTGGTGCAGCTCTGGCTCGGCTACCCGTACATGTTCCTGGTGGCCACCGGCGCGCTCCAGGCCATCCCGCGGGAGCTGACCGAGGCCACCTCGGTCGACGGGGCGTCACCCTGGCAGTCGTTCCGGGCTGTCACCCTGCCGCTGCTGCTTGTCGCGCTCTCACCGCTGCTGATCTCGTCGTTCGCGTTCAACTTCAACAACTTCAACGCGATCTACCTGACCACCGAGGGCGCGCCGTTCCCGGCGGACAACCCCACCAACGGCGCCACCGACCTGCTGATCACCTACACCTACCGGCTGGCGTTCGGTGGGCAGGCCGCGCAGTTCGGCTTCGCCGCGGCGATCTCGCTGTTCATCTTCGCCATCGTCGCGGTGGTCTCGGCGGTCAGCTTCCGGCGGACCCGCCAACAGGAGGAGGTGTACTCGTGACCACACTCACCGGCGCGGGCCGCCCGACGGCGGTCGGCCGTACCGCGGGGAGGCGGAGGAACCGCTGGTTCGCCCAGGTCGGCTGGCGGCACCTGGTCGGCCTGCTCGGCGTGCTGTTCAGTCTCTTCCCGCTCGTGTTCGTCGTCTCGGCGGCGCTCAACCCGCTCGGCACCCTCTCCTCGACCGAGTTGGTGCCGACCGGCGGGGTGTCGTTCGGGAACTTCGGGGACCTGTTCGCGCGAACCGGGTTCGCCAACTGGTTCCTGAACTCGCTTCTCATCGCCGGGGGCGCCTCGTTCGCCTCGGTCCTGCTCTCCGCGCTCGCGGCGTACGCCTTCTCCCGGATGCGGTTCCAGGGGCGACGGGTGGGGTTGCTGTCGCTGCTGTTGATCCAGATGTTTCCGCAGTTCCTGGCGATCGTGGCGATCTTCCTGATCTTCGGCACGATCACGGACCTGTGGCCGGCGATCGGCTTCAACACCCCGTGGGGACTGCTGCTGCTCTACATGGGTGGCGCGCTGGGCGTGAACACCTGGCTGATGAAGGGCTTCTTCGACACGTTGCCCCGGGAGTTGGACGAGTCGGCAACCATGGACGGCGCCTCGCACGCACAGGTCTTCTTCCGGATCCTGCTGCCGCTGGTGGCGCCGATCCTCGCGGTGACCGGGCTGCTCGCCTTCATCAACACCATCAACGAGTTCCTGATGGCGAGCGTCTTCCTCACCGACACCGACGCGAAGACCCTCGCGGTCGGCATGCGGGGCATGTTGCAGGGCGGCGAGCGGAACACCAACTTCGGGATCTTCGCCGCTGGCACCCTGCTCACCGCGATCCCCACGGTGCTGGTGTTCCAGTTCCTCCAGCGCTTCATCGTCTCCGGCCTCACCAGCGGCGCCGTCAAGGGATGAGCCGACGACGCGCCGACCTGCCGACCCCACTACTACAAACTGTCGTTGATAGGGGAGGATGGGCGGCGTGGAAGCACTGAGACTGATTCTCCTCTATGTCCATCTGGTCGGCTTCGCTCTGCTGCTCGGCGGCGCGATCGCCCAGTACGTCACCGGCAAGCTGCGGATCAACGCCGCCATGCTCTGGGGCGCGGTGATCCAGTTGCTCACCGGCATCGGGCTCTCCGCGCCTCTGCGCGGCGGCGGTGACGCCGAGCCCGACCCGGCGAAACTTGTGACGAAGTTGGTCATCGCGCTGCTGATCTTCGTCATGGTCTTCTTCTCCCGGAAGCGGGACGTGGTCAACCGCGGCCACTTCCTCGCGATCGTCGGCCTGACCCTGGTCAACGCGGCGGTGGCGGTCTTCTGGCGGTAGCGTCCGGGCGGGGGGTCAGTCCTCCGCGAACCGGACGTTCGGGACGCCCCGGCGCTCACCTACCAGCACTAACAGTGATTTGTCCCACCCAAGGGTTACACCCGGGTAACAGGCGCTCAACAGTCGTGCACGATTGTCGGCCGGTGGGTGGGCGCGGGCGTACGCTCCCGTCCGTAACGTGGGACAGCCGGCGGCACACCCGCAGGTCGGCTGATGGGCTGCCACCGCACTAGGCGCGGTGTGCAATGGGAAGGAGACGTCTTGCGCTCGGTGCGTGGGATGCGGATCGCCTCGATCTTCGCGGCGGGTGGGCTTCTGCTCACGGCCGCCGCTTGTGGCGAGGCCCCCGATGATGACAACAACGCCGGCAGTGGCGCCAAGAAGTTCAGCGCCTGCATGGTGACCGACGTCGGCGGCATCGACGACAAGTCGTTCAACACCTCGGCCTGGAAGGGTCTGCAGGAGGCCAAGGCCGCCAACGACAACATCGACATCAAGTACGTCGCGTCGAAGGCCGAGGCCGACTACGAGCCGAACCTGACGCAGTACGTCAACCAGAAGTGCGACTTCATCCTGGCCGTCGGTGGCCTGATGGGCGACGCCACCTCGAAGATCGCCAAGGCGAACCCGAACCAGCAGTTCGGCATCGTCGACGCGAACCCGGGTGACGCGAACGTCTAC
Organism: Micromonospora sp. NPDC047521; assembly: GCF_055587305.1. NCBI lineage: Bacteria > Bacillati > Actinomycetota > Actinomycetes > Micromonosporales > Micromonosporaceae > Micromonospora > Micromonospora sp. NPDC047521. Next base: position 671,458 of record NZ_JBVJGN010000001.1, on the reverse strand, counting down.
CCGATGCAGTTCGACACCGCCCAGGCCGCGTTCCAGGCCGGCTACCTCGCCGCCGGGATGAGCAAGACCGGCAAGGTGGGCACCTACGGCGGCCTGCCGATCCCGCCCGTGACCATCTTCATGGACGGCTTCGTCGACGGCGTGGCGCACTACAACAAGACCAAGGGCAAGAACGTCCAGGCGCTGGGTTGGAACAAGGAGACCCAGAAGGGCTCCTTCACCAACGACTTCGCCAAGCAGGACGAGGGCAAGAAGGTCTCCGACGCGCTGGTCGCCCAGGGCGCGGACATCATCATGCCGGTCGCCGGCGGCTCCGGCCTCGGCACCACCGCCGCGGCCAAGGCCTCGGGCGGCAAGTACAGCACCATCTGGGTGGACGTCGACGGCTGCGAGAGCACCCCGGACTGCTCGGCGATCGTCACCACGGTCGTCAAGAACATCCCGGAGGCCGTCAAGGAGGCCGTGCTGAAGGCCGCCGGTGGCGAGAAGCTGGAGGCCAAGCCGGGCTTCGTGGGCACCCTGGCCAACACCGGCGTCTCGATCGCCCCGTACCACGACTTCGACAGCAAGGTTCCGGCCGAGCTGAAGGCCGAGGTCGACAAGATCAAGGCGGACATCGCCGCCGGCACCATCACCGTCACCTCGAAGGCTCAGCCGACCAAGTGACGCCCGGCCGATCCGTCCGGTGAGATCATCGGACGGTCGGCGGGAAACAGGCAGGACCGACCGGCCGCTCTGGCCCTGCGGGGTGACCCGTGGGGTCGGGGCGGCCGATCGCGCACCAACGGTGGCCGGGCCGGTCGGGCCGGGTTGACGGCAGCTACGCTGCACCATCGCTCGCACTCCAGGAGGTTGCGCTGAGACTCGAACTGCGCGGCATCACCAAACGGTTCGGTGATCTGGTCGCCAACGACCACATCGATCTGACGGTGGAGCCTGGAGAGATCCATGCCCTGCTCGGCGAGAACGGCGCGGGCAAGTCGACACTGATGAACGTGCTCTACGGGCTCTACCAGCCCGACGAGGGCGAGATCCTGGTCGACGGCGCGCCGCTGAAGCTGAAGGGCCCCTCCGACGCGATCGCGGCCGGGATCGGCATGGTGCACCAGCACTTCATGCTGGTGCCCGTGTTCACCGTGGCCGAGAACATCATGCTCGGCGCCGAGCAGGTAAAGGGCGGCATCGCCGGCTTCCTGGACCGGCGACGCGCCCGGCGCGAGGTCACCGAGGTGTCCGAGCGCTACAACCTGCGGGTCGACCCGGACGCGGTGATCGAGGACCTGCCGGTCGGCATCCAGCAGCGCGTGGAGATCGTCAAGGCGCTGACGCGGGACGTCGACCTGCTCATCCTGGACGAGCCGACGGCGGTGCTCACCCCGCAGGAGACCGAGGAACTGCTGACCGTCATGCGGTCGCTCAAGGCGGCGGGCAAGTCGATCGTCTTCATCACCCACAAGCTCGGCGAGGTCAAGGCCATCGCCGACCGGATCACGGTGATCCGGCGCGGGAAGACAGTCGGCACCGCCTCGCCGGAGGCCAGCCGGGACGAGCTGGCCGCGCTGATGGTCGGCCGCAACGTCCGGCTCACCGTGGACAAGTCCCCGGCCACGCCTGGTGAGCCGGTGCTGGAGGTCGAGGGGCTCGTCGTCGACGACGACAGGCAGATCCGCGCCGTCGACGGGGTGGACCTGACCGTCCGCGCGGGCGAGGTGCTCGGCGTGGCGGGCGTACAGGGCAACGGTCAGACCGAGCTGATCGAGGCGATCATGGGCCTGCGCCCGGTGCTGGCCGGCACGGTCAGCCTGGCCGGCGACCGCATCGACGGCTGGAAGACGAAGAAGGTGCTCCGCGCGGGCGTCGGCTACGTGCCCGAGGACCGCAGCGTCGACGGCCTGGTCAAGGAGTTCAGCGTCGCGGAGAACCTCGTGCTGGACATCTACGACCGCCCGCCGTTCGGCAGCGGGCTCGCGCTCAAGCCTGACGCGATCGCCTCGTCGGCCAAGGAACGGATCGAGCAGTTCGACGTCCGTACCTCATCGGCGGAGGCGCCGGTGGGCACCCTCTCCGGCGGCAACCAGCAGAAGGTGATCGTGGCCCGGGAGCTGTCCCGGCCGCTGAAGCTCTTCATCGCCGCCCAACCGACCCGCGGCGTCGACGTCGGGTCCATCGAGTTCATCCACAGCCGGATCATCCACGAGCGGGACGTCGGAACCGCCGTCATGGTGGTCTCCAGCGAGCTGGACGAGGTGATCGGGCTCGCCGACCGGATCGCGGTGATGTACCGCGGCCGGATCATCGGCATCGTCGGCCCGGACACCCCGCGCGAGGAGATCGGCCTGCTGATGGCCGGCATCAGCCCGGACGCCGCCCACGAGCACGGCACGGACGCCGAGCCGACCGACGGCGCGGCCACCGACGGGAGCCCGGCGAGCGACGCGGGCTCCGCGAACGAGGACGAGGCATGAGCGACCCCACCCCGCAGTCCGGCTCGCCGGACAAGGAACCGGCGAGCGAGGCGCAGGCCGCGCAGAACGCGCTCGGCAACACCGAACAGGCCGAGTCGGCGACCGAGCCGACCCGCCAGGCGTCGTCGAAGCCCGACCCGGAGGCGGAACCGAAGCCGTCCCTGGGCCGGTTGTTCCTGGACAACCTCTGGGCCGCCAACACGTTCACTGTGACCCTGCTGTCGTTGGTGCTGGCGATCGTTGTCGGCGCGGTGCTGATGATCGTTTCCGATCCGGACGTGCTGCACACGTACACCTACATCACCGCCCGCCCGAGCGACGCGCTCAACGCGAGCTGGACGCTTGTCAGCGAGGCGTACGCGAACCTGTTCAAGGGTTCGGTCTTCGACCCGGAGGCGTTCTCCGGCTGGTTGAACGGCAGCAACGGCTGGCAGGCCGTGCTGGCGCCGATCTCCGAGACACTCACCTACACCGCGCCGCTGGTCTTCACCGGTCTGGCGGTCGCGCTGGCCTTCCGCGGTGGCCTGTTCAACATCGGCGCGCAGGGTCAGGCGACGATCGGCGTGATCCTGGCGGCGGTGGCCGGTTTCCTGCTGCCCCTGCCGCCTGGCCTGCACCTGCTGGTGGCAGTGCTCGCCGGCGCCCTCGGTGGTGCGCTCTGGGGATTCATCCCGGGCATCCTCAAGGCGCGCGCCGGCGCGCACGAGGTGATCAACACGATCATGCTCAACTACGTCGCCACGTACTTCCTGACCTGGCTGATCGTGCAGAACGGCGTGCAGGACCCGAACCGTACCGACGCGATCAGCAGGGCCGTGGACAGCTCCGCCCAACTGCCCCGACTGCTCGGCGACAACCTGCGGGTGCACGCAGGCATCCTGCTCGCCGTCGTGGCCACCTGGGCGGTCGCCTGGCTGCTCAACCGCTCGACGCTCGGCTTCGAGCTGCGCGCGGTGGGCGCCAACCCGGACGCCGCCCGTACCGCTGGCATCAGCGTCACCCGGACGTACATCCTGATCATGGTGTTCTCCGGGATCCTGGCCGGCCTGGGCGGCTCGAACATGGTGCTCGGCTCCACCGCCAGCGCCCTGACGCCGCTTGTCGTCGCGCAGATCGGCTTCGACGGCATCCTCGTGGCGCTGCTCGGCCGGGTGAAGCCGTGGGGCGTGCTGCTGGCCGCGCTGCTGTTCGGCGCGCTCCAGGCCGGCGGCAACCGGATGCAGTCGTACTCGGGGATCTCCCTGGAGTTGGTGACAGTGCTCCAGGCGCTGATCGTCATCTTCATCGCCGCGCCGGCCCTGGTGAAGGCGATCTTCCAGCTCCGGGCCGCACGCGCCGCCCGGTTGCAGACGAGCCTGGCGAAGGGCTGGTAACTCATGTCCACCATGGCTGTCCCCGACGTCGCGGTCGCCCCGGTCGACGAGGGCTTCTGGACCCGTAGCCGCAAGGTCGGCCTCACGCTGTTGGCGCTCGGTCTGCTGGCGGCGGTGCTCTTCGGAGCCCTCGCCACCGACCAGCAGGCCCGGTTCACGCTCAGCGACGACGCCGCCGGTACCGCACTGGAGATCAACGGCACCATCGGGGCGATCCTGTTCGGGATCATCGCGATCGCCGCCGGCGCGGCGCTGCTCGCCGGAGTGCCGAAGCGGTGGTTCCTGCCCGTGCTCGCCGTCGGGCTGGTCGGCTTCGTGCTCTCCTTCCTCTGCTGGCAGGTCTCCGCGGCTCCGGCCGGGCAGAACTTCATGCCGCTTGTCAACATCATCCGGGGCACCTTCATCCTGGCCCTGCCGTTGATCTTCGGTGCGCTCGCCGGGGTGCTCTGCGAGCGCTCCGGTGTGGTCAACGTGGCGATCGAGGGCCAGCTGCTGATGGGCGCGTTCAGTGGCGCGCTGTTCGGCAGTCTCTCCGGAAACGTGTGGGTGGGCCTGGTCGCCGCCGCGATCGGCGGCGCGTTCATCTCGCTGCTGCTCGCCGTCTTCGCCATCCGCTACCTGGTCGACCAGGTCGTCATGGGCATCGTGCTGAACCTGCTGGCGGTCGGCGTCACAGGCTTCCTCTACGAGCGGCTGATGCAGACCGACGCGGACAAATACAACAGCGCGCCCCGCTTCAGCAACTGGGAGATCCCGCTGCTCAAGGACATCCCGGTGCTCGGGCCGGCGCTGTTCCGCGGCAACATCTTCCTCTACCTCGGCCTGCTGCTGGTCCTGGTGATCCACATCGGGCTGTTCCGCACCCGGTGGGGGCTGCGTACCCGCTCGGTCGGCGAACACCCGACCGCCGCCGACACCCTCGGCGTCAAGGTGCTGCGGGTGCGCTACCGCAACGTGCTGCTGGCGGGCGTGGTCGCCGGCATCGGCGGCGCGTCGTACACCCTGGCGCTCTACTCGTTCACCAAGAACATGATCGGCGGCAAGGGGTTCATCGCGCTGGCCGCGCTGATCTTCGGCCGATGGAACCCGACCGGGGCGCTGCTCGCCGCGCTCTTCTTCGGCTTCGCCGACCAGCTCGCCACCTACCTGGGTGCCATCAACAGCTCGATCCCCAGCCAGTTCCTGGCCATGCTGCCCTACCTGGCGACCATCCTCGCGGTCGCCGGGCTGGTCGGCCGGGTCCGGGCGCCAGCCGCCGACGGCAAGCCCTACATCAAGGGCTGACGCGTGAGCTGTGCCCGGCGGGACTCCCGTCGGGCACAGCGAGGTCGGCGCCGTTCATCACGACTTCGCCGGCCTTCCGCCACCGGGGTTCGGGCTGCTGGCGGGTGCCGACTCGACACGGAACGCCGGGTAGCGTGCCGCGATCGCCGCGAACTCGGTCAGCGGCGCGTGCCGGTCGACGGGGATGTGCGGCCTGGCTCCGGGGACCTTCGCCAGATAGCGCTTGAGGATCGGCGCGCGCTCGTCGACCGACACCTCGACCAGCTGGCAGACCCGGGATCGCCCGTGCTGAATGGTCACCAGGCCGCCTGCCGCACGGACGTTCCGGACCCAGTTGCAGTCCTCGCCCAGCATCGGCACCAGATACCAGTCGCCCTGCCAGTCGGCCATACCCAGCGGGAACCGGGTGATCCGACCGGTACGCCGCCCCACGACCTCGAGCGTGACCCAGCGCCTCGGGTGCAGACCCGCACTGTAGACAGCCGCCCAGAACCGGGCGAACCGGCGGGCAGCGGTATTACCGCGGCCCCCCGCGTACATCCGACGAAGAGTGTCCTCGGACAACGGCCAGCTCCCCAACTTCGCCATCACGTCTCCCCCCCCCCGGGCGGCCCGTCTCCAATGCTCCGGATTCAGGGTTGGCCATCGCGAGCGGAAGATGCAGGGTCGAACGTCCTCTTCCTCCGAGGCGGTCACCCCCGCGACCGGGGCTGTCGACTTGCCGCCGACCACCGCTGCCGGGCAGGGCCGACCTGTCGGGCTCACCCCGGCACGGCCGCGTCGGGCTCACGGAACCGGCCCTGCCCGCTTCTGACCTGGGGTGCTTCGGCAGAATGATGGCATGACCGACATTGACTGGGCGCGGCTGCGCGCCGCTGCCACCGAGGCGATGCGGCACGCGTACGCGCCGTACTCGACGTTTCCGGTCGGTGCGGCCGCCCTGGTCGACGACGGCCGGATCGTGGTCGGCTGCAACGTCGAGAACGCCGCGTACGGCGTGACGCTGTGCGCGGAGTGCGGTGTCGTCTCCAGCCTGCACGCCACCGGCGGCGGCCGGCTCGTCGCGCTCTCCTGCGTCGACGCCACAGGTGAGCCGCTGATGCCGTGCGGCAGGTGCCGGCAACTGCTCTGGGAACACGGCGGGCCGGAGTGCCTGATCGAGGCCAGGCCCCGCCCACTGCGGATGGACGAGTTGCTGCCACACGCCTTCGGTGTCGAGGACCTGGAGTCGGTGACGGGCGAGACGCCGGTGCCTGTGGTTCCCGAGCGGCTTGCCGCCTGGCGCGGACGGGGCACCGTCTTCGTGCACCCGGACATGTCCGCGGGCCAGCAGGTCTGGACGGCGTACTGGGAGCGGTCGGCCGGAGACGACGCCGGCGCCGAGACAGGTGTGCTGGAGGAGGCGCCGAGCTGGGACGACACGGCCGAGGCGATCGCCTGGGGCCTGGCCCGCTCGCCCAGGGTGGTCGTGGTCGACGAGACCGGCACGATCTTCTGGGCCGGTGAGGGGGAGCCACCTTTGGAGATCCCGGTTCGGTGGTCTGGTGGCTGAGCTTGGGGGATTGGGCCGACCGTGCCCGGCTCCGGGCGGTCAGGCTTGATCCCTCCGCCGGGCACGGCCGGTCCAATCCCCTCGGTGCTTGCGGTCGGTCCGTGGGTCGGGATTTCCAAAGACTGGGGAAGATCTTCTGATGAGTTTTGCTGCTGTTGACGTCATTCGGGTCAAGCGGGACGGGGGCGTGCTGTCGGACGCCCAGATCGACTGGGTGGTCGACGCGTACACCAGGGGGGTTGTCGCCGACGAGCAGATGTCCGCGCTGGCCATGGCGATCCTGCTGAACGGCATGACCGGGCCGGAGATCGCCAGGTGGACCGCCGCGATGATCGCCAGCGGTGAGCGGCTGGACCTGTCGGCGGTACGCCGGCCCACTGTCGACAAGCACTCCACGGGCGGCGTCGGCGACAAGATCACTCTGCCGCTCACCCCGTTGGTGGCCGCGTGCGGCGCTGCCGTTCCCCAGCTCAGCGGGCGCGGCCTCGGGCACACCGGCGGCACGCTCGACAAGCTGGAGTCCATCCCCGGCTGGCGGGCCACTGTGAGCAACGACGAGTTCATCGCCCAGCTCGACGAGGTCGGCGCGGTGATCTGCGCGGCCGGCGCCGGGCTCGCCCCCGCCGACCGCAAGCTGTACGCGCTTCGCGACGTGACAGGCACCGTGGAGGCGATCCCCCTGATCGCCAGCTCGATCATGAGCAAGAAGATCGCCGAGGGCACCGGCGCGCTGGTCCTCGACGTCAAGGTCGGCTCCGGTGCCTTCATGAAGTCCGTCGACCAGGCACGTGAACTGGCCCGGACGATGGTGGAGTTGGGCGGTGCGCACGGCGTACGGACCGTCGCCCTGCTCACCGACATGTCCACCCCGCTGGGCCTGGCGATCGGCAACGCCGTCGAGGTGACCGAGTCGGTGGAGGTGCTGGCCGGCGGTGGCCCGGCGGACGTGGTGGAGCTGACGGTGGCCCTGGCCCGGGAGATGCTCACCGCCGCAGGCCTCCCGGACGCCGACCCGGAGGCGGCACTGCGCGACGGCCGGGCGATGGACTCGTGGCGGGCGATGATCCGGGCGCAGGGCGGCGACCCGGACGCCCCGATGCCCAGCGCCGCCGAGGTCGAGGTGGTCCGCGCCGAGCAGGACGGGTACGTCGCGTCCGTCGACGCGTACGCCATGGGGGTTGCGGCGTGGCGGCTCGGCGCGGGCCGGGCCCGCAAGGAAGACCCGGTGAGCGTGCCGGCCGGTGTGGTGCTGCACAGGCGTCCGGGTGACGCCGTACGGGCCGGTGACCCGCTGTACGAGTTGCGCGCGGACGACGCCACGCGGATCCCGGCGGCGCTGACCGAGGCGGCGCGCGCGGTGCGGATCGCGTCGACCGCCCCTGCCGTGACGCCACTTGTCATCGAGCGGATCGGCTGACCGGACGCGGGTCGGGGTGGGCGTGGTGCCGGTCACCTGGGAGCGCTATTGTCGCAGGCCAAGGGGGGATAACCGGCCCTGCGCCGGCGTGATCAGACAGGAAGTTGCCCCGTGACCGTACCTGCCCCCGACCCGCGTGAGGTGCGTGAGGCGAGCCTGGACGAGCTGTCCCGGCTCGGCCTGCCGCTGCCGCCGGCCCAGTTTCCACTCGTGTGGGAGCCGGGCGATGCGATCGAGTTGCGTCCGACGCCGGAGATCGAGGCGCGGATCGCCGTCCTGCACCTGATCCTGGCCCGCTGTTTCGGGATGCCACCGCAGGCGGCGATGAGCTGGCTGCTCGGTTCGCATCTGGTCGACATGGTCACGCCGCCGGAGTGGCAGTTCGTGATGGGCGGCAAGGGTGACCACCGCTCGTTCGTGCTGCACCACGACGCGCTCTTCGCGCTGGCCTGGGTGCTCGGGTTGAGCAAGCAGCTGGACCCGACCCTGGCCGTGGACGAGCGGCTGGTGGAACGGTTGCCGCACATCGCCGAGGGGGAGACCTTTCCGCGTTGGCAGGCACGCATCCTCACCGCGCCGCAGCATCCGGCTGACGCGGCTGCGCTGCTGGATCTGCACTACTGCCTGGACTGGGCCTACCTGGAGACCGAGCGCGCCGGCCGGCGGGCTCCGGGGCTGGTCGACGCGAACGCGATCGGCCAGCGGCGGTGGGCGCTGGAGTGGGCGGTGATCCTGCGCGGGCCGTACCACGACGAGCCGCCCGGCTGGGAAGAGGTCGACCTCTCCACGTGAGGTCAGCGGGGCCGGTGGGCGTCGAGCCGGACGGCCACTGTCACCCGGACCGGCTCGGGCAGCGCGGCCATCCGGGCGGCGAGGGCGTGCGGGTCGGTGTGCCAGGCACTCGGACCCATCCCCACCAGGGTGGCGACCTCGGTGCGGGTGAGTGTCAGCTCGGCGCGGTGCACTGTCGAGCTGGCCGGGGTGAAGTGCCCGCCCAGGTTGGCGGCCACCCGGTCGGCCTTGTCCGGGTCGACCCGTAGCAGGTCGAGGGCGTCCACGAGTTCGCCGAGGTGGTCGGCGGCGGGGGTGACCACCAGCAGCGTGCCGGCCGGGTCGAGCACCCGGTGGAACTCCGGCCCGTTGCGGGGGGCGAAGACGTTCAGCAGCACGGCCGTCGAGCCGTCGGCAAGGGGCAGCCGCTGCCAGGTGTCGGCGAGGGCCGCCGCGGCCCGTGGATGCGCCCGGGCGGCGCGGCGCAGCGCCGGCTTGGAGACGTCCAGGGCCAGACCCACGGCGTCGGGCAGCGCCGCCAGCACCGCGCCGAGGTACCGGCCGGTCCCGGCGCCGGCATCCACCACCAGGGGGTACGCCCCGACGTGGGGGTCCGGCGGTTCGACCCGTACCCCTGCCGTTGGGTCCTTTGCTCTGCTTACCTCCACGCGATGGTTCGGTCCGGAAACCGTTGCGTCGGTTGAAGCAGAGCAAAGGGTGGACGGGGCAGGTTCCGTGGGCGTCGCGGCCGACGCGCGGAACCGGGCGACGGCCTCCGTCGCGGCAGCGGCGAGGGCGGCCGAGATGACGTCGTAGTGTCCGGCGGCCTGGAAGTCCACGCGGGCCGTGACCATCTCCGCGGTGTCACCGACGTGCGGGGCCCGACCGGCGAGCAGGTTGACGTACCCCTGTCGGGCGATGTCGAAGCTGTGCCGGCGCGGGCAGCGCAGCGCGCGGGCGGTGCCGGCGGTCGCCTCGGCCAGCGGCTCGCCGCAGACCGGGCAGCGCAGCCGGTCGAGGATGCGCGGGTCCACGTCAGGCCTCCGTGCCGCGTCGGGGGCGTGGCGCGCGGTTCTGCGCGAGGTGGTCGACGACCCGATGGGTGAACGCGCCGAGCGCCTCGACCTCGGCCGGGGTGAGCAGGTCGAGGAAGTGCTGACGGACTGCGGTGACGTGGCCGGCGGCGGCGGCCTCGATGGCGTCCCGACCGGCCGGGGTGAGTACGACGATCGCGCCGCGCGCGTCGTCCGGGCACTCCTCCCGGGTCACCAGACCGCGCTGCTGCATCCGGGTGAGGTGGTGCGAGAGCCGGCTGCGGGACCAGAGCATCCGGTCCGCCAGTTCGCTGAGGCGCAGCCGGCCCTGCGGCGTCTCGGACAGGTCGGAGAGCACGTCGTAGTCCGGCTCGGACAGGCCGGCGTCCTGGGTCAGCTCCCGGGCCAGCTCCAGGTCGAGCAGGCGGCGCATCCGGCGGTAGCCACGCCAAGCGCGGTCCTCCCGTTCGTCGAGCCACCTGGTCCCCTCCATGCCGCTCAGCCTAGCGTCTTGGTTGACATGTCATCCAATCGCCTCCTACGGTCGATGACATGTCAACGAATCCGCTGTGGGACCTCTTCGGCGCCCGGGGGCGCGGAGTGCTCGTCACCCTGCGCCGCGACGGCCGACCCCAACTGTCCACCCTCGACTACCTGGCCGAACCGGGACTGATCCGCTGCTCCACCACCGACGACCGGGCGAAGGTCCGCAACCTGCGCCGCGACCCGCGGGCCAGCTTCCACGTCACCACCGCCGACGGCGGCGCGTACGCGGTAGCCGAGGGAACTGTGACGTTCACCGAGCCGGCCACGGCCACCGGCTACGCGGCGGTCGACGAACTGGTCGAGGTCTACCGGGGGATCCGCGGTGAACACCCGGACTGGGCGGACTACCGCGCCGCAATGGTCGCCGACGGGCGGGTCGTCCTGCGGCTCGCCGTCGACCGGGTCTACGGCAGGCCCGGATGAGCGGGCTGGCGTGGCCGGCCCCGGCGGGCTGACTAGGGTCGGAGCATGGTCGCAACTATCCGGTACGAGGACATCGTCAAGGTCCCGAAGGCGCTGCTGCACGACCACCTCGACGGCGGACTGCGGCCCGCGACGATCGTCGAGCTGGCGGCGGAGGTCGGCCACGAGCTGCCCACCACCGACCCGGACGCGCTCGGACGCTGGTTCGTCGAGGCGGCCGACTCCGGCTCGCTGGAGCGCTACCTCGAGACGTTCGCGCACACGGTGGCGGTCATGCAGACCGCCCCGGCGCTGCGCCGGGTGGCCCGCGAGTGCGCGTTCGACCTGGCCGCCGACGGCGTGGTCTACGCCGAGGTGCGCTTCGCCCCCGAACAGCACCTGGAGAGGGACCTGAGCCTCGACGAGGTGGTCGAGGCCGTCCTCGCCGGGTTCGCCGAGGGCACCGCCCAGGCCGTCGAGGCGGGTCTGACCATCCGGGTGGGCACCCTGCTCACCGCGATGCGGCACGCCGCCCGCTCCCAGGAGATCGCCGAGCTGGCGGTACGGCACCGCGACGCAGGGGTGGTCGGCTTCGACATCGCCGGCGCCGAGGCGGGCTTCCCGCCCACCCGGCACCTGGACGCCTTCGAATACCTGCAACGGGAGAACTTCCACTTCACCATCCACGCGGGCGAGGCGTTCGGCCTGCCGTCGATCTGGCAGGCGATCCAGTGGTGCGGCGCGGACCGGCTCGGCCACGGCGTACGCATCGTCGACGACATCGCGCCCGACGGCACGCTGGGCCGGCTGGCCGCGTACGTGCGGGACAAGCGCATCCCGCTGGAGCTGTGCCCGTCGTCGAACGTGCAGACCGGCGCGGTGGACTCGATCGCCGACCACCCGATCGGCCTGCTGCGGGACCTGCGGTTCCGGGCCACCGTCAACACCGACAACCGGCTGATGAGCGGCACCTCGATGTCACGCGAGATGTCGCTGCTGGTGGAGACCTTCGGCTACGGCTGGCGGGAGTTGCAGTGGTTCACCATCAACGCGATGAAGAGCGCCTTCATCCCGTTCGACGAACGGCTGCGGATCATCGACGAGGTGATCAAGCCGGCGTACGCCAAGCTGCTGGCCTGACTCCTCAGCCGTGCGGGTGGCCGGCGAGCAGGCCGGCCACCCGGCGCAGCACCTCCCGCGCGCGGGCCGCCTCGGCGCCGAGCCCGGTCTGCCGGCGCAGCACGGCGGGCTCGGCCCGTAGCAACGCCACCCCGCGCCGCACCAGCACCCGGGGAGCCTTGCGCTGTTCGGCGAGATCGCGGGCCAGCCGGCGGACGAACGTCGCTCCGCGCGGGCGGCGCAGCGCGTACGCACCGGCGAGCAGCCCCCGGCTGCGGCACTCCTCGACGATCTCGGCGGCGAAGATCCCCTCCGCGACGAAAATTGGCGATCCGGCGACATCAAATGGCCGGGTGGCCACCCTTCGATCTGCGCCGATCGCATAAACCGGCACATCGGCCCGTCCGTGGCGCGCCAGTTGGGCAATGGTTTCCACGGCGGTCAGGGCGTCCCAGGAGTCGGGTGATTCCCAATCGACCTGGCCGTTTCGGTGCGGCAACGTAGGGTCATCGCCGTCTTTGTAGAAGTCGTCCAGGCAGAGCACCGGCAAGCCGGTTTGCTGCGCTATGTACGACTTTCCGGAGCCAGAAGGGCCGGCGAGCAGGACAACGCGGTGCGGATGTTTCATTACCTTCAGTTACTCCGACCAGACGGACTGCTATCAAATCGTATCAACATCTCATCACACCTTCGGCGGGTGACAACCTGGGCTTTCTTCTTGCCGGGCGTCGTGATGGAATCTCGGGGGTCCGACCCGCCGGGTCGGTCGCTGAGCGTTGCCCGGGGCAACGCGTTCAAGCTGTAATCGCGAGGGCGGTGACGTGAGCAAACGGCCAAAGACGGCGGGCTCCTTCCTGTCGCGGCTGCGCCGGCCGGCCAGCCGGCTCCGGGACATGCCGATCTGGTCAAAGCTCGGTCTCATCATGATCGTGCCGACCATCGCCACGGTCGTCGTGGGCACCAGTGGTCTCGTCGACCACCTGGAAACCCTCAGCAATGCCAACCGAGCGGGCGACCTGGCCAACCTGTCGAGCTACTCGGGCGACCTGGTCGACACACTGCAGGACGAGCGGACAGCCGCCGTGCTGCTGCTCCAGGCAGCCGGGACCCAGCCGAAGGCCCAGTACCAGGAGGCCTACAACCGGGTGAACTCCCGGGTGGACCAGAGGACCGGCCCCTACCGGCAGCAGCGCGCCGAGGTCGAGGACCTGCCGAGCAGCCTGGAGAGCCAGCTCGACGGGATCGACCAGTCGCTGAAGGACCTGCCGGGCGTCCGCAGCCAGGTGTTCAGCGGCAAGCTCAAGCTCACCGAGACGATCCAGGCGTACGAGGGCCTGATCAGCGACCTGCTCGCCATCCGTGACTCGGCCACGCAGCTCGCCGGTGACAACGACCTGAGCGACCGGATGCGCGCCGCCGCGGCGGTCGCCCGGGAGAAGGAGTTCCTCTCCGCACGCCGGGTCGTCGTCCACCGCGCGCTCGGCCAGCAGCGGATGACCCCTGTGCTGCGCACCGACTACATCGCCAGCGGCACCGGTCAGCAGCAGGCACTGCAGAGCTTCAAGGCCGTCGCCAGCCCGGACGAGGCGAAGTTCCACGACCAGACGGTCGCCGGCGGTGACCGCCGGGAGGCACAGAACTACACCGGCTGGATCGACGGCAACGTCACGGGCGACATGCGCGGCGCGCCGTTCGGCCCGGACCAGTGGGAATCCGCCATGACGGCGAACGCGAAGCTGATCCGCTCCGTCGAGACGAAGCTCGACAACGACGTGGTCGCCGAGGCCGACAGCCTGCGCTCCGACGTCCAGCGTCAGGTCTTCCTGGAGACCGGCCTGCTGCTCAGCATGCTGCTGCTGGCCATCCTCTTCGCCTACCTGGTCGCCCGCTCGATGGCCCGTTCGCTGCGTGAGCTGCGCCAGGGCGCCCTGTCCGTCGCCCAGTACGGCCTGCCGCAGGCGGTGGCCCGGCTGCGCGACCCGCAGGTCGTCGGGCAGCTCTCCCCGGTGCAGTTGGCCAACCAGATCGCCGAGCCGCTGCCCGTCCGCAGCAAGGACGAGTTCGGCCAGGTGACCGAGGCGTTCAACGCCGTCCACCTGGAGGCGGTCCGCACGGCCGCCGAGCAGGCGGCGCTGCGCGCCTCCGTCGCGACCATGTTCGTCAACCTGGCCCGCCGTTCCCAGATCCTGGTCGACCGCCTCATCGGGCACCTCGACCGGCTGGAGCGCGGCGAGGAGGACCCGGACCGCCTGGCCGAGCTGTTCCAGCTCGACCACCTGGCCACCCGGATGCGCCGCAACGACGAAAACCTGCTGGTGCTCGCCGGTGCCGACTCCACCCGCGTGCAGCGCGAGCCGGCAGCCCTCATCGACGTGCTGCGCGCCGCGCAGTCCGAGGTCGAGCACTACACCCGGATCGAGTTCGGGGTCATCGACCGTGACATCGAGGTTGCCGCGCACGCCGTGAACGACCTCGTGCACCTCGTCGCCGAGTTGTTCGACAACGCCACCGCGTTCTCGCCGCCGGACTCGCAGGTGATGGTCGAGGCCCGCCGGGTCGGCGACCGCGCCTCGCTCTACGTCGAGGACCGCGGCATCGGGATCAGCCGTGAGCAGTTGCAGGACCTCAACGAGCGACTGGCGACTCCGCCGCAGGTGGACGTGGCAGTCTCCCGGATGATGGGCCTGGTCGTGGTCGCCCGACTGGCGTCCCGGCACGGCGTCCGGGTCGAGCTGCGTCCCGGCTCCGACCGCGGCACTGTCGCCGACGTCACGCTGCCCACCTCGGTGCTGGTGCCCCGCGCGCTCTCCGGTCGGGTGCAGCAGCCCCCGGCCCTGCCCGCGGTCGGCGGCGGTGCCCAGCAGGGTGGGCCCGCGCCCGCCTACGGCGCCCAGCAGGGTGGCCCCGCGCCCGCCTACGGCGGCCAGCAGGGTGGGCCCGTGCCCACCTTCGGTGCGCTGCCCGCGCTGGGCAACGGTCCCCGCCCCAGCGAGTCGTCCGGCAACCAGGTCACCCTCGGCGGTCGGCCGTTCGACCCGGCGCCGCGCAACGGCACCGGCACGCCCGCCAACTCCGGTGGGTACCGCTCGATGCCGGCCTGGTCCGACCTGACCGGCGCGGCCGGTACGAACGGTGTCAACGGCGGCGACGGGTTCACGCCCCGGCCGGCCAACGGCCAGCCGATCGACCCGCTGCCGCAGCGCCGGGCCGGCGACGACTCCTCGACCGCCGGCCAGCAGCAGTCCATCCCGCGCCAGCTGCCCAGCAGCCCGGAGGCACACCCGTACTCGGCGCCGCCGGTCTCCGCGCAGCCGTACTCCGGCGCGCCGGTCTCCGCCTCGCCGGCATCCGGTCAGCCGTACTCCGGTCAGCCGTACTCGGGTGCGCCGTACGGTGGCCCGCCGGTGTCCGCCGCCCCGGCCTCCGGTCAGCCGTACGCCGGTCCGCCGGTGTCGGCGTCCCCGGTGTCGGCCTCGCCGGCGTCCGGTCAGCCGTACTCGGCGCCGCCGGCCTCCTCGGGCCAGTCGTTCAGCGGTTTCGTGCCCCGTTCCGCCCCGCCCGCCCAGGCGCCCAGCGCTCCGGCACCTCCGGCCTGGCCGCCGGTGCCGGGTGGCGAGCGCGAGGCGGCGACCCCGCCGGTGCCCGAGCGGCTCGCCGCCGCCCTGGACATGACGACGGAGCTGCCGCGGGTGCCCCGCCCCGGCGACCAGCCGGCCGCCGCGGCCCAGCCGCCGGCCCCGGCCCCCGCTCAGACCCCCGCCCCGGCCCCCGCTCCGGCTCCGGCCGCACAGAGCCGGCCGGCGCCGCAGCAGCCGCAGGCCCAGAACCGGCAACGGTACGCGGACGAGACGATGGAGCTGCCGATCTTCCGGGAGCTCGAGTCGGCCTGGTTCCGCACCCGCCGTCCGGGTCCGGAGGAGGCGGCGGCAGCCGCCAAGCCGGCGACGAACGGCGGCGGCGCCGCGACGCAACAGTTCGCCACGGTCGAGGCGAGCGGACCGGCAGTCCACAAGACACCACCCGGGACGACAGGTAACACACCGATGGCAGACACTCCGACGGCCGGAGGAGCGCCGCGGGACAACGGGTCGACAGCGAACGGGGGCGCACGCCCCAGCCTCGCCGAGAGCCTGCCGAACCGCCGGCCCCAACAGCAGCAGCAGACCAACGGCTGGCAGACCGCCGCCGACGACGGCTGGCGTGCCGCCTCGGCAGCGGCAAGCGCGGTGCCGGTGGCCGAGACCACGACTACCGGTCTGCCGAAGCGCAAGCCGATGGCGCAGCTCGTGCCGGGCGCGGTGGAGAAGCCCACCACCTCGGTCCAGCGGCGCTCCCCGGAGGCGGTCCGTGGCCTGCTCTCCGCCTACCACCGGGGCGTGCAGCGAGGGCGTAGCACCTCGGACAACCCGACCAGCCCGGAGGCGACTCCGGGAGGGCAGCAATCCTCGCAGTCTGGCTCAGGCCCAGCGGCCGGGAGCGGGCAGAAGGAGCAAGAAGGATGACAACTACGCAGGATCTTGGTTGGCTGCTGGCCAACTTCGCCGACCGGGTACCCGGTGTCGCACACGCGGTCGCCGTCTCGGCGGACGGCCTGCTTCTCGCGTCGTCACGGGACCTGCCCCGGGACCGGGCCGACCAGTTGGCCGCCATCGCGTCCGGCCTGGTCAGCCTCACCCAGGGAGCAGCCCGCTGCTTCGAGGGAGGCGCTGTGCTGCAGACCGTCGTGGAGATGGACAATGGCTTCCTGTTCCTGATGTCCATCTCGGACGGCTCGTCCTTCGCCGTGCTGGCCGCTCGCAGCTCCGACGTGGGCCAGGTCGGCTACGAGATGGCGCTGCTGGTCGACCGGGTGGGCGACGCGCTGACCCCGCAGCCGCGTGCGGCCGCGGGGATGCTGGGCTGACGCTCGGCCGATCGTGAGGTCGGCGCAACTGCAAGGACGACAACGACGAGTTCCACCGGTGGGAGCCGGTGCCGGGTGCGAAGGAGGTGAGCGGCGACATGGCCGATCGTGACGAACCGACCGGAGCGTTGGTCCGTCCATACGCCGTGACCCGTGGTCGCACCCGCCCCCGGCTGGACATCGCGCTGGAGGCGCTCGTCGAGACGACGGTGCGCGGTCGCGCCGCTGCCAATGGCAACGGTGGTGGTCGCGAACACCAGTACATCGCCGCGCTGTGTGACGGACGCGTGCAATCGCTCGCCGAGATCGCGGCGCGGATGCAGCTCCCGCTCGGTGTGGCCCGGGTGCTCATCGCCGACATGGCGACGGACGGCCTGGTCGCGGTCCACGAGCCGACCATCCTGGACGACTCCGACGACGCGGTGGGCACTGAACTGCTGGAGAGGGTGCTGAGTGGACTTCGCAGGCTCTGACATGTCGCACCGCCCGCCGAACCCGAGCGGCCGCGTGACGTCGGCGAAGATCGTTATCGCCGGTGGATTCGGCGTCGGTAAGACGACGCTGGTCGGCTCGGTCTCGGAGATCACGCCGCTGACCACCGAGGCCATCATGACCTCGGCCGGTGTGGGCGTCTTCGACACCCGGCAGGTGCCGGGCAAGACGACGACCACGGTGGCCATGGACTTCGGCCGGATCTCGATCGACCGTGACCTGATCCTGTACCTGTTCGGTACGCCGGGTCAGACCCGGTTCTGGTTCATGTGGGACGAACTGGTCCGGGGTGCCATCGGCGCTGTCGTGCTGGTGGACACCCGCCGGCTGGCCGACTGCTTCGCGGCGATCGACTTCTTCGAGCACCGGCGGCTGCCGTACCTGGTCGCCATCAACTGCTTCGACGGGATGCAGTACCACGACCCGCAGGACGTCCGGGACGCCTTGGCGATCTCCAGCGACGTGCCGGTGGTGGCCTGCGACGCCCGTAACCGGGAGTCGACGAAGCACGTGCTGATCTCGCTAGTCGAGTACGTGCTCACCATGCGCCGTACGCGCGCCGTCGCCCCGGCCTGACCGGGACGGTTCCATGCCCGGTGGTGGCTCCGGCCGCCACCGGGCACCACAGCCTGCCCAGCGCCGGCCGTCACGTCGACGGCCGGCGCAGACGTGTGCGTGGTCCTGCTCGCGGCTCACCCGGTACACGAATCGCGCCCCCAGTCGGCTGACTGAGGGCGCGATCGGCGCTTGAGGACTGTGGGGTCAGGACTGGTAGCCGGCGGAGCGGTACTCGTACTCCCGATCGTCGTCGCGGTCACCGTGGTCGCGGCTGAAGTCCCAGCCGCCGGCGGCCTCGCGACCCGGCCGGCCGCCCACCGCGAACCCGCCGATCTCCTGCCCGCGGCGCCAGCCACGGAAGTAGCCTGTGGTGTTCTCCGCGAGGCTCGCCGCGTCACGCACTATCCGCAGTGGACGCTCCTCGCGCAGCGGGGAACCGGGGACCAGGTTGGCCTGTGGCACCCGCTTCGGCAGCCCCGCCGTCGTCTCGGCGCCCACCGCCGGGCGGGCCGCCTGCTCGGCTGCCTGCCATCCGGTGTCGGCGGTGGTCGACCAGTCCAGGTCGGTTTCCTCGGTCTGGCCGACGAACCAGGCCGACTTCGCCTGGGCGAAAATCAACAGGTCGCCGTCGCCCTCGTCGGCCACCGGCGGCGGCCGGTGCTCGACAGGCGGCGACGGCCGGTGCTCGGCCACCCGCTCGGCGCGCGGCGCGGGACGGCCGCCGCGAGCTGCCTGCTCCCGGTCGACAAGCCGCAGCGGCGGCGTGTCCAGGTGCGCGTCGGCGGGCTGGTTGAGCCCTTCGCGCAGCGCCCGGTCGGCCAGCGGCGGCGGCTCCACCAGCCGCAGCATGGGCGGCTCCTGGGGCAGGTCGTCAGCGAGCCAGGGCGGGGTGACCCGGCCGTCGGCCCGACCCGGGTCGGTCGGGGCGTCGACGCCCCGACCCCCGCCGTACGGGTAGGCGACCGGGTTGTTCGCCGAGCTGTCGCTCGGGTCCTCCGGGTTGTTGACCAGCGGCCAGTTGGCCCGGGACCCCGGCGGCGGAGACTCCTGGCCGGGCCGGGGCGCCGGCACGGGGATGCTGAGGTCGGTGACGCTGAACCCGCCGGTCGGCGGCTCGTCCACCGGGAGCTGCTGGTGGCTCGGCCGGGGTTCGCCGTTGGTCTTCGGGCGGGGCGGGATGACTGTGCGTTGCCGCTCGGCCCGCGCGTGGTTGATCGCGGCGGTGGTCAGCGTCGGGCGGAACGGTTCGCCCGCCTCGGCCGGCGGCACCGCGCCGCGCTGCGTCGGGGCGATCGGGGTGATCCCGGGTGGCGGGGGCGGCGGCGAGGAGACCGGCCGGTTGGTCGGACCGTCGATCCGACTCGGCTCGCCGCGCACCGGCAGTGGGGACACCGGCGGGCCGGCGACGGCGGCCGGAGCCACCGGCGCGGGTGCGACAGGGGGAGGGGTGACGGGAGCCGGGGCGACAGGTGGTGGCCCGAGCGGGCGGGGCGTGGCCAGTGGCGCGCTGCCCGGGGCGGGCTCGGGACGGCTCCGCCGGCCCACGCTGGGGGCCTGCTCGGCGGCGACCGGCGTCGGCCGGACCGCCCGCAGGCCAGCGCTGGTGTTGTTCAGGCCGGCGCCGGTGCTGCCGAGGCCGGACAGCTCGCCGACCGATTCGCCACGGCGGGCGGCGGCGCGTCGACCGGGGGCCGGCGCGGGCGCGCTCACGCGGGCGCCGAGAGCGCTCACCAGCGCCTCGCAGCCGGCGTCGCAGGCCCGGACCGAGGCGACCGCCTGGCGGACCGTCTCGGCCACCGCAGAGGTGAGCGCCCGGTTCACCGCCGCCCGGCGGGGCGTCTCGGAGATGGCGACCCGCAGCGCGGTAACCGCGTCGTTGATCTCGTCGGCGTCGGCCACCCCGTCCGCGGCGAGGTGCGCGGCGATGGCGTCCGCCGCGACGGACACCTCACGACCGCGGGCCACTGTGCCGCCGAGCATGCCCGGCTCGGGAAGCGCGTCAAGCACCGCCAGGGAGACCGGCTCGGCCGGATCCGGGTACGCGCGCAGCGCCGCCGGGTACAGCTCGCGCAGGACCTCGCGCAGCGCCACGGCGGCGGAGTGCCGACCGCTGGCAAGCGCGGCGTGCGCGGCGAGCACCTGCTTGTAGCCGGCCAGGTCCCGGGGTGCGGGCAGCGTGACAGCGGAGAGCGCGCCCGCCTGCAACGCGCGGGCCAGGCCCACGGCGCGTCGTTCGGCAGGCGGTGACTGCATCTCCTCGAGCGAGTCGTCGTCGGCGAACCGCTCGGCGAAGTCGTCCACCGAGTCGTCGTCGGCGATCGCCAGGGGTCGACCCGCCGCGCTCAACAGCGAGGTGACCGTGTGGTCGTCGCTGTCGGCGGCGATGGCCGCACCGCTCGGCCCGCCCGACCGCTCCACGAGCAGCGCGACGAGCTGGGCGTAGCCAGCGGCGTCGTCGCTGATCTCGCAGACATGCAGCAGACGGCCTGCGTCATCGACCACAGCGGACGTCAGCGTCGAACCGGCCGAGGCCGGTCGGTCAGCCGAATCCGCCGAGGCCAGACCGCAGTACACGCGCACGAGCGCCACGGCGTCGTCCTCCTCCCGGGACAGGTCTTTCCTCTGCCAGCAACTGATGCTCCCCGGAACGGGTCAGTCGCGCCAGTCCACCACCGCAGAGATCTTGCCGACAATGGTCCGCCAGCCCAAACTTGCGGTCTGCGCCCCGATCTTCTTCAGCCGCCGACGGCCCATGAAGCCGCCGATCCCGCCGCTGACCGTCGCCCGCAGCGCCTCGTCCAGGTTGTCGAGGCTGGAGCCGGCGGAGAGCATGTCGAGTACCGCAGGCAGCCGCAACGCGTACGACAGGTCACGCGCGATCTCGCCGGCCTCGATCAGCAGGGTCGAATCCCAGGCGTCGTGACCGCCGCGCAGGTTCTCCACGACGAGGTCCAGCTCGTACGTGTCCTCGTCGAGAGGCGCGATATCTGCCGGCTCCACCCGTTCGGACAATTCATTCCAGCTGTCCAGTTGAGACAGATCGTTTGGCGCACCGGACCGGATGAAGCTGACAAGCGACTCGGGCGTCTTGAACAGCAGCAGCTTGCCCCGGTGGCTGAGGAAGACGGGCACCTCCTCGTCGTCCGCCTCGTCCGTGGCGTCGTCGTCGGCCCCGTCGGTCTCGCTGTCGCCTGTCGCGTCGGCGTCCCGGCGGCGCCGCGACGGCTCGTCCTCGTCGCTCTCGGCGAACTCCTCGGCCAACTCCTCGTCGAGGATGACTACCGTCTCGTCGTCCTCCTCCTCGATCACCTGACGGCGGGCGAGGAACGGGTCGTCCTGGTCGCGCTCGGTGACGTCGGTGGGGGTCAGCTCCCCCGCCGGCCGGTATGCGCGCAGCGTGAAGCCGGTGCCGGCGGGCAGGGCGATCTCCACCGGGTCGATCCGCACCTCGTCCCAGAGCGACCGGTCGGCCGACGTCGACGCGCGGCCGGTGTCCTCGGTGTCATCTGGCTCGGCCACGCCGGTGGTGTCGTCGAGCTCGGGCTCGTCGGCGTCGGGCCGTTGGGGCGACTGGCGGGCCACGCTGACCTCCGTGTGCTTCGGGTTGCCCACCCGCCGGTGTCTCGGACCGGCGAGTGACTCTGGGCACATACCCTAGTCGGCTGCTCGGGAAGACCGGAGCCCGCACCCCGATGGCGTCTTTCCGTACCGCCCGGGCCTGCGGATCGCCACCGGTGGCGCACCGGCCGCCTAACAAGTAGCGTAGCTACACATGAAGGCCCAGGCGCTGCACGGCCACCTCGACGCCCTGCTGCTCGCCGTCCTCGAACAGGGCGCGCTGCACGGGTACGCAATCATCGAGGCCCTGCGGGCGCGCAGTGACGGCAGCCTCGACCTGCCCACCGGCACCATCTATCCGGCGCTGCGGCGGCTGGAGCGGGCCGGGCACGTGGCGAGCACGTGGAGCACTGTCAACGGGCGGGAGCGGCGGACGTACCAGCTCACCGACGCCGGCCGGCGGGCGCTGGCCGGGGAGCGCGCCGGCTGGCGCGAGTTCCAGTCGACGGTCGGCCGCTTCCTCGACCCCGGCACCGCGCCCGGCGCCCCGGTCTGAGTCCCGGTGCGGCCGCGCACGTCTCAGCGCGCGGTGGCCAGCACCCAGCCGCGTGCCGCGCGGGCCAGCGAGAAGTAGGCGGCCCCGGCCAGCACCACGCCGATGATCATCGGAGGCCAGCTCAACGCCGCGTCCCAGAGGCCGAGTGACCAGGCGAAGAGCGCCCCGCCGGCGAGCGCCCCGAGGACCAGCACACCGGTCAGGCCGGCACCCACCGCGCGCTGCGCGGCGGCCAGGCCCGGTCGTGCCGTACGGGCGCTCGCCGCGACCACCAGCAGGCCGGCCACGGAGAGCAGCAGCGCGCCCACCCAGATCCAGTTGACCGTGGCGGAGAGCAGCAGGTAGACGGCCGGCGGGCGGGGACCGTCGCTCCAGCTCGCCCCGCGCCAGGTCAGGTCGCCGGCGGCCACCCCCACCCCGGCGATCGCCAACATCCGCAGGGCGAACCCGCGCAGGGCGGCCGTCGCCAGCTCGGCCTGCCAGGACGGCAGCAGCTGCGCCGGCGAGCCGAACTCGGCCACCGCCCGGCGCTGCGCCTCGGTGGGCGGCACCCCGCTCTCCCGGTACGCCTCGACGGCGTCCAGCAACCCGTGCCGGGCCTCGGTGAGCAGGTCGGACTTCAGGCGCGCCGGACCCTGCAACCTGGCGGCCAGTTTGCGCAGGTGCTCGTCGACCAACACGTCCTCACAGCGCGGCATGGCACCACCCTGCCACGACTTCGAGGCGCCGACGTCCGGGGGAACCCTGGTCCGTCCCCGAGCCGGCTCAGGGGGCGAGCGCCAGGTACCCGCGTTCGGCCGCCTCCTGGAGCAGCCACTGGTCCCGGTACCAGCCGGGGGCGGCGACCAGGTCGACGTGCCGGCCCCGCTGGATCACCCGGCCGCCGTCGAGGACGACGATCTCGTCCAGCTCGGCCAGGCCGCTGAGCCGGTGACTGATCAGCAGCACCGAGTGCCCGGCGGGGGTGGCGGCCAGGGCGGAGGCGAGCACCGCGTCCGCCGCGGCCGGGTCCAGTCCCTCGGTGGGCTCGTCGAGCACCAGCACGGGTGGCGCGGCGAGCAGCGCCCGGGCGAGCGCGAGCCGTTGCCGCTGACCACCGGAGAGCTGGCCGCCCTCCTCGCCGACCACTGTGTCCCAACCCGCCGGCTGGGCGCGTACCCAGTCCAGCAGACCCGCGGCGGCGGTGGCGGCGGCCAGCTCGTCGTCGCCCGCGTCCGCGCGCCCGAGCAGGAGGTTCTCCCGCACCGTCGCGTGGAAGACGTACGCCTCGGCGAGCAGCCCGCCGACCGCGCGGGGCAGCTCCTGCTCGGTGTACGCCGACAGGTCGCGGCCGCCCAGCTCGACTCGCCCGGACGAGGGCCGGACCGCGCCGGTCAGCACGGCGGCCAGGGTGCTCTTGCCGGCGCCGCTCGGGCCGACCACCGCGATCCGTCGACCGGCGGGCAGGTCCAGGTCGATGCCGTCCAGGGCGGGTGCGGCACCGGCCCGGTACCGCACGGTCAGCTCGACGAAGCGCAGGTCGTACGGGCCGGCGGGGTGAGCGCTGTCCTCGGCGGTCGGGGGAGTGGGCGTGTCCTCGTCGAGCAGGGCGGCCACCCGGGTCAGTCCGGGGCGCAGTTGGGTCCACTGTCGGGCCGCCGCGACCAGGACCAGCGCCACCTCGACGGCGGCCAGCGAGCCGACGGCGAGCACACCGACCAGCACACCCGGTACGTCGGCGGCCAGCGCGGCGAGCACCACCGCGCCGGCGGTCAGCCCGGCGACAAGCACCCCTGCCGCGTCCACCGCGAACCCGGTGGCGGCCAGCCGGCGTTCCAGCCGGGCCAGCCGGTCGGCCCGCTGCCCGGCGGCGCGCAGGGCGGCGTCGGTGGCGCCGACCGCGGCCAGGTCGGCGGCGCCGTGGGTGAGGTCGACCGCGTCGGTGGCGAGCGCGCCGCGCAGCGGGGCCACCTCTGCCGCGCTGCGTCTGGTGACGACCGTGGCCAGTGCGGGCAGCGCCACCCCGGCGACGAGCAGCCCGACGGCGAGCGCCGCGCCGGCCAGCGGCGAGATCAGCGTCGCGCCTCCCACGGCCAGCACACCGACAAGCGCCGCCGCCGAGCCGGGCACCAGCACCCGCAGCAGCAGATCCTGGACGGCTTCGACGTCGGAGACCAGCCGGCTCAGCACGTCCCCCGAGCGGTGCCCGGCGGTGCGGCGGGCGGCGAGGGTGGCGAAGACCCGGGCCCGTACGTCGGTGATCATGCGGAGCACCGCGTCGTGCCCGGCGAGCCGTTCGGTGTAGCGGAAGACGCCCCGGCTGATCGCGAGGGCCCGGACCGCGACGATCGCCACGGTGAGCCGGTCCAGGGGCGGCTGACCGGCGGCGCTCATCAGCAGCCAGGTCGCGGTGGCCATCAGGGCGAGCCCGGCGAACTCGGTGGCGGCGGCGAGCAGCCCTGCGCCGACGAGCCGGCCCAGGTACGGCCGGGCCAGTCGCAGCACCGCCCGTTCGGCGGCCGTCCGCCCGGCCGGTGGCGAGCCGATGTCCGGCGTGGGGTCCACCGGGTCCGGCCCGCGGCTAGGTGGCCCGGGTGCCGCGGTCATCGGGCCACCTTTCCGGTCGACGCCGGTGTCAGCTCGGTGAGCCGACCGTCCTCGATCCGCAGGATCCGGTCGGCGTCGGCCAGCAGCGCCGGCCGGTGCGCGACGAGCAGCGCCGTCCGTCCGGCGACCAGCCGGCGGGTGGCGTCGAGCACCACCGTCTCGGAGGCGGTGTCCAGGCGGGCGGTGGGCTCGTCGAGCAGCACCACCGGGGCGTCGCGCAGGAACGCGCGGGCCAGGGCCACCCGTTGCCGTTGCCCGCTGGACAGCCCGTGGCCGCGTTCGCCGAGCAGCGTGTCCAGGCCGTCCGGCAGGGCGGCCACCACGTCGTCGAGGGCGGCGTCGCGTACCGCAGCGGTGAGCGCCTCGGTCGGGGTGTCAGGTGCGCCGAGGCGGATGTTGTCGGCCAGCGACGCGGCGAAGAGGTGGGCGCGCTGCGGCACCCAGGCGAGCTGCCGACGCCAGGCGTCCGGGTCGGCGGCGGCGAGGTCCACGCCGTCCACGGTGATCCGGCCGCTGGTCGGGGTCACGAAGCCGAGCAGCAGGCCGAGCAGAGTGCTCTTGCCGGCGCCGCTCGGGCCGATGATCGCGATCCGCTCACCGGGCCTGATGGTCAGGGTCACGTCGCGCAGCGCTGTGGTCCGCTCGTACGCCACGGTCACCGACTCGAACCGGATCTCGCCCCGCCCGTCGGGGGTGGCCGCGCCCTCGGCCGCCCGGGGCGTGGTGGGCGTCGCCGAGATGGTGAGCGCCTCGTCCAGTGCGGCCAACCCCTCCATGCTGGCGTGGAAGCGGCTGCCGGCGGCCCGCAGCGGCAGGTACGCCTCCGGGGTGAGCAGCAGCACCAGCAGCGCCGTCTGGAGGGCCAGGCCGCCGCCGAGCAGCCGGATGCCGACAGGCACCGCGACCAGCGCCACCGACAGCGTGGCGACCAGCTCAAGCACCAGCGCCGACAGGAACGCGATCCGCAGGGTCTTCATTGTGGCGACCCGGTGCCCGTCGGCCATCCGGCGGACGACCTCGGTCTGCGCCCGGGCGCGGCCGAACGCGCGCAGCGTGGGCAGCCCGGCGACCATGTCCAGGAAGTGCCCACCCAGCAGGGAGAGCCGGCGCCACTGCCGTTCGGTGGCGGCCTGCGCCTGCCAGCCCAGCAGCGCGCCGAAGACCGGGATCAGCGGCAGCGTCAACGCGATGATCAGCGCCGAACTCCAGTCGGCGAGGACGATCCGGGCCAGCACGGCGAGCGGCACCGTCACGCTGAGCACCAGCTGCGGCAGGTACCCGGTGAAGTACGCGTCGAGCGCGTCCAGTCCACGCCCGGCCAGGGTGGCGAGCTGACCGGCCCGCTGCCCGGCCACCCAGCCCGGCCCGTGCCGACCGACCGCGCCGAGCAGGTCGGCGCGCAACGTGGCCTTGACCGTGGCGGCGACCCGCGCCGACACCGTGCCCTGTGCCCAGACCAGTGCCGACCGGGCGGCGACAGTGGCCAGGAAGCCGGCCAGCGCCGGCCGGTCCAGCCGCCCGTCGAAGGCGGTGGCCAGCACCGCCGCCAGCGCGGTGGCCTGCGCCACGATCAGCCCGGCGGCGAGCACACCCAGCAGCGCGAGCACGGCGAGGTCGCGCCGGGCCGCGGGGACCCGGCGCAGGAGACGCGGGTCGAAGGGACGGCGGTTCACCAGTACACCGGTGCCCTGCCGTCGGTCCGTCCCCGGAAAACCCACAAGCACATTGC
The DNA here is from genome assembly GCF_055587305.1 of Micromonospora sp. NPDC047521. NCBI lineage: Bacteria > Bacillati > Actinomycetota > Actinomycetes > Micromonosporales > Micromonosporaceae > Micromonospora > Micromonospora sp. NPDC047521. Next base: position 645,113 of record NZ_JBVJGN010000001.1, on the reverse strand, counting down.
CTGGAAGCCTAGTAGGGCCGGCAGCAGCGGCAGCGCCACCCAGGCGAGCAGCCGTAGCGTCGGCGTGCTCGCGGCCGCGTCGGCCACCGTCAGCGAGGCGGCCGGGTCGGTCGTGGACACCAGCACGTAGGGCCACAGGGCCGCGCCGACCAGCGCCACAGGCATCGCCAGGGCCATGCCTGTCGCCGCCAGAGCCCACCCCGGCCGCCGTCGGCTGAGCGCCGCGCGGGCCGCCAGCAGCGCCGCCACCAGCAGCACCGGCAGGAGTACGGCCACCGCAGGCCGTTGGACGCTGTCGCGTACCCGAACGGAGAGCAGGCCCACGACGGTGGCCACGGCGACCGCGGTGAGCGCCACCGGCACCAGCCGGCGGGCGGTGCGGCCGACCACTGCGGCGTCGGCGGCCGGCAGTCGCAGCGTGAGGAATGTCGCACCGTGCACCGCGACAAGCGCGACCATGGTCAGCCCGGCGGCGGCCGTGAACGGGGTGGCCAGGTGCGCCACACCGGTCAGGTGCCCGTCGGCCTGGCGGGGAACACCCTGCAGCAGCGCGGCGAGCAGGGCGCCCCAGCCCAGTGCGGCGAGCACGCTCCCGATCACCACGACCCGGTCCCAGCGCGCCCGGTCCCGCTCGTCGGCCGGCCGGCTGCGCAACTGCACACCGACGGTGACCAGGACGACCCCGACCAGCGCTCCGGCGACCGCCGGATAGCAGCCGGACAGCAGCTCGCCCTCCAGCATCGGGAACGCGCCGAAGAGGATCCCCACCGCCGCCACCAGCCAGACCTCGTTGCCGAGGAAGAACGGGCCGAGTGCGGTGAGGGCAGCCCGCCGCCCGGCCGGGCCGCCACCACGGGCGAGCAGCAGCCCGACGCCGTAGTCGAAGCCGGCGAGCACCAGGTAGCCGGCGAAGAAGAGGCCGAGCAGGGCGTACCAGGCGAGGTCCACGGGTGATCTCCTCAGGCGAGGGCGGGTTCGGGATGGGCCGGCTCGGTGGGCGGCGCCGGGGGACGGCCGAGCGCCGGGTCGTCCGCGCCGCGCGCCGCGTGCCTGGCGAGCAGCACCCAGTTGGTGACCGCGAGGGTGCCGAGCAGCAGGCTGAAGCCGATCAGCGAGGCGAGCATCACCGGTGCGCCGACCGGGGAGACGGCCTGCTCGGTGGGGAGCAGCCCGTACGCCACCCAGGGCTGACGGCCTACCTCACGGGCGATCCAGCCGAGGATCACCGCGACGAACGGAAGCGGCAGGGCGAGCAGGATCAGCCAGAGCGGGAAGCGCAGCCGGATCACCCAGTCGCGGAAGAGCAGCGGCAGCAGGAACCAGACGCAGCCGAGCGTGAAGCCGATCAGGATCATGAAGCCTAGCCCGACGTTCGCCAGCACCGGTGGCGTGTAGTCGCCGGGGCCGAACCGGGTGGCCCACTCGGCGATCAGCGCCTGCGCCTCCGGGCTCTGGCCGCCGAACTTGGTCGGCTGCACACCGCCGACCGGGCCGAACTGGGCGAAGCCGAAGCCCTGCACCAGGCTGATCGCCAGCGCCGAGGTGACCAGGCCGATCCGCAGTGAGGTGCGGAAGAGCACGAAGTCGGGCGTACGGCGGATCAGGTGCCAGGCGCTGACGGCCGCCATCAGCATCCCGCCGACAAGCAACGCGGCCGAGACCACGTGCCCGAACGCCATGCCGAGGCTGGGGTTGGTGAGCAGCGCGCCGAAGTCGGTGAGGTGGGCGATGCCGTCGCGGACCTCGTACCCGACCGGGTGTTGCAGCCAGGAGTTGGCCACCATGATCCAGAACGCCGAGGCGTACGCGGTGAGCGCCACGCCCCAGAGCAGCGCGAGGTGGACGCCCCTGCGGAGCCGGTGCCACCCGAAGATCCACATCCCGAGGAACGTGGACTCCAGGAAGAACGCCACGAGTGTCTCGATGGCCAGTGGCGCACCGAAGACGTTTCCGACGTAGCGCGACAGGCCGCTCCAGTTCAGCCCGAACTGGAACTCCATCACGATGCCTGTGGCGATGCCGAGCACGTAGTTGATGACGTAGAGCTGGCCCCAGTAGCGCGTCAGCCGCTCCCACCTGGGGTTGCCGGTGAGCACCCAGGCGGTCTGCATCCCGACCAGCAGGGTCACCAGCCCGAGCGTGACCACCACGAACAGGAAGTGGATCGAGGTTGTGGTGGCGAACTGCAGGCGGGCGAGGAGCAGGGTGTCCATGGCCGGCCTCCGTAGGTTGGCTCCCTTGTCGTAGCCACACTACACGTAGTATGGCTACATGTCTGCCTACTACGCCCTGTCGTAGACAATATTACGACGCGGTGTAGTAGATGCGCTTGTCGGGAAGGTGCTGCGGGGCCGCCCTCGTTCCGCCGCCTTTGCTCTGCTTCAACCCAGGCGGCGGCTCTGCCCAAAATGTGTTGCCTCGGTTGAAGCAGAGCAAAGGGAGGCTCGACCACCTGGCTTACCAGGCAGCGACATCCACGCCGTCAACCCGGCAGCGGGTGCGGGGTCGGGGTTGGCGCGTCAGCTGAGGAAGAGCGTCACCGGGAGGGCGACCAGGGTGGTGGCGACCGCGAGGGCGGTGGCACCGAGCACCCGGGGCGGCCGGTCACTGACCAGCAGGCGCTGCACCCGTACGTCCAGATCCCGGTCGCCCACGCCCAGCGCGCCGGCCGGGGTGATCCGGTGACCGGCGGCGGCGAACCGGCGCAGCGCGCCCGCGAGGGGCGCCTCGGCGTGCAGCTCGCGCGCCTTGTCGTCGGCGCGCATCTCGACCAGCAGGGCGACCCGCTCGTGCGCCTCGCGGACCCAGCCGAACCACGGCAACGCCCGGCAGAGCGCGGTGAACGGCAGCAGTACCAGGTCGTGCCGCTCGTGGGCGTGCGCCCGCTCGTGGCTGAGCACCGCGGCCAGCTCCGCCCGGTCCAGCAGGCTCAACGTGCCGGCACTCACCACCACCTGCGGCTTCACGCCCGGCAGGCAGTAGGCGGCGGCGCTCGGATGATCCAGCACGAGCGCGCCGGGTGCGGCCGGGTCGTCCCGGGCGACGAGGGTGAGCAGGTCCCGGTGGCGGCGCTGGGCGCGGACCGTGCCGTGGATGCTGCGCACTGTCGTGGCGAGCAGTACCGCGCCGATCCCGAAGCCGACCCCGACACCCGCCAGGTGGAAGGCGGTCTCCCCGACGGGCAGGGTGCCGTGCGCGAGATCGGAGGCCAGGGCGAGCAGCGCGCTTCCGGTCGGCAGGTCGTACGCGCTCAACCCGAGCGCCATCGGCAGGCCCATCGCGGACAGGCCCAGCGCCAGGCCGACCGCCTGCCAGCAGACGATCGCCACCCGGGGGCTGCGCCACGTCCAGGTCGAGCGGGCCAGCACCTGAGCGGTCAGATAGCAGGCCAGCATGGTGGCGGCGAAGTGCACGGCGTACGCCATGGCGCGCCCTACCGCTCCGCTGCCTCGTCGGCCGTCCGCCGGCCCGCCGGCCCGTCCACGCGGTCGGTCAGCTCGGCCCCGCCAGTGGTGCCCGGCCCGGTCAGTCCGGCCTCGCTGCCCAGCGCCGCGCGCAGCACCTCGGCCTCGGTGCCGGTGACCGAGCGGGCGAAACGCACGAGCGCGGCGTCCCGGCTGCCGCCCAGGTCGAGGGCGTCGAGCATCAGCTGGGCGATGTGCGCCTCACGGCTCGCCGCCGGCCGGTACCGCCAGGCCCGGCCCTCGCGTTCGCGCTGCACCATGCCCTTGCCGGCGAGCCGGTCCAGGACGGTCATCACAGTCGTGTACGCCAGCTCGCGGCCGTCGAGCGCGTCGGCCACCTCGCGTACGGTCACGCCGTCCGACGTGCCCGGGACCACGTCCCACAGCACGTCCATCACCGCACGCTCAAGATCGCCCAACCGAGTCACAAAACCAATCCTACCCCCGGTAGTAGACCCTTACCTCCCGCGCCCACCCCCAACCCCGGGGCTGATCATGAGGCTGACCGGCCGAGCGAGATCGAACACCCGTCAACCCATGATCACCAACCAAGACCGTCGGGCCGGCCGAAGATCCGCGCAACATCCCTGTTCTTGTGCAGATCTTGGGCTGCCGGTGGCGGGGCAGGGCAAGGAGGGGAGGGGCGGCAACCCAACCCGAGGCAGAACCCGTGAGCTGACCCACCCGACGAACCCGGCCCACGTCAGGTTCTCGGGGGAGCCCTGCCCACGCAGGGATCAAGCGTGACCGCCCGGAGTGGGCAGGGCTCCCCGGAAAACCAAGAGGCCGGGAGCGAATCACACCCCCTTGGGGTGCCAGACCGTCTTCGTCTCCAGCAGGGACGTCATCCGGGCCAGACCCGGGTCGGCGGACCAGTCGTGCTCGGTCGGCGCCGGCCGGAGCACCCGCTTGAGGTTCTCGGCGGCCTTGACCTCCAGCTCGGTGGCCAGCTCGGTGTCGGTCACCCCGGTCAGGTCGATCGCGTTGACGTCCATGTGCGCGGCAAGCGTCGGCGCGGTCTCGGTGATCGCGCCGGTGAGGATGTTGACCACCCCGCCGGGCAGGTCGGACGTGGCGAGCACCTCGGCAAGCGTGACCGCCGCCAGGGGCTCGGACGGCGACGCCGCGACGACAACCGTGTTGCCTGTGACGATCGCCGGGGCGATCACGCTGACCAGGCCGAGCAGCGCCGGACGTTCCGGGGCGACCACGGCGACCACCCCGGTCGGCTCCGGCGCGGAGATGTTGAAGTACGGGCCGGCGACCGGGTTGGCGCCGCCGTACACCTGGGCGAGCTTGTCGGCCCAGCCGGCGTACCAGACCCAGCGGTCCACTGCCGCGTCCACTTCGTCGCCGGGGATGCCCAGGGCCACGAACTGCTCGCGGCGGCCCTCCAGCATCTCGGCGGCCCGGTAGAGGATCTGACCCCTGTTGTACGCGGTCGCCCCGGCCCAACCCTTCACGGCGGCGCGGGCGGCGACCACCGCGTCCCGGGCGTCCTTGCGGGAGGCCAGTGACACATTCGAGGACTGCACGAGATACGACCGTCCCGACTCGCTGCGCGGGAACTTCCCGCCGATGAAGAGCTTGTACGTCTTGCGTACCGCGACCCGCTCAGACATTGAGGTAGCCCTCCAGCCCGTGCCGGCCGCCCTCGCGACCGTAGCCCGACTCCTTGTAGCCACCGAACGGCGAGGTGGGGTCGAACTTGTTGAACGTGTTGGCCCAGACGACGCCGGCGCGCAGCCGGTCGGCCATCCACAGGATCCGGGAGCCCTTGTCGGTCCAGATCCCCGCCGACAGCCCGTACGGTGTGTTGTTGGCCTTCTCGACGGCCTCGGCCGGGGTGCGGAAGGTGAGCACCGACAGCACCGGCCCGAAGATCTCCTCGCGGGCGATCCGGTGCGCCTGGGTGACCCCGGTGAAAATGGTCGGCGCGAACCAGAAGCCACGCTCGGGCAGGTCGCACGGCGGCGACCAGCGCTCGGCGCCCTCGGCCGAGCCGGCGTCGGACAGCTCGCGGATCCGCTCCAGTTGGGCGGCCGAGTTGATCGCCCCGACGTCGGTGTTCTTGTCCAGCGGGTCGCCGACGCGCAGCAGGGCCATCCGCCGCTTCAACGACTCCAGCACCCGGTCGGCGACGTTCTCCTGCACCAGCAGGCGGGACCCGGCGCAGCAGACGTGCCCCTGGTTGAAGAAGATGCCGTTGACGATGCCCTCGACGGCCTGGTCGATTGGCGCGTCGTCGAAGACGATGTTGGCGGCCTTGCCGCCCAGTTCCAGGGTGAGCTTCTTGCGGGTGCCGGCGACGGACCGGGCGATGGCCCGGCCGACCTCGGTCGAGCCGGTGAACGCGACCTTGTCCACGCCGGGGTGCTCGACAAGCGCGCGACCGGTGTCGCCGGCGCCGGTGACGATGTTGACCACACCGGCCGGCAGTTCGGCCTGCTGGCAGATCTCGGCGAACAGCAGCGCCGTCAGCGGGGTGGTCTCGGCGGGCTTGAGCACCACCGTGTTGCCCGCCGCGAGCGCCGGGGCGATCTTCCAGGCCAGCATGAGCAGCGGGAAGTTCCACGGGATGACCTGCGCGGCCACGCCGATCGGCTGCGGGTTCGGCCCGAATCCGGCGTACGGGAGCTTGTCGGCCCAACCGGCGTAGTAGAAGAAGTGCGCGGCGACCAGCGGCAGATCGACGTCGCGCGACTCCCGGATCGGCTTGCCGTTGTCGAGGGACTCGAGGACGGCCAGTTCACGGGAGCGCTCCTGGATGAGGCGCGCGATCCGGAACAGGTACTTCGCCCGGTCGCGGCCCGGCATCGGACCCCAGACCTTGTCGTACGCCTTGCGGGCGGCGCGTACCGCACGCTCCACGTCCTCGGCGCCGGCCTCGGCGATCTCGGCCAGCACCTCCTCCGAGGCGGGGTTGATCGACTTGAAGCTGCCACCGTCGGTCGGGTCGACGAACGTACCGTCGATGAACAGCCCGTACGAGGGTTTGAGGTCCACCACCGAGCGGGACTCGGGGGCGGGGGCGTATTCGAACATCGGCTATCAGTCCAGGGTGAAGTAGTCGGGACCGGCGTAGGTGCCGGTCGTCAGCTTGGTGCGCTGCATCAGCAGGTCGTTGAGCAGGCTGGACGCGCCGAAGCGGAACCAGTCCGGGTCGAGCCAGTCCGCGCCGACGGTCTCGTTGACCATCACCAGGTACTTGATCGCGTCCTTGGTGGTCTTGATGCCGCCGGCCGGCTTCACGCCGACCTGCCGCCCGGTGGCGGCGCGGAAGTCGCGGACCGCCTCCAGCATCACCAGGGTCACCGGCAGCGTGGCCGCGACGGGGACCTTGCCGGTGGAGGTCTTGATGAAGTCGCCGCCGGCCAGCATGGCCAGCCACGAGGCGCGGCGCACGTTGTCGTAGGTGGCCAGCTCGCCGGTCTCCAGGATCACCTTGAGGTGGGCGTCCCCGGAGGCCTCCTTGGTGGCCACGATCTCGTCGTAGACCTCGGAGTAGCGCCCGGCCAGGAACGCACCCCGGTTGATCACCATGTCGATCTCGTCGGCGCCGGCCGCGACGGCGGCCCGGGTGTCGGCGAGCTTGATCTCCAGCGGCGCCTGACCGGACGGGAACGCCGTCGCCACGCTCGCCAGGTGCACACCGCTTCCGCGCAGCACCTCGGCGACGTGGGGGACCATCGCCGGGTAGACGCAGACCGCGCCGACGTGCGGGCACGACGGGTCGGCCGGGTCGGGGCGCAGCGCCTTCGCGGCAAGCGCGCGCACCTTGCCGGGGGTGTCCGCGCCCTCCAGGGTCGTCAGGTCGACCATGCGGATCGCCAGGTCGATCGCCTGCGCCTTGGCGGTGGTCTTGATGGAGCGGGTGCCGAGCTGTGCCGCCCGCTGCTCCGCGCCGACCTGGTCCACGCCGGGCAGGCCGTGCAGGAAGGTCCGCAGAGCGGTCTCGGATCGTCCCAGCTCGGAGAGCTCCGACCGGGCCGACGTCGTTGTCGCCGTCATGCCACGAAGTCTACGCACGAAACAGCTGAGTGATCTTGGTCACGCCGGGCCGCTCCGACGTGAGCGGCGTCGCTGCACCGAGCGCAGCCGCACCGCGGCACCGACCGGACCGGTAGGTTGAGCGATCGTGGACGTACACGTCATTGACCACCCGCTGGCCCAGGCCCGGCTGACCGCCATGCGGGACGCGCGCACCGATTCGTCGACGTTTCGGGCGTCGCTGCACGAACTGACCACCATGCTGGTGTACGAGGCGGCGCGTTCCTTCCCCGTAGAGCGGTACCCGGTGCAGACGCCCGTCACCGGCACCGAGGGCACCCGGCTGGCGAACCCGCCGCTGCTGGTCCCGGTGCTGCGGGCCGGGTTGGGTATGGCGGACGCCGCGCTGGGCCTGCTGCCGGAGTCCTCGATGGGCTTCGTCGGTCTGGCCCGCGACGAGGAGACGTACGAGCCGCGCGCGTACATGGAGTCGCTGCCCCGCGACCTGGCCGGTCTGCCGGTGCTGGTGCTCGACCCGATGCTTGCCACAGGCGGCTCGCTGGAGCACTGCTGCCGGCTGCTCGCCGACCGCGGCTGCACCGACATCACTGTGCTCTGCGTCCTCGCCGCGCCTGTCGGCATCGAGCGCCTGGAACGCTCCGGTCTGCCGTTGCGCCTGGTCACGGCCTCGATCGACGAGGGGCTGAACGACCGCAAGTTCATCGTCCCGGGCCTCGGCGACGCCGGCGACCGCCAGTTCGGCGGCATGCCCCGGTTCTGACGCGTTACCCCGGTCGGTGCCGGGTCCGGCGGGTTCGCGCGCGGTATGGCGTGGACCCGCTAGCGTCTCCGGCCATGACTGGTGTTGCGCTCGCCGAGGAGTTGCTGCTCCTCGCCTACGACGACACGACCGGCAAGGCGACCATGCCGCGGATCAGCCTGGACCTCGGCATGGCCGCGGCGGTGCTGGTCGAGCTGGCCCTGGCCGGTCGGATCGCGTACGCCGACGGCTCCCTGACCGTGGTCGACCCGACGCCCACCGGCGAGCCGGTCGCCGACGAGGTGCTGGGCCGGATCGCCGCCGACACACCGCACACGCCGGCGTCCTGGGTGCAGCGTCTACGACACGGCCTGCGCGACAGGATCCTCGGTGACCTGTGCACCCAGGGTGTCGTCAGGGATGTCGACGAGACCGAGCTGGGCTTCATCCACGTGCACCGCTACCCGGTGGTGGACAGGTCCGTCGAGGCGGACACCCGCCAGCGGCTCACCGAGGCGCTGACCGGCGCGGCGGCCCCGGACGAGCGGACAGCCGCGCTCGCCACCCTGGTCGTGGTGCTGCGGATGGAGACCGCGCTGGGGATGAGCGGCGAGACCGCAGCCGACGCCCGCCGCCGGCTGGAGGAGATCGCCACCGGCGCCGGGTTCTCCGGCGAGGTGAGCGCCGACGACTCGGTGGTCCGCCCGTCGGTCGGTCTGGTCGTTGCCGCCCTGGCCACGGCGGTCGACGCGGCGCTCGGCAAGCGCGCCTGACCGTCGGGGCCCGCCCCCATCCCCGGCGCCCCCTTTGCTGTGCTTCAACCCGCGCAACACAAACGGCCGCCGCGTGTTGCCTCCGTTGAAGCAGAGCAAAGGGAACGGGACAGGTGGGTGGGGGTGGGGTCGGGCGCGGTCAGATGCCGAGGGCGGCGGCGACGTCGGCCCGCAGCCGCGCGATCGCCGCGCCAGCCCGGGCCCGAGCGGCGGCGACATCGCCGCCGGCCACCGGCTCCACCACCTCGAGGTACGCCTTGAGCTTCGGCTCGGTCCCGGACGGGCGGATCACCACCCGGGCCGCCGCGGTGCGCAGGATCACCACGTCCGACTCGGGCAGCAGATCCTTGGCGCCGTCCACCGGCTGCCCGAGCAGCGTCCTCGGGGTGGCCGCCCGGATCCGGGCCATCGCGTCGGCGATCAGCCGCAGGTCGTCAACCCGGACCGAGAGCTGGTCGGTGTGGTGCACGCCGAACTCCGCAGCGAGCTCGTCCAGCCGGTCGGTGAGCGTACGACCCTGCGCCTTGAGGCCGGCGGCGAGTTCCGCCACGGTGAGCGCGGCCGTGATGCCGTCCTTGTCCCGTACGTGCTGCGGGGCGACGCAGTAGCCCAGCGCCTCCTCGTAGCCGAAGACCAGTGGCGCGCTCCCGCCGCCGGCCCGGACGATCCACTTGAAGCCGGTGAGCGTCTCGTCGTACGGCAGGCCCCGGGCGGCGCACATGGCCCGCAGCAGGGACGACGAGACGATCGTCGTCGCGTACAGCCCGGTCACCCCGCGCCGCATCAGGTGGTCGGCGAGCAGGACACCGACCTCGTCGCCGCGCAGCATCCGCCAGCCGTCGCGGTCGTCACGGACCACCACGGCGCAGCGGTCCGCGTCCGGGTCGTTGGCGATGGCGAGATCCGCGCCGGTCGAGTCGGCCAGGGCGATCAGCCGGTCCACCGCTCCCGGCTCCTCAGGGTTGGGGAACGACACGGTGGGGAACTCCGGGTCCGGCTCGGCCTGGTCGGGCACCACACCGGGCACCGGGAAACCGGCGCGGGCGAACGCGGCGGTGAGCACCGCCGCGCCCACCCCGTGCAGCGGGGTGTACGCCACGCTCAGGTCCCGCGACCCGTCCGGGTCGATCACCGCTGTCGCCCGTTCGACGTACGACGCGACCAGGTCGTCGCCGAGCACCTGGCCGGGCGCGCCCAGCGGCACCTCGGTGAGCGGGCCGACCGCCCGGATGGCCGCCTCGATGCCGGCGTCTGCGGGAGGCACGATCTGCGCTCCCGCGCCCAGCTCGCCGCCCAGCTCGGCACCCAGGTAGACCTTGTAGCCGTTGTCCTGCGGAGGGTTGTGGCTGGCCGTCACCATCACGCCGGCGACCGCGCCGAGCTGGCGCACCGCGTACGCCAGGACGGGGGTGGGCAGTGGGCGCGGCAGCAGCAGCGCGGGACGCCCAGCCCCGGTGGCCACCTGGGCGGTGCGCTCGGCGAACTGCCGGGAGCCGTGCCGGGCGTCGTACCCGATCACCAGGGGGCCGGTGCCGCCCTGCGCGGCGAGCCAGTCGACCAGGCCGGCGGCGGCCCGGGTGACCACTGCCAGGTTCATCCCGTTCGGGCCGGCGCGCAGCGGCCCACGCAGGCCCGCGGTGCCGAAGGTGAGCGGCCCGGCGAACCGGTCGGCCAGGTCGGGGGCGCTCGACGGCAGCGCGTCGAGCACCGCCGTCAGCTCGTCCCGGCTGGCCGGGTCCGGGTCGTCGGCCAGCCAGCGCCGGGCTTGCTCACGAATGTCGTCGATGTCAGTGGTGTCCGCCGCCATGCCCCTTGATAGCACGGCGGCGGATCACCGCTGTCGGTTCCCTCCGGCTCAGCCGTCCCCGGTGAGCTGGAACGTGCGCACCATCTCGTCGAAGATGGGCTTGCTCTCGGCGAACTTGGCGTCGGTGGCGGTCAGGTAGAACGAGTACGCCTTGCCGCCCTGCGCCAGACCACGCCAGACGCCGTGCCGCATGGTGTCGCCCTCGCCACATGTGTACTCGAATTCGGCTGCCGGCTTGCTGGCCAGCTCCGTCTCCGTGGCGCTGATCTGGGCGTACGGCTTGACGCAGGAGGTGCTCCTGGTCTTGAGGCCGTTCTCGGCCGTCTCCGCCCACCGGGTGGAGCTGCTGGACCACTTCTCGGTGATGATGCGGACCTTGCGGCCGCTGTCCTCCGGGTCGATGTAGTCGGTGTAGGAACCGCCGGTGGCCTTCTTCCAGCCCTTCGGCACCATGACCTGGATGCCGCGGGCGGCGTGCTCCTGCATCTCCACGCCCGGCCCCGCGGCGGCGGACGGAGTGGGCTGCGCCTGCGGCGCGCTCGGGGCCGGATCGTCGCCGCCGGAGAGCGCCACCACGGTGATCAGCAGCACGACGGCCAGCCCGCCGGCCGCGGCCAGCTGGACCTTGCGTGGCCAGCCCTTGACCGTGCTGACCAGTTGGCCCCCGGTGGCACGGACCTTGTCGAGCGCGCCGCCGCCCGACGGGGCCTGCGTCGTCCAGGGCTGACCGGTGCCCGGCACCGACCACTGGTTGCCGCCGCCGTAGGTGCCCCCGACGCGCTGGGTGGCCTCCGGCGCGCCGCCGTACCCGACCTGCTGGGTGGCGTCGGACTGGTTGCCGTAGGTGACCCGCTGGGTGGCGTCCGGGTGCGCCCCGGCGTCCACCCGCTGGGTGGCGTCGGCGTTGCCGCCGTAGGTGCGCCCGACGACGGGCCGCCCGGGGGCGGGCATCGCGCCGGTCGGGGTGTGCAGCGGACCGGCCAGCGCGTCGGCGCTGGTCTCGTCGAGCCCGGCGGCGCCGGCGGGAGCGGCAGGCGGCGGGCGTTCGCCGCGACGCAGCGCCGCCAGCCGGTCGGTCAGGGACTCTTCGGGGGCCAGCATCGCCCGGCCGCCGATCTGGTTGTCCGGCTTGGGCTCCGGCTGCGCCGGCGGGTGTACGGGTGCGGGGCGCTGCTGCACCGGCACCACGGCGTACGGGTCGGTGACCGAGTGCACTGCGGTGGCGGTGCTGCCCAGCGGGCCGGCGAGCAGCTCGCGGAGCATGGCCCGGGAGGTGTGCACGTCCAGCCGGCGGGCCGGGTCCTTCTCCAGCAGGCCCATCAGCACCCGGGTCAGCGGGCCGCTGCGCTGCGGCGGGGCCGGCGGGTCCTCGACCACGGCGTGCATGGTCTCGATCGGGTCGCCCTTGTCGAACGGCGGCCGGCCCTCGACCGCCGTGTAGAGCGTCACACCCAGCGAGAACAGGTCGCTCGGTGGGCCGAACTCCTGGCCCATGGCCCGCTCGGGCGAGATGAAGTGCGGGGAGCCGAGCACCATGCCGGGGGTGGTGAGCTGCACGTCGGTGGGCATCCGGGCCACACCGAAGTCGGTGAGCACGCAGCGGCCGTCGGTGCAGATCAGCACGTTGGCCGGCTTGACGTCGCGGTGCAGCACGCCGATCGCGTGCGCGACCTCCAGCGCCCCGAGCAGCGCGATGCCGATCTTGGCGACGGCGCGGGGAGCGACCGGACCGTCCTCGATCACCATGTCGGCGAGGCTGCGCGCGTCCAGCAGCTCCATCACGATCCACGGGCGACCGGCCTCGGTGACCACGTCGTACACCTGCACCACTGCCGGGTGCTGGATCGCGGCGGCGGCGCGGGCCTCGCGCAGGGTGCGCTCGTACATGGCGTCGCGGTCGCTGGGGGCCAGCCCCGGGGGCAGGACGACCTCCTTCACCGCCACGTCACGGCGAAGCAACGTGTCTGTGGCGCGCCAGACCGTACCCATGCCGCCGTTGCCCACCGAGGACCGCAGCGAGTACCGGTCACCGATGGTGGTGCCGGGTGCTGCGCGGCCGTTGGCGGGACTGACTGGTCCGCCGCTCCACGTCGGGATCTGAGTCACAGAAAAGCCACCGGGGGAAATCGAGGGGGCTGGGACACAACCCCCCTATCTTGCTGGGTCCGACGCCCGATATGAAAGCCGACGCGACGGGCGTTTATCGAAGTCGACAGAACGTGCCCTGTCGTTCACCTCCTGTCGACCGGTCGGGACGCACTGTGCGGTATCCCTCACCCGACGACATGCTCAGGCGTCCTACCATCCGGGGATGAGCGAACGGCGGTCAAGCGAGTCCGGTTTTCCGATCAAGGGCGTCTACACGGGTGCCGACCTTCCGGAGGACCTGGACTCCCGGCTGGGCGGTCCCGGCGAATTCCCGTACACCCGGGGCGTCTACCCCACCATGTACACCTCCCGCCCGTGGACCATGCGCCAGTACGCCGGCTTCGGCACCGCCACCGAGTCCAACGCGCGGTACCACCAGCTGTTGCGGGCCGGCACCATGGGCCTGTCGGTCGCGTTCGACCTGCCGACCCAGATGGGCTACGACTCCGACGAGCCGATCGCGCACGGCGAGGTCGGCAAGGTCGGCGTGGCCATCGACTCCATTGAGGACATGCGGCTGCTCTTCGCCGACATCCCGCTGGACAAGGTGTCCACCTCGATGACCATCAACGCGCCCGGCTCGGTGCTGCTGCTGCTCTACCAGCTCGTGGCCGAGGAGAACGGGGTGCCCGGCGCGGCGCTCAACGGGACCATCCAGAACGACATCCTCAAGGAGTACATCGCCCGGGGGACGTACATCTTCCCGCCGAAGCCGTCGCTGCGCCTGGTGGCCGACACGTTCGCGTACTGCCGCAAGGAGGTGCCGAAGTGGAACACCATCTCCATCTCCGGCTACCACATGGCCGAGGCCGGCGCGACGCCCGCGCAGGAGATTGCGTTCACCCTGGCCAACGGCGTGGAGTACGTGCGGGCGGCGCTCGCCGCCGGGCTCGCCGTGGACGACTTCGCGCCCCGGCTGTCGTTCTTCTTCGTGGCCCGCACCACGCTGCTGGAGGAGGTGGCGAAGTTCCGCGCCGCCCGGCGGATCTGGGCCCGACTGATGCGTGACGACTTCGGCGCCAAGGATCCGAAGTCGATGATGCTGCGGTTCCACACCCAGACCGCCGGCGTGCAGCTCACCGCGCAGCAGCCCGAGGTCAACCTGGTCCGGGTGGCGGTGCAGGGGTTGGGCGCGGTGCTCGGCGGCACCCAGTCGCTGCACACCAACAGCTTCGACGAGGCCATCGCGCTGCCCACCGAGAAGGCCGCCCGGCTCGCGCTGCGGACCCAGCAGGTGCTGGCGTACGAGACGGACCTGACCGCCACGGTGGACCCGTTCGCCGGCTCGTACGTGGTGGAGGCGATGACCGCCGAGATCGAGGCCGCCGCCGTGGAGCTGATGGAACGGGTGGCGGACCACGGGTCGGCGGTGGACGCCATCGAGGCCGGGTTCCAGAAGCGGGAGATCGAGCAGTCCGCGTACCGGATCGCCCAGGAGATCGACTCGGGTGAGCGGGTGGTGGTGGGGCTCAACCGGTTCACGGTGGACGAGGAGGAGCCGTACGAGCCGTTGCGGGTTGACCCGGCGATCGAGGCGGCGCAGGCCGAGCGGCTGGCGCGGTTGCGCGCCGAGCGGGACGCCGACGCGGTGGCGCGGGCGCTCGCCGACCTGCGGGCCGCCGCCGACGGTACGGAGAACGTGCTGTACCCGATGAAGGAGGCGCTGCGGGCCCGCGCCACGGTGGGTGAGGTCTGCGGGATGCTGCGCGAGGCGTGGGGGCTGTACCGGCCGACCGATCGGTTCTGATCGTCCTTCTGTCGTTTTCCCAGGTCAAGGGGTGTTTGCGGGCTTCGGCGGAGCTACCGTGGAGGGCGGAACCCCTGGGCGGCGTGGCCCTCGCGGGGGCGTTTGCGGTGTGCCCACCGCGGTTTGCGGGTACCTCGACCGGGTCGTCGGGACGCACACCCTGTGCGGTGACGGTGGTCCCGTGCGTGTGAGCGTCTTTCCGGCTCGTTGCGGAGCGTGGTCGGCTAATTGTCGGAGTGTCAGTTCATCACCCCGACTAATGCGACAATTCGCAACAGGGGCCGGTGACCGGCACCGAGATTCGTGACCGCCGGAATCGGTTACGCGTTGTAGGAGGTGAGGGGCAGATGACGGCCTTCGACCGCGATCTACCTGCTGTCCCGCACCTCTCCGAGCGTTCTCAGCAGGGCATACGTGACGCTGCGCGGTCCGATCATTACCGGAACGAGGTTGCGCAGCGTCACCGCCGGAGGTCTAGGCTGTCTGCTGTTCCCGATGATCCATCCATTTCTAGTGATCGAGAATTCGACGTGACGAGTGCGTTGACGCTGCCGACCGGCAGCCAGCTGGCGTCGTCCTGGCCGGAGCCGCCGCCCGGGTCCCAGCCGCTGCCCAGCGACCTGGACCACCTCCTGGCGCTCCGGGTACCCGGGCTGATCGCCACGCGCCGTCACATCCACTCGCACCCCGAGCTGTCCGGCACGGAGTTCGAGACGGCCGCCCTGATCGCACGGGAGCTGTCCCTGGCTGGCCTGCAACCTCGGCTGCTGCCCAAGGGCAACGGCGTGATCTGCGACATCAACGGCCGCCCCGACGGTCCGGTCGTGGCGCTTCGCGCCGACATCGACGCGCTGCCGCTTGACGACTCCAAGGACGTGCCCTACCGGTCCACCGTGGAGGGCGTCTGCCACGCCTGCGGCCACGACGTGCACACCACGATCATGCTCGGCGTCGGCATGCTGCTGGCCCAGCTCGCCGACCTCGGTGAGCTGGACGGCCGGGTCCGGCTGATCTTCCAGCCGGCCGAGGAGATCCTGCCCTGCGGTTCGCTGGAGGTCATCGAGGCAGGTGGCCTGGACGACGTGGTGCAGATCTTCGCCCTGCACTGCGACCCGAACCTGCCGGTCGGCCAGGTCGGCCTGCGGGTCGGCCCGATCACCGCGGCCGCCGACAACGTCACCGTCCGGCTCTCCGGCCCCGGCGGGCACACCGCCCGTCCGCACCTGACCGTCGACCTGGTCGACGCGCTCGGTCGGCTGATCACCGAGGTGCCCGCCCTGGTCAGCCGCCGGGTGCCGGCCAACAGCGGCCTGCTGCTGGTCTTCGGCCACGCCTCGGCCGGCACCCGCTACAACGTCATCCCGTCCGAGGCCAGCGCGTCCGGCACCCTGCGGGTGATGGACCGCGACACCTGGGAGCAGGCCCCGAAGATCGTCGCTCAGGTGGTCCGGGACGTGATCGCCCCGACCGGCGCGACTGTCGACCTGGAGTACCTGCGCGGCCGGCCACCTGTGTGCAACGACTCCCGGGCCATCCAGGTGCTGACCGCCGCCACCGGCGCCGCCCTCGGCCCGGAGGGGATCGCCGAGACGCCGCAGAGCATGGGTGGCGAGGACTTCTCCTGGTATCTGGAGTACGTCCCCGGCGCACTCGCCCGCCTCGGCGTGGGACGTTCCGGCCCCAACGTCGACCTGCACCGCGCGTCGTTCGACGTGGACGAGGGCGCCATCCCGGCAGGCGTACGCGTCATGGTGCAGACCGCGCTGCGGGCACTGGCGGCGGCGCGCTGACCGGAGCGACAAGGGCCGGTGACTTCCGCCGCCGTCGCAGCACGACCAGCAGCACCGCAAGCGGTACGCCGAGCGCCACCAGCCACGGCAGCAGCGCGCCCAGCACCGTGAGCAGGACGGTCATCGAGACGACGAAGGCCTTCCAGCCGCCCCGGAGCCCGACCAGGAAGCCGGTCTCGGCCTTCTCCTCGGTGGCCTTCGCGGCCGGCCCGGCCAGCGACACGGTGACCGTGGAGAGGGCGGTCAGGTCGGCGAGGCGTCGCTTCTTGGCCTCCAGCGAGGCCAGGTCGGCCTCCCGGCGACCCAGCTCGTTCTCCAACGACACCAGGTCGGCGATCGAGGTGGCGCGGGCCAGCAACCGGCGGGCGCTGTCCACCCGGGCACGCTGACTGGTGATCCGGGCGTCCAGGTCGACGGTCTCCTCGGTGACGTCCTGGGTGCTGATCTCCCGGCTCTGCTGCCGGCCGAGCTTCGCGATCTCGTCCACCACGCCTGTGAACCTCGCCGCCGGCACCCGCAGCTCCAACTCCGCCACCGCGTCGGCGTCGGCGCTGCGTCGCTGGTCACCGCCGACGAAGCCGCCGGCCCGGGTGGCCACGGCGGCGACCTCGCGGGCGGCCGCGTCCACATTGTCGACCTGCACCCGCATCGTTCCGGTGTAGATGATCGCCCGCTGGTCGACCCGCAGGTCCGGTGCGCCGGCTCCGGCGGCCCCCGGCGCTTCCGCTGCGGCGTCCCGGCCCGCCTCGCCGCCGACGACCGGCGCCTTCGCCGCCGAACCCGCGCTGTCCCGTGCCCCGCTGTCGTCGCCGGCACCGCAGCCCGTCACGGCCAGCGCCGCCACCAGTGTCGTCGCCGCCAGCAGTGCGCCGCGGCGTCGTCCCTCCCGTTTGTCCATCCCCGCTCCCATCGTTGTCAGCCGGTGTGGCGATACCTCGGACGTGGCGCGCGCGGCGGCTGGTTCCGGCAGACTGCGCTGAGGACGTCACGATTCGATAATCGAGGAGTCACGATGCGGCTCACCAAGTACGCGCACTCCTGCCTCCGGGTGGAACACGACGGGGGAGTGCTGGTCGTCGATCCGGGGGTGTTCAGCGATCCGGCGGCGTTGGACGGTGCCGACGCGGTGCTGATCACCCACGAGCATCCCGACCACCTCGACCTGGCGGCGGTGCGCCTGGAACTCGACAGGCGGCCGTTCCCGATCCACGGGCCCGCCGCGATCGCCGGCACCCTCGGTGACGCGGCCGAGGCGCTGCACCCGGTCACGACCGGCGAGTCGTTCACCGCCGCCGGCATCCCCATCCGGGCGTACGGCGGGAAGCACGCGGTGATCCACCCGGACATCCCGGTGATCGACAACCTCGGCTACCTGATCAACGACGTGGTCTACCACCCCGGTGACGCCCTCGTGGTGCCGGAGGAGACACCTGTGGACACGCTCTTCGCGCCGATCCACGCCCCCTGGTCGAAGTTCTCCGAGGTCCTCGACTTCATCCGGGCGGTCGCACCCCGACGCGCGTACGCCCTGCACGACGGGCTGCTCAACGACAACGGGCTGGGTGTGCTCAACCGGCAGTACACGGCGATGTCAGGCACCGAGTACCAGCGGCTGGAGCCCGGTAGCCGGGTGGACGTCTGAGCGATGCCCGGCCCCTCCCCGGAGCTGGTACGACAGCTCTACCGCATTCCGCCGGACCGGTTCGTGGCCGCCCGGGACGCTGCCGTGGCCGAGGCCCGGCGGGCCGGCGACCCGAAGTCCGCCCGGGAACTGGCCCGGCTGCGTCGTCCCACGGTGGCCGCCTGGCTGGTGAACCTGCTCGCGATCCGCCGTCCCGAGCTGGTCGCCGACCTGGTGCAGCTCGCGGACGCGCTGCGGTCCGCCCAGCGGGACCTGCGCGGGCCCCGGCTGCGGGAGTTGTCCGCCCAGCGTCGGGCCGTGGTCGGCGCCCTGGTCGCCGAGGTCCGCAAGCTCGCCGCTGCGGAGCCCGACGCGCCGCCCGTCGGCAAGCTGCCGCTGGCCGAGGTGGAGACAACTCTCAACGCGGCGCTGTCCGACGCCGAGGTCGCCGAACAGGTCCGGGCCGGGCGCCTGCTCAGGTCGGCCACGTACGCCGGCTTCGGCGAGGTGCCCCGACCTCAGCTGCGTCTGGTCACCGGCACCGAGGAGAAGCCGGAGCCGCGCCAGCCGGCAACCAGGCGCGTCCGCACCGAGGCGGCTCCCGACCGGGCGGCCGAGCGCGCGGCGCGGGCCGCCCGCGCCGAACGGGACCGGCAGCGCCGGGCGCTGGACCGGGAACTCGCCAGGGCCCGTGCCGATCAGCAGCGGGCCGAGGCCGAGTTGACCGAGGCGAGCGGGCAGGAGCGGGACGGCGCCGAGGCGCTGGACACGATCGAGGCCGAGCTGGCCGAGTTGGAGCGCCGGCGGGCGGTCGCCGAGCAGGACCTCAGCCGGGCCAAACTCGCCAGGCGCGCGGCCGAGCGGGCGGTCACGGCGGCCCGGCGGCGAGCCGGCGAGGTCGAGGCGGCGGTGGAGGCGTTGGCGGCCGAAGAGGGGACTGCGGACTCCGCCGGTGGCGCGGCAGACTGACGATCGATGGACGACGACGAGCGGGCCTGCGGTCCGGCGGTTCCGGGCCGGAGCGGGCCGGGGTGGGCGCTCGGATGACACCGGAACAGGTCGCCGCCGCCAGCAAACCCGTCGTGCTCGATCTGGGCGACGCGTTCAGCCGTAGCCCGACCACGCTGCGGCGGGCCCGGCTGCTCGGCATCTCCGGCTGGGCGTTCTACATCAGCGGCCGGGCCGGCGCGCTCGGCGACGTACGGGCCGAGACGGCCGCCGCCGCCCTCGGCTTCGTCGCGCCGGACGCGGTCGCCGACGGCTGGGACGCCGCCGCCCGGACCGTCCGCCCGGTCGAGGTGGCCGCCGCGAGTTTCGCCGAGTGCTGCCGGTGGGGCACCCAGCAGCTCGGTCCGCTGCCCGGGACCGAACGCCTCTCCGCGCTCGTCGAGCGGGCGGTGGGAGCCGCGGACGCCAGCGGGATGCCGCTCTTTGCCGCCTGGCGGGCCATGCCGCTACCGGAGAACACCCCGGGCGCCCGGACCGCCGCCGGGTTGCGGCTGCTCCGCGAACACTTCACCGGCGCGTACCTGCTGGCCGTGCGCGCCGCCGGGATGACCCCGCTGGAGGCGGTGCTGGCCGGGCCGGAGGGGGAGGCCGGCGCGGTGGCCTGCGGCTGGTCCCCTCCGTACCCGCCGATCGGGCCCCTGGTGCGTCGGCGGCTGTGGGCGGAGGCGGTGACCAACCGGTTGGCCGCGCCGGCGTTCGCGGCGCTCGGCCCGGCCGACGGCGCCGAGCTTGTGGAACTGCTGCACCGGACGCGGGCCGACCTCGGCTGAGCCGGGCGGCGGCGACGAAAAAATGGGCGGCGCCGGAGCCGATCGGCTGCCAGGATGACCTGCCGTGACCCTCCCCGCAGGTTGGACCGCGCGCCGACCCACACTCGACGACGTTCCGGCGATCCTCGCGGTGGTGCACGCCGCCGACACCTTCGCCATCGGGCACCCCGACTTCGACGCCGAGGACGTCACGGCGTCGCTCACGGCGCCCTTCTTCGACCCGACACGGGACTCCTGGCTGGCCGTGGACCCGGACGACACAGTGGTCGGCTGGGCGACAGTGGACAACCCGACAGGTGTCGGCCGGGAGTTCCTGGAGGTGTACGTCGACCCGACCCGGGGCGCCGCGCTCCGGGCGCCGCTGCTGGCCCGGCAACTCGACCGGATCGCCGAACGGGCAGCCGAGCGCGGCCTGCCCGCCCTCACCGTCCGGTGCGCGGTCTTCGCCCCGGAACGCGACTGGGAACGGGACCTGCGCGCCGCCGGGTTCACCCTTGCCAAGCGGTATGTCCGGATGCGCCGCACGCTTGCCGACCTGCCCGCCGAGCCACCGCCGCCACCCGGGGTTACGGTCCGTCAGGTACGCCCCGACGACGACGCCGACCTGCGGGAGTTCCACCGGATCCACGACATCGCCTTCGGCGACACCCCTGATCACGAACCGCTGTCGTACGAGCGGTGGCGGGCCCGGATCGGTGACCTGACCGCCTGGGACGAGTGGTTCGTCGCCGAGGTGGACGGCGTGCCCGCCGGCGCGTTGCAGTCCTCGGACCAGGCGCTCGACCAGCAGTCGGGCTGGGTGAAGACCCTGTCGGTGCTGCCCGCGTACCGTCGGCGGGGTGTGGGTGCGGCGTTGCTGCGCCGCGCCTTCGCCCGCTACGCCGAGAAGGGTCGGGCGGCGGCCGGCCTCGGCGTGGATCTCACCAACCCGACCACGCCGTTGTCGCTCTACCTGTCCGTGGGCCTGCGGGAGACCCACTGGACCGACATGTACGAGCTGTCCGTCCCGGCGGCCGGTGTGTGATTGACGACGCCGGTGGGGCCCGACGGACGCGCCTGTCGGTGATGGTTGCAGACTGGGGGCGTGGGATACGCGCTACGCGGAGGCGGTGCCGGTGGGGCGGGACCGCAGCTCGGTGACGTAGTCGTCCGGCGCGCCCGCCTTCTCGGCGGCGTTCGCGATCTCGGACAGATACCACGACGTCGGCAGGCCACCCTCGTACCCGTTGAACACGTAGATCCACGCGGTGACGTCGCCGTCGAGCGTGGAGACCCGCACGTGCAGCTTGCGGTACGTGTCGGCGGTCGCCCCCTCCAGCTCGTCGAGCTGGGCCGCGTCGTACGGGTGGATGTCGTAGATCGCCACGAACACCCGGTCACCTGGGGACTCGACGACTGTGCTCACCGCGCCCTCCCAGCCGATGACGTCCGCCCCGGCGAACGTCAGCCGCCACCCCTCCAGCCAGCCGGTGCCCACCATCGGCGAGTGCGGGCAGTAGGCGCGCATCCGGGCGGGATCAAGGTTTGAGCCGTAGGCGGCGTGATGACGCACGGCGATGACGATAGCCCGGCGGACGGGTGGGGGAGAATACGACTGTGCGTGTCGGGTGCGTTCGGGAGAAGAAAGTCACTGTGAGCATCAACGAAGGGCGAACGCTGTGAGCCGGATCGTGATCATCGGCGGGGGGCCGGCCGGGTACGAGGCGGCCCTCGTCGCCGCCCAGCTGGACGCCGATGTCACCGTCGTGGAGGCCGACGGTGCGGGCGGGGCGTGTGTGCTCTCCGACTGCGTACCGTCCAAGACCTTCATCGCCAGCTCGGGGGTGGTCACCGGCTACCGGGACACCGAGGAGTTCGGTGTGCACTCGGACGGCCTGGAGGCGGTCACCGTCGACGCGCGGGCGGTGCACGAGCGGGTCAAGAGGCTGGCGCTCGCGCAGTCCGCCGACATCCACGCCAAGCTGCTCAAGGCGGGGGTCACCTTCGTGGCCGGCACGGCCCGGCTCGGTGAGGACGCTCTCGGGCACACCCACCGGGTCGTCGTCACCCCCGCCGACGGTTCCGAGGAATACTCGATCGCCGCGTCCTCCGTGCTGGTGGCCACCGGTTCGACGCCCCGGCAGCTGCCCACCGCCGTGCCGGACGGCGAGCGCATCCTGACCTGGCGTCAGGTGTACGACCTGCCCGAGCTGCCCGAGCACCTGATCGTTGTCGGTTCCGGTGTGACGGGCGCGGAGTTCGCCAGCGCGTACCTCGCCATGGGTGTCGAGGTCACACTGGTCTCCAGCCGGGACCGGGTGATGCCGCACGAGGACGCCGACGCGGCGTCCGCCATCGAGCGGGTGTTCCGTAACCGGGGCATGGAGATCCTCAACAACTCCCGGGCCGACGCGGTGCGCCGTACCGCCGACGGTGTCGAGGTGGAGCTGTCCGACGGCCGCAGGGTCACCGGCTCGCACGCCCTGATCGCTGTCGGTTCGATCCCGAACACGGCCAACCTGGGCCTCGCCGAGTACGGCGTGGAGCTGGGCCGGGGCGGCTACGTCACCGTCGACCGGGTCTCCCGCACCAACGTGCCGGGCATCTACGCGGCCGGTGACTGCACGGGCGTTCTGCTGCTGGCCAGCGTCGCCGCCATGCAGGGCCGGATCGCGATGTGGCACGCGCTCGGTGAGGCGGTCCGCCCGCTGCGGCTGCGGACCGTCGCGGCGAACGTCTTCACCGACCCGGAGCTGGCCACCGTGGGTGTCTCGCAGGACGAGGTGGACGCCGGGAAGGTGCCGGCCCGGCAGGTGATGCTGCCGCTGTCCGGCAACGCCCGGGCCAAGATGGACGACCTCTCCGACGGCTTCGTGAAGTTGTTCTGCCGGCCGGCCAGTGGTCAGGTGATCGGCGGTGTGGTGGTCGCGCCGAAGGCCAGCGAGCTGATCCTGCCGATCACGATGGCCGTGGAGAACAATCTGACGGTCAACGAGCTGGCACAGACCATCACCATCTACCCGAGCCTGTCCGGTTCGATCACCGAGGCCGCCCGCCAG
Organism: Micromonospora sp. NPDC047521; assembly: GCF_055587305.1. Classification (NCBI taxonomy): domain Bacteria; kingdom Bacillati; phylum Actinomycetota; class Actinomycetes; order Micromonosporales; family Micromonosporaceae; genus Micromonospora; species Micromonospora sp. NPDC047521. The sequence continues at coordinate 622,197 of NZ_JBVJGN010000001.1, read as the reverse complement.
CTGATGCTCCACGCGCTGGAGTAGTCCGACTCGACGGGCTCAGTCCCAGAAGCACTCCAGGTGGTCTTCCACGGTGATCGCCTCGGCCGTGGCGCAGAACGTCGTGGCGTCGGCGGTCAGGGCGGCGTCGATCCGTTCGGCGTAGATGCTCTCGATCGAGGTCCGGTAGTCCTCGCGGTCCAGGCTGACCACGTAACCGGCCGCCCGGACGTCGGGATGCGCGCACAGGAAGCGGAAGATCTCCCACACCGTCGGCGCGGCGTTCTGCCTGTCGTACGGGTCGACGAACCGTAGCTCGAGCAGTTCCGCCAACTCGCCGACGTCCAGGTCGTCGTAGGACGCGATGCCGCCCGTGTAGGCCGTCGGGCCTACGCCGACCAGCGGGTCACGCCGGGCGGCGTCGCGGTTGAACCGGAACTCGTCAGCCTCGGCCGGCGGCGGGGCACCGCAGAGCCGGGGGCGTTCGGCCGGTGCCGACGGTGTGGCGGGGGTGGCGCTCGGCGAGTTGTCGGCCCGCCGGGCGACCGCCGGGTCCGCCGTGGCGCAGCCCGTCGCCGACGCCAGGAGGAGCAGCAGGGTCACTGTCCGCTGGATCGGCCGTTTCCTGACCCTCACTGAGCCCGCCCCTTCGTCATTTCCGGAAGCGGGAGCCTAACCGGTGGTGACGCGCCTCGACGGGCCGGAATGGGCGAGGACGAGCGCCACCGCCGTCAGTACGCCGACCTCGGTGAGGATGAGTAGTCGCTCGGCCAGCCCGATCAACATGCGGTCGCCGGGGTACGCCGACCAGACCATGGCCGCGGCCAGGGCGAGACTGGCCACCGCCAGTCCGCGCAACCAGCGGGCGGCGGGCGTCAGCTGATCGCGCCGGGCGAGCAGCCAGCCGCCGGCCGGGAGCGCCAGGAAGGCGACCACCGAGGCGTACCGGTGCAGGTACGCGGCCGTGGTCATGGCGGTGCCCGGTTCGTTCGTCGGCACCACCGCGGCCAGCAGCAGCCCGGCCACCCACGCGCCGAGCAGCAACTCGGCCGTCCGACCGGAGCGCGGTCCGGGTGGGCCCGTACGGCGCAGGCCGTGGAGCAGTGCCACGGTGGCGAGCGCCAACACCACCATGGCGACGTCGATGACGCCCCCTCGGTCGGAGACGGCGAAGTCGCTGATGGTCAGCGCCCACGGGTTGAGGTCGTCGTTGACTTCCAGGTGACCGATCACGGTGAGCAGCGTCGCCACGGCGATCCCGCCGAGGGCCAGCAGACCGGTGTTCCGGGTTCCAGGCATGCTTCAGCCTGTCGCCGCGGGCACCCCAGCCGGATCCGGGACGCCCACCGAAATCCTCCCCCGGGACCACCCCTAGAGGCCCCGCAACGTCGTCGTCAGATCAGGCGACGTTCAGTCGGATGTTCCCGATCCGCGCGACGACGTCGAGGTGACCGCCCAGGCCTGTGACGTAGGCGCGGAGAGTGTCCAGGCCGGTGTGCTCGCCGTTTTCGATCTGGCTGATCCTGGCCTGGGTCAACCCCGCTGCCTCGGCCAGTTGGGCCTGGGTCATACCCAGGTGCTTTCGGATCTCTGCCAGTTGGGCACCACTCACCGATGCCAGCATCTGCTCACGGTGGTGGGCCCGTCGTGCGACCCGGTCCGGATGTTCCCAGGACGGATTGAGCTCTCGGGCCTTGACCCGGACGTCCCGCCAGTCCACTCCATCGGTCATCTCCGCACTTCCTTCAGCCTGGAGAGGTGCTCCTGGAACCGGTCGTCCGCCAACGGGACCGCCGTCTTGTACCGACTCTGCCACTGGCCCGACTTGTCGCCGGCGACCAGGAAGACCGCTTCTCCAACGGGATCAGAGGCGAAGATCATGCGGACCTCTGTGGAGCCGGCCGATCCGGGTCACAGCTCCTTCATGTGGTGAAAGATGCTTCCCTTGAGCCGGTCCACCAGGGGACGCCCGAGTGCCGGCCCGTGTTCGGCGAGAAGATCGATGGCCTCGCTGATGAGGTCGGCGCGGCGGGTTCCGTCCTGCCGAGGTCGAGAAACCACTCCTCGACCTCGGGATGAAGTTTGACGTCCCACATCACGTCAATATAAGCCCAGCTTATACCCGGCGGGTCCGGCGACACTCAGTCCAGGGGAAGTTCGGCGGCGGCGGCGCGGGCGTGGCGGGCGCTGATCAGGGTCATGCCCCATCCGGCCGCGGCGAAGCCGGCCGCCGCGGCGGTGGCGATGATGGCCAGCCGCCACGCCGACTCGGTGAGCGCGGTGCCGCCGAGGTGCCCGACAAGCGCGCCGTACGTGGCCCAGCCCAGCGCTGCGACCGCCTCGTACAGCACGAACAGCCGGTACGGGTAGCGGCTGCGGCCGGCCGAGAAGCAGGCCGCCATTCGACCGCCGGGCACGAACCGGCACAGCAGGATCACCATCGGCCCTGGTTGTCGGAGCCCCTGGGTGACCCGGTTGGCCATCCGGCGGGCCCGGCTCGGCTCCGCGTGCCGGGGCGCCCTGCGGTCGGGAGCGCCTCGACCGAGCAGGTAGCAGGCCAGGTCACCGGCGAACACGCCGAGCGCGCCGACGGCGATGGTGACCGGCAGGCTGAGCCCGCCGTAGACGGTGAGCGCACCGCTGGTGATCATGACGATCTGGGTGGGGATCACCGGGACGAAGGCGTCCGCGATCAGCAGAGCGAGCAGCACCAGGTACGCCCACGCCGGCGATGCGACGTCAGTCAGTAGTTCGGGCACGCCTGCCACCTCGCCGGATGCGGCCGATTGGGTGTCTCGAGCCTGACGGCGTGTCCGGCGTCACCGTGGACAGCCCCGGCCCGGCGTGACCGTCGACACGGCCAGGCCACCCCGGTTCAACGAGGCGAACGGACCTCGGGTGACGGTTCCGGGGACCGTCCCACCACCGCCGGAGCGGTCGGCGGATCGGCGGCCGTCGGCGTACCGTTGTCGGCGCGGCTCCGCCCGTCGGGTCCCCCGTTCCTGACGATTTCGAGCCGCCAGGGCCGCCGGCGGGTCCCGCGCCGGCGGCCCACCTCTTGCGCGCCGCCGTAAATCCGAATGCGCCCCCGGGCGCCCCGCGGGTAGCGTCGCCGTATGCGCAGAGCGGTAGTGGTGACCGCGACGCCGGGTGTCCCCGGCGCGCCGCTCTGACGTCACCACAGTCGACCAGGCCCCGGGGCGATCCGCCTCCGAGGGCCGCGCGGCGTTCGGTGTCCAGGTCGCCTCCGGGTCGTACCCGAACCAGGAGCCCGACATGATCGACCACCGTAGGCTCGGCCGCGAGCTGGACCTCTTCGTCTCCGATCCGCTGGCCGGCGCCGGCCTGCCGATCTGGCTGCCCGCCGGCGCCGCCGCCCGGCACGCCGTCGAGGAGTACGTCAGGGAGTTGGAGCGTCGCTCCGGTCACCAGCACGTCTACTCGCCGCCGCTGGGCAAGCGTGAACTCTTCGAACTCTCCGGGCACCTCGGCTACTTCGCCGACGACATGTTCCCGCCGATGCGGCTCAGCGCCGACGACGAGTTCGTGCTCCGGCCGGCGCTCTGCCCGCACCACGCGCTGGTGTTCCGGGCCCGGGGCCGCTCCTACCGGGAGTTGCCGCTGCGGGTCGCGGAGCTGGGCGGAATGTACCGCTCGGAGCGCTCCGGGGTGCTCGGCGGGCTGTCCCGGGTACGCGCCATCTCGCTCAACGACGCGCACACCTTCTGCGCGCCGGAGCAGGTGGGCGCGGAGGTCGCCGAGATCCTGGGGCTGATCCGGGCGGCGCACGCCGCGCTCGGCGTCCGCCCGGCCGGGTTCCGGCTGTCGCTGCGCGGACCGGGCGAGAAGTACGTCGGAGACGACGCGCAGTGGGCGCACGCCGAGGATCTGCTCCGGGGGGCGCTGGCCGGGGTGGAGTACGTCGAGGCGCCCGGGGAGGCAGCCTTCTACGGTCCGAAGATCGACATCCAGATCGTCGACGCGGCCGGCCGGGAGTCGACCATCTCCACCATCCAACTCGACTTCGACAAGCCGGAGCGGTTCGACCTGTCGTACACCGATTCGGACGGCGGCAGACGTCGGCCGGTCATGGTGCACCGCAGTCTGGTCGGCAGCATGGAGCGCCTGTTCGCGTACCTCATCGAGGTGCACGAGGGGGCCTTCCCGGCCTGGTACGCGCCGGTCCAGATGGTGCTGCTGCCGGTGGACGCCGGGCAGGTCGACGCGGCGAAGGAGCTGGCCCGGAAGGCCGTCGACGCCGGCCTGCGGGTCGAGGTCGACGCGGCCGGCTCGTTGGGCGCCCGGGTCCGGGACGCGGCCCGCCGCCGCGTCCCGTACCTCGGGGTACTGGGTGCCCGGGAGGTGGCCGACGGGCACCTCGCGCTGCGCCTGCGCGGCGGCGACGCCCTGGCCCCGATGCCCGCCGGCGCCGCGCTCGCCCTGATCGGCGGGCAGGTCGCGGCCCGCTCGGCGGATCTGCTCCCCCCGGACTGACACGTCAGACCGACGCCGGTTGTGCGGCGGTGGCCGGCTCCTCGTCGACCACCGCCCCGGTGAACTGGGAGCGGTAGAGCCGGTGGTACGCGCCCTGGGCGGCGAGCAACTGCTCGTGGGTGCCCTGCTCGACGATCCGGCCGTTCTCCATCATCAGGATCAGGTCGGCGTCGCGGATGGTGGAGAGCCGGTGCGCGATGACGAAGCTGGTGCGGTCCGAGCGCAGCGCCGCCATCGCCCGCTGGAGCAGCACCTCGGTGCGGGTGTCCACCGAGCTGGTGGCCTCGTCGAGGATCAGCAGCGACGGTTCGGCCAGGAACGCGCGGGCGATGGTGATGAGCTGCTTCTCGCCGGCGCTGACGTTGCTGCCCTCCTCGTCGATGACCGTGTCGTAGCCGTCGGGCAGGCTGCGGACGAACCGGTCCACGAAGGTGGCCCGCGCCGCCGCCACGATCTCGTCCTCGGTGGCCTCCGGCCGTCCGTAGGCGATGTTGTCGCGGATGGTGCCGCCGAAGAGCCAGGTGTCCTGGAGCACCATGCCGATCCGGCCGCGCAGGTCGTCGCGGCGCATCGTGGTGATGTCCACGCCGTCGAGCGTGATCCGGCCGGCGTCCAGCTCGTAGAAGCGCATGACCAGGTTGACAAGTGTGGTCTTGCCGGCGCCTGTCGGCCCGACGATGGCCACCGTGTGACCCGGCTCGGCGACAAGCGACAGGTCGTCGAGCAGCGGCTTGTCCGGCTCGTAGCGGAACGAGACGTGTTCGAACTCGACCCGGCCGTGCGGGTCGGCCACCCGTGCCGGCTCGGCCGGGTCGGGCGTCTGCTCGTCGGCGTCGAGGACCGCGAAGACCCGTTCGGCCGACGCCACCCCGGACTGGAGCAGGTTGGCCATCGAGGCGAGCTGGGTGAGCGGTTGGGTGAACTGGCGGGAGTACTGGATGAACGCCTGCACGTCGCCGAGGCTCATCGTGCCGGAGGCGACCCGCAGCCCACCGACCACGGCGATGGCCACGTAGCTCAGGTTCCCGATGAACATCATCGACGGCATGATGATCCCGGAGATGAACTGGGCGCCGAAGCTGGCCCGGAACAACTCCTCGTTCTTGGCGTGGAACGCGGCCTCCACCTCACGCTGGCGACCGAAGACCTTCACCAGCTCGTGGCCCGTGTACGCCTCCTCGATCTGGCCGTTCAGCTCGCCAGTGTGCGTCCACTGCGCGATGAACTGCTTCTGTGAACGCTTGGCGATCCGCTGGGTGACGAGCACCGACAGCGGTACGGCGACCAGGGCCACCAGGGCCAGAAGCGGCGAGATCCAGAACATCACCGCCAGCACGCCGATGACTGTCAGCAGGGACGTGAGCAGCTGACTGAGGGTCTGCTGGAGGCTCGTGGAGATGTTGTCGATGTCGTTGGTGACCCGGCTGAGCAGCTCACCCCGGGGCTGCCTGTCGAAGTAGGGCAGCGGCAGCCTGTTGAGCTTCTCCTCCACCTCGGCGCGCAGCCGCAGCACGGTCCGCTGGACGACCCCGTTGAGCAGCCAGCCCTGCCACCACATGAGCAGGCTGGCCGCGAGGTAGAGCCCGAGCGCCAACAGCAGCACCCGGCTCAGGGCGTCGAAGTCGATGCCCACCCCGGGCACCACGTCCATCCGGGCCAGCATGTCGGCGAAGCTGGCGTTTCCGCTGGCACGCGCGGCGGCGACGGCCTGCTCGGTGGTGGTGCCCGCCGGCAGTTGCCGACCGATCACACCTGTGAAGATCAGGTCGGTGGCGTGGCCGAGGATCTTCGGCCCGGCCACACTGAACCCGACGCTCACCAGGGCCAACGTGATGATCGCCGCCAGGTGCAGCCGGTGCGGGCGGAGTCGACCGAGCAGCCGTCTGGCGGACGGGCCGAAGTTCATCGACTTCTCGGCGGGCATGCCGGCGCCCATCCACGCAGGTCCACCGCCCTGCCGGCCCGGAGGCAGCCGCTTGGGCGTCGGGCCGTCGGGTGCCGACTTCTGCTCGGGTACGGCCGCGGTGGGCGGCGTCTCGCGCTCGGTCATGCCGGCACCTCCGTCGTCTGCTGGGAGGCCACGATCTCGGCGTACGTCGGGCAGGTCTTCAGAAGCTCCGCGTGTCGTCCCACTCCGACGACCCCTCCGTCCTCGAGAACGATGATCTGGTCGGCGTCCACGATCGTGGAGACCCGCTGGGCCACGATCACCACCGCGGACTGCGCGGTGACCGGCCGCAGGGCCGCCCGCAGCCGCGCGTCGGTGCCGAGGTCCAGCGCGGAGAACGAGTCGTCGAACAGGTAGATCTCCGGCTTGCGGACCAGGGCCCTGGCGATGGCGAGGCGTTGCCGCTGCCCACCGGAGACGGTGCTGCCGCCCTGGGCGATCGGCGCGTCCAGCCCGCCGGGCATCTGGGCCACGAAGTCCCGCGCCTGGGCGATCTCCAGCGCCGTCCACAGTTCCTCGTCGGTGGCGTCCGGGTTGCCGTAGCGCAGGTTGCTGGCGACCGTGCCGGTGAACAGGTACGGCCGTTGCGGCACCAGCCCGATCCGACGCCACAGCTCGTCGGGGGCCAACTCGCGGACGTCCACACCGTCGACGAGCACGGCGCCGGCGGTGACGTCGACCAGGCGGGGGATGAGCGACAGCAGTGTCGTCTTGCCCGCGCCGGTGCTGCCGATGATCGCCGTGGTGGTGCCCGGTGTGGCCCGGAAGGAGATGTCCCGCAGCACCGGGTCGACAGCTCCCGGGTACTGGAAGCGCACGCCGCGCAGCTCCAACTCGGCGCGGGTGGGCAGTTCGGTGACCGGCTCGGCCGCGGGTACCACGGAGGAGTCGGTGTCCAGCACCTCGGTGATCCGCTCGGCGCAGACCGCGGCCCGGGGCACCATCATCAGCATGAAGGTCGCCATCATCACGGCCATCAGGATCTGCATCAGGTACTGCAGGAACGCGGTGAGCGCGCCGACCTGGATCGCGCCGGAGTCCACCCGCTGCGCGCCGAACCAGAGCACCGCCACGCTTGAGACGTTCAGCACCAGCATGACCACCGGGAAGATCAACGCCAGGAGCCGTCCGGTACGCAGCGCGGTAGCTGTCAGGTCGGCGTTGGCGACGCCGAAGCGGTCCGTCTCGTACGGCTCACGGACGAACGCGCGGACCACCCGGATGCCGGTGATCTGCTCGCGCAGCACCCGGTTGACCGTGTCGATCCGGGTCTGCATGAGCCGGAAGCCCGGCACCATCCGGCGGATGATCGAGCCGAGGGTGATGGCCAGCACCGGCACGCTCACCAGCATCAGCCAGGACAGCCCGATGTCCTCGCGCAGCGCCATGAACACACCGCCGACGCTCATGATCGGTGCCGCGACGAGCATGGTGCAGCTCATCAGCACGAGCATCTGCACCTGTTGCACGTCGTTGGTGTTGCGGGTGATCAGCGACGGCGCCCCGAACCGGGCCACCTCGCGGGCGGAGAAGCGGTTGACGTGCCCGAACAGCCTGGCGCGTACGTCCCGGCCGAAGCCCATCGCGACCCGCGCGCCGAGGTAGACGGCGGCGATCGAGCAGACGATCTGGATGAGGCTGACCAGCAGCATCCAGCCGCCGGTGCGCACGATGTAGTCGGTGTCGCCCCGGGCCACGCCCTGGTCGATGATGTCCGCGTTGAGGCTGGGCAGGTAGAGCGAGGCCATGGTGCCCACGAACTGGAGCAGCACCACCGCCAGCAGCGGTCTCTGATAGGTGCGCAGTTGGCCGCGCAGTAGTCGGATCAGCACGCCGGGTCCTTCGTGTCGGTGGGTCGTGCGGCCATCCGCGGGTCGTCCCCGCTGCCGATGACCTCGAGCAGGAACTCCCGGATGACCTGGGCCTTCGCCGGGTCGGCGTCGACCGAGGTGAGGGGACGTCCGGAATGCATGAGTGCGCCGAGCGCGGCGACGCGCTCCCGCCCGGCGGGGGTGATGGCGAGCCGGATGCTGCGCCTGTCGCTGTCGTCGCGCTGTCGTTCGACGAGCCCGTCGCGGGCCAGTGTGTCGACGATGCCGGTGAGGGTCGCGGGGCGTACGAACCCCTTCTCGGCGACCTCGCGGTGGGGCAGTTCGCCGTGTCGGGCGAGCGTCATCAGGGTGACCATGCCGGCCTGGGTGAGGCCGTGCTCCTCGGCGAGGTAGCGGTTCCAGCGCTGCCCGACGAGGTGCCCGGCGACCACGAGCAGCCGACCCAGCGGCACGTCCTGGAGGGTGACGAGTTCCACGAGGGCACATTAGCTCCCTGATAGTCAGGGGCCAAACGAAATAACGGCAGCCGTGGCGACGAACACGACCTGCAGGACGGTGCGCTGCCCGAGCGGGGTGACCGGTCGTCCGGCGAGGGTCAGCTTCCGGCGTGCGGCCGACACGTTGGCCGGGAACATCGCGAGCATCAGCAGGCCCAGCCCGGCGGCGGTCCAGCGGGCGGTGGCCGGAACGAGCAGGCCGACCGCGCCCACCAGCTCCAGCACCCCGGTGAGGGTGACCAGCAGATCGGGGTGGGGCAGTCGGGGCGGGACCATCGCGATCAGGTCGGCCCGGCGCTGCCCGGCGAAGTGCGCGACGCCGGTCAGCACGAACATCAGGGCCAGCCCGACCCGCAGGGCCGGGTGCCAGCCGTCGAGTGCGGAGATGCCGGCCAGGCCGGCGAGCCGGGCCAGCGCGGTGCCGACCACAAGGGCGATCAGGGGTGCCATCAGGATCCTCCTCGGTCTGAACTTGTCAGTGACAAGATTGCGTGCCGAAGTGGCATCTTGTCAATGGCAAGATAGGATCGCCGCATGACCTCGTCGCGCGGCTACCACCACGGCGACCTCCGTCGCACCCTGCTCGCCGCCGCCGTGGAGGCGATCGACGAGGCCGGCCCGACGGCCCTGAGCCTGCGCGACCTCGCCCGCCGGGCCGGCGTCTCGCACGCCGCGCCGGCACACCACTTCGGCGACAAGGCCGGCCTGCTCACCGCACTGGCAGCCGAGGGCTTCGACCTGCTGGCCGAGGCGCTGGAGACCGCCGACGACCTGCTGGCCGCCGGCGTGGCGTACGTCGACTTCGCCGTCCGGCACCGCGCGCACTTCGAGGTGATGTTCCGGCCCGAGCTGTACCGGGCCGATGATGCCGAGCTGGTCGCCGCACGGGGACGCTCCGGTGCCGCGCTCCGCTCGGGAGTGGCGACACTGTCCACAGCCGACACCGACCGGGACGCGCTCGCAGCCTGGTCGATAGCCCACGGCTTCGCCACCCTCTGGCTGGCCGGTGCCCTGCCGGACCGGGTGGGCGCCGATCCGGACGACGCCGCCCGCGCGGTGCTGCGGCGCCTGTTCGGCTGACCGGTCCCGAGCCCCCGGGTCAGGTCTGCGGGCCGCCCACCTGCTTGTCGGTAGGCGCGGTGGCGACGTACCCCCGCATCACCTCGGTGATCGCCCGCAGGAACGCGGTGGTAGCCACCGCCTGTTCCGGGGTCAACCGGCTCACCACCTGGTCCACGCCGACGAGCATCGGTCGCAGAGCCATCAGGACCTCGTCGTAGGCGTGCTCTGTCACTTCGAGCGCGAGACGGCGCCTGTCGTGCGGGTGCGGCGCGCGGCGTACGTGCCCGGCCTGCACCAGGCGGTCCACCAGGGTCGTGGCCGACGCGGAACGGATGCCCAGCCGGTGGCCCAACTCGACCGGGCCGAGCGGCTCGGAGCTGGAGATCAGGTGGTCGATGGCCGCCGCGTCGGTGGTGCCGATCCCCAGCCGGCGGGCGAGTGCCCCCCGGGTGTCGCCGGCGACACGCAGCAGCTCACGCAGAGCGCGGGCCGTCTCACTCGTTGGGGTTGACGAAGGCCGCGCCATGGGTAAAAGCTAGCAGCTCGGGTAGCTAGAAAATCTAGCTACAAGAAGGAGCTGAACATGGCCGAGCACGGGCGCGGACGCTGGTGGGGACTGTTCGCAATCAGCCTGGGCGTCGCGATGATCATCGTGGACGCGACGATCGTGAACGTCGCCGTCCCGCAGATCATCAGGGACCTCGACATCACCTCCACCGACGCGCAGTGGGTCCAGGAGGCGTACACCCTGGTCTTCGCGGCGCTGCTGCTGGTCGCCGGTCGGCTCGCCGACCGGTCCGGACGCCGCCGGATGTTCGTCGCCGGGGTGGTCGTCTTCGTGGCGGCAAGCGTGCTCGCCGCGCTGGCCGGCTCCGGCGAGACCCTGATCGCCTCCCGGGTGCTCCAGGGCGTCGGCGGCGCGATGATGCTGCCCACCTCGCTGTCGCTGCTCAACGCCAACTTCACAGGCCGGGACAGGGGCATCGCCTTCGCCGTCTGGGGCTCCACCATCGGCGGCGCGGCGGCCCTCGGCCCGCTGCTGGGCGGCTGGCTGACCACCGAGTACTCGTGGCGCTGGGCCTTCGGCATCAACGTCCCGGTCGGCCTGGCCGTCGTCGCGGTGACCCTCGCGCTGGTCGCCGAGTCCCGCGACGACCGCGCCGAGCGGGGCATCGACATCGTCGGCGCGCTGCTCTCCGTGATCGGCATGACAGGTGTCGTCTTCGCCCTCATCGAGGGGCGTACCTACGGCTGGTGGCAGCGGGAGAAGCCGTTCAGCCTCTTCGGGCTGGACTGGAACCTCACGCTCTCGCCCGTCCCGGTGGCCGGTCTGCTCGGCCTCGCCGCGCTCGCCGTCTTCCTCGGTCACCAGCTCCGCCGCAACCGCGCCGGCCGCCCCGCCCTGCTCGACCTGTCGCTGTTCGGGATCGGGTCGTTCCGCAACGGCGTCCTTGCCGCCGCCATCGTCAGCCTCGGCGAGTTCGGGCTGCTCTTCGCGCTTCCCCTGTGGTACCAGAACGTGCTCGGCTACAGCGCGTTCGACACCGGACTGGCGCTGCTGCCACTCGCCGTCGGCAGCTTCCTCGCCAGCGGCATCGGCGCTCCACTCACCCAGCGCCTCGGCGCCGCGAGGGTCGTCCAGCTCGGCGTCGCCGCCGAACTGGTAGGGGTCGCCGGACTGGGTCTGGTCGTCGCGCCGGACACCAGCTGGTGGGCTCCGCTGGGCTTCCTGTTCGTCTACGGCATCGGCGTCGGAATGGCCACCGCCCAACTGACAGGCGTGTCGCTCTCCGAGGTGCCGGTGCGGCGCAGCGGGCAGGGCTCCGGCGTCCAGAGCACCGCCCGGCAGGTCGGCTCGGCGCTCGGCATCGCCGTACTCGGCACCGTTCTCTTCGCCAGCCTCGGCGGCATCCTCGGCGACCGGCTGGCCGACCAGCCGGGGCTCGACGCCGGCCAGCGGGACCAGGTGGTCACGGCGGTCAAGGAGAGCGCCGGGGCCGCCATCGGCGGCCTGGCCGACGACCCGCGCACCGCACCGATCGCCCAGGAAGCCCGCATCGCCTTCTCCGACGCGACCCGGTACGCCGCCTTCGCCGCCGCCGGCTTCCTCCTGATCGGCCTGGTGGCCTGCGCCCGGCTGCCCCGGACCCGCCCCGAGCCACAAGCACCGGTCGACGCTGCTACCAGCTCGTCGGCAGGGGCATCCCCTCGGTGAAACCGGCGGCGCTCTGCACACCCACCACCGCCCGCTCGTGGAACTGCGTCAGGTTCCGTGCGCCGGCGTAGGTGAAGGCGCTGCGGACACCGGCGATGATCTCGTCGATCAGGTCCTCGACACCGGGCCGGGTCGGGTCCAGGTACATCCGGGCCGAGGAGATGCCCTCCTCGAACACCGCCTTGCGGGCCCGGTCGTACGGGCTGTCGTCGGCGGTACGGGCGCTTACCGCCCGCGCCGAGGCCATCCCGAAGCTCTCCTTGTACCGACGCCCGTCCGGCTCGGTGTAGAGGTCACCTGGCGACTCGTAGGTGCCGGCGAACCAGGAGCCGACCATCACGTTCGACGCGCCGGCGGCGAGCGCGAGCGCGACGTCGCGGGGGTGCCGCACCCCGCCGTCAGCCCAGACGTGCCGGCCCAACTGACGGGCGGCCGTCGAGCAGTCCAGCACGGCGGAGAACTGCGGCCGGCCCACCCCGGTCATCATCCGGGTGGTGCACATCGCGCCCGGCCCGACGCCGACCTTGATGATGTCGGCGCCCGCCTCGACGAGGTCGCGTACGCCCTCGGCGGTGACCACGTTGCCGGCCGCCACCGGGACGCCCGGGTCCAGCTTGCGGACCGCCCGCAACGCGGAGATCATCCGCTCCTGGTGGCCGTGCGCGGTGTCCACGACAAGCGTGTCCACCCCGGCCTCCAGCAGCGCGGCGGCCTTGCCTGTGACGTCACCGTTGATCCCGACCGCCGCCGCGATACGCAGCCGGCCCCGGTCGTCCACCGCCGGTGTGTAGAGGGTGGCGCGCAGGGCGCCCTGCCGGGTCAGCACCCCGACCAGCCGGCCGTCGGCGTCCACCACCGGGGCGAGCCGGCGACGGCCCGCCGAGAGTCTGTCGAAGCCGGTACGCGGGTCCGCGTCCGCCGGAACGGTGTGCAGCTCGGTGGACATCACGTGCCGCAACTGGGCGAACCGGTCCACGCCCAAGGTGTCCGCCTCGGTGACCACACCCACCGGCCGGCCCGCCTCGTCGACCACGATCACCGCGCCGTGCGACCGCTTCGGCAGCAGGTGGATGGCGTCGCCGACGGTCTCGGTCGGGCCCAGGGTGATCGGGGTGTCGTAGACCAGGTGGCGCTGCTTGACCCAGGCGACGACGTTCGCCACCACCTCGATCGGGATGTCCTGCGGGATCACCGCGATCGCGCCACGCCGGGCCACCGTCTCGGCCATCCGCCGGCCGGCGACCGCGGTCATGTTCGACACGACAAGCGGGATGGTGGTGCCGGTGCCGTCGCCGGTGGACAGGTCCACGTCGAGCCGGGAGCCCAGGTCGGAACGGGCCGGCGCCATGAAGACGTCGGTGTAGGTCAGGTCGTGCGCGGGGACCGCGCCGTGAAGGAACCGCACCCGGCCATCATTGCCGCTCGTGGTCCGTCCCGCCGCCGGTGGTGTCCGAAACCACCCGCGACCAGCCCGTCACGCGATGGTGCAGATCGCGGCGCCGGAGGTGATCACGGCACCCACCTCGGCGGTCAGGCCGCTTACCGTACCCGCCTTGTGGGCGTGCAACGGCTGCTCCATCTTCATCGCCTCCAGCACCACCACCAGGTCGCCCTCGGCCACCGTGTCGCCGTCCGCCACCGCGATCTTGACGATGGTGCCCTGCATCGGCGAGGTCAACGCGTCGCCGCTGACCGGAGCACCGGCCTTGGCGCCGCCGCCACGTCGGCTCGGCTTACGCGAGGCTGGTGCCGCGGTGGTCGTACCCCCGCCGAAGCCGGCAGGAAGGCTCACCTCGAGGCGCTTGCCACCGACCTCGACCACGACGGTGTCGCGTTCGGCAGGCGCCTCGGCGGTGCCGGCGGCGGCGGCGAACGGCGGCACGGTGTTGTGGAACTCGGTCTCGATCCACCTGGTGTGCACGGTGAACGGCTCGGCGGTGAACGCCTCGTCCCGCACGACCAGGCGGTGGAACGGCAGCGCGGTGGCCATGCCGTCGACGACCATCTCGTCGAGCGCGCGGCGGGCGCGCTCCAGCGCCTCGGTCCGCGTCTCGCCCGTGATGATCACCTTGGCGAGCAGTGAGTCGAAGTTGCCGCCGATCACGTCGCCGGCCGAGATGCCGGTGTCCACACGCACGCCCGGGCCGGTGGGCAGCCGTAGCGCGGTGACCGTGCCCGGGGCGGGCAGGAAGTTGCGGCCCGGGTCCTCGCCGTTGATCCGGAACTCGATGGCGTGCCCGCGCGGCGTCGGGTCCTCGGTGATCCGCAGCTTCTCACCGTCGGCGATCCGGAACTGCTCACGGACCAGGTCGATGCCGGCGGTCTCCTCGGTGACCGGGTGCTCGACCTGGAGGCGGGTGTTGACCTCCAGGAAGGAGATCGTGCCGTCCCTGCCGACCAGGTACTCGACGGTGCCGGCGCCGTGGTAGCCGGCCTCGCGGCAGATCGCCTTGGCGCTGTCGTGGATCTGCGCCCGCTGGGCGTCGGTGAGGAACGGCGCGGGCGCCTCCTCGACGAGCTTCTGGTGACGTCGCTGCAACGAGCAGTCCCGGGTGCCCACCACGATCACGTTGCCGTGCTGGTCGGCGAGGACCTGCGCCTCGACGTGCCGGGGCTGGTCCAGGTACCGCTCGACGAAGCACTCGCCCCGACCGAACGCGGCGACCGCCTCCCGGGTGGCCGACTCGAAGAGCTGGGGGATCTCCTCCATGGTCCGGGCCACCTTGAGACCGCGCCCGCCACCACCGAAGGCGGCCTTGATGGCGACCGGCAGGCCGTGGTCGACGGCGAACGCCATCACCTCGTCCGGGCTCGCGACCGGGTCCGGCGTGCCGGGGACCAGCGGAGCGCCGGCGCGCTGCGCGATGTGCCGCGCGGTGACCTTGTCACCCAGGTCGCGGATCGCCTGTGGGGTGGGGCCGATCCAGGTCAGCCCGGCGTCGATGACCGCCTGGGCGAAGTCGGCGTTCTCGGACAGGAACCCGTAACCCGGGTGTACGGCGTCCGCGCCGGACCGGGCGGCCACGTCGAGCAGCTTGTCGATGCGCAGGTACGTCTCGGTCGCGCTGTCCCCGCCCAGCGCGTACGCCTCGTCCGCGAGGGTGGCGTGCAGGGCGTCGCGGTCGGAGTCCGCGTACACGGCGACGCTGCCCAGGCCGGCGTCACGGCAGGCGCGGATGACCCGGACGGCGATCTCGCCGCGGTTGGCGATGAGTACCTTGCGCACCTTCGTGGCTCCTCCCGGGAAGTTACTGACGGGGAGTGTATCGGCCACCTGTGGTGGCCCTAACGATCGCTCAGTGTGGGATGTGGCACTGACCTTAGTCAAACTTGGCTATTACGCTTGTGGGGTGTCCTCGACTCGAATGATGATCCTCGGTCTGGTGCGGTGGATGCAGCCCGTGCACGGCTACGACGTGCGCCGCGAGCTGCTGAGCTGGAGCGCCGACAAGTGGGCGAACGTGCAGCCCGGATCGATCTACCACGCGCTGCGCAAGCTCACCGAGGAGGGTCTGCTGCGGACGGTCGCCACCGAGCAGGTAGGTGCCCGGCCGGCTCGCACAACCTACGAGGTGACCCCCAAGGGGGAGGACGAGTTCGAGACTCTGCTGCGCAACCTCTGGTGGAACTTCACCGAGCCGGTCGACCCGTTCACGGCCGCCTTCTCCTTCTTGCCCGCGATGCCGCGGTCCGAGGCGGCGGCGGCGCTGCGCAACCGGGCCAACCTGCTGCGGGCCGGCATCGAGTCGATGCGCGCCTCGCTCCAGTCGGACTGGGTGCGCAACACCAAGCCGGTGCACGTCAGTTGGATGTTCGAGCTGTGGTCGGCGCGGGCGGAGGCGGAGATGACGTGGTGCGAGCGGATCGCCGAGCGGATCGAGAGCGGCGTGTCGTACCTGCCTGCTGAACTGGCGAACGCCGAGGGTTGGTCGGGTCGGCGGGACGGCGAGGAGCGGATCGACCCCAACGCGAAATAATCAACGTTGACTACAAGAGTTATATCGCGTTAGCCTGCTCTCGGCACAGCGGGGGAGTGCGCCGTCCGGCGTCGTTCCCACTCGACGGCCGGCCCGGCCGGCCAGACCGACCAGGAGCAGAAATGATCGAGACCAGAGGGCTGCGGAAGTCGTTCCGCTCCCGCGCGGGTCGAGAGACGAAGACGGTCGACGCCGTGCGGGGGGTCAACCTCGAGGTCGCCGAGGGCGAGATCTTCGGCTTCCTCGGCCCGAACGGCGCCGGCAAGACCACCACACTGCGGATGCTCGCCACGCTCATCGAGCCCGACGGTGGTGAGGCCACCATCGCCGGCGCCGACCTGCGCAAGGATCCGGCGGAGGTCCGGCGTCGCATCGGGTACGTCCCGCAGGGCGGCAGCACGTGGGACGAGTCCACCGCCCGCGAGGAGCTGGTCCTGCACGCCCGGATGTACGGCATCGGCAAGGCCGACGCGCAGCAGCGCGCCGTCCGCGCGCTGGACGCCTTCCAGCTCACCGAGTACGCCGACCGCAAGTGCAAGACCTACTCCGGCGGTCAGCGCCGGCGGGTCGAGATCGCGCTCGGCATCATCCACGAGCCGAAGGTCGTCTTCCTGGACGAGCCGACCACCGGCCTCGACCCGCAGAGCCGCGCGCACATGTGGGACGAGATCCGGCGCCTGCGCAGCGACGGGATGACAGTCTTCATCACCACGCACTACCTGGACGAGGCCGACGCGCTCTGCGACCGGATCGCGATCATGGATCACGGCGAGGTGGTGGCCGAGGGCACCCCGGTCGAGCTGAAGAGGGAGATCTCCGGCGACGTGGTGCTGGTCGGCCTCGACCTGGCCGCCACCCCGCAGGCAGCGCAGACGCTCGACGGCGAGCCGTACGTCAACAAGCTGGAGACCGCCGACGAGGGCGGCCTGCGTCTCTACGTCGACGAGGGCGCCACCGCCATCCCGCAGGTGCTGCGCCGACTCGACCACGCCGGGCTGGAGCTGCGCTCGATCGAGCTGCACCGTCCCAGCCTCGACGACGTCTTCCTCACCAAGACCGGCCGCTCGCTGCGCGAGTCCTGACCACCGGAGACGACTCTCATGAAATTCGCCCGTGACACGTGGCTGATCTTCCAGCGCCAGACCCAACTCCTGCTGCGCAACCCGGTCTGGGTCTTCGTCGGCGTCTTCCAGCCGGTCATGTACCTGCTGCTCTTCGCCCCGCTGCTCAAGCCGGCGCTGAACGCGCCCACCCAGGCCGCCGCCTACAAGATCTTCGTACCCGGCCTGCTGGTGCTGCTGGCCATCTTCGGTGGCCTGTTCCAGGGCTTCGGCCTGATCGCCGAGCTGCGCGCCGGCGTCATCGAACGCTCCCGGGTCACCCCGATCAGCCGGCTCGCCCTGCTGCTCGGTCGCTCGCTGCGCGATGTGGTCTCGCTCATCGTGCAGGCGGTCATCATCACCCTGCTGGCGCTCCTGTTCGACCTGCGGGTGTTCATCGGTGACCTGCTGCTGGCGTACCTGATGCTCGCCCTGATCGCGCTGATGACCTCGGCCGTCTCGTACGGCGTCGCGCTCAAGGTCAAGAGTGAGGACGCGCTGGCCCCGCTGATGAACACGGTGGCCCAGCCGGTGCTGCTGCTGTCCGGCATCCTGCTGCCGCTGACCTTCGCGCCCGGCTGGTTGCAGGGCATCGCCGACTGGAACCCGTTCTCCTGGGCGGTCGACGGCACCCGTGCGTTGTTCGCCGGTGACCTGAGCAGCGACAAGGTCTGGCAGGGCCTCACCATCACCGCGGTCCTCGCCGCGTTGGGTGTCTTCTGGGCGGCACGCCAGTTCGCCCGCAGCGTCCGCTGACGGCTCGCGCGCACCGGGGTGCCCCTTAGTCGTTGCGGGGGCACCCCGGTCCGCGTGGGGTCGTCGTGTTTAGCGCACCCGGGCGAGAGTGAGGCCGTCCGCGATCGGCAGCATCACCGGATCCACCCGTACGTCGGCCAGGACCTCGTCGTTGAACGCGGCGATGGCCCGATCGTTGGCGTCCCGCGGGGCGATCACCCGACCGCCGCGCAGCACGTTGTCGACAGCGATCACCCCGCCCGGACGCATCCGGGGCACCAGCTCCGCCCAGTACACCGGGTAGCCAGTCTTGTCCGCGTCGATGAACGCGAAGTCCAGGAAGCGCTCGTTCGGCAGCTCCCGCAGCGTCTCCCCGGCCGGGCCGATACGCAGGTCGATCCGGTCCTGCACGCCGGCGCGGGCCCAGTAGCGCCGGGCAATGCCGGTGAACTCCTCGGAGATGTCGAAGCAGGTAAGCCGCCCACCCTCGGGCAGCCCACGCGCGATGGCCAGTGACGACAGCCCGGTGAACGTGCCGACCTCGACGGCCTGCCGCACGTCGAGCAGCCGGGTGAGGAACGTGAGGAAGGCGGCCTGCTCCGGCGCCACCTGCATGGTGGCGTGCTCCGGCAGCACCGACCGGGTCTCCTCGGCCAGGTCCCGGATGATCTCGTCCGGCGGGGCGCCGTGCGCGACCAGGTACGCGTGCAGCTCGTCGGTGAGCGGAATCGACTTGGTTGTCATGACCGGACGTTACCGAGCGGCTCCACGGATTGGCCGCCCGGCGCGACCTTCGTCCACAGGTCGGTGATCCTCAGATCCAACTCGGCGAGGAGCCGGCGCAGCAGCGGCATCGACAGCCCGACAACCGTGCCCGGGTCACCCTCGATCCGCTCCACGAACGGCCCGCCCAGCCCGTCGATCGTGAACGCGCCGGCCACCGCCAACGGTTCACCGGTGGCCACGTACGCGGCGATCTCGTCGTCGCTGATGTCCGCGAAGTGAACGGTCGTCGAGGCCACCGCCTCCGCGCGCCGTCCGGCGGCCATGTCGATCAGGCAGTGCCCGCTGTGCAGAACGCCGCTGCGTCCCCGCATCCGCAGCCACCGCCGGGTCGCCTCCGCCGGGTCGGCCGGCTTGCCGAGGATCTCCCCGTCGAACGCCAGCACCGAGTCACAGCCGATCACCAGCGTCCGCTGGTCGACGTCGGCGTTCAGCCGGGTCAGCACGGCCTGCGCCTTGAGCCGCGCCAACTCCAGGCACAGATCCTCGGCCCGGTCGGTCACCACAAGCGACTCATCCACCCCACTGACCAGCACGTCCGGCTCGATGCCGGCGGCCTGGAGAGACTTACGACGGGCAGGGCTCGCCGAGGCGAGCACGAGGCGGAGCGGCAGAGATTCAGACACGACCCCGACGGTACCGGCTGCGGGGCTGCCCGGCGTGGGCCGACGCCCACTGGCGCGCTCCGGCCTCCCGTACCCCTTCGCGCTCGGGTCGGTCAGCGACTGATCCTGGGCGGCGGATCATCACCGCGCCGACGACGTCGCACCACCAACGCCCAACCGACGCCAGCGGCCACGATCACCGCGAGAGTGACCAGGCCACGAACGGTCGCACCATCGTCGTCATCACCAGGACGAGCGCCAGCCGTCGTACTCGCCCCAGCACCGGCCGGAGCGCTCGCCGACTTAAAACCCAATGGGGGTACGTCTGCCGTCAGCGCCGCCACAAGATCGATCACGCCGTACCCGTACTCGTCGTCACGACCAGGCGGACCCTTGTCGACGGCCGTGGCCGTGAGTCGATGCGCGACCTCCCGCGCCGGCAGGTAGGGGTACTTCGACCTGATCAACGCCGCAGCCCCCGCCACGATCGCTGTCGCGTCCGAGGTGCCGGTGCCTTTCCGGTACTTGCCGTTGATGCTCGTGCTGTAGATGTCGACCGCTGGCGCAACCACATCAATTTCCGGCCCGGTCACGGACATGGCAGCACGGTTTCCATTGCGATCGATTCCGCCGACGGCAATGACACCCGGGTATGAGGCCGGAAAGCTGACGTACCGGTCACGTGGAAGATTGCCTGCCGCCGCGATCATAAGGACGTCCGCCTGTATGGCACTTTCCACGGCTTTCTGTAGATTCCGATTCGGGCCAGCGACAGAAGAGATGCTGATGATTTTGGCCCCGCGAGAAACAGCATACTCGATTCCCGCAGCAAGGTCGTCGCTGTCGCCTTCTTCATCCGCCACCTGGATCCGAATAGGCAGAAGGCTGGATCCTGGGGCGATGCCAAGCGCTCCTTTGTTGTCGCCACGTCCATGGGCAGCGATCAGGCCCGCCATTCCAGTGCCATGGCTACTTGAATCGGTTTTACCGTCGCCAGTGTTGTCGGAAGTGATGTCTGTGCCGGAAAGCAGGTTGCTCCGCAGATCGGGGTGATCGTAAACGCCGGTGTCTGGCACTGCCACGATAACCCCACTGCCTCGACTGATCTTCTGCGCATCCCTTACATGAAGATAGCCCAGATGCCACTGATCGCCGCGAATTCTCTCGATTTCTTGAGCTTCAGGTGCGGCATTTGCGTCTGTTGCCAGCGGGAGTTGCAGTACGACGGCCGCGGCGCTCGCACTGACTATGGCCCTCCAGGCGGCATGTGGCTTATCGGTCAAAGCCGATGGCAGGGCCGGGGTCGATCGGACCCTGCTTGTCTGGCGGACGGACCACTGGCTCGACACCCTGCTCAGTTTCCCAGGGGTGATCAGGGTCCCACGGACGGCTCTTATCCCGGTCGCTTTCCCGTGGAGTCGGACGAGGCACGCCACCGCCTGGGCTCATGTTCGGGGCTCCACCGAATGGCGTGAACCCGCTTGAGAGGCCGACATTACGACCGCTGCCCGGCCTCGATCCCGCTCCGCCTGTAGGTCCGGTGCCGGCACCTCCGCCACCTATCACGCCGCCCACCGGGTTAATGCGACGAGGTGATGTGCTCGCACCTGGCTGACCAATTCCGGCCCCGGGTATCCCCCCGATCAGACCACCAGGCAGCATTGAACGCGGTTGCGCTGGCGACGTTGCATGTGGTGGTGCATTGCCTCCGGTCGGGCGGTCGATCTGAGGGAGGTGCGAATCAGCGGCTCTCGAAGGTCCAGCAATGGGGGCGACTTTAGGTGAGAGTGGTTGCGGTCCGAGGATGGATGTTGATCCTGCCAGCGTTGGTGGCGTGGACCCAAGACCTGAGCCGGCGTTCGTCACTGCGCCAGGTGACCCGCCGCTTGCAGCGCCAAGTATGGGCCCAGCGCCTGGAACATTCGGCATGGAAACGGGCTCGGTTGTTATGGCCGATCTGCCTCCGGCAGGTTTCCGCGCCGGGACGGGCACGATCGGGGGAATGAGTGGTCCCATACTTTCGCCGTAGACATCCGGGTTCGCCTGGTCAGCGACTGGTTTGCCTTTCGGTGGCGGCGGTGGTTTTTGGAGGGTTGCTTGGGCTTGTTGGAGTTCGCCGCTGAGGCCGAACATCATGCGCCGCGCCTGCACGTTCAGCCGTTCCAGTTCCGCGTCGGTCACAGGTGGCTCGGTGACCCGGTTCCCCATGATCGCCTTAGGGTCGGCCGCCGTCGTCTCGTACGCCTGCTTCTGCTGGAGTTTGTCCGCGTACTCCTCGTAGATCTTGCGGAGCGCGGCGCGGGTGGTGCCGATGGCCTGGGTGGCGGCGGACAGCGCGGTGTAGTTGGCGGCGGCGGCGTCGTGGGTGTGCCGGACCTTGTCGATGAGTTCGTCGAGTTGGGCGAGGTACGTGCGGGAGGCGGCGCTGGTTTCGGGGGGCCAGGCCGTGGCGAGCCCTCGCCGGTATTCCTGGAGCCGCCCGAGGTGGATCTGTGCCAGGTCGCAGACCTTGCGCCAGCCGGCGACCTGTTTCCAGTGGTTGGCGGTGTCGTGGTCCTGGAGGCACGCCCACATGCTGTTGACGTCCATGAGCTGCCAGTTGGTGCCGGCGGTGCGGCTGTTGCCCCGTTCGTTCATGGGAGCACCACCGGCCCGGTGGGGTCGCTGAGCATCGGTGTGGGCGCGGGGGTGTCGGGCAGTACGGCGCCCGGGTCGGCGAGGGCCTGTCGCACGTCGACGACCCGGGCGGCGGAGAAGGCGTCGGTGTCGGCGTACCGGGTGGCGACGCGGTCGGCGGCTGCGGCGAGGTGGCCGGTGGCGCCTCGGACGGCGTACACCATGTCGGCGGTCGCCTGCTGTGTCTCGTGGTGGGCGTGCAGGAACGTGACCAGCTCGACGAAGGCGTCGCAGGGGTTGGGTATCTCGGCTGACATGTCGGCGGCGATGTACGGCAGGTGCGGCGCGTAGTTGCGTTCGACCTCGGCGGCGAGCTGGTCGGCGAAGTCCCGGAGTTGACGGATGTCAGCCTCGATACCGCCGTAGTTGCGCAGCCAGGGTGCTGGCCCGTCCTCTTCGGGGATCATCGATCCTCCCTACCGTCACCACACCGTTTCCCTGAGTGAGGTTAACGGCTTCCCGCGACCCTGGCAGCCCCCGGTGGCGGGTCGTGTCAGCGGGGCAGGCCGGCGGTGCGCCAGGTGCGGGGGCTGGCCGGCCGGGCGCTGCGGGCCCAGGTGGAAACGGCCGTCGGCGCGGGGGTGGCGGCCGGCCGGGACCGGACGACGATGGCCCCCACCAGGGCAGCCAACTCCTCGGCGGTGGGCACGCCGCGGACGACCCGGAACAGCGGCTCTTCGGCAGACATGCCGCCAGGGTACGCGGCCGGAAGTTACGGGAGACGCACAGTGGCGTGCCGGCGGTGTGACGGTCGGACGGTCCGGGTACCGTCTCACCGATGTCGAACGCGCTTCCCCAACTCGTCGCTGACCGATACCGGCTTCTGTCGCCGCTCGGCCAGGGCGGCATGGGCCGGGTGTGGAAGGCGCGCGACGAGGTGCTGCACCGGGACGTGGCCATCAAGGAGTTGGTGCCGCCGCCCGGGCTCACCGACGAGGAACGCCGCGAGATGCGGGAACGCTCTCTGCGGGAGGCGCGGGCCATCGCCCGGCTCAACCACGCCAACGTCGTGCGCATCTTCGACGTGCTACGCACCGACGGCGATCCGTGGATCGTCATGGAGTACGTGGCGTCGAAATCGTTGCAGGACACGCTCGCCGAGGACGGCCCGGTGCCGGTGGCCCGCGCGGTCGAGATCGGCCTCGGTGTGCTGGGCGCCCTGAACGCGGCCCACAAGGCGGGCGTCATGCACCGCGACGTGAAGCCGGGCAACGTGCTGCTCGGCGAGGACGGCCGGGTGGTGTTGACCGATTTCGGTCTCGCCACCATTCCGGGCGACCCGAACGTCACCCGCACCGGCATGGTCCTCGGCTCGCCCGCGTACATCTCGCCGGAGCGGGCCCGGGACGGCACCGCCGGGCCGGAGGCCGACCTGTGGTCGCTGGGCGCGACGCTCTACGCGGCCGTCGAGGGCAAGTCGCCGTACGCCCGGCCGTCGGCGATCGGCACCCTGGCCGCGCTGGCCACCGAGCCGATCCCGCCGCCGAAGAACGCCGGCCCGCTCAAGGCCGTGCTCAACGGGCTGCTGCGTAAGGACCCGAACGAGCGGATCAACGCCGAGGTGGCGGAACGGCTGCTGCGCCGCGCCGGCGGCAAGCGGTCGCGCTCGATCTCGCTGCTCGATGGCGTACGCCGGCCCGGTCCGAATGGTCCGCGCGAGCCGCGCGTGCCGGTCGTGCCGGCCCCGCGCCCCGCCGAGGATTCCTCGAACCGGCCGGTGTCGCCGCCGCCCGTCGCGGAGACCTCCGCCGACGCGACGCCGACGGCCACCGTGCCGTCCGGTGCCGACGCCGAGCCGACCGCACTGGTGCCGGCTGAGCCCACCGCGACGATCGACCCGCCAGCCACGCCCGACGCCGACCCCACCGCGCCCGTCACGGCCGCGGCCAGCACCTCCGGCGGGGGTACGACGAACGACGCCGACGACGACGAGCCGACAGTCGTGGACGGTCCACCGGTGGCGCCTGAGCAGCGCAAACCGTCGACCCCGACGTCGGTGATGCCCCCGGTGAGTCCGGCCGGGCGTGCGGCGGTGCCGCCGTCGGACGGCACGAAACCGAACAACACCCGGCGCAACCTCCTGATCGGCGCCCTGGTGGCCGTGCTGCTGATCGGCCTCGTGGTGATCGTTCCGATGCTCACCAAGGGCGACGACGACACTCCGCAGGCCGGCCCGACGGGGGCTGCCGCGACGTCCGCGCCGGCGCCGACGAGCGCCCCGGCGGCGCCCGCGCCGACGAGCGGCCCTCCCAGCCCGACCGCATCGGCCACGCCGTCGGTCGACCCCAACGCGCTGCCGGCTGGCTGGAAGCTGCACAAGGACCCGGCAGGCTTCACCCTGCCGATCCCCGACGGGTGGGTGCGCAGCCAGCCCAAGAGCGACCAGGTCGTCTTCGACCAGTCCAACGGGCCGGGCGAGCTGCTGGTGCAGTGGACCCCGAACCCGAAGAAGGACGCGTACGTCGACTGGCAGAGCATCGAGGGTGGCCGCAAGAACCTCGTCAACGACTACCAGCTCATTGGCATCAAGCGGTGCACCTTCTGGAAGACGTGTGCCGACTGGGAGTGGCTGGAGACCCGGGACGGGCAACGGATCCACGTCCGCAACCGGGGCTTCGTGACGGCCAGCAACCGCGGGTACGCCATGCGGTGGGAGATCGCGGAGAAGGACTGGCAGGCCAACCTGCCGAACTTCGACCGGATCGCCAAGGGTTTCGTGCCCGACCGCAAGGACTGAAATTGATTCGCATGACCTTCCGTCGTCCGGGGTAATTGACCTTCGACGACGGAAGGAGGTACGACATGGGTTACCGACGGAGGGATGCTCGGCCCCGGCTGGCACTGTGGATGCTCGTCGCGTTCGGCGACGCGGTTCTGCTGCTGGTTGCCGTGGGGGTTCCGGCGTTCATCGCACTGCTCAGCGTCGTGGCCGTTGCCGTCTGCGGGGTCGGCGCGTGGCGGCTGACCCGGCGGGGTGCGCTGACTCCCGATGAGACTCCAGTGCCGGCGATGAGCCGACGGCGAGCCTGACCCGAAACCGATTGTGTGGCGGCAGCCGGACCGATTGTCGACCGTGTGGTGACCGTCGATCCCGCTGCCGCCAACGGCTCGGTCAGGTGTTGTTGGCCAGTGCGATCAGCCGACTGCGGTCACCGTTCCAGTAGTTGCGGTCCACGTTGCCGCTGATCCCGGAGACGGCTCCCGTGCTGGTGTACTGCCAGAAGCTCCACACCGACGCGCCGGCCGGCAGGGCGCCCGGCGCGCTCGCCCAGCGGGCCAGCCAGAGCGGGTGGTTCGCCCACGGGCCGGTCCAGCTGCCGGTGCACTGGTTCCACCAGCTCGCGGTGGTGTAGATGACCGCGTACCGGCCGGTGCGCGAGCGGTAGGTGTTCAGGAAGTCCTGGATCCAGTTGCGCATCCCGGTGGTGCTCAGGCCGTAGCAGTAGCCACCGGCGTACGGGTTGCCCTCGATGTCCAGCGCCGCCGGCAGGGTGCGGCTGTCCGCCGACCACGCGCCACCGTTGGACGCCAGGTAGTTGGCCTGGGTGGAGCCGGCGGAGATGTTCGGCCGGGCGAAGTGGTACGCCCCGCGGATCACCCCGGCGTTGTACGCGTTGACGTAGTTCGTGTTGAAGCGCGGGTCCTTGTAGCTGGTGCCCTCGGTCGCCTTGATGAAGGCGAACTGGATGCCCGCGTTGCGGACGCTGGTCCAGTTGATGGCGCCCTGGTAGTTGGATACGTCGACACCCGGTGTGGTGGCGGCGGCCGCCGGTCCGGCGGTTGCGACCAGGGCCGCCGCCGCGGTGGCGAGGACGGTGAGGCCGGCCGCGAGTGCGCGGCGCAGCGATGATCGGGTACGGGCCATGAGTGCCTCCAAGGACGTCGTTCTATCGACACCCATCTTTGGAGGTAAGTGCCCTAGATCACAAGAGCGGCTGAAAAAAGCTTCATGGACGGGGCGTACGAGAGCTGCGCCAGGGCGGCACGGGTCAGCGCAGGGTGGCCGGGTCGAGCTGCCAACGGAACGGCTCCACGACGGTCAGCGTCTCGCCGGGTTTGGCCACCTGGTCCTCGACGTAGTGCTCACCGTCCAGCCGGAACAGCCGCAACGAGTGACCGTCCCCCGTCCTGCTCGACGAGCAGATACCAGGGGATTCGCGCGATGGCGTAGAGCTGCATCTTGACCAGCCGGTCGGCAGCCGCGTTGCCGGGCGAGACGATCCCGCAGACGAGCACCACCTCGGCGGCCTCCACTGCCGTGCCCTCGTCGTCGGTGTCCGCGACAACCACATCGGGGATGACGATCCGATCCACCCCGAGCCGAACGTTGACGGCCTCGAAGACGAGGAGGGGTTGCGGTCGCACCGCTCGACGCAGGCTGTAGACGAGTTCCCACGACACCAACTGGTGCCGCTTGCTCGGGGCAGGGCTCACGATCAGGCTTCCGTCGAGCAGCTCGATCCGGTCCGGGGTCTCACCCAGGGCGAAGTAGTCGGCCTCGGTCCAGAGCCCGACGTGGTGTCCCAGGGGTTCCGCCCTCACCGGCGCTCACCTCCCGCTTCACTCGCCACCCGATCAGTCTCACAGGATACGAGCCGACGCCTCGGCAGCGACACGGAACGCCGCCGGTAGGCTCGCGCCCCATGATGTCGATCGACGGGCTGGGCGACATGTGGGAAACGCTGTTCGACGCGCAGCCGGACCCGCCCCCGCTGCTGGTACTGATCACCGCGGCCGTCGCGCTGGTGGTGGTGTCCACGCGTCTGCCGTGGCGGATCGCCCGCAACGCCATCACCATCGCCCACGAGGGCGGGCACGCGCTCGTCGCCCTGCTCACCGGCCGCAAGCTGCGCGGAATCCGGCTGCACTCGGACACGTCTGGGCTGACGCTCTCCGCCGGTCGACCCACCGGACCTGGCATGATCCTGACCCTGCTCGCCGGCTACGTCGCCCCGCCGCTTGTCGGGTTGGCAGGCGCCTGGTTGCTCGGCGGCAACCGGATCACCCTGCTGCTCTGGGTGGCGGTGGCACTGCTGCTCGCCATGCTCGTCATGATCCGCAACGCCTTCGGCGTGGTGTCGTTGCTGGTCACCGGCGCGCTGGTGTTCGCCGTCTCCTGGTACGCGACGCCGCAGGTCCAGGCCGCGTTCGCGTACGCCGGGGTGTGGTTCCTGCTGCTCGGTGGGGTGCGGCCGGTGGTGGAGCTGCAACGGCTGCGCTCGCGCGGCCGGATGCCCGCCTCGGACGCCGACCAGCTCGCCGGGCTGACCCCGTTCCCGGCGTTCTTCTGGGTCATGGTCTTCGCCCTGGTCAACGTCGCAGCCCTGGCCACCGGCGCCCTGTTGTTGGCGGGCCCGATCCTCACCAGCGCCGGCCTGACCCTCTAGCCGCACCGGGCAGAATGGGGCCATGCGATACGTGATCATCGGGGCCGGCGCGGTTGGCGGAACGATCGGGGCACGGCTGGCCGAGGCCGGCCGCGACGTGACGCTTGTGGCCCGCGGGACGCACCTGGAAGCGATCCGCGATCGAGGCCTGACCCTGCGCCAGCCCGACGGTGACATCACCGTCCGGCTCGACGCCGTGGACCGGCCCGGTGACCGTCCCCTGCCCGCCGACACGGTTCTGGTCCTCACCGTGAAGTCGCAGGACACCGCCGGGGCGTTGGCCGCCTGGGTGGACGCGCCGGTGGCCGGCGGCGGTACGGCGGGCGAGCGGTTGCCGCTCGTCACCGCGCAGAACGGGGTGGCGAACGAGCGGGCCGCGCTACGGCTCTTCGCCGACGTGCACCCCGTCTGCGTCTGGTTGCCGGCCACCCACCTGCAACCGGGAGTGGTGGTGGCAAACGGGTATCCGCATCCGGGGATGCTCCACATCGGGCGGTACCCGGACGGTGCCGACGACACCGACCGGGCCGTCGCCGCCGACCTGACCGCCGCCGGATTCGTCGCGCCAGTACGCGAGGACGTGCTGCGCTGGAAGTACGGCAAGCTGCTCAGCAACCTCGGCAACGGCCTCCAGGCGCTGCTCGGGCAGGACATCCCCGACGCGCTTGCCGAGCGGGTACGCGCCGAGGGCGTCGCCGTACTCGCCGCAGCGGGCATCGCGCACACCTCCCCGCAGGAGGAGAAGGCCGAACGCGGCGACCTGGTCGGGCAGCGCCCGGTGGCCGGCGAGGCCCGATCCGGCGGCTCCACCTGGCAGAGCCTCGCCCGGCGCACCGGCTCAACGGAGGTCGACCACCTCAACGGGGAGGTCGTCCTGCTCGGTCGGCTGCACGGCGTACCGACGCCGGCCAACGCGGCGGTGCAGCGGGCGGTACGGCGGGCCGCCCGGGAGCGGATCCCGGCCGGCGAGTTCCCGCTCGCCGAGCTGGAGAAGATGATCGCCTGACCGGGGCAACCGACGGCCCTGCCCGGCGCGTGTTCCCTGCGACCGACACGGGGAGGTAGCGGGGTGCCGGACGTCGACGGGTTCGACGAGTTCTACCGGGGGAGCCGACAACGGCTGCTCGGTTTCGTCTACGCCCTCACCGGCGACCGGGTGGAGGCTCAGGACGCGGTGCAGGAGGCGTACATCCGGGCCTGGCAGCGCTGGTCGACGATCAGCGGGTACGACGACCCGGAGGCGTGGGTACGGGTGGTGGCCAGCCGGATCGCGGTCAGCCGCTGGCGCAGCCTGCGCAGCCGCGCCCGCGCGTACCTGCGGCACGGGGCCACCGAGACGGTCCCCGGGCCGGGCACCGACACCGTCGAGGTGGTCGCCGCGCTGCGCCTACTGCCCGAGGAGCAGCGCACCGCCATCGCCCTGTACTACCTGGTGGGCATGCCGGTCGCCGAGGTGGCGCGGGAGACCGCGGCCCCGGTGGGCACGGTCAAGGCCCGACTCTCCCGGGGGCGTACCGCGCTCGCCGCCCTGCTCGCCGTCTCTGACCGCAAGGAGGCCACCGATGCGTGACGACTTGACGATCGTCGAACAGATCCAGCGGGAGCTGGCTGACGTGCGCTGGCCCGAGCCGGCGGAGATCCGCGCCCGGGCCCGCCGCCGCAGCCAGCGTCGGATCGTGGCGGCCAGCGTCGTCCTGGCCGTCGCCGGGGCGTCCGCCGGGGCGGTCGCCGCGCCCCGGACGTCCCCGCCAGCGATTCAGTCGGGCGCCCCGGCGTCGCCAATGCGGCACGAGATCCCCCTCGACGCGCTGCTGCAGCCGGCCGACCTGCCGCAGCCGGTCTACGTACAGCTCAGCCAGTCCGGTCTCGCTGAGCCGGTCCGGCTGGAGAACACACTCGGCTACTGCCGGACGAGCCAGGGGCGATCGGACGGCTGGCAGGCGTCGATCGTGTCCCGTTCACAGACCCTCATGCGCAAGCATGCTCCGGGTGACCTGGTGGAGGGCGACGCGCTGATGATGCAGGACCTCTACCGGCTGGAGCCCGAGACGGCCAGGCAGGTCCTCGCCGGTCTGGACGACGTGATCGCCCCGTGCACCCAGTGGCGGAGCATCGAGCAGTGGCAGACACCGGACAGCCCGCACACGATGGAGGTGGTCCACCGGTGGGCGGTGGCACGGCGGGGCTTCGCCGGGGACGACGCCGCGATCCTGCGAAACACGCTCACCGCCCCCCGGGACGTGCAGACCGGGCAGCCGTTCGCCAAGGACCCGCCGCCGGTCCTCGTGGCCGTCGTCCGCGTCGGCGACACCGTCTCGGTGCTCCGGAACCTGCAGGACGGCGGCGAACCGGAACTCGTCCAGCTCGCCGTGGCGGCGGCGGCCCGGATGTGCGTCGCCGCCAACCCGGCCTGCTGACCGTCCGCACAACTTCAGGGATGTTGCCGCCTCCCGGCGCCAGGAAGCAGCAGTTTCCCCGAAGTTGCGCGGATCAAGCGAGCAGAGCAGAAGCCGATCAGAGCGGGATGTTGCCGTGCTTCTTCGGCGGCAGCGTCTCCCGCTTGGTGCGCAGGACACGCAGCGCCCGGACGATCTGGGTGCGCGTCTCGTGCGGCGGGATCACCGAGTCGATGTACCCGCGCTCGGCTGCCACGTACGGGTTGGCCAGGGTGTCCTCGTACTCGGCGATCTTCTCGGCGCGGACCGCCGCCGGGTCTTCGGCGCCTGCCAACTCCGAGCGGTAGAGGATGTTCACCGCACCCTGCGCGCCCATCACGGCGATCTGCGCGGTGGGCCAGGCGAAGTTCAGGTCCGCGCCGAGGTGCTTGGAACCCATCACGTCGTACGCCCCGCCGTACGCCTTGCGGGTGATCACGGTGACCTTCGGGACTGTCGCCTCGGCGTACGCGTAGATGAGCTTGGCACCCCGGCGGATGATGCCGTCCCACTCCTGGCCGGTGCCGGGCAGGAAGCCGGGCACGTCCACGAAGGTCAGCACCGGGATGTTGAACGCGTCGCAGGTGCGCACGAAGCGGGCGGCCTTCTCCGAGGCGGCGATGTCCAGGGTGCCGGCGAAGTGCATCGGCTGGTTGGCGACCACGCCGACCGGGCGGCCCTCCACCCGGCCGTAGCCGACCACGATGTTCTGCGCGTAGAGCGGCTGGACCTCCAGGAACTCCCCGTCGTCCAGGACGTGCTCGATGACTGTGTGGATGTCGTACGGCTGGTTCGCCGAGTCCGGGACGAGCGTGTCCAGCTCGCGGTCCTCGTCGGTGATCGTCAGGTCGGCGGGCGCCTCGAAGACCACCGGCTCGTCGAGGTTGTTCGACGGCAGGTACGACAGCAGCGCCTTGACGTAGTCGACAGCGTCGTCCTCGTCGGTGGCGAGGTAGTGCGCGTTGCCGCTG
This sequence comes from Micromonospora sp. NPDC047521, assembly GCF_055587305.1. Taxonomy (NCBI): domain Bacteria; kingdom Bacillati; phylum Actinomycetota; class Actinomycetes; order Micromonosporales; family Micromonosporaceae; genus Micromonospora; species Micromonospora sp. NPDC047521. The sequence goes on along the minus strand of NZ_JBVJGN010000001.1, from coordinate 591,501 downwards.
CGGGTGTTGTGCGTTCGGGCCCCGCCCAGCTCCTCCATGCCGACGTCCTCGCCGGTCACCGTCTTGATCACGTCGGGGCCGGTGATGAACATGTGCGAGGTCTGGTCGACCATCACGGTGAAGTCGGTGACGGCCGGGGAGTAGACCGCGCCGCCGGCGCAGGGTCCCATCACCAGCGAGATCTGCGGGATGACCCCGGACGCGCGGACGTTGCGGAAGAAGATCTCCCCGTACAGGCCGAGCGACACCACGCCCTCCTGGATGCGGGCGCCACCGGAGTCGTTGATGCCCACGACCGGGCAGCCGATCTTCATGGCCAGGTCCATCACCTTGACGATCTTCTCGCCGAAGACCTCGCCGAGCGAGCCGCCGAAGACCGTGAAGTCCTGGGCGAAGACGCACACCTGCCGGCCGTCCACCGTGCCGTACCCGGTCACCACGCCATCGCCGTACGGGCGGTTGCGCTCCAGCCCGAACGCCGTGGACCGGTGCCGGGCCAGCTCGTCCAGCTCGACGAAGGAGCCCTCGTCAAGCAGCATCTCGATCCGCTCGCGGGCGGTCTTCTTGCCCCGCGCGTGCTGCTTCTCGACGGCGCGCGCCGACCCGGCGTGCACCGCCTCGTCGACCCGGCGCTCCAGGTCCGCCAGCTTGCCCGCGGTGCTGTGGATGTTGGTCCCGGTCTCGGTAGTCACCCAGGGAATATAACGATGGTTCAGGTCGACGCGGCTGTGCAGTACGCCTCAATGCCTCCCCGGGCGTCGCCGTAGGCTGACGGGATGCCGGGCTCCCCGTACACCGATCTGGATCGACCGCCGCTGTCGGCGGCCCGGCTGCGGCGCGCGCTTGTCGCGCCGAACGGGCCGTGGGCCCGCCTGGAGCTGCACGCCGAGACCGGCTCCACCAACGCGGACGTGGCCGAGGCCGCCGCGGCGGGCGAGCCGGAGGGCCTGGTGGTGGTCGCGGAACGGCAGACCGCCGGCCGTGGTCGACGCGGCCGGGTCTGGCAGTCACCGCCGCGCGCCGGAATCGCCACCAGCGTGCTGCTGCGGCCCGGCGAAGCGGTGCCGGACCGCGGCTGGGTCGCGGTGCCATCCACGGCGTACGGGTGGCTGCCGCTGCTCGCCGGCGTCGCGCTTGTCGACGCGGTGGCCCGGTTGGCCGAGTTGGAGGCCACCCTCAAGTGGCCCAACGACCTGCTCATCGGCGACGCCAAGTGCGCCGGCGTGCTGGCCGAGGCGGTGCCCGGGCGCTCTTCGGCCCAACCGCCGGCCATCGTCCTCGGCGTCGGCCTCAACGTGACCCTGCGCGCCGACGAGTTGCCGGTGAACCCGACCGGGCTGCCGGCCACCTCGCTGCAACTGGCCGGCGCGACGGCCACCGACCGGGATCCGCTGCTGCGGGCTCTGCTGCGGGCCCTTGCCGACTGGTACGACCGCTGGCGTTCCGCCGGCGGGGACGCCGTGGCCAGCGGCCTGCGCGACGCGTACGTGGCGGCCTGCGCGACGATCGGCCGCGAGGTACGCGTCCTGCTGCCCAACGGCGAGGACCTGACCGGCACCGCCACCGGCATCGACAACGACGGCCAGCTCCAACTGACCACCCCCACCGGAACCCGCGTCGTATCCGCCGGAGACGTCCTCCACCTCCGCTAACCCCCCGCCCCCGCCCCGCCCCCGCCCCCCTTCCGCGATCTTGCAGTTTCTGTCCCGGCGAAACGGGCAGAGGCCGCGTAACGGCGACCGAAAGTGCAAGATCGCGGGAGGTGGGGTGGGGCCGCGTGGCGGATGTTGTGGTGGGGCTTGGGGGGTTTACCGTCTGCGCGTCGAGTAAATGGCGTTGGAGGTTGTCGTGGCGTTTCCCGAAGACGTGCTCACCAAGGACGAGCACGTCGTGCTGCACCTGCACCCGCACTGGAAGGCGCTGATCCGGCCGATCGTGGTGCTGGTGCTCGCCATCGCGGCGGTGGTGGTCGGCGTGCTCCTGCTGCCCGAGACCAGCGGGGGTTCGATCGCGCTGGCCGTGATCGGCGTGATCGCCCTGGTCGCGGTGCTGTGGCTCGGTCTGTGGCCGTTCCTGGTCTGGCGGACCACCCACTACCTGTTCACCAACGAACGCGTGCTGCTCCAGCAGGGTGTCTTCTCCCGCGACCGGAGGGACCTGCCGCTCACCCGGATCAACGACCACTCGATGAACCAGCACTTCGTCGAGCGGCTGCTCGGCTGCGGCACGCTCACCATCGAGTCGGCAGGCGAACGCGGCCAGTCCGTGCTGGCCGACGTGCCGGGGGTCAGCCGGGTGCAGACCACCCTGTACGAGCTGGTCGAGGCGCAGCACGACAAGCACTCCCTGGGCGACGGGGAGATGCGCGACATCCTCGCCGACATGCGCGAGGGCAAGCCGCTGCGCGACACCACTACCTGATCCCGAACGGCTGAGATCGTTCCGGCGTACCCGCCGGGGTGGTCTCAGCCGGTCGGTCCGGCCACGGTCGGCTCGGCCCTGGTCGCGCTGGTCTCGGCCCGGTCCGCCCCGGCCCGGTCTGTCTCGGCCGGATCGTCCTCGGCCGGGCCGGGCTCGGTCGGACCGGGCTCGGTCGGGTCGTCCTCGGTCGGGCGCAGGGCGAACCAGCCACGGAACCGGGTCCGCAGCACCTCCTGCTCGGGCCGGCCGTCCGGGCCGAGGCGGAGCATGGTGCCGGTGAGGGTGGCCGTACCCAGCCCGGGGCGGGCGGTCGACGGTCGCGCGCCCATCACGTCGACCCGTACGGCGAGCCGGTCCCCGGCGCGCACCGGGGCGAGCCAGCGCAGCTCCTCCAGGCCGGGGGAGGCGTCCGCCGCCGCCCGGGACAGCAGGTGGTCGACGTACGCCCGCATGAAGAGGCTGACCGTGTAGAAGCCGCTGGCGATCACGCCACCGTGCCGGCTGGCAGCGGCCAGTTCCTGGTCGACGTGGTACCACTGCGGGTCGAAGCGGCGGGCGAAGGCGACCATCTCGTCGCCGTCCACGGTGACCACGCCGAGATCGACGGTGAGCCCCGGGACGAGGTCTTCGAAGAACAGTTCGGCGGGAGTGCCGGTGCCGGACCGGGCGGCTGGTGTCGTCACCGGCGGGGTGAGCGGCGCGTGCCGGCGTGCAGTTCGGCGGCGAGCGCCGCGTCCAGGTCGGCGGTGAGACCGGCGGTCAGCGGTGCGGGCCGGCCCTGAACGGGTGTGCCGCTCGGGTCCGGACGGTCGCTGGCCTGTGCCTCCTCCAGCTCGGTGACGGACTCGGCGAGTTCCGCGACCGGGTCCATGCCGGCCATCGTGTCCCATTCGTCGCGCGGGATGTCGTGCCAGGTCGGCTCGGGCTTGGTCTCCGCCTCGGCCGCTGCGACAGGCTGGAAGACGAACGTCCGGTAGGACCAGAACCGGAACAGTGTGGCGAGCAGGACACCCGCGGTCTTCGCCACGTTCAGGGCGAGCAGCCCGTGTACGCCGAGCCCGTACTTGGCCGCCGCCACGGCGCCGAGTTCGATAAGCAGGCCGGCACCGTTGAACAGGAAGAACAGGACGTACTCCCGGCGAAGTGCCGATTTCGGGCGATCCCGGTACGTCCAGTGGCGATTCATCAGATATGACGTGATCGTGGCGACGATTGTCGCGATCACTGTCGCCTTCAACTGACCGTTGACGAAAACGGTAAGTGCAAGGACATTGAACACCGCGTAATTGATGACGGTGTTGATGCCGCCGACGATGCCGAACTTGAGCGCCTCGTGGATGAACTTCTGCCAGCGCTCAGGCAGCAGACGGACAAGACGCATGCGAAACACCTTAGGGCAGTCGGAGAGGCCGGCGATCACCGGCTGGACGAAGGTGGGCGGCAGGTCACGCCCCGTGGTCACGGTCGTGCTTCACCTGCGGAACGGTCCGGGTTCCCGCTTCGACGAAGACGAACCGCCGGTAGGACCAGAATCGGAACAGCGTGCCGAGGCCCGTGCCGACGACGAAACTGGCGATGTTGTCGGCCAGCGGCGTCTGGAACACGGACGGCCAGATGCTGCCCAGCCCGTACCGGCTGATCGCGAGGCAGGCCACCGCGATGCCGAGACCGACTGCGTTGAAGAAGAAGAACAGCGCGTACTCCCGCGCGGGGTTGCTGCGCTGGCGGTGCCGCCACGTCCAGAACCGGTTACCGACGAAGGCGACGGTGGCCGCGATCACGGTGGAGATCGTCTTCGCGGTCACCTGCTCGACCCCGCGCACGGTGGTCAGGTAGTTGAACAGCGCGAAGTCGAGGAGGAAGGCGATCCCGCCCACCGTGGCGAACTTGCTCAACTCGCGGAAGAGGTGACCGAAGCGGTCGAGCAGCGCCCGAAGCGGACCCCGTCGGGTCTGCCGGGGGCCCGGTTGCTCCCCGGTCATCGTGGCGGCCACAGGGCCGAGCCTACCGGCTGGTGACCAGTCAGCGGGGGAGCAACGACGAGTGGGCGTCGACGCTCGTGCCGGCTGATCACCGGGTGCGCCTCCGCTGCACACAGCGTAACCAAATGGGAGGACTGACCCGCCTCCGAACGGGAATCCACGGATCGGTCGGCGGGGCAGGTCCACGACCGACCGCACCTCACGTCGGCCGGGGTACACAACAAGATTTGCGTGAAACTGCGCGGGAAAGCGGGTATCAGATCGTGATGCCGCAGCGTGGCCGTACCTTGTGCAGTTCTTCACAACCAGTCCCACTGACTCGGAAGGCTGCCCGGTTTACGCTGAGCCCAATCCCAGGTTTCCACGAAGCGACGCATCGCGCCGCTGAGACTCGTGCATCCCATAGATCGGTCAGCGTCGACCACAAGGAGATGTGTCATGGTTGCTCCGGCTGTTGTGCGGGGTATCGATCAGGCCCCGACGTCCCATCCGAAACTGCTCGCCTGGGTCCGTGAGGTCGCAGAACTGACCACCCCCGACCGGGTCGTGTGGGTGGACGGGTCCGACGAGGAGTGGCGCCGCCTCACCGATGAACTGGTCGAGGCCGGCACGCTGATCCGTTTGAACCCGGAGAAGAAGCCCAACTCGTTCTACGCGCGCACCGACCCGACGGATGTCGCCCGGGTCGAGGAGCGCACCTTCATCTGCTCCGTCGACGAGGCGGACGCCGGCCCCACCAACAACTGGATGGCGCCGGCCGAGATGAAGCGGACGATGACCGAGTTGTACCGCGGCTCGATGCGGGGCCGCACGATGTACGTCATCCCGTTCGTGATGGGCCCGGTCGAGGCCGAGAGCCCGATGTTCGGCGTCGAGATCACCGACAGCCCGTACGTGGTCGCGTCCATGCGCATCATGACCCGGATGGGCGCGAAGGTCCTCGAGGCGATGGGGAACGACGCGGACTTCGTGCACGCGTTGCACTCGATCGGCGCGCCGCTCGCCCCCGGTCAGCAGGACGTGGCCTGGCCGTGCAACGAGACCAAGTACATCTCGCACTTCCCGGAGACCCGGGAGATCTGGTCGTACGGCTCGGGTTACGGCGGCAACTCGCTGCTCGGCAAGAAGTGCTACTCGCTGCGGATCGCCAGCGTCATGGGGCGGGACGAGGGCTGGCTCGCCGAGCACATGCTGATCCTCAAGATCACCTCGCCGGAGGGCAAGGTCCACCACATCGCAGGCGCCTTCCCCTCGGCGTGCGGCAAGACCAACCTGGCGATGGTGGAGCCCACCATCCCGGGCTGGAAGGTCGAGACCATCGGCGACGACATCGCCTGGATGCGGTTCGGCCCGGACGGCCGGCTCTACGCGGTCAACCCGGAGTACGGCCTGTTCGGCGTCGCGCCCGGCACCGACTGGAAGACAAACGCCAACGCCATGCGCACGCTGGACCGGGGCAACTCGATCTTCACGAACGTGGGCCTCACCGACGACGGCGACATCTGGTGGGAGGGCATGGGTGAGCCGCCGGCGCACCTGATCGACTGGAAGGGCAACGACTGGACGCCGGAGAGCGAGGGCCTCTCCTCGCACGCCAACAGCCGGTTCTGCACCCCGATCACCCAGTGCCCGATCCTCGCCGACGAGTACTTCGACCCCAACGGGGTGCCGATCGACGCGATCCTCTTCGGCGGTCGCCGTAAGGACACCATCCCGCTGGTGACGGAGGCCCGCGACTGGGTGCACGGCGTCTACATGGGTGCGACGCTCTCGTCGGAGACGACCGCCGCCGCGTCAGGCGCGGTCGGTGTGGTCCGCCGGGACCCGATGGCGATGCTCCCGTTCATCGGCTACCACGCGGGTGACTACTTCAGGCACTGGATCGAGATGGGCAAGGGCGCCGACGGCGACGAGGCGAAACTGCCGAAGATCTACTACGTCAACTGGTTCCGCAAGGACCCGGAGGGCTCGTTCCTCTGGCCGGGCTTCGGGGAGAACTCCCGGGTGCTCAAGTGGATCGTCGAGCGGATCGAGGGCAAGGCCGACGCGGTGGAGACGCCGGTGGGCATGGTTCCGGCACCCGACGCGCTTGACGTCGAGGGCCTGGACATGACTCCGGAGGACGTCCGGATCGCGCTCAAGGTCGACCCGGAGGAGTGGCGCAACGAGCTGCCGATGATCACCGAGTGGTTCGAGAAGTTCGGTGACAAGCTGCCCGGCGTGCTGTGGGCCGAGTTGGACGCGCTGCGCGCACGCCTGGACGCCGCGCAGCCGCAGCGGTAGGTGTGAAAGACGCCCTTCGCGGGCATCATCGGATTCCATGAGGACGGCCGCCGAGACCGAGGTCCGGCGGCCGTCCGCCGTCCGGGTGCTCACCTTCCTGCTCGCGACGACCGCGGCGGCCACCGTCGTGGTCGAGCTGCTCAACTGGTGGTACGCCCCGGAGCAGGGCTTCGGGCTGGCGGTACGCACCGGCTGGGCGATGCTGCGCTCGTTCGGCTTCCTGCTGCTCATCGGGCACGTCCGGCGGGGCCGTACGGTGGCCCGCCCGTTCGGGCTGATCCTCGCGGTCACCACGATCTTCGCGGTCGGCCGGCTGATCGTGCCCCGGCAGGGCGTGCCGCCGCTGCCCGGGCTGCTCGGCTTCGGCGTCCTCACCGCGCTCTGCGTGGCGGTGGTCTGGCTGCTCTACCGTTCGTCGGCGCTGGCCGGGCACCTGGTCCGGCACCGGCCGAGGCTGGTCATCGACCGGGACGGCATCTCCTGGCGGGAAACCCCGCCGCGCCGACCGCAGGCCAGCGCCTGGCTGCTCACCAGCCGGGTGGCGGCGTTCACCTACAGCCCGCTGATGCTGGTGCCGGCGCTGGTGGCCGGCGGCTCCATCCTGGACGGCCGGCTCAGCGCCGTACCGGCGGTGCTGTTCTGGTTCGGGGCCGGCATCGCCGCCAGCTACGCGGTGCTGTTCTGCACGGCGTTCCTGATGCGCGGCAAGGACTGGGCACGCGGCCTGCTGGTCGCCGTCACTCTTGTCGTCCTCGCGGTGGACCTGCCGTTGTGCTGGTGGCTGTTGGGGGTCGACGGCCTGATCCGTGACGGTGGCCCGCTGCTCGCCGCCGCCGGGCTCACGTTCTACGGCCTGCGCCGAGCCGCCCGCGCCCCCGACGCCGCTCCGGCCTGACCGCGCCCGCGTCCCGCGCCCGCGCCCGCGTCCCGCGCCCGCGCCCCGCGCCCGCGTCCCGCGTCCCGCGTCCCGCGTCCCGCGTCCCGCGTCCCGCGTCCCGCGCCCCGCGCCCCGCGCCCCGCGCCAAGATCGTGCTCGATCCAGGAAGTAGTGGTGTCGGCGTATCGAGGAGGCCACTACTTCCTGGATCGAGCACGATCATGCGCACACGCTCCAGGGGATCGGCTCGGACGGCGACCACCCTTGGAACGACGAGGGCGTCCGCTCGCTCCAGGGCGGTGATCGATGCCCAGTGTGGGGCAGGTCTACAGGTGCTCGGACGGGTGTCTCGGGCCGGTGCTCTGGCGGGCACCGCGAGGCGGTGCCGTGCGGGAGCGGTCTGCGCGGGCGGGCAGGGGGCAGGATGGCGGGGTGGCGTCGGTCACAACAGCCGGCGCGGGCGAATCGTGGGGCGATGCGGGAGCAGTCGCGTCGGCCGGAGGGAGGCGCGTGGTGGGCGACGAGTTCGACGTGGTGGTGGTGGGGGCCGGCCCGGCCGGAGCTGCCGCCGCGCTGACGGCCCGCCGGGCCGGAGCGAGTGTGCTGCTGCTGGACCGGGCCGACTTTCCCCGGGACAAGGCGTGCGGCGACGGGATCGCGGCGCACTCGGTGGACGTGCTCGCCGAGCTGGGGGTGCCCGAGGCAGTGGCCGGTTACGCTCCGCTGCCCGCGCTGCGGATGGTCGCCCCGGGGGGCGGTTCGGTGGCCCGGGCGTTGCCCCGACCTGCGTACACCGTGCCCCGGGAGGTCTTCGACGCGCGGCTGGTGGCGGCGGCGGTGGGCGCCGGGGCGCAGCTGCGGCGGCACACCGTACGCCGGGTCGAGCCGCGCGCCGACCGGGTGGTGCTCGACGGCGAGGTGTCCGGTCGGGTGGTGGTGGGCGCGGACGGTGCCGGGTCGGTGGTGCGCCGGGCGCTCGGCCATCCGGTGAACCCGGACCGGCACCTCGCACTGGCCATCCGCGGGTACGCTCCGGCGCTGCCCGGGCCACCCGAGCAGCTCATCGTCACCTCGAAGGCGCGCTGGCCGGCGTACGCCTGGTCGTTCCCGATCGGCGACGGGCGGGCGAACGTCGGGTACGGGGAGGTGCTGCGGGGCGAGCCGCTGAGCCGCGGCTACCTGCTGGACCGGCTGGTGGCGCTGCTTCCCGGCACCGACCTGGCCACGGTGACGGCGCTGCGCGCCCACCACCTGCCGCTGTCCACCCACCGACCCGCACCGGGGCAGGGTCGCACCCTGCTGGCCGGCGACGCGCTGTCGTTGATCAATCCGTTCACCGGTGAGGGCATCTTCTACGCGCTGCTCTCCGGCGCGCTTGCCGGCTCGGCGGCCGCCCGTGCGCCCGAGACCGCCGCCCGCCGCTACGCACACGGGCTGCGCCGTCGCCTCGGCACCCATCTGCGGCACAGCTCGGTGGCGGCGTGGCTGGCGCGGCGTCGGCGGGTGGTCGACGCGGCGGTGCGGGCGGCCCGTCGGGACGACCGGGTCTTCGACGACGTGGTCGAGTTGGGGTTGGGTGACGGGCGGCTCACCGCTCGTACCCTGGCCATGATCGGCGCCGGTCTGCCCGGCGGTGATCGGGCTCCGAGGCGGTGATCCGGCTGGCGGGTCGCTACGCTGCTAGGTGATGACGCTGCGGAACCTTATCTACTCCGTGTACGAGCGCCGGCTCACGGCGAAGCTCGCGGGTAAGCCGGTGCCCCGGCACGTCGGGGTGATGTGCGACGGCAACCGTCGGTGGGCGAGGGAGATGGGCTTCGTCGACCCGAACGACGGGCACCGGGTCGGCGCGGCGAAGATCAAGCATGTCCTCGGCTGGTGCGACCAGGCCGGCATCGGGCACGTGACCCTCTACCTGCTCGCCACCGACAACCTGCGCCGACCGGCCAGCGAACTGGATCCACTGCTGAAGATCATCGAGGATCTGGTGGTGGAGCTGGCCGAGGAGGGCAACCCCTGGCGACTGCGCATCGTCGGTGCGCTCGACCTGCTGCCGGCGCAGACCGCGACGGCGCTCAAGGGCGCCGAGGAACGCACCCGCGACCGCAGCGGCGGCGCGGAGGTCAACATCGCGGTGGGGTACGGCGGCCGGCGGGAGATCACGGACGCGGTCCGTTCGCTCCTGCTGGAACATGCGGCCGCCGGCGGCACCATCGAGGAACTGGCCGAGGTGCTGGACGTCGAGCACATCTCCGAGCACCTCTACACGCGCGGCCAGCCCGACCCCGACCTGGTCATCCGCACCAGCGGCGAGCAGCGGCTGTCCGGGTTCATGCTGTGGCAGTCCGCGCACTCGGAGTTCTACTTCTGCGAACTCAACTGGCCGGATTTCCGGCACATCGACTTCCTGCGCGCCCTGCGCTCGTACGCCACGCGCCAGCGCCGCTACGGCGCCTGACCCCGGCCCGCCGGGGCCGGTCAGGGCAGGTGGGTGAGCGCCTCGGTGAGGAAGTCGCCCAGGGCGTCCGGGGACTCGATGGTCAGGTCGGCGGCGTTGGCCACCTCGTGACCGGTCTCCGGGTTGGCGACCGCCACGCAGACACCGAAGAAGTCCGGGTCGGCCGCGGCGCGGGCGCGCAGCGCGGCGAACGCCTTGATGTCCGAGACGTCGTCGCCGAAATACCACGCGCCTGTGGCGTCCCTGATGACCTCTCCGATCACCATGCCCTTGTCCCGGTCGACGGGGGGCTTGAGCTCCAGCACCATCCGCCCCGCCTGCACCCGTAGACCCAGGCGGTCGGCCTGCTCCTGCCCCCACTGCTGCACGGTCGCGCCCAGCTGCGGCGCCGTACGCCAGTGCAGCGCCACGGAGAGCCGCTTGAACTCGACGAGTGTCCCCGGCGGCAACTCCGCGCGGGCCAGGTCGGCAAGCTCCGCCATCGTCGGCACCCAGGGCAGCGCGGCGGGCTCGGTGACGATCTCGCCGTCGGAGTGGCTGTGCTCCAGCCCGTAGAGGCCGTAGAGGTCCACGCCGGTCAGCCCGCCGAGGCGTTCCCGGAGGAACTCGACAGGTCGGGCGGAGACGATCGCAACCCGTTGCACGACCGGGGCCAGCGCCTCGATCGCGGCCAACGCCCTGGGAGCGGGGCGTACCGCGGTCGGGTCGTCGTCGACGGGCGCCAGTGTCCCGTCGAAGTCGAAGAAGAGGACCGTCCCGGCGGCCCGGCCGGCGGTGGTTCGCCAGGCCTGGTCGGCGTTCAACGGGGTCCTCGGCTGCTGATTGCCCAGATTCAACGGCGGCACGCGCGTCAGCGTACCCCGGCGCCCGGGGCTCATTCCTGGCCGAGCGGACCCACTCGGCGGCCCTCGGTCAGCGTTCGGCGGCTCCCCGACCACGCCGTCCGAACGGCACCACCGCCGCGTCCTGGCCGTGGCTCAACAGGTAGCCCTCCACGAAGCCGGTGTTGCGGTCCCCGGTGTGGCTCTCGATCTCGTTGAGGCGTGCCACCAGGAACTCGGTGAGGGCGCTGATCCGGTCGTTGAGCCGCTCGTGCAGCTCGGCGACGACGGCCAGGATGACCGCGGTGCCGGCGGTGATGAGCACGAGAAGGTTGACGAGCAGCGGAAGCTGCCCGCCGTTGACCACGAGGGTCACCACGTTGCCGGTCACCCACAGTGTCATCGACACGGTGGCGACCACGACTGCCAACCACTTCAGGGTCATGGACAGACCCCTCCTTCTGTCCCGCAGGGCTGGGTTCGGCCTTGTCCCGTCCCCCCGCCGACGACGAGCCCAAGCAGTACGAATAGGGACGCTAGCGTGCCCGTTCCGGCCCCGGAGGGAAACGAATGAACCCGACCAGGCGTTCTTTCGCCATCTGAGGAACTAGCCTGCCTGATTGCCCCTTTTTCGGACATCGACCGGCAACGTTGGGCGGTATGCGAGGTATCTGATGGTTTCACGGATGTGGAACTTCTCCGCGTCCGACACGTTCGGGTCGATCAGCCGGCGCAGCAGCGCCTCCACGTCTGGGTCCATCGGAGGGGCCGGTTGGCCGGCGCGCGGACCTGTCGCGGTGCGGTCCCAACCGAGCGCGGTGAAGGCGGCGGCCGGGTTGAGCCCCAGGCCCTCGCAGAAGGCGACCACCCGTTCGGCCTCCGGGTCGCTGGCCCAGTCGCCCCGGACCCACCTGTTGATGGTCTGCCGGGACACACCGGTGCGCCGCGACACCTCGGTGCCGCTCCAGGCCCTTGTCGCCCGCGCCTCGTCCAGGGCGCGGCGGACGAAGGTGGCGAAGGCGATCTTCCGCGCGTTGGCCGTCTCGGTCACCTCGTGACCGTACGGCGAGGCATCGGCGGACGTGCGTCCGGGCATGCCACTGTCACGCGAACGTGACAAGCCGCTCAGATTTCCGGTAAACGATCCAGTGCCGCTCTTGAGGGGTCTCACCCGGGCAGAATAGATGCCCGTAGTGGTGGAGGTAAACAGACGAAAAGCTGATACTGTCACGCTCATGGGACAACCTACGGTGTGTCACGTGCATGAGACGACTGGTGCTCACATGCGTCACGCCCCCGGTTCCGAGGGGGTGTGGTGACCGAGCTCGCCACCCGAGCCCAGGCCTTCGGGCTGATCGCCGAGGGGGTCGCCGCCGGGCTGACCGCCCCATGGCGCCTCTACCTCGCCCGAGGCTGCCGCTATCTGTCACTGAGTGTCGGAGACCGCACCGAGTGGAACGCCTGGCGTACCCATCTCGGCTGTCCGGAGCTGAGCGTCCGCGTGTACGACGCCGGCGGCGAGATCCGCCGGTCCTCGGTCGCCGAGGTCGTGCTCGACGGCTGCCGGATCAGCGTCGAGCTGGTCGAGGAGGTCAGCACCGACGACCTGGACCGGCTGCTCGTCGCGGACCCGACCACCATCGAGCCGGAGGAGCGATGATCCGGCGACCGGGCCGGGCCGGAGCCGCCCGATGAGCCCGTTCCTCGCGGTCTTCCTCGTCCTGGTGCTCGGTGCCACCAGCTACGCCGCCGGACGGCTGCACGGGCAGCTCAGCTACCGCATCGGCTACCGCTTCGGCTACCGGCAGGGCTACTTCGACGGTGACCGGGGCGCCTGGAACCGGCGTCGACGCGACGCGCAGGCGGCGATCGCGTCGGCCCTGTCGGTGTCCCCGGCCGACGTGACGCGCTCGGCCGGCACCGTCGCCCGTCCCGGCACCACCTACACCGGCTCGTCGTTCACCGCGCCGGCCGCCCCGATCACCGGGCGGCACCCGACCGGCACCCTGGTTCGACGGTCCGGCTGAGCCGGCCGGCGGGCCGCCACGAGCGCGGTCCCGTCGACCGGCGCCACGATCGCGGTGCGTCGTCCGCGGCGGACACGCACCGTCGGGGTCACGTCAGACCGGTGACGGTGACCCCACCGGCCGGGATGCGCGCAGGGGGCATGCATCCCGGCCGGATCCGCCGCGTCCACTCGGGGCGTGCCCCGTGCCTGTTCACACGCCCGACTTCGGAGATCCACGATCGCCCTCTAGCCGCGACGGTCCGGCGCGGCTAGCGTCTAGGCATGGCACGGGGTTCTCCCGAGCCAGCCGGTCCGCCCGGATCTGCGACCTCGCACACGGGGTTCCGCATCCGACCCCGTGTCCCCGGGCACCGGAGGAGGCGGAACACGGGTGGCGGGTGCCCATCCGTCGGAGCAGGCCTGTGACGACTCGCCGTACCACCGCCGGTGCCGATCAGACCCCGGCCGCGACTGCCACGACCCGCCGCGCCACCAGGAGCCGCCGTACGGCGGCGACCGCGCCGGCCGACCCCAAGGAGCCGCGACCATCGGGCCAGGCGTTCGTCCTGGACACGTCAGTGCTGCTCTCCGACCCGGCGGCGTTCCACCGGTTCGCCGAGCACGAGGTGGTGCTGCCGCTGGTGGTCATCACCGAGCTGGAGGGCAAGCGGCACCATCCGGAGCTGGGCTGGTTCGCCAGGCAGTCGCTGCGGATGCTCGACGAGCTGCGCGTCAGGCACGGCCGGCTGGACACGCCGGTGCCCGCCAACGACGCCGGCGGCACCCTGCGGGTGGAGCTGAACCACACCGACGACGGAGTGCTGCCACCCGGCTTCCGGACCGAGAGCAACGACGCCCGGATCCTCTCCGTCGCGCTCAACCTCGCCGCCGAGGGGCGGGAGGTCACGCTGGTCAGCAAGGACATGCCGCTGCGGGTCAAGGCCGCCTCGGTGGGCCTGCGGGCCGACGAGTACCGGCACGGTCAGGCCAGCGACCCGACCTGGACGGGCATGTCCGAGCTGGAGCTGGGTGAGGAGCAGATCTCTTCGCTGTACGCGGGGGAGACGCTCGACGTGGACGAGGCGGCCGGGCTGCCGTGCCACACCGGCCTGGTGCTGCACTCGACGCGCGGCTCGGCGCTCGGCCGGGTGCTGCCTGACAAGTCGGTACGCCTGGTCCGGGGGGACCGGGAGGCGTTCGGGCTGCACGGCCGGTCGGCCGAGCAGCGGGTCGCCCTGGACCTGCTGCTCGACGAGTCGATCGGGATCGTCTCGCTGGGCGGGCGGGCCGGCACGGGCAAGTCCGCGTTGGCGCTCTGCGCCGGCCTGGAGGCGGTGATGGAGCGGCGCCGGCACAAGAAGGTGATCGTGTTCCGCCCCCTGTACGCAGTCGGTGGCCAGGAGCTGGGCTACCTGCCGGGTTCGGAGTCGGAGAAGATGTCGCCGTGGGCCCAGGCGGTCTTCGACACGCTCGGGGCGGTGGTGCACGAGAACGTGCTGGAGGAGGTCACGTCGCGGGGCATCCTGGAGGTGCTGCCGCTGACCCACATCCGGGGGCGCAGCCTGCACGACGCCTTCGTGATCGTGGACGAGGCCCAGTCGTTGGAGCGGGGGGTCCTGCTGACCGTGCTGTCCCGGATCGGGCAGGGCTCCCGGGTGGTGCTCACGCACGACGTGGCCCAGCGGGACAACCTTCGGGTGGGGCGGCACGACGGGGTGACCGCCGTGATCGAGGCGCTCAAGGGTCATCCGCTCTTCGCCCACGTCACGCTCAGCCGTTCGGAGCGGTCGCCGATCGCCGCGATGGTGACGGATCTTCTGGAGGACATCCCGCTGTGATGGTGCTTTTGTAGGGTTTTATCCCTATTTTCTGTGTGGCGCAGATCACAAAGCGCTCGGTCCGTTTCCCATCGGTCTCACTGTGCGCGATGGTGTCCCACGAGCGCCCACGCACCATGAGCATCGTTGACGATCGTTCGTCCCGGGACGGACGGCATCGGCGAAGGTCGGTGCGTCGGCGCGGCCGGCAACCGGTCGGGGCGCTCGTGGCACGGCCGACGGCCAGATGTGGCCGGGGCCGCGCCGCGTCCTTGCCCCCGACGAAGGGACCTCTTCGTGAGTCGGCTGTGGAGCCGGTTGGGCGCCCGTACGGCCGCTGTCGCGCTGCTCTCCGTTGGCGTCGCCGGTGGCTTCTACCTGGGCGAAGACCGGGAAACCCAGCAACAGGGCCTGACCGAACAGGTCAGCCTCGAAGTCGACAAGGCCGACCTCGCGTACCAGCGCGAGCGGCACGCCGCGCACCAGGTGCAGGTCTCCAGGCAGCGGGCCGCCGAGTACCAGGCCAAGCTGCGGGCGGCGCAGGCCGCCAAGGAGGCCGCCGAGCGGGCCCGCAAGGCCGAGGCTGCGGCGGCGTCCCGCAAGCGCGAGCGCGACGCGGCCAACGCGGCAGCCAAGCCGTACAACGGGCCGATCCCCGCGTCCTGCGCGGAGTACAGCGGCAACCGCAAGACCGGGTGCGCGCTGATGATCGACGCGGGCTTCGGCATCGCCGAGTTCCCGTGCCTGGAGAAGCTCTGGACCAAGGAGAGCGGCTGGAACCACAAGGCCAGCAACTCCTCCTCCGGCGCGTACGGCATCCCGCAGTCGCTGCCGGGCAGCAAGATGAGCTCGGTCGCGGACGACTGGCGTACCAACCCGGCCACCCAGATCAAGTGGGGGCTGGGCTACATCAAGGGCAGGTACAAGACGCCCTGTGGCGCCTGGAACTACTTCCAGAACAACGGCCACTACTGACATCGTCGACGGCGGGGCGGGTGGGCGACCACCCGCCCCGCCGTCGCGCGTACACCAGGTGGGCCTACGGGACGCGAGTGGCGGCGGACCCTTTTTGCTGATAGCAGTTGGGGGGTGAGCCTGCACCCGCCAAGCGGCGACCCCTTCCGGTTCGGCACCGAGGCGTTCTACGCCGCGCTCGGCCGGGCCTTCGTCGCCATGTGCGCGGTGGTCCCGTTCCTCTTCCTCATCGAGGCAGTCGACCAGGGGCTCGCGTTCGGCCTCGACGCCACGGCCGGCATCATCCCGCACCGCATCGACGGCCTGGACGGGGTCTTCTTCTCCCCGTTCCTACACCACGGCTTCGACCACCTGTACAGCAACAGCATCCCGCTGATCCTGCTCGGCACGTTCGTGCTGGCCGCCGGCGCCCGTCGGTTTCTCTGGTCGACCCTGATCATCATCCTGGTCAGCGGGCTCGGCGTCTGGTTCACCGGCTCGCCCAACTCGGTGGTGGTCGGCGCCAGCGGGGTGATCTTCGGTTACCTGGGCATCCTGCTCACCAGGGGCATCGTCGAGCGCAGCTGGTGGAACTTCGCGGTCTTCCTGCTGGTCGGCCTGCTCTACGGGTGGCAGCTCGTCGGCATCCTCCCCACCGACGAGCGGATCTCCTGGCAGGGGCACCTGTTCGGGCTGCTCGGCGGGGTGGTCGCCGCGATCCTGTTCCGTCGTCGCCGGCCCACAGTCGACGGGCCGGACTACTCCGGGTCCACACTCAGCCTGCCCTGACCTGCTCGTCGGCGCGCCTCTGGGACATGCTTGCCCGACCGCCACCACCCGCCTACGGTCGAGATCTGCAAGCGTTGATCCGTGAGCGGAAAGCGACGGTACGCCATGCGTGAGGTCGACATCGCCGTGATCGGGGCCGGGCCGTCCGGCCTCTTCGCCGCGTACTACGCCGGGTTCCGCGGGTTGTCGGTGGCGGTGATCGACGCGCTGCCCGAGCCAGGTGGTCAGGTCACCGCGATGTATCCGGAGAAGCTGATCCTGGACGTGGCCGGGTTTCCCGCCGTCAAGGGCCGGGACCTGGTGGCGAACCTCGTGGCCCAGGCGGCGCCGTTCGGCCCGCAGTACCTGCTCAACACCCGGGCCGAGAAGCTCTCGTACGCCGACGAGCGGCCGGTGCTGGGCCTGGCCGGTGGTGAGCAGCTCGGCTGCGGCGCCGTGGTGGTCACCGGCGGGCTGGGCAGCTTCAGCCCCCGGCCGTTGCCCTGCGCCGACGCGGCTCCCGGCAGCGGGATCGTCTACTTCGTGACCGAGCCGGCGGAGCTGACCGATCGGGACGTGCTGATCGTCGGTGGCGGTGACTCCGCCTTCGACTGGGCGTTGGCTCTGCAACCGCTGGCCCGTTCGGTGACTCTCGTACACCGGCGGGAGAAGTTCCGGGCGCACGCCTCGACTGTCGCCCGGGTGCTGTCCCTGCCGGTCCGGGTGGTGGTCAACGCCGAGGTCACCAGGCTCTTCGGAGAGGGCGCGGTGACCGGGGCCGAGGTGACCGTGCGCGGTGGCGCGACCGAGACGTTGCCTGTCGACACGGTGGTCGCGGCGCTCGGCTTCACCGCCGATTTGGGCCCTCTCGCCGAATGGGGACTGCGGCTGGACCGCCGGCACATCCTGGTGGACAGCGCCATGGCCACCAACCTCCCCCGGGTCTTCGCGGCCGGTGACATCACCGAGTACCCGGGCAAGGTCCGGCTGATCGCCACCGGCTTCGGCGAGGCGGCCACCGCGGTCAACAACGCGGCGGTGGCCATCGACCCGAGCGCGCATCTCTTCCCGGGGCACTCCTCCGACGCCGGCTGACCGTCGGTATCGGACACTGACCGCTCCGTGTCCGGATCGAGACTGGCCGCCCCGACCCTGGGGGGATGACGGATCCCGAGACACCACGCGACGGCGCGCCGACGACGTTGTCCTGGCTCTGTCACCCCAGCACCCTGCTCGCGTTGGCCGTGCTGCTGGTCAACGACCACGTGCTGAAGGCGGCCTTCCCGGGCCTGCTGACCGGCAAGCTGAGCGACGTCGCCGGCCTGGTGCTCACCCCGCCGCTGGTCGCGGTGCTGCTGACCCTCCTGGTGCCGCGGTTGCCCGCCCGGGCCGCCGCGCTTGTCGCCCTGGCGTCGGTTGGCGCCGGGTTCGCGGTCGTCAAATCCAGCGGGTACGCCGCCGAGCTGGCCTCGTCGGCGTGGACCGTGCTGGCCGGTCCGTCGCTGGTCCGGGCCGATCGGACCGATCTGCTCACCCTGCCCGCGCTCGCTCTGGCCTGGTGGAGCTGGACGCGTTCGCGCCGCCGGCCGGTGCGTCGACGGACCGCCCGGGCGGTCCGGCTGCTTGTGGTGCTGCCGCCCGCGGTGCTGGCGGTGGCCGCCACCAGCGCGGTCTACTACCCCTACGCCGTGGGCACCGCGCTGCTCGACGGTCAACCGGCCATCTCGGCCGGCATGGGATACAACAGCCGGGACTGGCCGACCCGGCCGGCCGACGGGTCGTGGTTGGTCAGCGACAACCGGGGGATCACCTGGCGCAACGCCACCCTCGACGAGCAGCGGCGGCTGTCCGGCCAGGGCGCCGGGCAGCGGCAGGCGTGCGTGCCGGCCGAGCCGCAGCGGTGCTACCGGGCGGTCGAGGGTCACCTGCGGGTGGAGCAGAGCGACGACGCGGGTACGACGTGGCGGGTGGCGTGGGAGGTGTCGGACGCGCGCCGCGAGGGGCTGGCCCGCCAGTCCTACAACCCGGGTGACGTCAGCCGGCACTTCGCCTCCCGGGACCTGATCGTCTATCCCGCCGCCGGCGGAGGCCACGAGGTGCTTGTAGCCAACGGCCGGGACGGCGTCCTGCACCGCGGGTCGGATGGCGCGTGGCAACGGAAGGGCTTTCTGGAGGGGCGGTACTCGGAGGAGGCCCGCTGGGAAGATCCGCCCCCGCTGGACGGCGGCCCCGGTGGCCGCCGGACGGACCTGCTGCTCGCCGTGGCGCTCGCGCTCACCCTCGGCTGCGCGGTCACCGTGCTCGCCGGTCACCTGGCGATCCGCCGCGGTGAGGGTCCACGCTGGTGGGGGTTCGCCGGCGGCCTGTCGATGCTTGTCGCGGCGAGCCCGTTGGTCGCGGTGTGGGACCGTGAGGACGACGGCCTCACGTTCATGGCCCTGGCGGCTGTCACGCTGCCGATGGGCGTGCTGCCGGCGGTGGCTCTGCTCGTCCGGGCCCGTTACCAGGGCGCGTCATCCCGGTGGATCGGTTGGGCGCTGACCGGGCTTCTGCTCACCGCGCTCCTGGCCGGGTTGCCGCTCGTCGGTTGGCTGTTCGGCAACCCACCGCAGGGCAGGGTCGCTGTGGCGATCGCCCTACTGGCCACGGTGCCGGGTGTGTTGCTTGCCATCCGGATCTCCCGGTTTGTCGACCCGGCTCGCGCGTACGAACGCCGGTACCGGCCGCGCCCGCCGTACCTGCCCTGTCCGAACGCGCCGTACGCCTATCCGCCCTCTCCTCATCCGCCGCACCCTGCGGACCCACCGGCGGTGCCGGATCCGCCCTACCCGTCGCAGCTGCCACCGCGCTGAGCAGGTCGTCCGGCGGGCTGCTGCGTCGTGCGGTCCGGGGGCGGCCCGGTCAGCGGCGGGCGGGAGGCGCCAGCGCGGCGACCAGGACGGCCACCATGGTCAGCCCGGCGCCGAGCAGGGTGTTCGGCCCCGGGTGCGACGCAGCCGTGGGCAGCACCAGGTCCAGCAGGACCGCCCCGACGATCTGACCGGCGATGGTGGCCAGACCGAGCAGCAGGACACCTGTGAAACGCACTATCGCGGCGGCGATCGCGATGAACACGATGCCGATCGGGCCGCCCAGGTAGAGCCACGGCTCGCTCGGCAGGTGACCGGTCGGCCAGCCGCGTACCGCGATGTCGATCGCGAACGCGACGAGCAGGACTGTCGTGCCGACGGCGAAGTTGACGAGGGTGGCGGTCAGCGCGTTCCCGGCCGCCGCCCGGACCCGGCCGTTGACCGCCTGCTGCCAGGCGGTGCCCACCCCGGCGAGCAGCGGAAGGAGGGCCAGCAGCAGCGTGCCCGGTGCACCCAGCCGGTCACCGACCGCCAGGACGACCGCGAGCACGGTGAGCACCGCACCGGCCAGCCGTTGCCGGGTGACCGGCTGTCGACCGGTCGGACCGATGCCGGCCCGGTCCACGGCGAGGCTGCTGCCGCTCTGCCCGGCGACCACGGCCACGGTGAAGACGGCAACCCCCAGCGAGCCGATGGTCAGCCCCTGGGAGGCGACCAGGAACGCCCCGCACATGCCACCGAGGCACTGCCACGGCCGGAGCGTCCCCGTGGCGACCGCCCGCCGCAGCGCGACCAGGCCACGCCGCCCGCCGGGGGTGGCGGGCACGAGCACCAGCAGCACCAGCAGACCCAGCCCGAACGACACCACCGCCGCGGCGAACCCGTCGGCCAGACGTACACCCAACTCGCCGTTGATGCGGGACTGCACCGCCACCGCGACCCCGGAGAACGACGCCAGCGCGACGCCGGCGATCCGGCGCGTCGCGGAGAGGGCCTGCGGTGTCGCGGTGCCGGTGTCGATCACTCCTGCTCGGCCAGCGGTCGGCCGTCGAAGTCGACGGCTGAGTAGAGCGCCAGTTTCTCCAGACGGTGGTACGAGTCGATCACCCGGATCGTGCCGCTCTTGGAGCGCATCACGATCGACTGGGTGTACGCGCCGCCGGCCCGGTAGCGCACCCCGCGCAGCAGGTCGCCGGAGGTGACGCCGGTGGCCACGAAGAAGCAGTTGTCCCCGGTGACGAGGTCGTCGGTGCCCAGCACCCGGTCCAGGTCGTGCCCGGCGGCGAGCGCCTTCTCCCGCTCCTCGGCGTCGCGCGGCCAGAGCTTGGCCTGCATCGCCCCGCCCATGCACTTCAACGCGCAGGCGGAGATGATGCCCTCCGGGGTGCCGCCGATGCCCATGAGCACGTCGACGTCGGACTCTCCCCGCGCGGCGGCGATCGAACCGGCGATGTCGCCGTCGGAGATGAAGCGGATGCCCGCCCCGGCCCGGCGGATCTGCGTGACGAGGTCGTCGTGGCGGCTGCGGTCCAGCACACAGACCGTCACCTCGGAGACGTCGGTGCCCTTGACCTTCGCGATCCGGCGCAGGTTCTCGGCCACCCCGGCGTTGATGTCGATCACGTCGGCGTACGCCGGGCCGACCGCGAGCTTCTCCATGTAGAAGACAGCGCTCGGATCGAACATCGCGCCCCGCTCGGAGACGGCGAGCACCGCGAGGGCGTTCGGCATCCCCTTGCTCATCAGCGTGGTGCCGTCCACCGGGTCGACGGCGACGTCCACCTCCGGACCGGTGCCGTCGCCTACGTGTTCGCCGTTGAAGAGCATCGGCGCGTTGTCCTTCTCGCCCTCGCCGATCACCACGACACCGCGCATCTGGATCGAGTTGATCAGCTTGCGCATGGCGTCGACGGCGGCTCCGTCGCCGCCCTCCTTGTCGCCCCGGCCGACCCAGCGGCCGGCGGCCATCGCCGCGGCCTCGGTGACCCGGACCAGGTCGAGGGCAAGGTTGCGGTCGAGATCCTGTGGGATCCGCGTCCTGGTGTTCGTCATGACGGCTCCTCCTCGCGACGGTGCGGGGACGACCGGTGGCAGGGTGTTCCCCGCCGCCGGCTTTGTCGCTGATCCTCACACGATGGCCGACCGGGCGTCGGCGCGGGGCGGTGATGGCCCGGATACCGCCGGTCGGGCGGCTGCGAAGATGATGGGGTGGAACCCGCACAGCCAGCTGACCGCGTACCCGCCGACCGCACGCCGCCGGAGGGCCAGCCGCCGGCCGGCGTCCCCGCCGGCCCCGGTGGTGAGCCTGCCGCGACAGTCCCGACGTCCCCGCCGGACGGCGAGCCGGCGCTTGTCGAGCCCGGGCCCACCGCCGAACCGGCCCGGGGCGACGCCGCCACCGAGACCGGTGAGTGGCCGGCGCCGCCGCCACGACGGGAGTCTGCCAGATCCGAGCGGTCGCCGAAGGACATGGCGATCTCGCTGCTGGTGCTGCTGGTCCCGATCGCGCTGCTGCTGGCGTTCTACCGGGGGTTCCTCGGCGGCGACCAGGCCACCACCGTCGACCCGGCCCCGGCGATCGAGCAGGCCCGCTCGGCGAACGTGTTCCCGGTGAGCCAACCGCAGGGGCTCGGCTCCGACTGGCGCACCGTGAGCGCCCGCTACCAGACGGTCGACGGGGGCGCGAACCTCCGTATCGGCTACCTCACACCGGAGGGGCGGGGCGTCCAACTGGTGCAGAGCAGCGTGCCGGCGGAGCGGCTGCTGCCCGCCGAGCTGACCGACCAGGGTCAGCCGCAGGGTCCGACCGAGCTGGCCGGGCGGACCTGGCAGCGCTACACCGCGCGCGGCAACCAGCAGGCACTCGTTCTGCTGGAGCCCACCCGTACGGTGCTGGTCATCGGCGACGCCCGGGACAACGAGCTACGCGAACTCGCCACCGCCCTGCGCTGAACCGGATTCCGCCGATCGGCGGAACCCGGACGGCAGCGAAGATCCGTTACGCTCCCACGGCTCAGATCCGGCAGATGTCGCGCCGGATATTTTCCCCTGTTTTGGAGTGGAATCTTCGTGAACATTCGACGGTGGAGCTACGGCTTCCTCGCCGCCACCCTGCTCGTGCCGGCTCTCGCTGCGTGCGGCTCCGACACGGACGACAAGCCGACGGCCTCGGGTTCGTCCCCGTCCGCCCCGGCGGTCCCGGCCGACCCCAAGGAGGCGCTGCTCGCCTCCACCAAGGAGCTCGGCAAGGGCGACTTCACCTTCACCCTGGCCGGCGCCGACACGACCGGCGGCGGTCTGGTGCACAAGCCGAGCAACAGCGCGCAGTTCACAGTGAAGTTCGGTGACGCGTCCGAGGACGTGTCGATCGAGATGGACATGATCTACATCGACTCGGAGAGCTGGGTGAAGATGGACATGGGCGGTGCCATGGCCGCCGCCATCCCCGGCGCGACGAAGAACAAGGGCAAGTACCAGCACCTCGACAAGACCAAGGTCAAGGACATCAAGGATCTCCAGCTGGACCCGGAGACGCTTGACCCGCTGGCCAGCGACGCGCTGGTCAAGGGCATGACCGAGGTGCAGAAGACCGGCGAGGGTGCCTACGCCGGCAAGATCGACATCACCGCCGCCGCCACCGACTCGGCCGCCCTCGACGAGGAGGTCGTGACCGCCCTGGGTGCCCAGGCCAAGGCGCTGCCGTTCACCGCCAAGCTGGACCCGCAGGGCCGGCTCACCGAGCTGGTCATCTCGGTTCCGGCCGCCGGCGAGACCGCCGCACACGAGGTCAAGATCGGTTACACCGGCTACGGGGCCGGCACCGGCGCGAAGAAGCCGCCGGCGGACAAGGTCGTCGAGGCTCCTGCCGAGACGTACGAGATGTTCAAGTAGGTCTGATCCACGGAACCGGGGTGGCCGTTGGCCGCCCCGGTTCCGCCTTTCCGGACCTCACCCTTTCGAGCAACCGGACAGAAGGGTGATTGTCCGACGGGCCGGCAGGGAACAGAGAGGGGGTGACCCTGGGCACGTTGCTCGGCCCGGGTCGCGCGGCGCAGCCGACGGTGCTGCTGCGCCGCCCGGTTTCCGGCGCCGTCCAGGTCGTCGGGTGACCCTCTTGGGAGACACGCATGACTGTTCGACGACTCGGCGCAGGCCTGGTAGCCGCCGCCCTGTTCACGCCCGCCCTGGCCGCCTGCGCCAGCGGCGGCACCGGCACCGCCGGATCGACGGCGTCCCCGACCATGAGCGCGTCCGGCTCGGCGAGCCCGTCCGGCGGAGCACCTGTGGCGGGTGACGCCAAGCAGGCGCTGCTCGACTCCACCAAGGAGATCAGCAACGGCAACTTCCGGTTCACCCTCACCGCCGCCGGCTCCACCGCCGAGGGGCAGGTGCACCAGCCGAGCCAGAGCGCGGCCATGAAGATCGCCATCGGCGGCCCCTCGTCCGACCTGGCGATGAAGCTCGACGTGATCCACTTCAAGCCGGACAGCTGGGTCAAGCTGGAGCTGACCGGCCCCACCGCCAACAGCCTGCCCGCCATCAAGCAGCTCAACCTGGGCAAGTACCAGCACCTCGACCAGGCCCGCATCAAGGGCAACCGCAACCTCGGCTTCGACTTCGACAAGGTCGACCCGGCCGGCAGCGCCGTGCTGACCCAGGGCATCACCGAGGTACGCAGCACCGGCACCGGCGCGTACGCGGGCACCATCGACGTCACCAAGGCCGCCGAGGCCGGCTCGCTGAACGCCGCCACGATCGCCGCGCTGGGCACCCAGGCGAAGACCGTCCCGTTCACCGCGAAGGTGGACCCGCAGGGCCGGCTCAGCGAGCTGGTGTTGCAGCTCCCGGCCGCCGGGCAGACCGCCGCCCAGGAGATCAAGATGACGTACTCCGACTACGGCACCGCCACCGCCGCGCAGAAGCCGCCGGCGGACCAGGTCGTCGAGGCGCCGGCCGAGCTGTACAGCCTGTTCAACTGACGCTCGTACGGGTGGGGTGGCTCCGGCCATCCCACCCGACGCTCAGGAAGCCTGCTCCTGCCGGGCGGAGTCGATCCGCGCCCGGGCGCCGTCAAGCCAGCGCTGACAGATCACCGCCAGGGCCTCACCGCGCTCCCAGAGCGCCAGCGACTCCTCCAGGGACGTGCCGCCGGCCTCCAGCCGCTCGACCACCGACGCCAGCTCGGCGCGGGCCTGCTCGTAGCTGAGCCGCTCGTCCGGCCCCGCCTTCGTGTCGTCAGTCATCGCGTCCCATCTCAGCACACCGCGTTGGTCTCATCGCGCCCCACCACTCAGCCGCCGACCGTGGCGGCCAGTTCGCCGTCGGCCAGTCGTACCCGCAGCGGGTCGCCCTTGCCGACCTCGGTCGCCGCGCGCACCACGTGGCCGTCGGCGCGCTGCACGATCGCGTACCCCCGGTCGAGGGTGGCGGCGGGGGACAGCGCGCGCAGCCGGGCCAGGGTGTGCCGCAGCTCGTCCTCGGCACCGGCCAGCCGGTGGTCCAGGCAGCGTCCGGCCCGTTGGCGCAGCGCGGCCAGGTCGGTCGTCCGCTGCTCGACCATCACCTGGGGTCGGGCCAACACCGGCCGGGACCGCAGACTGTCGAGCCGGTGGGCCTCCCGGTCGACCAGGTTGCGCACCGCCCGGTGCAGCCGGTGCCGGGCCTGACCGATGAGGCGTACCTCCTCGGTGAGATCGGGCACCACCCGCTTGGCCGCGTCGGTGGGGGTGGAAGCCCTCACGTCGGCCACGTAGTCGATCAGCGGCGCGTCCGTCTCGTGGCCGATGGCGCTGACCACCGGCGTACGGCAGCCGAACACCGCCCGGCACAGCGCCTCGTCGGAGAAGGGCAGCAGGTCCTCGATGCCGCCGCCGCCCCGGGCGATGATGATCACGTCGATGGTCGGGTCGGCGTCCAGCACCTTGAGCGCGTCGACGATCTGCGGGACGGCGGACGGGCCCTGCACCGCCACGTTCACCGTCCGGAACTCCACCGCTGGCCAGCGACGCCTGGCGTTGGTCAGCACGTCCCGTTCGGCAGCCGAGGCGCGCCCGGTGATCAGCCCGACCCGGCCGGGCAGGAACGGCAGCCGGCGCTTCCGGGCACGGTCGAAGAGCCCTTCGGCGGCGAGCAGCTTCTTGAGCTTCTCCAGCCGGGCCAGCAGCTCGCCGAGCCCGACCTGGCGGATCTCGTCGGCGCGCAGGCTCAGCGTGCCCCGGGCAGCGTAGAACTCCGGCTTGGCGTGCAGCACCACCCGGGCGCCCTCACGCAGCTCAGGCGCACCGATGTCGAGCACGTCCCGGTTTGTGGTGACGGTGAGGCTCAGGTCGGCCGACGGGTCACGCAGGGTGAGAAAGACAGTGCTGGCACCCGGCCGGCGGCTGATCTGCGCCACCTGCCCGTCAACCCAGACCCAGCCCAGTTTGGCGATCCAGGCGCCCACCTTCTGGCTGACCACCCGGACCGGCCAGGGTTCCTCAGCACTGCTGCTCCCGCTCCCGCTCACCCGCCCACCCTACGGACCCGCCCGGTGATCAAGAGATTCGCGTCAGTTCCGGGCGCGTTTCCGACGCAAACCTCTTGATCGCCGGGTCTGGGGACCGGCACGTAGGATGGACGGGTGACTGATCTCCGGACCGGCAAGCGCGTGCTCCTGGCCAAGCCCCGCGGCTACTGCGCAGGTGTCGACCGCGCCGTGCAGACCGTCGAGGAGGCGCTCAAGCTCTACGGCGCCCCGATCTACGTCCGCAAGCAGATCGTGCACAACAAGCACGTCGTGCAGACCCTGGAGGCCCAGGGTGCGATCTTCGTGGAGGAGAACGAGGAGGTGCCCGAGGGCGCCACTGTCATCTTCTCCGCGCACGGCGTGGCGCCGGAGGTGTACGAGCAGGCCAAGGCGCGTTCGCTGAAGGCGATCGACGCGACCTGCCCGCTTGTCACAAAGGTGCACCAGGAGGCGAAGCGGTTCGCCGCCGAGGACTACGACATCCTGCTCATCGGCCACGAGGGGCACGAGGAGGTCATCGGCACCGCCGGTGAGGCTCCCGCGCACATCCAGCTCGTGGACGGCCCGGACGACGCCGACAAGATCACCGTCCGCGACCCGGAGAAGGTGGTCTGGCTCTCCCAGACCACGCTCTCGGTGGACGAGACGCTGGAGACGGTGGCCCGGCTCAAGCAGCGGCTGCCCCTGCTCCAGTCGCCGCCCAGCGACGACATCTGCTACGCCACCTCCAACCGGCAGCACGTGGTCAAGGAGATCGCCGCCGACTGCGACGTGGTGCTCGTCGTCGGCTCGACGAACTCCTCCAACTCGGTCCGCCTGGTCGAGGTCGCCCTGGACGCCGGCGCCCGCGCCGGTCACCTGATCGACTTCGCCCACGAGATCGACGACGCCTGGCTGGAGGGCGCCACCACGGTCGGCCTGACCTCCGGCGCGAGCGTCCCGGAGGACCTGGTCAAGGACGTGCTGGCCCACCTCGCGGCGCGCGGCTTCGGCGACGTGGAGGAGATCACCACCGCCAACGAGCGGCTCACCTTCTCGCTGCCGCAGGAGCTCAAGCGGGACATGAAGGCCGCCGCCGCGGCGCGCGGCTGAGTGCCTGAGGGAACGGCTCGGCGACGCGGCACGTCGGATACGGGTATGAGGATTCCTCGGCTCGCCGTACCCGCACTCGTGCTGTGCGCGGCACTTGCCGCCTGCGGCGAAACGAACGACCCCACCACCCCTGGCCCGAGCGCGTCGGCGACCGGCCAACCCAGTCCGGAGCCGTCGCCGTCCACGGCCGTGCCGGCGACCCCCGGCCCGGGCGCGACCACCACGCCGACCCCGCCCGGACGCCCGAAGCCCGGTGGCCCCACGCTGCCGCCGCCGGTGGGCGCGACCACGCTCACCGGCACGGTCACCGCCGGTGTGGAGCCGAACTGTGTGCTGCTCGACGGCTACCTGCTGCTGGGCGGCCCCCGGGACGTGCTGCGCCCCGGCGCGAAGGTCACCGTCACCGGTCGGGTGGAGGCGGGCGTGATGACCACCTGCCAGCAGGGCACCCCGTTCCAGGTGGAGAACGCCCAGCCGGCCTGACTCAGGGTCGGGTGGGCTCGCCGGCCGCCACACCGTCGTCGGCCGCGTCGACAAGCTCGGGTGCCTGCGGTTGCCGGGGCGTCAACTCGACCTGCGCCGGCGTGGCCAACTCCTCGTCGGAGACACCCAGCTCGGCGAGCTTGCGGGCGCTTACAAGCACCCGGGCCTCCAGCGACCCGACCGCCCGGTTGTACGCGGTCACCGCCCCGGCCAGCGACGACCCGAGCTTGCCCACGTGGTCGCCGAGCGTGGACAACCGGCCGTACAGCTCCCGGGCCAGGGTGTGCACCGCCAGCGCGTTGCGGGCCAGCGCCTCCTGGCGCCACGAGTAGGCAACAGTGCGGAGCAGTGCGACAAGGGTGGCCGGCGTGGCGAGGACAACGTTGCGGGCGAAGGCGTGCTCCAGCAGCGACGGGTCACGCTGCAACGCGACGTCGAGGAACGGGTCGGCGGGCACGAACAGCACCACGAACTCCGGTGAGTTGTCGAACGCCGACCAGTACGACTTTGCGGCCAGGGCGTCCACGTGCCCACGCAGGTGCCGGGCGTGCGCGTCGAGGTGGGTGTCCCGGCCGCGCTCGTCGCGGGCCTCCATCGCCGTCAGGTACGCGTCGAAGGGCGCCTTCGCGTCCACCACCACCGACCGCCCGCCGTGCAGCCGTACCACGAGATCCGGGCGGACGACCTGCTGGTCGGTGGCGGCCGTGACCTGCTCGGAGAAGTCGCAGTGCTCAAGCATGCCTGCCGCCTCGACGATCCGGCGTAGCTGGTGCTCACCCCACCGGCCTCGCACCTGCGGCGCGCGCAGCGCCGCCACCAGCTGTTTCGTCTCCGTCCGCAGTTCGCCGGAGACCGCGCTCATCGAGCGCACCTGCTCCCGCAGCTCGGCATACGCGTCGACCCGGTCGTGCTCCAGCTCGGCCACCCGCTGCTCGTAGCGCCGCAGGGTCTCGTGCAGCGGAGCGACCGCCCGGGCCACCGCCTCCTGGGACTGCGCGGTGGCCTCGTAGCTCAACGCCCGCATGGACTGCTCCAGCCGCCCCTCGCCCTCACGGGTGGCGGCCAGGGTGGCGTCGAGGCGGGCGATGTCGGCCACCGACCGGGACCGGGCCGCGAGCCAACCCACCGCACCGCCGACGCCGAGGCACACGATCACCAGCAGCAGCGTCGAGACGTCCATCACCGGAGCTTGCCAGACGGGTACGACGTGACACCCGGGGGTACGTTCGTTGACATGGAACTTGTGCTCTGCCTCGCGGTTGTGCTGGTCGGCGCGCTGGGCGCCGGGGCGCTCATCCGCGCTCAGGCCACCGCCCGTCGACGCACCGAGCTGGGCGACGCCCGCGCGGAGGCGCACCGCTGGTACGAGCGCCTCGGCGGCCAGTTGATGAACCTCCAGGGCGGGGAGCCGGCGGTCCGGCAGGCGCTCGCCGACGCCGGCGAGCGGTACAACGCGGCGGGTTCGCAGCTGGAGCAGGCGTCCACGCCGCACCAGTTCGCGCTGGCCCGCGAGACCGCGCTGGAGGGGCTGGCGTACATCCGGGCGGCGCGTACCGCGATGGGCATCGACCCCGGGCCCGAGCTGCCGACGCTTGCCGCCGCGCGTGGTGTCGGGCAGCTCACCAAGGAGCGCACTGTCGACGTGCAGGGCCAGACCTTCCGGGCCGGTCCGCAGCCGGGTCGGGAAACACCCTACTACTACCCGGGTGGGCGTTACCAGGGCCGTCCGGTGCCGGCCGGCTGGTATTCGACGCCGTGGTGGAAGACGGCGCTGGGCGCGGGCGCCGGTGTGCTGGGCGGCATCCTGATCGCCGACGCGCTGTTCTCGCCTGCCTTCGCCGACCCGGGGTACGGGTACGAAGAGGGCTACCAGGAGGGCTTCGGCGACGGAGCCGACCAGGGCGGGGACGGCGGCGACCAGGACTTCGGCGGTGACCAGGGTGGCGACGCCGGCGGTGACTTCGGTGGCGGCGACTACGCCGGCGGTGACTTCGGCGGAGGCTTCGGTGGGGGCGACTTCGGTGGCGGTGACTTCGGCGGGGGCGACTTCTGACAGTCGGTGAGTGACATGCGAAACAGGCCCCGGTCGTGGTGACCGGGGCCTGTTTCGTCGTTCCGACTGGTCAGCCGGTGTTGCGCATACCGGCGGCGATGCCGTTCACAGTGGTCAGCAGCGCGCGTTCCAGGGCGGTGCCGTCGCTCGGCGCGCGACGGCCGCCCGGCGCGGTGGCCACCGCCCGGCCGGCGGCACCCGAGTCGCGGTACTGCCGCAGCAACGCCACCTGGAGGTGGTGCAGCGGCTCCAGGTAGGTGTCGCGGACCGCGAGGGTGCGCTGGAGCACGGGCGAGTTCTCCAGCAGGGCGGGGGAGGCGGTCACCGCCAGCACCTCCCGCTTGGTCAGCTCGTACTCCCGCTCGATCTGCTCGAAGATCGGGTGCAGCTTCTTCGGGACCAGCGTCTCGACGTACCGGCGGGCGATGCTCAGGTCGGTCTTGGTCACCATCATCTCGACGTTCGACAGGAACGTGCGGAAGAAGTGCCAGTTGCGGTGCATCTCGGCCAGCACGTCGGCCAGCCCGGCCTCCCGGGCGGCGGCCAGCCCCGAACCGACGCCGAACCAGCCCGGCACGATCTGCCGGGTCTGCGTCCAGCCGAACACCCACGGGATGGCCCGCAGGCCGGACAGCCCCGCGCCGGTGTTCGGGCGCTTCGCCGGCCGGGAGCCGATGTTCAGCGCGCCGAGCAGCTCGGTGGGCGTGGACGCCCAGAAGTACGCAGGCAGGTCCGGATCCTCCACCAGCGACCGGTACGACCGGAAGGCCGACTCGGACACCACGTCCATCGTCGCGTCCCAGCGTTCCAGCATCTCGGCCGGCTGCCGGGGTGCGGTGTGCAGCAGCGTCGCCTGGAGCACCGCGGCGAGGGTGAGTTCGAGGTTCTCCCGGGCCAGCGAGGGCAGCGTGTACTTGTCGGAGATCACCTCGCCCTGCTCGGTCACCTTGATCGCGCCGTCGAGCGTGCCGTACGGCTGGGCGAGGATCGCCTCGTGCGTCGGCCCGCCGCCACGCCCCACAGTGCCGCCCCGGCCGTGGAACAGCCGCAGGTGCACGCCGTGCCGGGCGGCCACGTCCCGCAGCGCGCGCTGTGCCCGGTGGATCGACCACTGGCTGGTGGTGATTCCGGCCTCCTTGTTGGAGTCCGAGTAGCCGAGCATGACCTCCTGCACGTCACCCCGGGCCGCCACCAGCGACCGGTACGCGGGCAGGGACAGCAGCTCGTCGAGGAGTTCCCCTCCGGCGTTCAGCTCGGCGGGGGTCTCCAGCAGGGGCACGAAGCCGATCCGGGCCCGTCCGCTGTGCACGTCCACCAGCCCGGCCTCGCGGGCCAGCACCACCGCGGCAAGCACGTCGTCCACGCCCAGGGTCATCGAGATGATGTACGACTCGATGACCTCGCTGCCGAACCGGTCCTGTGCCTCACGGATCGTGCTGAACACGTCGAACGTCTTGCGCGTCGCCTCGGTGAGCGGGGTGTCCAGGGTGGACAGCGGCCGGCGGCCGGTCAGCTCGTCGGCGAGCAGCTTGGTGCGTTCCAGCCGGGTCAGCGCCGGGTAGTCGGCGACCTCGCCGACCGCCTCGTACAGCTGGGCGAGCACCGCGTGGTGGGCCTCTGCGTGCTCCCGGACGTCCATGGTGGCCAGGTGCAGGCCGAACGCGGACACCGTACGGATGGTGGAGGCCAGCCGGCCGACGGCGGTGAGCTGCCCGGAGTTGCGGGCCAGTGAGGCGCGCAGCAGCTCCAGGTCGGCGACCAGCTCGGCGGAACCGCGGTAGTCCCGTCCCGGGACGTGCGCGGTGCCCATGCGCAGCCGCTGCCGGGTGTTGGCCAGCTTCGCCTTCACGCAGCGCGCCTTGAGCCGGTACGGCTCCTCGGCGTTGACCCGGCGGAAGCGTTGCGCCACCTCGGGCAGCGCGTCCAGGTCGGCGGCGAGACTGGCGGAGAGGTCAAGCGACACCCCGCGCAGCCGGCGGGAGACGGACACCTCGTTGATCAGGTGGTCCATCGCCTTCTCGGTGGCCGCGATGCCGTGCTCGTGCTGGATGGTCAGCACCTCGCGGGTGACAGCCGGGGTGACGAACGGGTTGCCGTCCCGGTCGCCGCCGATCCAGGTGCCGAAGCTCAGCGGGCGGGCCGTCGGCGAGGTCTCCACGCCGAGCGTCCGCAGCGTGTCGGCCAGGTCGTCGAGGACCTGCGGGGCGGCCTCGGCGTACAGGTCGCGCAGGTAGTAGATGGCGTTGCGGGCCTCGTCGGTCGGGTCCGGTCGGTCCAGCCGCAGCTCGTCGGTCTGCCACATCAGGTCGAGCAGCTCGGCGAGGCGGCGGTTCGCCGGGCCCTCGTCGCTGGCGCCGTAGAGGATCGCGTTCGCGGTCTCGGTGTCCAACTCGTCGGCGATGGCCCGCAACTTGGACAGGATCGAGCGGCGGGCCGCCTCGGTGGGGTGCGCGGTGAAGACCGGTCGGACGGCCAGCCGGCGGGCGGCGTTGGCGATCTCCTCGGCCGGCACGCCGCGCTCGGCGATCATCTTGGCGGCCTGGTCCAGCCAGCCGCCCTGTACCGCGCGGCGGCGGCGCAGGTCGCGGGCGCGGTGCACCTGCTCGGTGATGTTGGCCAGGTGGAAGTAGGTGGAGAAGGCCCGCGCGAGCTTGGTGCCTGTGGTCACGTCGAGCCCGCCGAGCCGCTGGGCGGCAGCCGGGGCGTCGCTGCGGACCTGGGCGCGGATCTCCTCGACGAGGTCGAGCAGCGGGCGGCCCTCCTGGCGGGCCAGGGTCTGCCCGAGCAGGGTGCCGAGCCGGCGGATGTCGGCGCGCAGCGCGGCGTCCGGGCCGTCGTGGTCGTGCTGGTCGGTCACGATGCGCTCCTTACGTTGGTACGAAGGACAGCGCTGTCCGACTTCCTGGATCGTATCCGTGCCGACCCGGATGACAGGAGAGGGCCCGCCGGATCTACCGTCCTGGAAGGGCCGATTCCGACGTGATCTCAACCACCGTCCCGCCTCAAGGCGGGGTGGGAGGCGCCGGCGCGGTGGCCGCGGACCAGGCTGGAGGTGACCAGTCCGACAGTGCCGAGGAGCGCCCAGAGGGCGAGCGCTGCCGCCGGCCAGCCCGCCGACCGCCAGTCGAAGTACACAGCCGCCTTGGTGAGGTCGTTGGCGAGTCCAGGGATGTTCCACCTGTGCATGCCGCGCAGGAGCGCGGGCAGGAACTCCGGCGCGTAGATGCCGCCCGAGCCGGGATTGCCGAGCACGACGAGCAGCAGGATGACGAGCGCGGTGCCGGCGACTCCGAGCCACCCCTGGATGGCGCTGGCGAGCATCGCGGCGGCGAAGACGGCGAGCGCGCCGATGGCGGCGATTGTCGGTACGTCGTGGTGCCAGATGTCCAGGCCGGGGCCGACCACGAGCGCGCCGGCGATGCCGAGCAGCACGCTGTAGACCGCGAGCGCGGCGATCCGCAGCCCGGCCCGACGCGCCGTACGCGGGGTGGTGCCGGCGGAGATGCCGAGCACTGTGGAGGCGAGGTACCCGCCGAGCACGAACCCGACGTTCAGGTAGAAGGGCACCACTCCGCGCGGGTCGGCCGAGGGGACCGGCACCTCGTCGACGACCTCGAGCGGCGTGTTGGAGCGGGCCGCAGCGGTGGTCAGCACCTCACGGATCGCGCTTGTCGCGGAGGGGCCGGACGCGCTGGCGACGGTGAGGAGCAGACCGCTGTCCCGGCTGCTGAGCACCGCGTACACCGAGCGGCTGAGTAGGCCGTGCTCGGCGGCGTCCGGGTCGTCGTACCCGATGGGTTTGATGATTGTGCTCTGGTCGCGCACCGCGGCGAGCGTCCCCTCGGCGCGCTGGTCGCCAGCGGCGACACCGACCGGCAGGTCTCGAGGGGTGGGTTGGTGCAGCGCCCCCACGTAGGCAGCGATGAACGCGGTGGCCAGCGCGAGGGTGCCGAGGAGCAGCCCGATGCTGCGCGGCGCCCAGTCGCGGGATCCACCGTGCGGCGTCTGGTCCACCTTGTCAGCCTATGTCCCGGTTGGGGTTCCGCCGGGGAAAACCGGTTGGCCGGGCGGCTAGCTTCTGAGCATGGTGTCGCTGAGTTACCCGCCGAAACCACGGCCGGGCGACCGGGTCGCGGTCGTCTCGCCCTCCGCCGGCCTACCGGCCGTCTTCCCCCACGTGTACGAGTTGGGGCTGCGCCGGCTGCGCGAGGAGTTCGGCCTGGAGCCCGTCGAGTACCCGACCACCCGCGCCGCGGGAGCGGACCCGCGCGACCGGGCCCGTGACCTGACCGCCGCCTTCGCCGACCCGGGCATCACCGCCGTGCTCGCCACCGTCGGCGGAGACGACCTGATCACGGTCACCCCGCACCTCGACGACGACGTGCTGCGGGCCAACCCGAAGCCCTACTTCGGCTACTCCGACAACACGAACGTGCTCAACCACCTGTACCGGCTGGGGATCGTGGCGTACCACGGTGGTTCGGTGCTGGTGCACCTCGGCCGCCCGGGCGCGCCGCACCCGCTGACCTTCGACTCGCTGCGCGCCGCGCTGTTCACCACCGGCTGGTACGACCTGACCCCCGCGCCGCTCTGGGGAGACCGGCCTAACCCGTGGCACGAGCCCGAGGCGCTGGCGTACGAACCGGAGATGCTGCCCGGATCCGGCTGGCGGTGGCACGGGCCGGCGCGGGTGGTGCAGGGACGCACCTGGGGCGGCTGCCTGGAGATCCTGCACTGGCTGATGGCCACCGACCGGGTGCCGACCGCCGACCAGCTGACCGGATCCGTACTGGTCTTCGAGACCTCAAACGAACTGCCCGACGCGCGGGAGGTGTTCCGGATCGTGCGGAACATGGGGGAACGCGGACTGCTCGCCGCCTTCCCGGCCGTCGTCGTGGGCCGGCCCAAGGCGTGGGACTTCGACAAACCGCACTCGGTGCCGGAACGGCTCGCGTGGGGCGAGGCCCAACGCGACGCGATCACTCGCGCCCTCGCCACCTACAACCCGGACGCCGTGGTGGTCTTCGACGTCGACCTTGGCCACACCGACCCGCAGCTGATCATCCCGTACGGAGGGGAGATCCGGGTCGACGCCGTCGACCACCGGATCGCGGTGCGCTACTGACCGGTGCCGGCTCGGGCTGTCCCGTCCCGGCCCGGGATCTGGTGAGTGAGCAATTTTGTTCAAGACCGGGGTGGGCGCGCGTCGGCAGGATGGTCCGTGTCGGTCCGGGAGCCACCAGCGACGGCTGGCGGAGCGCGGCACGCGGACCTGTTCGGGGAGGTCCGACGCCCGACCGGACCTTGGCGGGCCGCCTCGGCGCGCGCCCGTGGAGGTGCCGTACACCCCACGTGCGGCACCTCCACGCGATCGTTCCGCCGTCGTGGGTCTGCGGTGCGGCCGGTCAGGCCGTTCCGCCCGCGTCGTCACCGCCGGCGGTGAGCAGCCGGCGCAGCCGGGCCGGTGGATGACCTACCTGCTCGCGGACCACCCGGGTCAGGTGTGCCTGGTCGGCGAAGCCGTACTCGGTGGCGAGCGCGCCGAGCGGGCGCCCGTCCGGCTCGGCGAGGGTGTTCAGCACCTCCCGCACCCGCAGCCGGTTCCGGTAGGCGGTCAGGCTGCTGCCCGTCATGCGCTGGAACACCCGACTCAGGTGGTGCGGTGAGCTGCCCACCTCGCGCGCCACCTCGTCCAGACTCATCGTGAAGCCGGAGTTGGCCAGCACCTCCCGGGCCCGGTCGGCGAGCCGCCGGTGCGCGGCCAGTGTCGCCGGTCGTCGCCGTACCGACCGCTCCACCTCTGCGCCAACGTCGTCCGAGCTGAGGGCGCTGTGGTGCAGCAGACGGGCCAGGAACCGTTGCAGCCGTTCGGCCATCTCGAACCCGTCCAGCCCGCGCCGGAACTCCGCCACCAGCAGGCGGTGCGCCAGGTCCAGCGTGGCGTCCGAGGTGCCGGCCCAGCCACGTTGGTCCAGCCAGCGCTCGGCGTCCTTGCGTTCCGCCAGCACCGCCGGATCGATCTCCAGGCAGGTGTACGAGTCGCCGCAGCCGAACGGGTGCGCTACCGACATCTCGTCGCCGGGCCGGGTCACAAGGACCGAGGTGGCGTCGGAGAGCCCGACCCGTCCGTTGAGCCGACGCCGGTACGCCCCGGAGCGGCCCAGCACGATCTTGTGGCGGTCCTCGGCGACGGTCTCCGTCCAGCCGTGGTTTTCGACGATGCAGTGCACCTGATAGATCAACATTCCGTCCGGGTGCCCCAGCACCCGCCATCGCGCCGGAGTGGTGCGGCGGCGCGGGTCACTCCCGGTGCCTTCTGCGGGCATCGTCCCCCCTGGCTCACGACCGGCATGGCGATCTTTCGCCCTCCCCCGATGGTGTCGGCTCACCCGCCCCCGGTCCACCCCCACGTTCTGCGGACCGGCCTCGCGACGTCAGCCGTCGACCACCGCGAAGGCGCGAACCGGGAAGGTACCCATGCCGGCCACCCTCGGCGGTGCCGCCGTGAACCGGAAGCCGCTCGGCGGCAGCGCGTCCAGGCCGGTCAGATGCTCCACGATCGGGATGCCGGCGGCCAGCAACGTACTGTGCGCGGGGCGTTCGCCGCCGGCCGCCGGGCCCATGTCGTCGATGTTGATCGAATCGATCCCGACCAGGGCGGCACCGGCGTCGGCAAGCGCCCGGGCAGCCTCCCCGGTGAGATACGGCGCCTCCGGCGCGGCGTACCGCTCGGTCCCGAAGTGCGCATCCCACCCCGTGTGCAGCAGCACCGCGCGCCCCGCCACCTCGTACGGCGCCAGCATCAGCCGGTCCACCGCCCGGGCGCCCGCGGG
This sequence comes from Micromonospora sp. NPDC047521, assembly GCF_055587305.1. Taxonomy (NCBI): domain Bacteria; kingdom Bacillati; phylum Actinomycetota; class Actinomycetes; order Micromonosporales; family Micromonosporaceae; genus Micromonospora; species Micromonospora sp. NPDC047521. The sequence continues at coordinate 555,297 of NZ_JBVJGN010000001.1, read as the reverse complement.
GACCCGGACCACCACCCCGGGCAGATCGGCGATCCGGTCCAGCGGCACCCCGGTCAGGTCGTCGCCGCCGGCCCACCGGTGGGCCGGAGTGTCCAGGTACGTACCGGTGTTGGCGAGCAGGTCGATCCGGGCCACGTGGAACTCGGTACCCGGGGCGTAGTTCGCCCGGGAGTCCGCGAAGGTCAACCAGTCGCTGATCCGGGGCGCCGGCCAGCCGGGCAGCGTCACCATCCCGTCGCTGATCACATGGCTCAGCTCGACGAGCCGGGGGCCGGTGCCGGGCACCCCGGTCACACCCCGGCCCCCCTTGTGCGGCTCCTCGATGATCGTCTTGGCGCTGATCCGTACGTCGGAGACCATCAGCAGCCCGAGGTGCCGTACGAAGAGCGCGGCCAGATCCTCGTCACTGATCTCCCGACCCTGGATGTCCAGCCGGAACCCCTCGGTGCGCAACCCGCCGCCGTTCGCGAAGCTCACCTCCGCGTCGAACTGCACCCGCCACTGCCTATCCATGCCCCAAACCCGATCACGACCCCCCGCCCCAGTCAAGATCCGCACGTCCCGCGCAGGCGGAGGCCCAGGTGCACCGCGCGGCGGGTTCCTTGCGCGTTGCGCCGTGGAGATCCGCGCACCTTCGGGGAAAGTGCTGCCTCAGCGCGCCGTGATGCCGCACTTTCCCGGAAGTTGTCCGGATCTTGGGGCGAGGCGGCGGTGGGGAGCGGCCACCCGGGCCGGTGGGTGGGCTTTGCGCGGCGCTCGACGCCAAGATCGCGCCCGATCCAGGAAGTAGTGGCATCGGTGCGTGGCTGAGGCCACTACTTCCAGGATCGAGCACGATCTTGGCGCGGGGCGCGGGGCGCGGGGCGCGGGGCGCGGGGCGCGGGGCGCGGGGTGCGGGGCGCGGGGTGCGGGGCGCGGGGCGCGGGGGTGGACCTGGGCGGAAGGGGGTGGCTGTCGGTGGACGGGGCTAGTCTGGTTGTCGTGCACCCCCCGTCCGACCGGACGAGGGGCAGCCGTCGTGTGCGTCGACTCCCCTGGAAGTGATCACATGCTCACCGGTCTGTTCTCCGCCGCCCTGGCCGACCCGGGGCTGGCCCGGGCGCGTGACCTGGCGCGCTCCGGTGCCGCCCAGGTCGACGGCCTCGACATCACCGCCCCTGCCGCGCTGCGCCCGTTCGCCGTCGCGGCGGTCGCCGCCGACAACGAGGGGGCCGGGCGGCCCGTGCTGGCGGTGACCGCCACCACCCGGGAGGCCGACGACCTGGCCGCCGCCCTGGGTGGGTTGCTGCCGTCCGAGCAGGTGGTGGTGTTCCCCTCCTGGGAGACGCTGCCCCACGAGCGGCTGTCGCCCCGTTCGGACACCGTCGGCCGGCGGTTGGCTGTTCTGCGTCGGTTGGCGCATCCCGAGTCGACCGACGCGCACGGTGGCACCGGGCCGCTGCGGGTGGTGGTGGCGCCGGTCCGTTCGCTGCTCCAACCGCAGCTCAAGGGCCTGGGCGACCTGGAGCCGGTGCAGCTCGCTGCCGGCGAGGAGGCGGACCTGGAGGAGGTCGCCCGCCGGTTGACGGACATGGCGTACGCGCGCGTGGACCTGGTCACCAAGCGGGGCGAGTTCGCGGTACGCGGCGGCATCCTCGACGTCTTCCCGCCCACCGACGAGCACCCGTCCCGGGTCGAGTTCTGGGGCGACGAGGTGGAGGAGATCCGCACCTTCGCCGTCGCCGACCAGCGGACCATCGAGCAGGTTCCGCTGCTGTGGGCGCCGCCCTGCCGTGAGCTGCTGCTGACCCCCGCGGTCCGGGAGCGCGCCGCCGCGCTGGCCGAGCAGCACCCGGAGTTGGCGGAGATCCTCGACAAGCTCGCCGAGGGCATCCCCGTGGAGGGCATGGAGTCTCTCGCCCCGGTGCTGGTCGGCCCCGACTCGCTGGAGCTGCTGCTGGACGCGATGCCGGCCGGCACCCACGTGCTGCTGTGCGACCCGGAGCGCATCCGCACGAGGGCGCACGATCTGGTGCGTACCTCGGAGGAGTTCCTTCAGGCCAGCTGGGCCGCCGCCGCGGTGGGTGGCCAGGCCCCGGTGGATGTCGGCGCCGCCGCCTTCCGCACCCTCGCCGAGGTGCGCGCCGCCGCCGGCAGGCTCGGCCAGCCGTGGTGGACGCTGTCCCCGTTCGGGCTGGTGGAGGCGGGGACCGCCGAGACGCGCCAGCCCTGGGAGGACGCGCCCGAGCAGGCGTCGGTCACCCCCGACGACGCCATCGCGGTGACCCTCGCCGCCCAGCCGGCCCCGCTCTACCACGGCGAGACCAGCCGGGTCGTCGACGACCTGAAGCGGTGGGCCGGCGAGGGCTGGTCGATCGCGCTGGTCTTCGAGGGGCACGGCCCCGCCCAGCGGGCGGTGGAGGTTCTGCGCGACGCCGGGCTGGGCGCCCGGTTGACCGAGGAGGTCCCGACCGCCCCCGCCCCCGGTGACCTGGTGGTCACCTGTGGGGCGCTGAGCAGCGGGTTCGTCGACGAGTCGTCCCGTTTCGTGGTGCTGACCGGCAACGACGTGACGGGCGGTCGGGGCACCTCGACGCGGGACATGCGCAAGATGCCGAGCCGGCGGCGCAACACGATCGACCCGCTGGAGCTCAAGGCCGGCGACTTCGTGGTGCACGAGCAGCACGGCATCGGCAGGTACGTCGAGTTGGTGCAGCGTACGGTGAACGGCGCGAGCAGGGAATACCTGGTCATCGAGTACGCGGCGAGCAAGCGCGGCCAGCCCGGCGACCGGCTGTTCGTGCCCACCGACCAGCTCGACCAGCTCTCCCGCTACGTGGGCGGCGAGCAGCCGACGCTGCACAAGATGGGCGGCTCGGACTGGCAGAAGTCCAAGGCCCGGGCCCGCAAGGCGGTCCGGGAGATCGCCGCGCAGCTCATCCAGCTGTACGCCGCCCGCAAGGCGTCCAAGGGTCACTCGTTCGGCCCGGACACGCCCTGGCAGCGGGAGCTGGAGGACGCGTTCCCCTGGCAGGAGACGCCGGACCAGCTCGCCGCTATCGACGAGGTCAAGCGGGACATGGAGCAGACCGTCCCGATGGACCGGCTGATCTGTGGCGACGTCGGCTACGGCAAGACCGAGATCGCGGTCCGGGCGGCGTTCAAGGCGGTGCAGGACGGTAAGCAGGTGGCGGTGCTTGTGCCGACGACGCTGCTGGTGCAGCAGCACTACAACACGTTCGCCGAGCGGATGAGCCAGTTCCCGGTGCAGATCCGGCAGCTGTCCCGGTTCCAGACCGCGAAGGAGACCGAGCGGACGCTGGAGATGGTGGCCGACGGCACCGTCGACATCGTCATCGGTACGCACCGGCTGTTGCAGACGGCGACCCGGTTCAAGCAGCTGGGTCTGGTGATCGTCGACGAGGAGCAGCGCTTCGGCGTCGAGCACAAGGAGCACCTGAAGACGCTGCGTGCGTCGGTGGACGTGCTGAGCATGTCGGCCACCCCGATCCCGCGGACGCTGGAGATGGCGATCACCGGCATCCGGGAGATGTCCACGATCGCCACCCCGCCGGAGGAGCGGCACCCGGTGCTCACCTTCGTGGGCGCGCAGGACGACAGGCAGGTGGCCGCGTCCATCCACCGCGAGTTGCTCCGCGACGGGCAGGTCTTCTACCTGCACAACCGGGTCGAGTCGATCGACCGGGCGGCGCGGCGGCTGCGGGAGCTGGTGCCCGAGGCGCGGGTCGCGGTGGCGCACGGCCAGATGGGCGAGGACGCCCTGGAGAAGGTCATGGTCGGCTTCTGGGAGAAGGAGTTCGACGTCCTGGTCTGCACCACGATCGTCGAGTCGGGCATCGACATCCCGAACGCCAACACCCTGATCGTGGAGCGGGCCGACCTGCTCGGCCTGGCCCAGCTGCACCAGATCCGTGGTCGGGTGGGCCGGGGCCGCGAGCGGGCGTACGCCTACTTCCTCTACCCGCCGGAGAAGCCGCTCACCGAGCACGCCCACGAGCGGTTGGCGACCATCGCCCAGCACACCGAGTTGGGCGCCGGCATGTACGTGGCGATGAAGGACCTGGAGATCCGGGGCGCCGGCAACCTGCTCGGCGGCGAGCAGTCCGGGCACATCGAGGGCGTCGGCTTCGACCTGTACGTGCGGATGGTCGGCGAGGCGGTCTCCGCGTTCAAGGGTGAACGGCCGGAGGAGGAGACCGACGTCAAGATCGACCTGCCGGTCGACGCGCACCTGCCACACGACTACGTGGGCGTGGAGCGGTTGCGCCTGGAGATGTACCGCAAGCTCGCCGAGGCCCGCGACGAGGACCGGCTGCGCGAGGTCGTCGCCGAGATGACCGACAGGTACGGCGAGCCGCCGGCCCCGGTGCAGAACCTGGTGGAGGTGGCCCGGTTCCGCCTGCTGGCCCGCCGCTACGGCCTGACGGACGTGTCGATGCAGGGCAAGCACGTACGGTTCGGCCCGTTGCCGTTGCCGGATTCGAAGCAGTTGCGGCTCAAGCGGTACCACCCGGACGCGGTCTACAAGCAGGCCACCGACCAGGTCAGTGTGCCCCGGCCGACGACCCGCCGGGTCGGTGGTGAGCCGCTGCGCGACCAGGCGCTGTTGCAGTGGTGCGCCCAGTTGCTCTCCGATGTGCTTGGTGCTCCCGCCCCGCTCGCCGTCGCCGCCACGTGAGGTGGGGGCGTGCGCGGTGTGGTGGGGGCCGTCACAGCGACCGGAAGGGCATGAGAGAGTGACGGGCATGCGTGCTCGCCGTGTGATCGCCGCCGCCAGCGTCGCGGCTCTGGGTGTCCTCTCCCTCGCTGCCTGCGGGAAGTCCGCGCCGGACGTCGCCGCGTACGTCGGTGACACGACGTACTCCCTGGACCGGGTCGACGCGATCTACGACGACGTGCAGGCGAAGTACGGGGAAGCCGTTCGCCGCGAGGCCGGCCAGGCGGGCGCGTCGCCGTCGCCCGAGCAGCTGCGTTCCGCCGTCACCCGGCAGGACGTGGTGAACCTGCTGGTCAGCCTGGACCTGGGCAAGCGGGTCGCGTCGGCGAAGAACCTCCAGGTGCCCGACGAGGTCAGCCCGGAGCAGTTGGAGCAGAACCTGCGGGTGCCGGCCAGCACCGAGTACGCCAAGCTCTGGGGTGAGTGGATCGACCTGCTCCAGGCGCTCAACCAGCAGCTTCCGCCGGCCGACCTGAGCGACGACTCGTTGATGGCTGTCTACGACGCCCTCACGAAGACCGGCGCGATCCAGGGCGGGATGTCCGTGGCCGACGTGCGGCGGGCCTTCGGCGACGGCGGTTTCGTGCGCAGCGCTACCGCGCTCAGCGCCGCCCTGGAGGAGGAGGCCGACCGGGTCGACGTCACGATCAACCCCCGTTTCCGGGCGGTGGGCGTGCCGTCGGTGGTGAGCACCGGCCAGTCGTTGGTGTTCTACTCGCTGCCGTACATCAACGAGGAGGGCCCGGTCACGGACATCTCCACCCCGGAGTCGGTGCCGTCGAGTGGCAGCCCGGACGCCGAGGGCACGGCCAGCTGAGCATGACGGCACGGATCGTCCTGCTCGTCACCTCGCCCCGGCTGCCCGCGGGTCTGCTGACGGCTGCCGCCTGGGACGTCGTACGTCAGCATCCGGTGCTGTGCGGCGCGGAGAGTGAGCTGGTCACGGCCGTGCGCCAGGCGGGCGCCGAGGTGACGGTGGTGGACGGCCCGGCGACGCAGCGACTGCTGGACACGGTGGCGGCGCACGGTACGGCGGTCTGGTTGGCCGGCCCGGCCGGCGACGAGGCGCTGGCCCGGGAGTTGGGTCTGCGGCTGGCGCGGGAGCCGGGTTTGGCCGAGATGGAGCTGATGTACGGCTCGTGGGACCCGCCGGGTGCCCGCCTGCTGGACGCGGTTGCCGTGATGGACCGGCTGGCCTCGCCTGGTGGTGATCCGTGGAAGCGGGCGCAGACGCACCGTAGCCTTGCCCCGTATCTGCTGGAGGAGAGCTACGAGGCGTACGACGCGATAGGCGCCGACGACACCGACGCGCTCCGCGAGGAGCTGGGCGACGTGCTTCTCCAGGTGGTGTTGCACGCCCGGCTGGCCGAGGAGCTGCCCGAGGGTGAGCGGTGGACCATCGACGACGTGGCCGGTGGCCTGGTCGACAAGATGATCAGGCGCAATCCGCACGTCTTCGCCGGGGCGGAGGCGGGCACACTGGAGGAGATCACCGCCAACTGGGAGCGGATCAAGCGGGCTGAGAAGGCACGCGACTCGGTACTGGACGGTGTGGCGTTGAGTCAGCCCGCGCTGGCACTGGCCGCGCAGATCCTGGACCGCGCTGCCCGCGTCGGCCTGGCCGTCCCGCCTCCACTGGCCGCCAGTCAGGTGGACGAGGAGGCAAGGCTCGGTGCCAGCCTCCTGGCCACGGTCGCCGCGGCCCGTCAGGCCGACCTGGACCCGGAAGCCGCCCTGCGCCGTGCCACCCTGGCGTACGCCGAAGCCGTCCGCGTCGCTGAGGCGCGCTGACCGGCGAAGCCGGCGTCGGGGCTGTCAGGTCGGCCGTCGACCGGTCACCAGATTGGCGACGGCCTCGGGGCCGGAGCCGACCCGCCGGCACTCGTTGCCGAAGAGCATGAACACGGTGGAGTCCTCGTCGATCGCGAGGATGGCGTGGCCGCCGCCGGCGTCGCCGATGGGGTAGAGCTCACCCCGGGCCGGGCAGCCGAGACGGCGGAACCAGTCCCGGCGGCCCTCGCCGTTACGGGGGTCCAGCTCGAAGGCGACCGAGGCGACGTCGCGTCCGAGGCCACGGATCCGGGGCACGTCGAGCCCGCCAAACTCGGCCAGGAAGGCGGCTGCCGCCGGGTGTAGATGGAAGTCGCTGCCGTCGGCCAGTTCCTGTGCCCACTCGCGGAGGTCGATCCGGCGGCCTGGCTGCCAGCCGGCCGTGGTGAGGTGCGCGACGACGTCAGGCGTCCAGTCGTGTGCCTCGGCCATCACATCGCCCTTCTCAGGTCCAGCTCGTCGAACAGCGGTTCACAACTATCACATGGCGGTACGTAACGCCCGTGGGTGCGGCTGCCTTCCGGACCGATCTGGGCCGAGCCGACCGATGCTCCCCGGAAGTCCTCAAGGGTGAGTCCGTCGCGGACGATCCCGTCCTCGATGGCGCGGGGCAGGGCGCAGTGTCCGTGCCAGTCGGCGCGGGGGTCCGCGCGATCGATCACGTCCCGTACGTCCGGATCGTGGACCGGGTAGGGGGTGTCCGAGCTGCTGGCGGTGTATTCACGGCCGTCGGCGGTCACGACGGACTCGGACACACCCTCCTCCCGGCCCTCCCGCTGACGGCGGTCGGCGTTCTCGGCGGCGAGCTCCCGGGCTCGTTCGTCCCGTTCCGCCGGGGTCATGTCACGGTCCCGACCCGGTGAACCCGGACCGCCCGGGCCTCCGGGGCCGCCCGGACCGCCGGGACCGCCGGCGTTCGGCGGGAAGTCGAAGAAGTCGTTCGCGGGGCTGGCGATGCCGCGACCTCCGCGACCGCCGCCGCGGCGGTCTCCCCGGCCGCCGCCACCTCGGCCCTTCCTACCCACTGAGGATCATCTCCAGGGCCATGCCGACCAACTGGTCGATGATCAGCTCAGTGATCACCTTGAAGATCGGTATCTCGAGCAGGGAGGCGCCCGCGGTGACGACCGCGGTGGCGATGGCCTGGGCGACCTGGAAGGCGAGAAGGGCCAGCTGCACGATCACATTGATCTTCAGCGCCAGCACGATCCCGGCACAGACGATCATCGCCAGGCCCAGGATCCGCGCACCCTGCCCGGCGTTCTCCAGGTTGCCGGCCGGTGACTTCTCCGCGGCCCAGGCGGCCCGGAAGGCGTCGATCGCCGCGCCGGCGTTGCTCTGCCACAGGTTGGCGGCGGCGGTCGACGCGGCGGTGACCGGACCATCGACCTCGTCGGCCAACCGCAGCCACTGCTGGCCGAGCTCGAACATCCGCTCCTCATCGGCCTCCGGCCAGGAGAAGCCCAGCCAGCCGAGCACCTCCACCAGTTCGCCGGGGAGTTGGAGGCCCATCGCTCACGCCCTCCCGGTGCCGCTGTCGAGAGCCCGTCCCAGGGCGAGCAGGGACTGGGTGTTCGTCTCCTCGACCCGCTCGTACGCCTCGGCCATCCCGCGCAGCCGCTCGGCGTACTCCGCGAGGGTGTCGGTGTTGGCCTCGAAGCAGTCGACGGCCAACTCGAAGGCGCCGCCGAAGCACTCGCTGATGAGGAAGCCCAGGTCGTCGCCGCCCCACACCTCGCCGAGCGTCGGGAGTTGGCTGCTCACCTGTTGGACCAGCGCGTCCATCCGTTCCACGGCGGAGTCGAGCTCACCGCCGGTCTGGCGCAGCAGGTCCGGGTCCACGTCCAGCGGCTTCACGAGCGTCGCATCCGGTCGAGGACGTCGTTGACGGTCTCGGAGAACGTCGCCATCTGCCGAAGGCTCTCGGACTGGATCCGTTCGATCCGTTGCCCGAGGGCGTCGAGGTCGACCTGGGGTACGTCGTCCGGCACCTCCGGCTGCGCGGCGGTCCGCGCCTCGGCCACCGCCGCGTTCACCGCCTGTCGTACGCCGTCGGCCACATCGGTCAGCGGGAGTCGCAGCACCCGGGGGTCCAGGGTGAGCTCGGACAGGCTGCCGTCCCCGTTCGCGACGACGCGTACCAGACCGTCGAGGGCCTCGCCCACCGCCTCGACGACGTCCGGCGGGGTCTCGGCTGCGGCTCGGCTGGCCCGGCGGGTCGAGGCCAGCGCCGCACGTGTCTGCTGGAGGAGCTGGTCGAACTCCGCCGTGCCGAGGCCGGGCCCACCCAGCCGCCGAACCCGTAAGCTCTCGTCTTCCACGACCAGACCTCCCCGACGCCGAGGTGGTCGATGGTATCGATGAGGCTCAACCCATGTGTGCCCGTTTCGCGCCGACCGGGAAGGGCAGTCGGTAGGGTCGGGGGGTGGAAGCGTTCGGGGTTCTGGCGGAACGGGTTGTCGAGGCGTTGTTGGAGAGCCGGCCGGGGGTCGCCACCGCCGCCGGCGACCATCGGTACGACGATCGGCTACCGGACCTGTCCGCCGACGCGCTCGCCGCCGACCGGGCGATGCTCTCCGACGCGGCGAACGCGCTGTCCGAGTTGGATCCCGACTCGCTCGACGTCGACGAGCAGATCGACCACGCGCTGCTCACCTCGTTCGTCGACCGGGAGCTGTTCGAGCTGACCGAGATCCGCTCCCACGAGTGGAACCCGCTACGGCACAACCCCGGGCCGCTGCTGCATCCGCTGCTGGCCCGCCCGTACGCCCCGGCCGAGGTGCGGCTGACCCAGCTGGCCGGCCGGCTCGCCGCCGTACCCGACGCCCTCGCCACGGCCCGCGCGACCCTGCGGGACATGCCGCGGATCCACGCCGAGACGGCGGTCGGGCAGTTCACCGGCACGGCCGCGCTGATCCGCGACGAGCTGCCGGGGCTGATCGCCCAGGCGCCGGGCAGCCTCGACCGGGTGGAGCCGGCGGCCACCGCCGCGATCGCGGCGCTTGAGGAGTTCGTCGCCTGGCTGCGCGCCGGCCTCGCCTCCGACGCCGGACCGGGCCGCGACCCACGGCTGGGCCGTCGCCGCTGGGAGGCCCGGCTCTGGCACACCCTCGACACCGAGCTGGGCGCCGCCGAGATCCAACGCCGCGCCTGGGCCAACCTGGACCGGGTCACCGAGGAGATCCGAGCGGCGGCGGTCGAGCTGGTCGGTGGCCGGGCCGACGACGAGGCGGTACGCCGGGCGCTCGACGTGCTCGCCGCCGAACACCCCGACGACGCGACGATCGTCGAGCTGGCCGGCGTCACCCTCGACGAGGCGACCGACTTCGTCCGCCTCCACGACCTCGTCAGCCTCGTCGACGACAGGTGCGTCATCCAGGAGATGCCGGAGTTCGCCAGGGGCGTCGCCGTGGCGTACTGCGACTCGCCGGGTCCGCTGGAGACCGCGAACGTCCCCACCTTCTACTGCATCGCCCCCACGCCGTCGGACTGGCCGGCGCAGCGGGTCGAGTCGTTCTACCGCGAATACAACGACCACATGATCCGCAACCTGACCGTGCACGAGGCGATGCCCGGGCACTTCCTCCAGCTCGCCCACGCCCGCCGCTACGTCGGTGGTACGCGGGTGCGGGCGCTTGCCGAGTCCGGCCCGTTCATCGAGGGCTGGGCGGTGTACGCCGAGGAGCTGATGGCCGGGTTGGGCTTCGGCGGGCTGCCGGTGCGGTTGCAGCAGCTCAAGATGCAGCTGCGGATGACCATCAATGCGCTGCTCGACCAGCTGGTGCACGCCGAGGATCTGCCCGAGGCCGAGGCGATGGCGCTGATGACCGGGCGCGGCTTCCAGGAGGAGGGCGAGGCGGCCGGCAAGTGGCGCCGGGCGTTGCTCACCTCCACGCAGCTGTCCACCTACTTCGTCGGGTACAGCGAGGTGGCCGAGATCGCCGCCGCCCGCCCGGACGGCGTGTCGACGCGCGAGTGGCACGACGCGATGCTCGCCCACGACTGCCCGCCCCCGCGCCACCTGCGCACCCTGCTGGGGGTCTAGGAGACCTCCGCGCCGGTCACGCGCCACCCGGGCGGCGGTCCACCACGTTCGCGCCCGCGGGCGGGTCGAACGCGTCCTGCGGGACCGTCTCGGAGTAGCGGCTCAACGCCAGTTCCATCGGCTTGCCGTCGACCGGCCCGGTGAAGCTGCCCAGCACACCCTCGGTGGTCACGCAGGCGGTGAAGTCGCCGTCCGACCGTTGCACCTCGACGCAGGTGGCGTGCCGCCCGGCGATTGTGGTGTCGGTCTGCTTGATGACCGCCTGCGGGTCGAGCGCGGCGGCGGTCAGCAGCCCCACCACCACCGGTGGGGTGGCCAGGCCCTGCTGGTTGGCCTCGGTGAACAGCGACACGGTGGACTTGCCGGCGGGTGTGGGAGGTGCGACGAGCGTGCATTCGGTGCGAGGGCCGGTGCCCGTGCACCTGGTGACCGCCTCCGGGGTGACGGTGAGCCGCCCACCCGGGTAGGTGTACGACGAGCGGGCCGGGTCCTGTGCCTGCACGATCGCTGCGCTTCGGCCCCCGGGGAGCTGGTAGTCGGCCGAGTAGGTCAACTCCAGTGCCCGGTCGAGGCGGGTGGCGAGGTCGTTGACGAGTTCGGAGCGTTCCAGGGCGACTCCGGCGTCCTCGAATGTCTGACAGCCGGTGACCGTGAGCGACGCGATGACCGACACGGCGAGCATGCGGAGGGTGGTCGAGGCGGCGGGCATGACGACCAGCCTGGTGGATCCGGTCCGCGCAGCGCAAACCAGTTGCCGGTTGACGCCCGGAAATCCGGGAATGTCCGTCAGCGCGGGGCGGCTCGGGTGCGCGGGCGACGCCGTGCCCTTTCCCGTGGCCCGATACGCTGCGTTCAACACCTGCCTCAGCCGCACCGTCGCGGCCCACCCACGGACCGGATCACAACAACGAGGAGCGACTCAGTGGCAACCATCGAGGGAATCGTCGCCCGGGAGATTCTCGACTCGCGGGGCAACCCCACGGTCGAGGTCGAGGTCGGCCTGGACGACGGCACGGTGGCCCGCGCCGCGGTGCCCTCCGGCGCCTCCACCGGCGCGTTCGAGGCGATCGAGCTGCGCGACGGTGACGCCGACCGCTACCAGGGCAAGGGCGTGGAGAAGGCGGTCTCCAACGTCGAAGACAAGATCGTCGACCAGATCATCGGGTACGAGGCCAGCGAGCAGCGGCTCATCGACCAGAAGATGCTCGACATCGACGGCACCGACAGCAAGTCGGAGCTGGGCGCGAACGCGATCCTGGGGGTCTCCCTGGCGGTGGCGAAGGCCGCCGCCGGCAGCGCCGAGCTGAGCCTCTTCCGCTACCTGGGCGGCCCGAACGCGCACCTGCTGCCGGTGCCGATGATGAACATCCTCAACGGTGGCGCGCACGCCGACTCGAACGTCGACATCCAGGAATTCATGATCGCGCCGATCGGCGCGCCCACGTTCCGTGAGGCGCTGCGTTCGGGCGCGGAGGTCTACCACGCGCTGAAGTCGGTGCTGAAGAAGAAGGGCCTGTCGACGGGGCTCGGCGACGAGGGTGGCTTCGCGCCGAACCTGCCGACGAACGCCGCCGCCCTGGACCTGATCGCCGAGGCGGTCGAGAAGGCCGGTTACCGGCTCGGCACCGACATCGTGTTCGCGCTCGACGTGGCGGCGACGGAGTTCTTCGAGAACGGCACGTACACGTTCGAGGGCGCCGGCAAGTCCGCCGAGGAGATGAGCACCTACTACACCAAGCTCGCCGACGAGTACCCGATCGTGTCGATCGAGGACCCGCTGGCCGAGGACGACTGGAGCGGTTGGCAGACGCTGACCGCCTCGATCGGCGACCGGGTGCAGATCGTCGGCGACGACCTGTTCGTGACCAACCCGCAGCGCATCGCCCGCGGCATCGCGGAGAAGGCGGCTAACGCCGTCCTCGTCAAGGTCAACCAGATCGGTTCGCTCACCGAGACCCTGGACGCGGTGGACCTGGCCCACCGGGCCGGCTTCAAGTGCATGATGAGCCACCGTTCCGGCGAGACCGAGGACACCACCATCGCCGACCTGGCGGTGGCCACCGGCTGCGGTCAGATCAAGACCGGCGCGCCGGCCCGCTCGGACCGGGTGGCCAAGTACAACCAGCTGCTCCGGATCGAGGAGGAGCTGGCCGACGCGGCGCGCTACGCCGGCGCCGGCGCCTTCCCGCGCTACCGTTCGGCCTGAGACGTGGTCGGGAAGCCCCACCGCGGGGCTTCCCGGCAATCTCCGTAACGCATGAAGCCTCGGGGGAGGGGTGTGACGATGCAGCAGCGGCGCACACCGGGTGGTCAGCGTCCCGCCCGCCGGCCGGGTCAGTCCGGCCGGCCGGGCGGCGGCCGGGGCACCCGTGGGTCGGTCCGCGAGACAGGTGTACGCGCCGAACCGCGGGGCACGGCCGGCCGGGCGCCGGGCGCGGCCCGGGGCGCCGACGGCGTGCGCTCGGCGAACCGGCCGGCCGCCGCTCGGCGTACCGCCGCCGGTGGGGCCGTCAAGCGGCTCGCCGCACCCCATCCCCGTCGCTTCACCGGTCGGGCAACAGTGCTCTTCGCGGTGCTCATCGCGCTCGCCCTCGCGTACACCTATCCGGTGCGCGTCTACCTGGACCAGCAGGCCGACATCGAGCGGATGGAGGCCGCGCAGGCGGTGCAGGAGGAGGAGATCGCCAAGCTCGCCGCCGAGGCAGCGAAGTGGAAGGACGAGGCGTTCATCGAGACCAAGGCCCGGGAACGGTTCTTCATGGGCCGACCGGGCGAGAAGATGATGGTTGTCCTGCACGATCCGGAGGGCGCCGCCCGCGACGCCGGGAAGTCGGCTGGTCCGGCCGCCCCGGCGGGGCCGGTCACCTGGTACGACACGCTGTGGTCGAGTGTGCAGGCGGCGGACAGCCAGCAGCCCGGCAAGTGACCGACCGACAAGCTTCAGGAGAGATGGGCACCGTGACTGTCGTACCACCGTCGGAGCCGGCGGCGGATTCCGTACCTCCGCCGAAGCGGGAACCGGCCACGGAGGCCGACCTGGCCGCGGTGGCCGCGCAGCTCGGCCGCCCGCCCCGGGGCACCCGGGCGGTGGCGCACCGTTGCCCGTGCGGCCTGCCGGACGTGGTGGAGACGACGCCGCGCCTCGCCGACGGCACCCCGTTTCCGACGCTGTACTACCTGACCTGCCCCCGGGCCACCGCCGCGTGCAGCCGGCTGGAGTCGGCGGGGCTGATGAAGGAGATGGCGGACCGGCTGACGACGGATCCGGAACTGGCCGCCCACTACCGGGCGGCACACGAGGACTACCTCACCCGCCGGGAGGCGATCGGTGAGGTGCCGGAGATCGCCGGCATCTCCGCCGGCGGTATGCCGGGTCGGGTGAAGTGCCTGCACGTGCACCTGGGGCACGCGTTGGGCGCCGGGCCGGGTGTGAACCCGTTCGGCGACGAGACGCTGGACCTGGTCGAGCCCTGGTGGGCGGCCGGTCCGTGCGTGGACGTGCCTCCCGCCGGATGACAGCTTCTGTCGAGGGTCAGATCCTGGTGCGGCGGGCCCGCACCGGCGACGTGCGGGGCATCCGGCGGCTGGTCGACACGTACACCGACGACAGGCGTCTGCTCAGCAAGGCCACCGTCACGCTGTACGAGGACGTGCAGGAGTTCCGGGTGGCGGTGCGCGCCGAGGACGGCGTGGTGGTGGGCTGTGGCGCGCTGCACGTGATGTGGGAGGACCTGGCCGAGATCCGTACGGTGGCGGTGGATCCGTCCTGCCGGGGCCGGCGGATCGGTCACCGGCTGGTGGGCGAGCTGATCGACGCGGCCCGGGAGCTGGGCGTGGCGCGGATCTTCGTGCTCACCTTCGAGACGCGGTTCTTCGGCTCGTTCGGCTTCCGGGAGATCGACGGCGCTCCGGTGCCGCAGCCGGTGTACGAGCAGTTGCTGCGCTCGTACGACGAGGGTGTCGCGGAGTTCCTGGATCTGGAGCGGGTCAAACCGAACACGCTTGGCAACACCCGGATGCTGCTGCGCCTGTAGGTCAGGCCCGGCGGGGGTGGGCGGCGAAGAACTCCCACATCAGGTCGGTGGCGGACAGGCCGGCGGCGGGCGCGGCGAGCTGACCGGAGGTCGCCCCGGGCCAGCTGTGGCCCATGTCGGTGATGGTGTAGACGTCGACCTGGCTGCCGTCCGCGCAGCCCGCCACGGTCCGGGTGACCCGTGGCGCCCCGGAGGCCTTCGGGCCGGGCCGGCAGGTGAGCCGCTGCTGCCAGGTGCGGACGCCGGTCTGGAAGATCGAGGCGTACCTGTCCTGCCCGCCGATGAAGGTGATCACGGAGACCGGGTTCTTCGGCACGTACGACTCGGCGGTGGTCAGGGAACCGCTGTAACCGCCGCTGACCACGCCGATCGCGGCGAACCGGCCCGCACCCTCCACCGCCGCCCGGAAGCTCATGTCGCCGCCGTTGGAGATGCCGGTGAGGAAGACCCGGTTCGGGTCGGCACGCCACGTTTGCACCAGGTGGTCGGTGAGGGCGTTGAGGAAGCCGACGTCGTCCTGCGTGCCGCAGCAGACCAGCGCGTTGAAGCCGCCACCCACGCCGTCGGGGTAGGCGACGAGCACGTTGTCCTTGTCGGCCCTGGCGTCGAGGCCGGCCAGTTCGCGCATCGCGGCGCCGGTACCGGGATAGAAGTGCAGCGCGATGACGAGGGCTGACGACCGGTTCGGGTCGTACCCGGGCGGGGCGTGCAGCAGGTAGGTGCGGTCCTGCCCGTTGTGCTTGAGGGTGAGCAGGTGGTCGCCCGGCGCCGGGCTCTGGGCCGGTGCGGCGGATGTCGCTGGCGGGGCCGACGAGGGTTGCCCCCGCTCACCACAGGCTGCGACGAGCACGATGAGGCAGAGCCCCGTCAACACCGCCTTCGTACGCCGCACGCCGGCCACCCCCCGTCGACCCCGCCATCCACACTGGAGGTGTCGCACACGCGGATCAACCCTTTCGGTCCAGGGCGAAGGGAGGCAGGCTGTTTCCATGCTTCGCCTCCAGCTCGGGCCGGCGGACCTGTGCCGGGTGCGGTTCGCCGCTCGGTTGCACCCGGTGGGCACGGCCCTGCTGGCCGGCCAGTGGCTGCGTGATCCGACGGTCGCGGCGATGGCGCCGGCGCTCGCCGAGCGGGCGGCGGCCGTCGAGCGTACGGGTGGGGCCCAGGCGGCCACCGCCGTCCTGCGGCACCTGCTGCCCGACCGGGGGCGAATGCCTGACTTCGTCACCCCCTTCGGCGGGCTGGAGTCGGTGGAGGCCGGTGTGGAGGCCATCCGGGCCACCCCGGCGTGGCGGGTCCGCGCCGAGGTCATCGAGGCGTACGCCGACACGACCGTCACCCCGCTGCGGCGACGGTTCGCGGCGGCGGATCCGGAGGTGCTGGAGCTGTTCGGCGGGGCGGTGCGCACCTGGTTCGACGCGGTCCTCGCACCGCAGTGGGCCGATCTGGTGTCCGCGTACCGCCAGCAGGTGACCTGCGCCAGCGAGCGGCTGGCGCGGCACGGCGTGGCCGGGCTGTTCGCGGGCCTGCATCCGGCGATCCGGTGGCGGGAGCCGGTGCTCGAGGTGCGGACCTGGTGGAGTGGGGACCTGAGCGGCACCGGCCACGGTGTGATGCTGCTGCCGTCCCCGTTGGCCGGGCCCCGTCCCCGCGTGCTTGTCGAGCCGGGTCACCCGGTCCTGCTCGTCTACCCGGTGCCGATGCCGCCGCGCGGCGGCTCGCCGGCGGACGACGCCCTCGGCCGGCTGCTGGGTGCGACCCGGGCGTCGGTGCTGCGGCGGCTCGCCGACGAGGGCGGCCTGACCACCACGGCGCTGTCCCGGGCCGTGGGGGTCAGCCTGTCGTCGGCCTCGGAGCACGCCACCGCGCTGCGGGCGGCCGGTCTGATCGCCAGCGAACGGGTCGGCGGGGCCGTCCGGCACCACCTGACCACGCTTGGCGCGCAGGTGCTGGGAGGTCCGGTGCACGGCCGTGCGGGGCGTGGCCTGCCGTAAGGTTGCTGCCGTGACGACGCGTGTGGCGGCCATCGACTGCGGGACCAACTCGATCCGACTGCTGGTGGCCGATCTGCCCGAGGCGTCGGCCGGCTCCCAGGCGCCGTTGACCGACCTGACCCGGCGGATGGAGATCGTCCGGCTGGGGCAGGGTGTGGACCGGACGGGCCGGCTCGCGCCGGAGGCGATCGAACGGACGCGGGTGGCGCTGGCGTCGTACGCCGCCGATATCGAGAAGTTGGGCGCCGAGCGGGTGCGGATGTGTGCCACCTCCGCCTCCCGGGACGCGACGAACGCGGCGGACTTCACCGACATGGTGCGGGCCACCCTCGGGGTCGCGCCCGAGGTGGTCACCGGCGACGAGGAGGCCCGGCTGTCGTTCACCGGCGCGGTGCGCGGGTTGCCGGCCGACGCGAAGGAGCCGTTCCTGGTCGTCGACATCGGCGGTGGGTCGACCGAGTTCGTGGTGGGCGACCGGGCCGCCGGGGTGCGGGCGGCGATCTCGGTGGACATCGGCTGTGTCCGGATGACCGAGCGTCACCTGGCGGGTGACCCGCCGACGCCCGAGCAGGTCGCGGCCGCGCAGGCCGACATCGCGGCCGCCGTGGACCGGGCGCTCGCGGTGGTGCCCGGCCGGGAGGCCGCCACGCTTGTCGGCCTCGCCGGGTCGGTCACGACAGTGGTCGCCATCGCGCAGGGCCTCCAGGAGTACGACCCGGAGCGCATCCACCACGCCCGGGTGTCGTACGAGGCGGTGGCCGGGGTGACCGACGATCTGCTGGCTCGGACCAGCGCGCAGCGGTTGGAGATCCCGGTGATGCACCCGGGTCGGGCCGACGTGATCGGCGCCGGCGCGCTGGTTCTCCGCGTGATCATGGAGCGGGCCGGGATGCCGTCGGTGGTCGCCTCGGAGCACGACATCCTCGACGGCATCGCCTGGAGCCTCCGGTAGGCCCCGCGCCGCCCTGATCGACGTGGATCCCGTGTGTCGGGGCCGGATCGTTGACGGTATTTCGCATTGCACAGTAGTGTGCACTGCGTGGACACCACACAGTTGCTGAAGGGCGTGCTCGACCTCGCCGTCCTCGCCGTGCTCCGGGAGGAGGACGGCTACGGCTACGACATCCTGCGCCGGCTCCGCGAGGCAGGGCTGGAGGAGGTCGGCGACGCCTCGGTCTACGGCACGCTGCGCCGCCTCTTCGCCGCCGGCCTGCTCACCACGTACGTCGTGCCGAGCGAATCCGGGCCGCACCGCAAGTACTACGCACTCAACGCCGCGGGGCGCGACCAGTTGACCCGCTCCGGCAAGCTCTGGCGCTCGTTCGCCACCACAATGGACAGTCTGCTCGACGATCGGGGGATGGCGGCATGACCGTCACGGAGCAGGAAATCACCGACTACGTGGCGCGGGTCCGGGCCGCCCTGGCCGACCTGCCGCCCACCCAGCGCGACGAGCTGACCGAGGATCTGGCCGACCATCTCGCCGAGTTCGCCGCCGAGACCGACGGCGCCCTCGTCGAGCGGTTGGGCGAGCCCGAGACGTACGCCGCCGAGCTGCGCGCCGCGGCCGGCGCCGCGCCGGACGGCGGCCGCAACCTCGACCGGCAGGTCGCCGCCCTGGTGGTCCGGGTCCGCACCCGGCTGCGCGCGGTCGACCTTCGGGTCGGCCCCCTCCTCGGGTACGAGAACGCGAGCGAATTCCTGCGGCTGCTGCGCCCCGGTTGGTGGGTGCTGCGCGCCTACCTGGCGGCGATGCTGATCACCGTGATGAGCACCGGCGGCGACTTCGGTCTGCTGCCCCGGTTCGGCGGCGAGCTGCTGGCCGGCCTGATCATGCTGGTCGGTCTCGTGCTCGCCTCGATCTGGCTCGGCCGCCGTTCCGAACGGCTGACCCGGTGGCCACGCTGGGCGATGCACGCCGGCAGCCTGGTGCTCGTTCTCTTCGCGCTCGCCGCGCTGGCGAACGCGGAGGACCGGCTCGGCTACACCGACTACTACTACGACCAGACCTCGGTCGACAGTCAGTACAGCCAGATCCGGGACGTCTTCGTCTACGACAGCGAGGGTCGCCTGGTGGAGAACGCCCGGCTGTTCGACCAGAACGGCAACCCGATCCGCCTGGGCTACCCGGACTGCTCCAGCCCTGTCGACGAGTACGGCAATCCGCTGCTGCGCCCATACCCGTACTGCGTCGACCAGGCGCCCTTCGGCCACCGTGCGCCGGGCGCGGTAGTCCCGACACCCACCGGCACACCGGAGCTCACCTCGACGCCGTCGACGAACCCGACGGCGACCACCACGCCCCCGGCGACGCCGGCTACGCCTCCGACGCCGACCCCGACGAGCTGACCGACCATGTGAACTGGATCATGTGGGGAAAGCTGGGAAATAGCTGAACGGACGAGGCGAGCGGGACGGCACCGTAAATCAATGATCGTTACGGTGTCGTCTGCTCATCAACCCCTCGGAAGGAACCCCCGTGCCAGAGCAGGTCGCACCGCCCTCCGCCCCCGACTCGGCGCCGCAGCAGCCGACCGACCAGACGCCGCAGCAGCCGACCGACGAGACGGCGAAGCCCGCCGTCGAGACGCCGACGCCCCCGCCGGTCGAGCAGGAGGCGAAGAAGTCAGGTGCGAAGAAGGCGCTCGGGATCATCGGCGCGATCGTCGTGTTCCTCGTCATCGCCGGCCTGAAGTTCGGTATCGGCTCGGCCATCGGCAACTTCCTGAACAAGGACGAGACGGCCGACGCCAAGGCCGGTGACTGCATCGCGGAGCTTCCCGAGGTGACCGGCACCAAGGAGGAGGAGGTCGACGGCGCCAAGGTCGTCTCCTGCACCTCCACGGAGGCGGCGTACAACGTGGTCGGCCGGGTGGACGGGCAGACCGAGGCGCAGGCCAAGGCGCCCACCTCGTGTGAGCAGTTCCTCAAGGAGGGCGACGAGGGCTACGTCTTCTACAACATCGAGCCGGGCAAGACGGGCTACGTGCTCTGCCTGACCAAGAAGGCCTGACGAAACATCGGCGCGGACGACGGCGGCGGGGAAAGATCCTCGCCGCCGTCGTCGTACCCAAAGTCACCGGCCGTCGAACAGGAGGTGAATGCCACTGTTCGCGCGTCTTCCCGACGGCCCCCACGGCGTGGCAGGCTACCGGCACGTAGGACCACTGGGCGACCAGCCAACGATGACTGACCGCTAGGAGGACGGCCGATGGGCGAGATGGTGCGCTACCGCAGCAACGGGGGCACGAGCGAGGGGTATCTCGCGATACCCGCCAGCGGCACGGCCAGTCCCGCGGTCATCGTCATCCAGGAATGGTGGGGCCTGGTGCCGCACATCCGCTCGGTGGCGGACCGGTTCGCCGAGGCCGGCTTCGTGGCGCTCGCCCCGGACTTCTACAAGGGTGAGACGACAAGCGAGCCGGACGAGGCGCAGCGGCTGCTGATGGCCATGCGGATGGACGAGGCCGCGAAGGACATCGCCGGCGCGGCCGACTACCTCGCCGGACGGCCCGAGGTCACCGGCAAGGTCGGTGCCGTCGGCTTCTGCGCCGGTGGCAGCCTGGCCCTGTGGTCGGCCACCATCTCCGAGCGGATCGTCGCCGCCGCGGGCTTCTACCCGGTGCTGCCGTGGGAGTCGATGCGCCCCGAATGGGCCGACTACGCCGGCAAGGCCGCCGTCATCCACTGCTCCGAAGAGGACGGCACCTCCACCGCCGAGGGCGTACAGACCGCCCGCCGGGCCATCGAGGAGGCCGGTGGCACCTGCCACCTCTACGACTACCCGGGCACCTCGCACGCGTTCTTCAACGACGACCGGCCGGAGGCGTTCGACCAGCGTGCCGCCGCCAGCGCCTGGGCCCGGACCCTGGAACTCTTCCGGGCCAAGCTTGGCTGAGTCGCGTACCCCCGAGCAGGTGGTCGCCCGCGCAGCGCGGGCGACCGACCTGGCCGACCTCGACGCGGCGGTGAGCGACTGCTTCGCCTGCCCCCGGCTCGTCCAGTGGCGGGAGGAGGTGGCGCGTACCCGCCGTGCCTCCTTCCGCGACCAGGAGTACTGGGGTCGTCCGGTCCCGGGCTTCGGCACCGCCGACGCGCGGATCGCCATCCTCGGACTGGCGCCCGCCGCGCACGGCGGAAACCGCACCGGCCGGATCTTCACAGGTGACCGCTCGGGCGACGTGCTGTTCGCCGCGCTGCACCGTGCCGGGCTCGCCAACCAGCCGACGAGCGTCGCCGCCGACGACGGGTTGGCCCTGCGCGACCTGCGGATCTTCTCGGCCGTCCGGTGCGCGCCGCCGGACAACAAGCCCACGCCTGACGAACGGGACACCTGCGCACCCTGGCTGCACCGCGAGGTCACGCTGATCCGGCCCACCCTGCGCGTCGTGGTCGCGCTCGGCGCGTTCGCGTGGGCCGCGTGGTGGCCGGTGCTGCGCCAGGTGTACGGGCAGCGCCCGCCCAGCCCGCGACCGGCGTTCGGCCATGGGGCACACTGGTCCGGAACGGACGCACCGGAGCTGCTCGGCTGCTACCACGTCAGCCAGCAGAACACCTTCACCGGGCGGCTGACACCAGAGATGCTGGACGATGTCTTCGGCCGGGCCAAGCAGTTGGCCGGAGTGGACTGAGAACGCGTGGGGCGGTGGCAATGACTGACAGTACGCGCCCGCCCACGCCGTACCCGGTTGCCGAGCAAGGGGTGCTGCGTCCGGCTGTCGGCCTGCTGCGTCGCTGGTGGCCGGTCGGCGTGATCGCCCTCCTGCTCGCCGGGGCCGCGCTGGCCTCCGGAAACTCGTCGATCGGGGCCAGCCGGATCCCACCTGTGGAACAGGTGCCGTGGGTTCCGGAGTACCCGACGGCCGAGCCGCCACCGTCGATCCCGGTGGAGCCGCGCGACGCCGGAGAGGCCACCCAGGCGCAGATCCCGCAGTGGATCGCGACGGTGGCGATGGTGCTGCTCGGGTTGGCCATCCTCGCCGCGCTCAGCTACCTGGGCTGGATCCTGCTGCGCGGTCTGCGGCGTCGTCGGGCGACCCGCGCGCTGCCCGCGCAACGGTCCCGGCGTACGGCCGAGGGCACCGCCCGCGAGGTCGTCGCCGCTCTCGACGCGGGTCTGGTGGACCTCGACGACCAGGCCACCGACCCGCGGGTCGCGGTGATCGCCTGCTGGGTGCGTCTGGAGGAGGCAGCCGCCACGGCCGGTGTTCCCAGGCGTACCGGCGACACCCCCACCGACCTGGTCAGCCGTCTGCTGCGCGGCGACCCGGACGCGGGCGTGCCGGCGATCGTCAGCGCCGACGTGCTGGCCGAGTTGGCTTACGTCTACCGGGAGGCCCGGTACGCCACCCGCCCGGTCGACGAACGCACCCGCGACCAGGCCCGCGCCGCGCTGCGCCGGTTGCGCGGCGAACTGACGCCGGTGGTGGGTTCATGAGCAGCACCAGCATCGACGACCTGCTCGCCTTCGAGGAGGAGGCGACGCCGGCCGGCCCGCAGGAGCGCGGCTCCCGGGCCCGCCCGGTGCTGCGTGCGCTCGCGGTGGCCGCCGCCGTGGTCGCGGTGCTGCTCGTCGGCCTCCGCGCCGTAGGGCTCCAGGTCTCGCTTCCCGTGCTGGTCGCCGGGGTGCTCGCCGTGCTGGCGGTCCGCCGGGTCACCGCCCTGCTCGCGCCGCCACCCCCGCCGCCACCCGCCGGCCGGATGGCCACCGGCGAGGAGGACGGCAGCTACCGCTGGACCTCCCGGGACGCGCTGCGCGCCGCGATCAACGGCTGGGAACGGCCCCTGGACTGGGCGTCCGGCAACCGCGAGCGGTTCACCGAACGGATCCTGCCCCGCCTCGGCGAGCTGGCCGACGAGCGGCTGCGCCAGCGGCACGGCCTCACCCGCGACTCCGATCCGACCCGCGCCCGGGCGCTGCTCGGTGACCAGCTCTGGAGCTTCCTCGCCACCCCCTCCCGCCGCCCCCCGTCGCCGCGCGACGTCGCGGCGATCGTCGCCGAACTGGAGAAGATCTGATGAACGACGTGGACCGGACCATGCCCGCCGCCGAGGTCGGCCACCTGGCGCGGGCGGTGCTGGACGCGGTCGGCACCGTCGTGGTCGGCAAGCGGGACGCGTTGGAGCTGGTCCTCGCCGGCATCCTGGCCGGTGGGCACGTGCTCCTGGAGGACCTGCCGGGTCTCGGCAAGACGCTCACCGCGCGTTCCTTCGCCCAGGCGCTCGGGCTGGACTTCCGCCGCCTCCAGTTCACCCCGGACCTGCTGCCCGCCGACGTCACAGGTTCGTTCCTGTACGACCAGCGCAACGGCGACTTCACCTTCCGGGCCGGGCCGGTCTTCACCAACCTGCTCCTCGCCGACGAGATCAACCGGACGCCGCCGAAGACGCAGTCCGCGCTGCTGGAGGCCATGCAGGAGAAGCAGGTCTCGGTGGAGGGGGTGACGTACAAGCTGGACGAGCCGTTCCACGTCCTGGCGACCGCCAACCCCATCGAGTACGAGGGCACGTACCCGCTGCCCGAGGCGCAGCTGGACCGTTTCCTGCTGCGGGTCTCCTTCGGCTACCCGGAGGGTGACGAGGAGTGGGAGGTGCTGCGTCGCCGGATGAGCCGCCGCCGCGAGGAGGCCGACATCAAGCCTGTGGTCGACGCGGCCACCCTGCGCACGATGCAGGCCGCCCTGGAGGACGTGGTGGTGGAGGACTCCATCGGCAGGTACATCGTGGCCCTCACCGCGGCCACCCGGGAGCACCCGTCGGTGCTGGTCGGGGCGTCTCCCCGTGGATCGCTGGCGTTGCTGCTGCTGGCCCGGGTCCGCGCGGTGTTCGGCGGCCGGGACTACGTCGTGCCGGAGGACGTCAAGGAGGTGGCGGCGCCGGCGCTCGCGCACCGGATCACGCTGCGCCCGGAGATGTGGCTGCGCCGCGTCGACCCGGCGTTCGTGGTAGGCGAGGTGCTGGACGCCACGCCCGCGCCGGCCAGCGGCGCGCTGCCGAGCTACGCCGCCGGCGGGCCCCGGCGCTGATGACCGGATCGACGGTGCCGCACGCTGCCGAGCCGGAACCGGCCGCCGGCTGGGCGCCCACCCGGGCGCTCGGCCGGGCGGTGCTGCTCGCCGGTCTGCTGCTGGTGGCGGGGGTGCTGCTGGGGCGGGTCGACCTGATCGTGCTGGCCGCTCCGTTCGCGCTGGGCACCGCGTACGCGCTGCGCCGCCGACCCACCGCGCTGCCGCAGGTCTGGATCAACCCCGGGGACGACGGGCCGCTGGTCGAGGGCGGCGACGTGGCGGCGGCGGTGAGCGTCGGCAACCCGGACACTGTCGACTACGACCTGGTGGTGGTGCGGTCCCGGGTGTCGCAGTGGCTGCGGATCGACCGGGCCGGCTTCGCCGGGTCCGTCGACGACGCGCCGGCGGCCGATGCCACGGCGGCGGCGGGCGGCGCCGCTCGGTCCGCCGCGGACCGGCCGTTCGTGACGTCGGTGCCCACCGGGGCGGCCGTCGACCTGGAACTCGCCGGCCGGGCCCTGCGCTGGGGCCGGCATCCGGTCGGCCCGGCCGGAGCCCGGGTCGCCACGGCGGGCGGCCTGCTGGTCTCCCGCGCGGTGATCACCGAGCCGGTCGGGGTGCGGGTCTACCCTCGCACCGAGCCGTTCGAGGCGGTGGAGGCGATGCCCCGCGCCGCCGGCCTGGTCGGGGCGCACCACTCCCGCCGGCCCGGCGAGGGCGGTGAGCTGGCCGGCGTACGGATCTTCGCTCCCGGTGACCGGCTGCGTCGCATCGACTGGCGGGTGTCGCTGCGCGCCCGGCAACTGCACGTGGCGGCCACCCTCTCCGACCGGGACGCCGAGGTGGTGGTGCTGCTCGACGTGCTCGCCGAGGCCGGCCGATCCGGTGGGGTGGGCGGTGCCGCCTCGGTGCTGGACACGACCGTGCGGGCCACCGCCGCGATCGCCGAGCACTACCTGCACCGTGGCGACCGGGTGTCGTTGCTGGAGTACGGGCCTGGGGCGCGACGGTTGCGCCCCGCCGCCGGTCGCCGGCAGTACCTGACGGTGCTGGAGTGGCTGCTCGACGTCCGCGCCGACTCCTCCCCGCACGAGCCGTACGACCAGGTGTTCGGCCCGCAGCTGCTCTCCTCGGACGCGCTGGTGGTGGTGCTCACGCCGTTGCTGGACGAGCGTTCGGCGCAGATGTTGGCCCGGCTGGCCCGCGCCGGGCGGTTCGTGGTGGCTGTCGACACGCTGCCGACCGACCTGGCGCCGCCGAAGGACAGGGGCTGGGCGGAGGTGGCGTACCGGCTGTGGCGACTGGACCGGGAGACCATGATCGGCCAGTTGCGGGAGCACGGTGTCCCGGTGGTGCGGTGGGCCGGCGCCGGCAGCCTGGACCAGGTGTTGCGTGACGTGGCGCGGCTGGCCACGGCTCCGAGGGTGGGTGGCCGGTGAACGCCGTCGCCGACCGGGTCCGGGCGGCCCAGGCCGCTTTCGGCCGGATCAGTCTCGTACCGCTGCTGGTTCGCGGCGGGATCTTCGTCACAGTGCTGGCCGGGTTCGCCCTGGCGTTCCCCGCCGAGGTGCTGCCCGGCCGGCCGTTGCTCTTCCTGACGGTGGCCGCTCTGCTGCCGGCGGTGGGGCCCCGCCGTATCTGGTCGACCTTCGCGGCGCTGGTCACGGTGGGTGGCTGGCTGCTCGCCACCGACGGGTACGGCCGGCCGGTGGCGCTGTGGCGGCTGCTGGCAATCGCCGCGCTGCTCTACCTGGGGCACACCCTGTGCGCGCTTGCCGCGCTGCTGCCGTACGACGCCGTGGTCGACCCGGATCTGGTCGTCCGTTGGCTGCTGCGGGCGGGCGCGGTGCTGCTGGGTTCCGCTGTGCTCGCGGTACTGCTGGTGCAGGTGGGGGGCCTGGGCGGCGAGACCGGCCACCAGTGGGTAACCGTGCTCGGACTGCTTGTCGCGGTGGGCACGTCCGCGTTGCTCGGCTGGCTGCTGCGCCGCAGGTAGTCCTGTGGGGCGGCAGGGTTACGCAGGTCACAGGGGTTGTGCTCCGTCACAGATGGGGGGCGCGAGCGGGATTACCTGAGCAGGCCGGGGAAAGATAGATGACGTGAATCCGAAGCGGATCCTTGTGGTGGGTGCCGGGCACGTCGGTCTTTACGCCGCCCTGCGCCTGTCGAAGAAGCTCAGCTCCCGTGAGGCTGAGGTCATCGTCGTGGACCCCCAGCCGCACATGACCTACCAGCCGTTCCTGCCCGAGGCTGCGGCGGGCAACATCTCCCCGCGGCACTCCGTGGTGCCGCTGCGGCGGGAGTTGCGCCGGTGCAAGGTGGTGGCCGGCACGGTCACCCGCATCGAGCACGAACGCAAGGTGGCCACCGTGCAGCCGATCATCGGCCCGGCCCGGGAGATCGCGTACGACCACGTGATCGTGGCGCCGGGCTCGGTGTCCCGGACGCTGCCGATCCCCGGCCTGCACGAGCAGGGCATCGGGTTCAAGACCATCGGCGAGGCGATCTACCTCCGCAACCACGTCCTGGACCGGCTGGACGTCGCCGCCGTCACCCCGGACCCGGACGTCCGCCGCTCGGCGCTGACCTTCACCTTCGTCGGTGGTGGGTACGCCGGCATCGAGGCGCTCGCCGAGATGGAGGACATGGCCCGCGACGCGCTGCGCTACTACCCGGAGCTGAAGCCGGAGGACATGCGCTGGGTGCTCGTCGAGGCGACCCAGCGGGTGCTGCCCGAGGTGGACCGGGACATGGGCGCCTACACGGTGCAGCAGTTGCTCAAGCGGAACATGGACATCCGGCTGGACACCCGGCTGGAGTCCTGCGTCGACGGCGTGGTCAAGCTGTCCGACGGTGACAGCTTCCGCTCGGACACGATCGTCTGGACCGCAGGCGTGAAGCCGTCGCCGATGCTCGACGCCACGGACTTCCCGCGTGACGAGCGCCGGCGGGTCACCTGCATCCCCACCCTCCAGGTGGTCGACGGTGACCGGGTGATCGAGGGTGCGTGGAGTGCGGGCGACTGTGCCGCGGTGCCCGACCTCACGAAGGAGCCGGGCAACTTCTGCTCGCCGAGCGCCCAGCACGCGGTGCGCCAGGCGGCGCGGATGGCCGACAACATCGCGAACGTGATCCGGGGTCGCGAGCCGGTCAACTACAAGCACAAGCACGTCGGCAGCGTGGCGAGCCTCGGCCTGCACAAGGGCGTCGCCCAGGTGTACGGCATCAAGATGACCGGCTGGCCGGCGTGGTTCATGCACCGTACGTACCACATGAGCCGGATCCCGTCGTTCAACCGCAAGGTCCGGGTCGTGGTCGACTGGTCGCTGGCGTTCTTCCTCAAGCGTGAGGTGGTCGCCCTGGGCCAGCTGCACGACCCGCGCGAGGAGTTCGTCGAGGCCTCCCAGCCGGTAGGCGCCCCCCGCGTCTGACCCTCCCGTACCCGTCATCCGCGCCGATCTTGCACTTTCGTTCGCCGTTATGCCCCTTCAGTAGGGGTTTGTCGCGGCAGAAAGTGCAAGATCGGCGGAGTTTGGGTGGGGTTCCGGTCAGACTCGCCAGGTCCAGGCGTCGGCGATCCGGGTGGACGGGCCGTAGAGCTGCTCCAGGGTCGCCTTCAGACTCTCCGCGTGCGGGGCGTCGTCGGCCAACGCCACGCAGGACGCGCCCCAGAAGTCGGCGTCCCGCGCGGCCTGTCGGCGCTGCTCGTCGCCGATGGCCGGCTGGTCCCCACGCCGTGCGACGTCCGCCAGCAGAGCAGAGGTGGGCTGCTTGAAGGTGCCCATCGCGGCGGTGCCGCCCCGCCCGTACGGGCCGATGAAGAACCCCTCGGGCATCCCGAAACCGGCGTCGGCGGCGGCCGCCCAGCGCATCGGCCACGGGTCCTTCGGCGTGGGCAGCGGCACCGGGACCAGCACCCCGCCCGGTTTCACGCACTGCCGCCACCCCCCGCCGGTGATGAACTCCGGAACGGCGGGCCGCTCGGCGGTCGGCAGCGGCGTCGGGAAGATCGGCAGCAGTGCCGCGACCACTGCCAGCGGCACGAACCGTCGGACCCGACCGGTGCTGCCCAACGCCCGGTCGACCGCGAGGACGAGCAGCGTCGCGACGATCGGCAGGAGCGCCAGGCCGAACCGCATGGGCAGCGCGCCGTCCACCACCGGCAGCCCGGCGAGCAGGGCGTACGGGCCGGGCAGCGCGGTACGGGTGCCGCCGAGCACCACCTCCGGGCCGAGCGACAGGGCCGCCATGACGAGTCCACCGGCGACGCAGGCCAGCACCAGTCGCCGTCGCCCCGCCCAGCAGGCGCAGGCCACGGCCGCCAGCAGCAGTGGCCACCCGAGGAAGGTGTTGTACTCGGCCGGGCCGGTGGTGAGCCGCGCGGACTCGTCGCTGCCGAGCACCGACAGTGGGGAGACCGTCCACCAGCTGCTCAGGTCGGCGGAGAAGTACGCGGGGCTGAACATGCCGTCGGCGACGCCCTGCGGCCCGGCGAACTGGAACCACAGCGGATAGCCGAGCACGAGCAGCGCCAGTCCGGCGGCGACCGCCAGTCCGGCGGCGAAGTTGGGCAACGCCCGCCGTGCCAGGTCCCGGTCCGTCACCGCGTAGCTGACCGCCATCACGAAGAGTGTGATGGCGGCGAGGAACAGCACCTCCTCGCCCACGAAGACCTGCACGGTGACCGCGGCGGCCAGTCCGGCCGCGGAGGTGAGGACCCGCCGCCGGTCCGGCCCGGCGAGCGTCGTCGCCCCCGGGTCGGACGCCCGCAGCAGCCGGACCACCAGCCAGACGATCACCGGCACCAGCCACTGGGCGGTCATGTGCAGGTGACTGTTGGTCTGCGACACCATCCCGGGGCCGAATCCGCACAGCCCGCCGCCGAG
This sequence comes from Micromonospora sp. NPDC047521, assembly GCF_055587305.1. Taxonomy (NCBI): domain Bacteria; kingdom Bacillati; phylum Actinomycetota; class Actinomycetes; order Micromonosporales; family Micromonosporaceae; genus Micromonospora; species Micromonospora sp. NPDC047521. The sequence continues at coordinate 526,784 of NZ_JBVJGN010000001.1, read as the reverse complement.
CGCGGCGGCGAGCCGGCGGGCACGCAGGGTCCGGTGGAAGAGCAGATACCAGGCGAGCGCGGTGCCCGCCAGGTTGGCGGCGGCCAGCAGGGCGAAGGTGACCGGGGCGCCGAACAGGAGGGTGACCGGCGTGCAGACGACGCCCAGCGCGATGACAGTCGTGTTGGCCATCAGGTTGACCCCGTCCGGTGCGTTGAGCCGGTCGGTGAGCAGGCTGAAGTCGCCGAGCAGCGCTCGCGCGTCGATGGCCAGGAACCACTCGTACAGGGCCTGGTCCTCTGGGTTGAGCGCGAGCGTGCGCCCGCCCGGGTCGGGCCACAGCCCGTGGGTGAGCCAGCCGGCCAGCACCACGAACAGAAGGACGACCGGCAGGTCCGCCCGACGGCGGCGGACGGCAGCCACCAGCCGGACGGCCAATGGCCGGCGGTTGGCCTGATCGGCGAGGCGCAGGGCCTGCTCAGGCGCGGCGTCGGGGGCCGTGGGGGCTGCGCTGCTCACGGCATCGACCCTAATGTGGCAAACCCGTCGGGGTACGTCGGGTCGCCGCAGACCCGCTACGGTGACATTGCACCGCGCGTGTCGACGCGCCGGTGCCACCCGCCCGGGTGGTGGAACGGCAGACACGGCCGCCTTAAAAGCGGCTGCCGCAAGGCGTGCGGGTTCGACCCCCGCCCCGGGCACCAGTCGACTCGATACGCATCCTCATTCGTGATCACCGGGACTTGGCTGCGCCGTTTACTCTTGGAGGGCACGTTCACGTGCAAACGACCCCCTGAGGGAGGCCAGACAGTGAAGACCTCGAACCCGGTGCTCGCCCGGCTCGGCCAGGCGGCCGAGCGGGAGCGCTCCGCCGGGTACGCCCCGGCCGGGCCGTACGGACAGCCCGGCATTCCCCAGCAGTACCCCTCCCAGGCCGGTTACCCGGCCGCTCCGCCGACCGTCGCACCCATGACTGTCGACGACGTGGTCGTCAAGACGGTCGCTCTGCTCGGCATCCTCGGCATCACCGCCGCGGCGGCCTGGGTGCTCGTGCCCGACGCGCTGGTCAGCACCGCCTGGATCGGCGCGGCGGTGGTCGGCCTGGTCCTCGGCTTGATCATTTCGTTCTCCCGGATGGCCAACCCGGCGCTCGTCATCGCGTACGCGGTCGTCGAGGGTGTTTTCGTCGGCATGGTCAGCAAGGCGTTCGAGACGCTCTACGACGGCATCGTGCTCCAGGCCGCCGTGGCGAGCTTCGGCATCTTCTTCCTGATGGCGATGCTCTACAAGGCGAAGGTCATCCGGGCCACCCCGGCCTTCGTCAAGGGCATGATCGCGGCGATGGTCGGTCTCTTCGCCGTCATGATGATCAACCTGGTGCTGGCGCTGTTCGGCGTCAACACGGGCCTGCGCGACGGCAGCCCGCTGGCCATCGGCTTCAGCCTGGTCTGCATCGTGGTCGCGTCGCTGAGCTTCGTGCTCAGCTTCAAGGAGATCGAGGACGGCGTCCGGATGGGCCTGCCGCAGCGCTACTCCTGGGTGGCCGCGTTCGGCATCCTGGTCAGCCTGGTCTGGCTCTACATCGAGATCCTGCGCCTGCTGAGCTACTTCCAGGGCGACGACTGACCTCGTCCGCACTGTCGACCGGCGCCCGCTCCCGCCTCTGGTGGGGGCGGGCGCCGTCGTCCGCGCCGTTTGCCCGCCGCCGCCGGTCCGCCCGGGGCAGAGTGACTGCGAGGGGTACGCGGGCGAAGGAGGCGGCGGTGCGCAGCAACAACCCGGTGCTCAACCGGCTGGACGAGACCGGCCGGTTGGAGTCCCGGGTGCTCGGCTCCCGCGACGTCGAGCCGATGACCGTCGACGACGTGGTGGTCCGTACCGTCGGGTTGCTGCTCGTCACAGGGGTGGCCGCCGCGGTGTCCTGGGTGGTGATCCCCGACGCGGTGTGGCTGGGTGCCGCGCTCGCCGGCAGCGCCCTGGCGTCGATCGCGCTGGTCCTCGTCATCTCCCTGCGCCGGATCACCAACCCGGTGCCGATCGTCGGCTACGCCCTTCTCCAGGGGCTGCTGCTGGGGGTGGCCAGCCGGACCTTCGAGCAGGTCTATCCGGGCATCGTGGTGCAGGCGGTGGCCGGCACCTTCGGTGTCTTCATCGGCATGGCGGCGCTCTACCGTGCCCGGATCATCCGGGCGACGCCCCGGCTGGCCCGTCTGGTGATCGGGACACTGCTCGGTATCGCCGTGCTCAGCGTCGTCAACCTGGTGTCGTATCTGATCTCGGGACGGCCGGGGCTGGAGGTCTACAGCGCCAGCGGGCAGGTCGGCTGGCTGCCGTACGCCTTCTCCGTGGTGGCGATCATCGCCGGGGCGTTCAGCTTCATCCTCGACTTCGACCTCGTCGAGCGCTCGGTGCGCGACGGCCGACCCCGCCGGTACGCGTGGCTGAGCGCTTTCGGGCTGCTCACCGGGCTGGTGTTCCTGTACTGGCAGTTGCTGCGGCTGATCAGCTACCTGCGTCGCTGAGCGGGCCGGCCCGGTGTGACGAGTGCCGGCCGTAGACTCGGCGCCGATGAGCGCAACGGAGTTGGATCAGACCGTACGCCTGCTGGTCGGCCAGGTCGGGCACTGGGAGCAGCCACGCTGGGCGGCGACCGCGACCACAGGCAACGTGCCCCGCGCCGACCTGGTGCACCGGCTGGTGCAGGAGGTCGCCAACCTGGCCGCCGACGCCGAGGGTCAGCCGCGCCGGGTGGTGCCGCGGCTCGACAACGACCTGGCCCTGCCCGACCAGCTACGGGTGGTGACGGCCGACCTGCTGGCCGCCCGGCCCCGCGACGAGGTACTGGCGCGGGCCGCCGCCGAGGTGACGGCGACCCGCGGCGCGCTCTGAGAACAGCTCAGCTCAGCCGCTCCAGCACCATGGCCATGCCCTGCCCGCCGCCGACGCACATGGTCTCCAGGCCGATGGTCTTGTCGTGCCACTCCAACGCGTTGAGCAGCGTGCCGGTGATCCGGGCGCCGGTCATGCCGAACGGGTGGCCGACGGCGATCGCGCCGCCCATCACGTTCAGCTTCTCCTCCGGGATGCCCAACTGGCGGTAGGAGGGGATGACCTGGGCCGCGAACGCCTCGTTGATCTCCACGAGGTCGACGTCGTCGATGGTCATGCCGGCCCGCTTCAGCGCCTGCCGGGACGCCTCGACCGGCCCGAGGCCCATGATCTCCGGCGACAGGGCGGTGACGCCCGTCGAGACGATCCGGGCCAGCGGGGTCAGCCCCAGCTCCTCGGCCCGCTGGGCGCTCATCACGACCACTGCGGCGGCACCGTCGTTCAGCGGGCAGCAGTTGCCGGCGGTGATCCGGCCGTCCGGGCGGAACACCGGCTTCAGCCCGGCGACCGCGTCCAGGGTGACGCCGGCGCGCGGGCCGTCGTCGGTGCTCACCACAGTGCCGTCCGGCGTGGTGACCGGGGTGATCTCCCGGGCCCAGAAACCGTCGGCGATGGCCTTCTCGGCGAGGTTCTGGCTGCGGACGCCGAACTCGTCCATGTCGGCGCGGGTCACGTCGTACACCTGGGCCAGGTTCTCGGCGGTCTGCCCCATGGTCAGGTAGATGTCCGGCAGTTCGCCGGCCTCGCGCGGGTCGGTCCACACCTCGGCGCCGCCCTGCGCGCGACGCTTCGAGCGCTCGGCGGCCTCGGCGAAGCGCGGGTTCTCCCAGCCGCCGCCGACCAGGGCCTGCGCCTCCGGCGGCAGACCGTCGGAGCTGCCCCGCGCGTACCGGGAGACCATCTCCACACCTGCGGAGACGAAGACGTCCCCCTCGCCGGCGCGGATCGCGTGCAGGGCCATCCGGGTGGTCTGCAACGAGGACGCGCAGTAGCGGGTCAGCGTGGCGCCGGGCACGGTGTCGAGCCCGAGCAGGGTGGCCACCACGCGGGCCATGTTGAAGCCCTGCTCACCGCCGGGCAGGCCACACCCGAGGTAGATGTCGTCGATGGTGGTCGGGTCGAGCTGGGGGATCTTGTCCAGTGCGGCCTGGACGATTGTCGCGGCGAGGTCGTCGGAGCGGACGTCGCGCAGGGACCCCTTGTGCGCCCGGCCGATGGGGGAGCGGGCGGTGGCGACGATGACGGCGTCGCGGGACGACTCAATCGGCATGGACCAACGTTAACCGGTCGGTAACATGGCGGGAAGAAGCGAGCGCGGCGGGAAATGTCACCCCGTCCCGGGCCTAACGCCGGGAGGCGACCGCGGCCGCCGCCGCGATGGCGGGCAGCAGCGCGTGTGCCCACACCCGGTAGCCGTCAGCCGAGGGGTGGAAACCGTCGTGGCAGAGCGTCCCCGCGTCGGCCCGGAACACCGGCCCGGTCTCGGTGGCCAGGTCGACCACGCTGCCGCCGGCGTCCAGCACGGCAGTGGTCTGCGCGCGTGCCATCCGCCGGCCGGACCAGCCGATGACCTGACGCAGCGGTGGGGCGATGGCGCGTACCGCGCCGAGGTCGGGGCACGTGCCCACCACCACCTCGACCCGCGCCTCGCGCAGCCGGTGCACCGCCGAACCCAGGTACGCCGCCGCGTCGGCGGGGCGGCGCATCGCTGTGGCGTCGTTCGCGCCGATCAGGATCAACGCGACGTCGGGCCGCTCGCCGAGCAGGGCACGGGCCACCTGGGTGGCCAGATCCGTCGAGCGGGAACCGGAGACTCCTACGCTGGACAGGTGCACCCGTCGGCCGGCCGGACCCTCGGCGAGTAGGTGAGCCAGCTGACCCCCGATGGTGTCCTCCAGGCGGTCCACGCCCACACCCAGGGCCGACGAGTCGCCGAGCAGCACCAGCCGCAGCGGCGGCGCACCGGCCCGGCCGATCGTGGCGCGCAACGCCAGCCCCAGCTCCGGCTGGGCGTACCGCCGGTGACGGGCGACGAACGCCTCACCGGCCAGGACGGCGGCGCCGCCCACCGTGCCGGCGAGCAGCGAGAGTGCCGCCGCCCGCCCCACTCGGCCGGGGAGGCCGGCGGTCACGTCCCGCCCGCTGCGCTCGTTCATGCGAGTCCCTCCACTGTCGAGGTGTCCGGGGCGGAGCCGCGCTGCGGCACCGCGCCGACACCGAAGAACGCCCGGCGGCGCAACTGCGCCCACCGACCGGCCGGTCCTCGGTCGTGGCCCCGGACCTGGGTGCCGCTGACCTCGGTGCCGGCGTGCCGGGCCGCCTCCTGCGCGGCCTCAGGCAGCGACCGTACGCCCTCGCCGCGCGCCTGTGTAGCCCGTCGTTCCGGCCCCGTGCCGAGTGCCGAGAGCATGGTCGGCAGGAGGGCGGCGGCGGCCATCGCGTACCCCTCGGCGGAGGGATGGAACCGGTCCCAGGCGAACATCCGGGCCGGCTCGGCGGCGAACCGGGGACCGAGCAGGTCACCGAGGGAGACCGTCCAGCCGCCCGCCTCGACCACCGCCACCGTCTGGGCGGCGGCGAGCTGGCGGCTCCAGCGGTGTGCCAGCCAGCGCAGCGGCGGCTGGATCGGCCGGATCGCGCCCAGGTCGGGGCAGGTGCCGACGACCACCTCGCACCCCGCGTCGCGCAGGGTGCGCACCGCCTCGACCAGGTAACGCACGGCCAGCCCGCGAGGCGTGCGGTTGGTGATGTCGTTGCCGCCGATGAGGATCACCGCGATGTCCGGCTGGTGCTCCAGCGCCGCCTCCACCTGGTGGCGCAGCGCCGACGAGATGGCACCTACCACCGCGAAGCGGTGCAGTTGCACAGGTCGGTGCAGCCGACGCGAGAGGCCTGTGGCGAGCAGCGCGCCAGGCGTCTCCCGGCGGCGGTGCCCCCCGTAGCCGGCCGCCGACGAGTCGCCGAGCACGACCATGGTGAGCGCGGGGCCGGGGAACTTCGCGCCGTACACCCCGTCGCAGCGCGGCGGCGGCGCCTCGGCCATCGGGATGGTGCGCCGGGCCTGCCGGGCCTGGCCGAGCAGCACCCCGCCGGTCGCCATCGCGGCCGCCGCGGTGGCGCCCGTCCAGATGGCCGCCAGGCGGGCGACCCGCCGGGCTTGTCGCCAGCGCGGACCTACGGGTACGACGAAACCAGCCACCCCCATACAGCGACATTATCGCGCCGGCCCGACACGCCGCTGTCGTCGTGACGGCACCCGGGTGCCTGGAAAGCGACGCGACGGGGTACCAGTACGGGGGTGGCCGGCCGACTTGCGCCGACCCGCCACGCTGATCCGGCGGAGAGGAGCGCGACGATGGGGAAGACACTCAAGCGCAGCGCGGCGTTCACGGCACTGGCCCGGGCACTGGCCGCCGGGGCGCGCGGTGGCCCGTCGCTGGGCACCCGGTTGGCGGCGCTGCCCAGGATGATCAGGGCCACCACCAGGGGCGAGTACGACGGTGGCCTCCGGTTGGCCCTGATGACGGCGGCGACGGCGTACATCGTCTCGCCCATCGACCTGCTGCCGGAGATCCCGCTGGCGATCTTCGGGCTGGCCGACGACGCCGTCATGATCACCTGGTTGGCCGGCAGCGTGCTCGCCGAGACCGACCGTTTCCTGGAGTGGGAGGCCCGACGCAGCTCGGTCATCCCCGGGGGCCTGGTGCCCTGACGGCACGTACGCTGGGCGGCGAGGAAACGTCTGCCCGGCCGCCGTCGCCGGCGCCGCAACGAAGGGCACACCGTGCAGTACTACGACAACGTCGTCGACATGATCGGCAACACCCCGCTGGTACGTCTGCGTAACGTCACCGAGGGCATCCAGGCCACAGTGCTCGCCAAGGTGGAGTACGTGAACCCGGGCGGCTCGGTGAAGGACCGGATCGCGCTGCGGATGGTCGAGGACGCCGAGGCCGCCGGCCTGCTGAAGCCGGGTGGCACCATCGTCGAGCCGACCAGCGGCAACACCGGAGTGGGGTTGGCCCTGGTGGCCCAGCTCAAGGGCTACCGGTGCGTCTTCGTCTGCCCCGACAAGGTCAGCCAGGACAAGCAGGACGTGCTGCGGGCGTACGGCGCCGAGGTGGTGGTCTGCCCGACAGCTGTCGCACCGGAGGACCCGCGCTCGTACTACAACGTCTCCGACCGGCTGACCCGGGAGATCCCCGGCGCCTGGAAGCCCAACCAGTACAGCAACCCGGCCAACCCGCGTTCGCACTACGAGACCACCGGTCCGGAGCTGTGGAAGCAGACCGAGGGCGGGCTCACCCACTTCGTGACAGGTGTCGGCACCGGCGGCACGATCTCCGGCATCGGCCGGTACCTGAAGGAGGCGTCCGAGGGCCGGGTGAAGGTCATCGGGGCCGACCCGGAGGGTTCGGTGTACTCCGGCGGCACCGGCCGGCCGTACCTGGTGGAGGGCGTCGGCGAGGACTTCTGGCCGGAGACGTACGACAGGGGCGTGGCCGACGAGATCGTCGAGGTGTCGGACAAGGCGTCTTTCGAGATGACCAGGCGGCTGGCCCGGGAGGAGGGGCTGCTGGTCGGCGGCTCCTGCGGGATGGCAGTGGTCGCCGCGCTGGAGGTGGCCCGCAAGGCCGGTCCGGACGACGTGATCGTGGTACTGCTGCCGGACGGCGGCCGGGGCTACCTGTCGAAGATCTTCAACGACTCGTGGATGGCCCGGTACGGCTTCCTCGACAACTCCGGCGCGGAGCCGACGGTGGCCGACGCGCTGGCCAGCAAGCCGGGCGGGCTCCCCGAGCTGGTGCACGTGCACCCGACCGAGACGGTCCGCGACGCGATCGACTACATGCGCGAGTACGGCGTCTCGCAGCTGCCGGTCCTCAAGGCCGAGCCGCCCGTGGTGACCGGTGAGGTCGCCGGCTCGATCGCCGAGCGGGATCTGCTCGACGCGCTGTTCACCGGTCAGGCCCACCTGCACGACACCATCGAGCGGCACATGGGCGACCCGCTGCCGATGATCGGCGGGGGTCAGCCGGTCAGCGAGGCGGTCGGCCTGCTGGAGAAGTCCGACGCGGCGCTGGTCCTAGTCGACGGCAAGCCCAAGGGCGTCCTGACCCGCCAGGACCTCCTGTCCCACCTCGGCGCCCACTAGCTGCTACGCCTCCGCGAAGTGCCTCCGCAGGCTGCCGCTGCGGAGGCACAGCACACCCCGCACGGCCTTTGCTCTGCTTCAACCCACGCAACAGAAATGCCCGGTCACTGTTGCCTCCGCTGAAGCAGAGCAAAGGCCGTGCGTGAGGTGGGTGGGGTGGCCGGCTGGGCTGTTGCCGGGCTGCGCTGAGGGTGGTCGGGCTGTTGCCGGCCATTGCTCAGAGGGGGCGTGCGTAGCGCAGTTGGGGCGTGAGGGCGGTGCCGATGTGCTCGTCACGCTCCGCTCCGGTAGGGGTCCAGCCGCCGCGCTCGTAGAAGGCGCGGGCGTGGGCGTTCTCCCGGAGCACCCAGAGCACGGCACGCCTCCAGCCCCGCGCGCGCATGGCGTCCAGCGCGTCCACCATCAGGGTGCGGCCGACGCCGCGGCCCTGCTCGGCCGGGTCGAGGTGGATCGCGTTGAGCAGCCCGGTCGCCGGGTCGTCCTCGTCGTCCGGGCCCAGGTGGCTGAACCCGACCAACCTCCCGGCCCGCTCGGCCACTGTCATCCGGTGGGTGTCCCGCTCCCACTGCCACCGCTCGACCCAGTACCGACCCATCGCCTCCGGCGTCGGGTCGGCAAGCGCCGCGGCCGGCAGGAACGAGGAGTACGCGGCGACCCGGGAACGCTGGTGCAGGGCACCCACCCCCATCAGGTCGTCACCTGTCGCGGGACGGAGGGTGATGGTCATCCGACCGAGGGTACCCGGCGCGGCGGCACCTGCACCGTCGTCAGGTCCTCGGCGATGATCAGCTCACCGTCGAAGTGGGCCCGCGCCTCGTCGTGGAACCGGCGCGGGTCGGGGTACCGCTGGGAGAAGTGGGTGAGCACCAGCCGGCGTACCCCGGACTCGGTAGCCACCCGGGCGGCCTGCGCCGCGGTCAGGTGCCCGACCTCGGCGGCCAACGCGGCCTCCGACTCCAGGAACGTCGACTCGATGACCAGCAGGTCGGCGTGCTCGGCGAGGGCGTACACGCCGTCGCAGAGGCCGGTGTCCATCACGAAGGCGAACCGCTGCCCCGGCCGGGGCACGCTCACCTCGTCCCGGGTCACGCGGCGCCCGTCGAGGTCGAGGTGCCCGACGCGGATCAGCTCGCCGACGGCCGGCCCCGCGATGCCGTACGCGGCAAGCTTCTCCGGCAGCATCCGGTGCCCGTCCGGCTCGACCAGCCGGTAGCCGTACGTCTCGATGGGGTGCCGCAGCCGGCGTGCCTCCAGAAAGCCGCAGCTCAGCGCGATCCGCTGCCCGTCGGCCTCGATCGGGGTCACCGCCAGCTCGGCCGTCTCGTAGAAGGAGGTGGCGTGCCGCAGGCGGGCGAAGTACTCGGCGCCGCCGGCCGGGAAGTGCACGGCCACCGGGTGCGCCACCCGGTCCAGGGAGAGCCGCTGGATGGTGCCCGGCAGCCCCAGGCAGTGGTCGCCGTGGAAGTGCGTGACACAGATCCGGGTCAGGTCGGTGGCGGTGACAGTGGTGTGCAGGAGCTGCCGCTGGCTGCCCTCGCCCGGGTCGAAGAGGATCACCTCGTCGTCCCAGCGCAGCACGTACCCGTTGTGGTTGCGCAGCCGCGTCGGCGCCTGGCTGGCCGTCCCCAGCACCACCAACTCGCGCATCGACATCGACGGGCCTCTTCCGGATATGAAGCGACCCCCGGGGCGCTCCGCGCTGTCGCGCGGGCCGGCTGGACTGGGCCGGCGCCCCGGGGGTCGGGTGGCTGCCTGGAATTCGCCGCACCGCTGCCACACGGTCTCGACGATGGTGCTGATTGCCCGCCTGTCGGCGAACCGTTCACTGTCGAGGACAGCGGCTAGCGGACAGCCACCTCACGAGTCCGATTGCTATACAAGTCTGGACCACCTCCTTTCACGTGTACCGCCACGCTATCGAGTTCCCGGCGGGCTCGGCAACGGATTTCGATCACAGGGCCGAACGGGAATGCCCGGCCACCCTCTCGGTGGCCGGGCATTCGAGGTCGTGCGGGCGTACGGCGGTCAGCCGGCGGTACGGGCCACGCCGACCGGGCAGCTCAGCCCGTTCGGGCCGTGGTTGCAGTACCCGTTCGGGTTCTTGGTCTGGGCGAGGTACTGCTGGTGGTAGTCCTCGGCGAAGTAGTAGCTGCCGAGCGGGGCGATCTCGGTGGTGATCTCACCCTTGCCGGCGCGCGTCACGATCGGCTGGAACGCGTCCCGGGACGACTCCGCGATGGCCCGCTGCTCGTCGGTCGTCGTGTAGATCGCCGACCGGTACTGGGTGCCCACGTCGTTGCCCTGGCGCATGCCCTGGGTCGGGTCGTGGTTCTCCCAGAAGACCTTCAGCAGGTCCTCGTACGTGATCTTGCTCGGGTCGTAAACCACCTGGACGACCTCGGCGTGCCCGGTCCGACCGGAACACGTCTCCTCGTAGGTCGGGTTCTTCGTGATGCCACCGGCGTAGCCGGCGGAGGTGGTGTACACGCCGGGCAGCGTCCAGAACAGCCGCTCGGCGCCCCAGAAACAGCCCATCCCGAACACGGCCACCTGAAGGCCCTCAGGGAAGGGCCCCTTGAGCGGGGTGCCCAGGACCTCGTGCCGGTCGGCGACAGGCATGGCGATCGGGCGGCCCGGCAGGGCCTGGTCGGGCGAGACCATCTCGGCGTTCATACGGCGCAGGAACACGGTGGGACTCCTCTCGTACCTCTCCCAGCGTGTAACACCGGTGGGTACGGCTTCCTTACCCGCGTGGGTGTGACTCAGGCCCCTGCCGGCAGGGCGGCGGCGATCCGGTCGGCGTGGGCCCGGGCCTCGGCGTCGTCGTCGTATCGGGTGCGCGGCCAGAAGAAGCCGCGCAGCCCGTCACCCTTCGTCCGCGGCACCACGTGGGTGTGCAGGTGCGGCACCGACTGGGACACCTTGTTGTTCATCGCCACGAACGTCCCACCGGCGCCCAGACCGGTCTCCACCGCCACGGCCAGCCGCCGGACCAGCGCGAAGTAGCCGGGCAGCAGCTCGGCCGGCAGCTCGGCCAGGGTCACCAGATGCACCCGTGGCACGACCAGCACGTGCCCCTTGAACACCGGCCGCGTGTCCAGGAAGGCCACCCCGTCCGGCTCGTCGGCGACCCGGAACGCCGGCACCGCACCCGCCACGATCTCGCAGAACACACACCCGCTCATCGGCCCAGGCTATGCCGACCACCCGGCTCCGCCACGCCCCGCCGGGCGGGGCACTAGCCTCACCAGAATGAGTCACGGCTTCGAGACGCTCGCCATCCACGCCGGTCAGGACCCTGAGGCCCGCACCGGCGCGGTGATTCCACCGATCTATCAGACCAGCACGTACGCCCAGGACGCCGTCGGCGCGCCCCGGCTCGGCTACGAGTACAGCCGCTCCGGCAACCCGACCCGCGACGCCCTCCAGGAGTGCCTCGCGGCGCTGGAGGGTGGGCCTGTCGGTCTCGCCTTCGCCAGCGGCCTGGCCGCCGAGGACACCCTGTTGCGGGCCGTCTGCCAACCCGGCGACCACGTGATCATCCCGGACGACGCGTACGGCGGCACGTACCGGCTCTTCGCCCGTGTCGCCCAGCGCTGGGGGCTGGAGTTCACCCCGGCCAAGGTCTCCGACCCGGCCGCGATCCGGGCCGCCGTGCAGCCCGGCCGCACCAAGATCGTCTGGGTGGAGACGCCCACCAACCCGCTGCTCGGCATCGCGGACATCGCCGCCCTGGCCGCCGTGGCGCACGACGCGGGTGCGCTGCTGGTCGTCGACAACACCTTCGCCTCGCCGTACCTTCAGCAGCCGATCGCCTTCGGCGCCGACGTCGTGGTGCACTCGACCACGAAGTACATCGGCGGGCACTCCGACGTGGTGGGCGGCGCGCTCGTCGTCGCCGACGCCGCGCTCGGCGAGGAGCTGCGCTACCACCAGAACGCGATGGGCGCGATCAACGGCCCGTTCGACGCCTGGCTCACCCTGCGCGGCATCAAGACCCTCGGGGTACGGATGGACAGGCACTGCGACAACGCCGAACGCCTCACCGCGTACCTCGACGGGCACGCCAAGGTGTCCGAGGTGATCTATCCCGGGCTGCCCTCGCACCCCGGCCACGAGGTCGCCGCGAAGCAGATGCGCCGCTTCGGCGGCATGATCTCGTTCCGCGCCTCCGGCGGCGAGGACCACGCCGTGGAGATCTGCAACCGCACCAAGCTCTTCGTGCTCGCCGAGTCGCTCGGCGGCGTGGAATCCCTGATCGAGCACCCGGGCCGGATGACACACGCAAGTGCTGCCGGCTCGCCGCTTGAAGTTCCCGGCGATCTCGTGCGACTGTCTGTCGGCATCGAGACGGTCGACGACCTGCTCGCCGATCTGGAGCAGGCACTGGGCTGACCGCTGGGGAGGATGGCCGTGCAGGACATCATGGCGACCTGGGTCGGAGCGACCGCCAAGCAGATCGCCCGGGGGGTGCGCCGGGGCGACGTCTCGGCCACCCAGGTCGTCGCCGACCACCTTGAGCACATCGCCTCGGCCGACCGCGAACTGACCGCGTTCCGCGTCGTTCGCGGCGGCGAGGCGATCACCGAGGCGGAGAAGGTCGACGAGCAGGAAGACCTGGCCAACCTGCCCCTCGCCGGGGTGCCGGTGGCGGTCAAGGAGAACACCCCGGTCGCGGGGCTGCCCACCTGGAACGGGTCGGCCGCCGCGCGTACCGACGTCGCGGAGGCCGACCACGAGGTGGTCCGCCGGCTACGCGGCGCCGGTGCGGTGATCCTGGGCGTGACCCGGATGCCGGAGCTGGGCCTGTGGGCGCTCACCGACGACGGCAGCGCGGTGACGCGCAATCCGTGGGACAGCTCCCGTACCCCCGGCGGTTCCTCCGGCGGCGCGGCCGCCGCGGTGGCGGCCGGCCTGGTGCCGATCGCGCACGGCAACGACGGGCTCGGTTCGATCCGGATCCCCGCCGCCTGCTGCGGCCTGGTCGGGCTCAAGCCGGGCCGGGGCGTGGTGCCCTGCCAGCTCGGCGCGGACGACTGGTTCGGTCTCACCGAGCACGGGATGCTGACCAGCACCGTCGCCGACGCGGCGGTCGGCTTCTCGGTGCTCGCCGGACGGCGGCCGGAGAAGCTGGTCCCCCCGCAGCGGCTGCGGGTGGGCGTCTCGCTGCGCTCCCCGGTGCGGGGAGTGTCGCCGGACGCGCCGAACCGCGACGCGGTCGCCGCCGCCGGCCGGCTGCTCGCCGCCGCCGGGCACGACACCGTGCCTGCCGACCCCGTCTACCCCACCGCGCTTGGCCTCCAGGGCATCGCCACCTGGCTCGCCGCCGCCGCCGCCGACGTACGGGCCAGCGGCCTGGACCGACGCGGCCTGCAGAGGCGTACCCGTCGACACGTCGCGCTGGGCGAGTGGGCGCAGCGCCGCGGGTACGTCCGGGAGGCCGACCGGGCGGCGTGGCGGGAGCGGTCCGTCGACTTCTTCACCGACCACTCGGTCGACCTGCTGCTCACCCCGGCGCTGGCCACCGCGCCGCCGGAGGCCGCGCGCTGGTCCGACCGGTCCTGGCGGGCCAACATGACGGCCAACATCAGGTACGCCCCGTACGCGGCGCCGTGGAACATCGCAGGCCTGCCCGCGATCGTCGTGCCGGTGGGCCGCCGCCCGGACGGCCTGCCGGTGGCCGTGCAACTGGTCGGTCCGCCCGGCTCGGAGCTGCTGCTGCTCGGCGTGGCCGGTCAGTTCGAGATGGCCGCTCCGTGGTCGCGCCACGCCCCCGGTTACCCCCGGGTCGGCACGGGGTCGCCGGCCACCGCTTGATCGTCGAGCCGGTCGCCCCCGGTGTCGCCGACGGCGGCGCCGGGGGCGGGTGGCACGATCGGGGCATGACGGAACTGGTCGGCCTCGACGACGTGCGGGCTGCGCGGAAACTGCTCGACGGCGTCATCCGGACCACCCCGCTGGAGCCGTCCCGGCCGTTGAGCGCGCAACTGGGCGGGCCGACGTGGCTCAAGTGCGAGAACGTGCAGCGGGCCGGCTCGTACAAGGTGCGCGGCGCGTACGTACGGATCTCCCGGTTGTCCGCGGACGAGCGGGAACGCGGTGTCGTCGCGGCGAGCGCCGGCAACCACGCGCAGGGCGTGGCTCTCGCGGCCGGCCTGGTCGGTACGCACGCGACTGTCTTCATGCCGGTCAACGCGCCGCTGCCGAAGGTCGCCGCCACGAAGGGGTACGGGGCGCAGGTCGAGTTGGCAGGCAACACCGTCGACGAGGCGCTCGTCGCCGCCCAGACGTACGCCGAGCGGACCGGCGCGGTGCTGATCCACCCGTTCGACCATCGGGACGTGATCGCCGGGCAGGGGACTGTGGCGCTGGAGATCCTCGAACAGTGCCCGGACGTGCAGACCATCATCACAGGTGTGGGTGGCGGCGGCCTGATCTCGGGCATGGCCGTGGCGGCCAAGGCGCTGCGGCCGGACATCCGGATCGTCGGCGTCCAGGCGGCAGGTGCGGCGGCCTTCCCGCCCTCTCTGGTGGCCGGGCAGCCCGTCCGGCTGCCCGCCTTCGCGACGATCGCGGACGGCATCGCGGTGGGCCGGCCCGGCGAGATCACCTTCCACCACGTCCGCGAGCTGGTCGACGAGATCGTCACCGTCACCGAGGAGGACATTTCCCGGGCGCTGCTGTGCCTGTTGGAGCGGGGCAAGCAGGTCGTCGAGCCGGCCGGCGCGGTCGGCGTGGCCGCGCTGCTGGCCGGTGTCGTGGAGGTGGAGACACCTGTGGTCGCGGTGCTCTCCGGCGGGAACATCGACCCGCTGCTGATGATGCGGGTGATCGAGCACGGCCTGGCCGCCGCGGGCCGCTACCTGCGGGTGACGGTGCGCTGCTCGGACCGGCCGGGGCAACTGGCCTCGCTGCTCAGCCAGATCGCCGAGCACCGGGCCAACGTGGTGGACGTGGAGCACCAGCGCGCCAACCCGCACCTGGGCCTCGGCGAGGTGGAGGTGGCGCTGTCGGTGGAGACGCGGGGTGTCGAGCACTCGGACACGCTGATCAGCGCGCTGCGGGCCAGCGGTTACCAGGTGGTCTTCGCAGCCGAGGCGTGACACCTGTAGGTGTCACGCCTCGGAAGCGGTGTCTCAGCGAGCGCCGGCGTCAGCCGGAGAACGGCTCGAAGCTGACCACTGTCACCTTGATGTCGGCGCCGCTGGGCGCCGTGTAGGTGCAGGTCTGCCCCGGCCGACCGCCCAGGATCGCCTTGCCGAGCGCGGACTCGGGGCTGTAGACGGTCAGGTCGGTGGTGGCCGCGATCTCCCGGGAGCCGAGCAGGAACGTCTCGGTGTCGTCGGTGTCGTCGTCGAAGTAGATCGTCACGACCATGCCTGGCGACACCGCGTCCGCCGTCGGGGCCTCGCCGACCTTCGCGGTGCGCAGCAGCTCCTGGAGGTAGCGGATGCGGCCCTCGGCCTTGCCCTGCTCCTCACGGGCGGCGTGGTAGCCGCCGTTCTCCCGCAGGTCGCCCTCCTCGCGCCGCGCGTTGATCTCGGCTGCGATCGCGGGGCGGTTGGCGATGTGCTCGTCGAGCTCGGCCTGGAGGCGGTCGTACGCGTCCTGGGACAGCCAGGTGGCGGGCGCCTCGTTGCCAGTGGACACAGGCGGTCTCCTCAGTTGTGCGTGGCTGGCTGACAGGTGAACTACCAAGTTACCAGTGCGGTACGACACAGCGTGTCGGCCATCACCGGCGGTGCCCGTGTGCAGCACCCCGGGTGAGCGGCCTCCGCCGCGCCGCGAGAGCGACGTCTCCCCAGCTCAGGCCGGGGGTCGGCAGCGCAGTACCTCGCCGATGAACGGCCGTGCGGTGGTGGCGAGGCGGTGCCTGGTGGTGACGTGCCTGTCGCCCGGGGCCGCGCTCACTGTGACCTCCTCGCGGGCCACCTCGGCACCGGCGCGGTCGCGGGCGCGCAGCACACACACCGCCGAGCCGCCCGACGGCACGGTCACCCGGAAGTCGACACGCACCTGGCTGTCGGTGATGTCGGTGTACGTGATCACCTGCGCGTCGTACACCGGGTCGCCGTACTGCTTGTAGAGGCGTACCGAGATCAGCGTCAGCGACGCCGCCAGCAGCAGGAGGGCCAGCGCGGCCAGCAGCGTACGGCGGGCCCTGCCGCCCGGTTCGCGGCGGCGGCCGTAGCGCCCAGCGGGAAAAACCGGCGCGCCCGGTGAAATTGTGGCGTGCGTCTCGGTCACCGGCGGGTATCTCCTGGCGTTGTTGTCGGCGGCATCGGCAAGAATGACAGAGTCCATCCTCCCAGCCCGGCCCAGCGGCAGGAACGGCAGGTCGGGCCCCGCGCGGTGCGGCCGGCGGCGGGGTGTGGAGGATCCCCGGCAGGTCAAGCCGGTCGAGTCCGGTCGGGTCCACCGTCCGGCACAGACGAGGAGCGCCGAAGTTGGCAGAGCAACTGCGTCTCATGGCCGTCCACGCGCACCCGGACGACGAGTCGAGCAAGGGTGCGGCGACCATGGCGAAGTACGTCGCCGAAGGGGTGGACGTCCTGGTCGTGACGTGCACCGGCGGTGAGCGCGGCAGCGTGCTCAACCCCAAGCTCGACAGGCCCGACGTGTGGGCCAACATCGCCGACATCCGGCGCGCCGAGATGGACGCCGCGCGGGCGATCCTCGGCGTCGACCAGGCCTGGCTCGGCTTCGTCGACTCGGGGCTGCCCGAGGGCGACCCGCTGCCGCCGCTGCCCGAGGGTTGCTTCGCCCTCCAGGACGTCGAGGTGGCCGCCGGGCCGCTGGTGCGGCTGATGCGCGAGTTCCGTCCGCACGTGGTCACCACGTACGACGAGGAGGGTGGCTACCCGCACCCCGACCACATCATGTGCCACAAGGTCAGCGTGGCCGCCTTCGAGGCCGCCGGCGACCCGGAGCGCTACCCGGAGCTGGGTGCCCCGTGGCAGCCGCTGAAGCTCTACTACGACATCGGCTTCTCCAAGGCCAAGATCATGGCCTTGCACGAGGGCATGCTCGCCGCGGGCCGGGAGTCGCCGTACGAGGACTGGCTCAAGCGCTGGGAGGACCGCCCGGACAAGGGCCCCCGGATCACCACCCGGGTGGAGTGCGCCGACTACTTCCCCGTCCGCGACGACGCGCTGCGCGCCCACGCCACCCAGGTCGACCCGGACGGCTTCTGGTTCCAGGTGCCGATGGAGTTGCAGCAGGGAGCCTGGCCCACCGAGGACTTCGAGCTGGCCCGATCGATGGTGGACAGCCCGATGCCCGAGTCCGACCTCTTCGCAGGTGTGCGGGAGACGGCGCACGCGCGCTGATTAACCGCGGCGCTACCCTGGTAACCAACCGCACATCGGAGGAACGCCATGCTGACCGCTGCCCAGGTGCTCGCGGAGAACAACTTCGGGGACACCCGCACGGGTGGGCTGGCCGGCCCGATGGGCCTCTTCCTCATCCTGCTGCTGGCCACCGCGACCATCCTGCTGATCCGCAACATGAACTCCCGGCTGCGCCGGCTGCCCGACCGGTTCCCCCAGCAGGGGCGGCCGACCGACCCGACCAGGGCCGACGCGGCAGTCGCTGATCCGACAGACGGGACCGGCGGCCGTGATTCATCCACGCCCGCTCCCAACGGGCACCAGCAGCACCGGAACGGGTAGTCCCCGCATGATTCACGCCCAACCGGGTGGTCGCCCCCTGTTGCGACCACCCGGTTTGGCTTAGCCTTCCGCCGGGGGGACCAAAAGTCCCCGAGCCGTGCGCGGGAGGGGGCGCCGATGACAGTCACAGCACCGGCCGCCCGTCGTACCCTCGCGGGGCCGCCTGACGGGGGAGGTCGATGACCTCCGGCCCGGTCGGCGACCGGCTCGGGGTACGCGGCACGCCGGTCCGGCTTCTCGTGCTCACCGCAGCGGTCACGCTGACCGCGGTCGTCGCCGCCACCGTGGGGTTGACCCTGCCGGCCAACCTGCCGTCGGACGACCCGCTCGGTGGTCCGGCCCGCTTCGGCATCGTCGTCGGCGTCGTCGCCCTCGCCCAGTTCGCCCGGCTGCGGTTCCGCTCACCAGCCGGGATGGTCAGCATCACCTGGGGCGAGGCGGCGTTGATCGTCTGCCTCTACCTGGCACCCGCCGGTTGGCTGCCGTCGGCCACCCTGCTCGGCGCCGGGCTGTCCTGGACGGTGCTCTCGCTGCACAACGACCGCCGCCCGGCACTGGAGATCGTCCGGATCGCGGCGTCGTTGGCGGCCGCCACGGCGCTGGCCGTGTCCGTGGCCACCGCGTTGGGGGAGCCGCTGCTCGCCGCGCCCACCCCGATGCTGGCGCTGGCCGTGATCGCCGGCTCGGTGACGTACCTGCTGGTGACGGCCTGGCTCGGTGGGGTGACGCTGGGCCTGCGGCACGGTCTGCCAATCGGCCCGCCCCTGCTCGCGGCGCTGCGCGGCAAGCTGCTGATGTTCGTCGGCAACGTGGCGGTGGGCCTGGTGGTGGTCGCGCTGCTGGAGCTGGACGCGCGCTGGCTGCTGTTGCTGCCGCCGCTGCTCTGGCTGCTCCAGCAGACCTACCGGTACCGGCTGCGGGCCGACCAGGAACGCCGCACGTGGCGGGCCTTCGCCGAGGCCACCGCGGCCCTCAACCAGCTCGACGAGCGGGGAGCGGCCAGCGCGGCTGTCACCGGCGCGCTGGCGCTGTTCAACGCCGAGCTGGTGGACGTCGACGTGGCGCGGGCCGACGGCCGGTGGCGCCGCTACCGGGGGGACGCGGGCGGCCAGATGGTCGACCGGGAGGTGGGTCCACCGGACCTGTCGGAGCCGGACGAGCACGAGCTGATCCGTCCCCTCTCGGTCGGCGCCGCGCCGGTCGGCCGGCTGCGGGTCCGGTTCCCGCGATCCGCCCCGCCGAGCAACCGGGAACGCGACGCCGTCGCCGCGTTCGGCGACGCCCTGGCCGCCGCGCTGCACGACGCCGCGACCCACCGCGAGCTGCGGCTGGTGACCGCGCGGTCGTCGTACGAGGCGGTGCACGACCCGCTCACCGGGCTTGCCAACCGGGCGGCCATGCTCGGCAAGGGTGACCAGTCGTTGCGGCAGCTCGCCCACGACCACCCGGTGGCGCTGCTGCTGCTGGACATCAACCAGTTCAAGGAAGTCAACGACACCCTCGGGCACGCCGCCGGTGATCAGCTGCTGCGGCTGACCGCGAACCGGCTCAGTTCGATGGCCCGGCCCGGTGACCTGCTCGGCCGGCTCGGCGGTGACGAGTTCGCGCTGCTGCTCACGTCCGTGCCGGTGCTCGGCGACCGGGCCGCGCCGCTGGCGCACGCGCTGCGCCAGGCCCGGGAGATCGCCGAACGGCTGGCCGCCCCGACCGAGGTGGCCGGGGTGCGCATGTCGATCGAGGTGTCCGTCGGGGTGGTCGTCGCCGACGCCGGCACCGCAGACATGACCGAGCTGCTGCGCCGGGCGGACATCGCGATGTACCAGGCCAAGGAGGGTGGGGGCAGCGTCGCCGCGTACGACGGCAGCCGGGACGCGGCAAGCACCGACCAGCTCGCCCTGCTGGCCGAGCTGCGGGAGGCGCTGAAGGTCGACGACCAGCTGGTGCTGGCGTTGCAGCCGGCCGTCGACCTGGCCACCGGCGCGCCCACCGGCGTGGAGGCGCTGATCCGCTGGCAGCATCCCCGCCGGGGCTGGCTGGGCCCGTCCGACTTCATCCGTCCGGTGGAGAACAGCGAGCAGCTCGGCACCTTCACCAGGTACGTGCTGGACAAGGCCCTCGGTGTGGCCGCCGGCTGGGCGCGGGAGGGGCTGGACGTACCGATCTCGGTGAACCTCTCGGCGCGCAGCCTCCTCGACCCCCGGCTGCCGGCGGAGATCGCCGACGCGTTGCGCCGGCACCAGGTGCCACCGCACCGGCTCGTGTTGGAGATCACCGAGACCGTGGTGATGAGCGAGCTGGAGGTCATCGACGAGGTGCTTGCCACCCTGCGGTCGATGGGTGTGCAGCTCGCCGTGGACGACTTCGGCACCGGCTTCTCCTCGCTGACCTTCCTCACCCGGATCGCTGTGGACGAGTTGAAGGTGGACCGCTCGTTCGTGATCCGGATGGCCGACTCGCCGGAGGCCGCGGCGATCGTCCGGACCACAGTGGGTCTCGCCCACGAACTGGGCCTGCGGGTGGTCGCCGAGGGGGTGGAGACCGCCGAGCAGCGGATGGCGCTGGCCGAGCTGGGCTGCACCTCCGCGCAGGGCTACCACTTCTTCAAGCCGATGCCGGCGGACAAGATCGGCGCGGTGCTGGGGACGCTTCGCGACTCGGCCGAGTCGAACGTGTTCCGGCTCCGCGCCGACGGCGCCTCCTGACCACCGGGCACGTCCGGGCGGCTGTGGTTATGGTCGTCGGGTGAACCGACTCGCCGACGCCACAAGTCCGTACCTGCTCCAGCACGCCGACAACCCGGTCGACTGGTGGCCGTGGTGCGACGAGGCGTTCGCCGAGGCGAAGAGGCGCGACGTCCCGGTGCTCATCTCGGTGGGTTACGCCGCCTGCCACTGGTGCCACGTGATGGCGCACGAGTCGTTCGAGAACGAGCAGGTCGGCGCCCTGATGAACGACAACTTCGTGTCGATCAAGGTGGACCGCGAGGAGCGCCCGGACGTGGACGCGGTCTACATGACCGCCACCCAGGCGATGACCGGTCAGGGCGGCTGGCCGATGACCGTCTTCGCCACCCCGGACGGCACCCCGTTCTTCTGCGGCACCTACTTCCCGCGCGCCAACTTCGTCCGCCTGCTCCAGTCGGTCACCACCGCCTGGAAGGACCAGCGCGAGGAGGTGCTGCGCCAGGGCGCCGCCGTGGTCGAGGCGATCGGCGGCGCGCAGGCCGTGTCCGGCCCCACCGCACCGCTGGACGCCCCGCTGCTCGACGCCGCGGCCGCCACGCTGGCCAACGAGTACGACGCCACGAACGGCGGCTTCGGGGGCGCCCCGAAGTTCCCGCCGCACATGAACCTGCTGTTCCTGCTGCGCCACCACCAGCGCACCGCCGACCCGCGCAGCCTGGAGATCGTCCGGCACACCGCCGAGGCGATGGCCCGGGGCGGCATCTACGACCAGCTCGCCGGCGGTTTCGCCAGGTACTCGGTGGACGCGCACTGGACGGTGCCGCACTTCGAGAAGATGCTCTATGACAACGCGCTGCTGCTGCGCGTCTACACCCAGCTGTGGCGGCTCACCGGCGACCGTCTGGCCCGCCGGATCGCCCGGGACACCGCCCGGTTCCTCGCCGACGAGCTGCACCGGCCGGGGGAGGGGTTCGCGTCCGCGCTGGACGCCGACACCGAGGGCGTCGAGGGCCTCACCTACGCCTGGACGCCAACCCAGCTCGTCGAGGCGCTGGGCGAGGAGGACGGCCGGTGGGCCGCCGACCTGTTCGCCGTCACCGACGAGGGAACCTTCGAGCACGGCATGAGCGTGCTGCGCCTCGCCCGGGACGTGGACGACGCGGCACCCGAGATCCGGTCCCGCTGGCAGCAGGTGGTGGGTCGGCTGCTCGCGGCCCGCGACGAGCGCCCCCAGCCGGCCCGCGACGACAAGGTGGTGGCCGCCTGGAACGGCCTGGCGATCACCGCAATCGTCGAGTTCCTCCAGGTCGCCGCGCTGTACGCGTCGCCCGAGGACGACGACGTCAACCTGATGGAGGGCGTCACCATCGTCGCCGACGGCGCGATGCGCGACGCCGCCGAGCACCTGGCCACCGCTCACCTGGTGGACGGCCGGCTGCGCCGCGTCTCCCGCGACGGCAGGGTCGGCGATCCGGCCGGCGTCCTGGAGGACTACGGCTGCGTGGCCGAGGCGTTCTGCTCGCTGCACCAGCTCACCGGCGAGGGCCGCTGGCTCACCCTGGCCGGCCAGTTGCTGGACGCCGCGCTGGAGCACTTCGCGGCGTCCGGCGGCGCGTACTACGACACGGCCGACGACGCGGAGCGGCTGGTCGCCCGACCGGCCGACCCCACCGACAACGCCACCCCGTCCGGCCGGTCCGCGTTGGTCGCCGGGCTCGTCGCGTACGCGGCACTGACCGGGGAGACCCGTTACCGGGAAGCCGCCGAGGAGGCCCTCGCCACAGTCGCGCCGATCGTCGGGCGGCACGCCCGGTTCACCGGGTACGCCGCCACGGTCGGGGAGGCGGTGCTGTCCGGGCCGTACGAGATCGCCGTGGTGACCGACGACCCGGCCGGCGACCCGTTGGTGGCCGCTGCCCGCCGGCACGCCCCGCCCGGCGCGGTCGTGGTGGCCGGGCTGCCGGACCAGCCCGGCGTGCCGCTGCTCGCCGACCGGCCGCTTGTCGACGGGCGGCCCGCCGCGTACGTCTGCCGGGGTTTCGTCTGCCAGCGGCCGGTCACCTCGGTGGAGGATCTGGTCGCCGAGCTGGGTGGGGTCCGCTGACCGTCGGCTACTGGTCGTGACAGCCGACCTGGTCGCCGATCTCGTTGGGGATGCCGAACGAGCTGCATTCGAGGGCGCTGCCCTCGCCGATCTTCTTCCACCTGCCGGCCGCGTACTCGAAAACGATCACGCCGTCGCCCTGCTGGGCCGGATCGACAGCGATCACACCTGCCGTCGCCCACCGGCGTGCGCACTTGATGTGGTCCGGGTCGATCCGGTGGGTGCTGCCCAGCCCCGCTGCCTTGTGCAGGGTCGCGGCGCTCACCGGGCAGGCGGCCCGGGTGCTGGCCGACGGGCTGGGTGCCGCGCTGGGGGTGGACGACGCGCCGCCGGATGTCGTCGCGCTGGAGGGCGTGGCGCTGGGTGCGGGCGTCGTGGTGCCGGCTCCGGCCACGGGATCGGGCGACGCGGTGGTGCAGGCCGTCAGCCCCGCCAGCACGGTGACGGGCGCGAGGACGCGTAGAGCTGCCAGGTTCATCATTCCCCCATGGTCCAGCGTGGATGGTCGATGCCTGTCACACGTCCGGTTGAGCCGCAGGGTTGCGCCCGCCACCGTCGCTTTGGCGACAGCCGGCACTCTGCGCCACCGCCCGAAGTATGCGCTTCGTGCCCGTGTGGGGTGGTGCTCCGTGCCGACCGGGTGGGTCCCGGCCCTCCGGGGTGGCCACGCCGATGGCCCGGATAGGCTGGCCGCGCTATGGATTCCCGCACCGGACTACCAGTTGTCGGCATGGTGGGTGGCGGCCAGTTGGCCCGGATGACCCACCAGGCCGCGATCGCCCTCGGCCAGTCACTGCGCGTGCTCGCGGCGGCCCCTGACGACGGCGCGGCCCTGGTCGCCGCCGACGTCCAGTACGGCGACCACACCGACCTCGCCGCGCTGCGCACCTTCGCCAAGAGCTGCGACGTGGTCACCTTCGACCACGAGCACGTGCCCAACGGGCACATCCGCACGCTCGCGGCCGAGGGCGTGTCCCTGTACCCGCCGGCGGACGCGCTGCTGCACGCCCAGGACAAGCAGGTCATGCGGGAACGCCTGACCGAGCTGGGCGCGCCGAACCCCGCGTGGATGCCGGTCGGCGACCCGGCCGACCTCGTCGACTTCGGCACGCGCGTCGGCTGGCCTGTGGTGCTCAAGGCGGCCAGCGGTGGCTACGACGGCCGGGGCGTCTGGATGGTCGACGACGCCGCCCAGGCCACCGAGCTGGCGACCACGCTGCTCGCCGGTGGCACCCGGCTGATCGTCGAGGAGCGGGTGCCGCTGCGCCGGGAGTTGGCCGTGCAGGTGGCGCGTTCGCCGTTCGGTCAGGTGGCCGCGTACCCGGTCGTGGAGACGGTCCAGCGGGACGGCATCAACGTCGAGGTGCTCGCCCCGGCCCCCGGCCTGGACGAGGACCTGGCGGTAGCCGCCCAGCAGCTCGCCATCGACCTGGCCACCGCGCTCGGCGTGGTCGGACTGCTCGCCGTGGAGCTGTTCGAGGTACGCGACGCCGCCGGCCGCCCCGCGATCGTGGTGAACGAACTGGCCATGCGTCCGCACAACTCGGGGCACTGGACCATCGAGGGCGCGCGGACCTCCCAGTTCGAGCAGCACCTTCGGGCGGTGCTGGACTACCCGATGGGCGACACCGCGCTCACCGCCCCGGTGGTCGTGATGGCGAACGTGCTCGGGGGTGAGCCGGGCGGAATGTCGATAGACGAGCGGCTGCACCACCTCTTCGCCGCCGAGCCGGGCGCGAAGGTGCACCTCTACGGCAAGCAGGTGCGGCCCGGCCGCAAGATCGGGCACGTGACGGTGCTCGGCGACGACCTGGACGACGTACGGGCGCGGGCGGCGCGCGCCGCGCGCTGGCTGCGCGAGGGGCACGAGTGACCCGGGCGGCAGCGAACCAAGGAGGAACCGCAGTGAGCACCGTCGGGTTGATCATGGGCAGCGACTCGGACTGGCCGACCATGCGGGCGGCGGCCGAGGTGCTCGACGACTTCGGGGTGTCGTACGAGGTCCGGGTGATCTCGGCGCACCGGACTCCGGTGGCGATGATCGAGTACGGTCGCGACGCCGCCGACCGGGGCCTCAAGGTGATCATCGCTGGCGCGGGTGGCGCCGCCGCCCTGCCCGGCATGGTCGCCTCGGTGACGCCGCTGCCGGTGATCGGTGTGCCGGTGCCACTGAAGCACCTCGACGGCATGGATTCGCTGCTGTCCATCGTGCAGATGCCGGCAGGTGTTCCGGTGGCCACTGTGTCGATCGGCAACGCCCGCAACGCAGGCCTGCTCGCCGTACGGATCCTCGGCGCGTCCGACGAGGCGCTGCGCGCCCGGATGGCGACCTACCAGCAGGACCTGGAGAAGCTGGTGGCGGAGAAGGAAGCAACCCTCCACGCCACCCTGCCCTGACCTGGGGCAGGGCGGGGTCGCAGCGGCCCACGAGCCCGGCCCACCCACCGTCCCCACTCCGCCACGCCGCCGTGATCCTCCGGTTTCACCTCATGCCGCGAAGGGCCGTCTGGAGGCGTTCCTGGGCGCGGCGGCGGCGTTCGTTGCTGGCGCCGAGCACCAGCAGCAGGATGCCGACCGGGATCAGCGCCAGCCACGGGCCGAGACTGAACAGGGCGTGGATGGCGGCGATCGCGGTGACCGACGCGCCGACGATCACCGGCGCCTGCTGCCGGCTGGACGAACCGAAGATCAGCACCCCGACGGCGCCGAGCAGCAGGAGCATCTGCCGCAACGTGCTCGACTCGGTGGCCAGCACGATCGCCAGGGTCGGCACGAAGGCGGCGACCAGCGCCGGCCCGTACGCCACCCAGCTGCTGAGGTCCGGTCGGTGGCGCAGCTCCAGGACGCCGACAAGCAGGGCCAGCGCGGCGAACGGCAGTGTGTAGGCCTCGGGCAGGGCGACGTCGGCGACCCTCATGAGGATCCACCAGGCGGTGATCTCGCAGGCCACCACCGACCAGAACAGGATCCGGCGCTCCACCGGCCGCCGGCCGGGCCGGGTGGCGGCCACGCCGAGGACCGCCCCCCAGGCGGCGAGCAGGGCCGCGATGTGCCGGGGCGAGTCGAAGGCGAGGGCGAGGGCGATCAGTGCGGCCGCGTACCCGCTCCACTCCACCGTGGAGGCCTCGCGCTGCGCTTCCGGACGGCGCAGGCGGGGCAGGGTCGCGGCGCACACCTGGAGGGCCGCCCCGACCGCGAGCACCCCGAACGCGGACCAGACGGCGGCCAGCCCGGCCACCAGACCGGCGGTGAGCACGAAGAGCTGCGCCATCAGTGAGGCGAAGAGCCAGCCGAGGATGCGGGCCCGCTGGGTGGTGCCGTAGAACGCCCCCACGGTGCCGACGGCTACCGCGCTGCCGAGGGTGAACAGGGTCATGTCCCTGGTGGCCAGGCTGCCGGCCAGACCGGCGCTGCCGGCGGTCAACCCGATGACGAACACCAGCACCCGGGCGAGCCGCAGCGAGCGGGCCGGGTCGACAAGCGGGGGCGGCGGGGTCAGCGCGAGACCGAGCATCGCGATGGTGAAGACGGCGAGCGCGGCGACGGTGCTCGCCGGCCAGCCCTGGCCCAGCGCGATGGGCGTGATCAGCAGGGTGACGGCGGCGCCGGGCAGCACCACCGGAACGGCCCGGGACCGCCGTCCGCCACTGAAACCGGTGGCGGCAAGCGCCGCGGTCGCGGTGAGCAGCAACGCGGTGAGCACGTGGGTCGGGTTGATCACGTCCGGGGGTGGGGTGAGCAGCTCCGGTGGCGGCCCCTGCCAGATCCGAGCCAGCGTGCGGTGCGGCTCGACCAGGGCGGTGACCAGGGCGGGTGCGATCGACACGAGGGCCAGGACGGTCGGCAGAGCCGCCGCCGCCAGCGCGCCGGCGGACGGGCTGACCCGCCACCGCCGGTTCTCCGGGTCGTCGGGCAACCGGCGCAGCGCCCCGTTGAGCAGCACCGACCACCGGCGGACCGGCTGGGCCGAGCCGGTCGGCGGCACGGTCGCGGCCCGGATCAGCTCGGCGAGCACACCGAGCAGGGCGGCGGCGGCCGCGTAGACACCAGCGGCGAGGCCTGTGGGGATCGCCGCGAGCGCGCTGATGGTCGCCCCGCCGACCACCGCCACGCTCGCCCACGGCAGGTACTGCGGGACGTGGCGCCGGACGGCCGCCACGGCGGCCAGGCCGAGGCTTGTGGCGGCAAGCGCGGCGGTGAGCACCACCTGCGCCGAGTGGTCGAACTCGGCGGACAGCGCCGCCACCGCCCCCGGCAGGGCCAGCAGCGCGGCGCCGATAGCCGCTCCGCCGATCTGCACCAGGTGCGGTGGCATCCCCTCGGTCTCGATGTCGGTCACCTGCGGCCCGGCCAGGACGCGGGCCAGCGTGGCCACCACCACGCCGATCAGCGCGATGCTGCCCAACGCCAGCGCGGTGGTCCACGGCCGGACCAGACCGGCCCCGGCCGCGTGCAGCGCCACCGCCCCGGCGACGGTGGCCCGGGACAACGCCGCGCGGGGCTCCTCGGTGGCCACCGAGGCCATCCCGTAGACGGTGGCGACCATGCCGCCGACCAGGACCGGTGACCACCAGGGCAGGTCGAACGCGGCCGGTGCGCCGATCGTGGCGAGCACCACTGCCGCGCCGGACACGTCCCACCGCCACGGCGGCGGGAGCAGGATGCCTGCGGCGACGGCCAGCAGCGCCAGCGCGACAGGGGCCTGCCAGGTGGACCCGCCGGTCGGTGCGGCCGGCCAGCCGCTCAGGTCGCCATCCCAGATCGGGCCCGGAGTCGCCAGCACGCCCACCCCGCCGCGCAGCGCCGTCCAACCGGCGAGCACACCGATGAGTACGCCGCCGACGGCGATGCCGAGGACCGGCCCGCGCCGCCACTCCTGCGGCATGGCGCGGACGCCCACGGCCACCACGAGCACGAGGCCGGCGGCCACCGCCAGCTGCCCGCCCGGCGTGAGTACCGCGGCGATGCGTACCAGCGTCGCGATGAGCGCGGTGGTCACCGCCGCCGCGGCCAGGTCCGAGCCGTCCAGGGTGAGATCGGAACGGCGGCCGGCGTCGATCGACGGAGCCAGGAAGAGCAGCACGGCGGCGACCAGCAGCAGCGCCCCCACCCACGCGTCGGCGACCGTCGCGCCGGGTGCGCCGAAGGCCGCGGCGGTGACCACAAGCGCGCCGAGCCCGGTGCCCACCGACAGCGGCGCGGGGATGCGGCGGTGGGAGACCTGCACGACGGCGGCGTACCCGAGGGTCACGCAGACGGCCAGGAAGCTCGCCGCCAGCACCGGGACGGTCGCCTCGCGGAGGCTCGCCGGGGTGGGCGTGGGATCGACAGGCACGGTGGAGGCCACGAACGCGGCCACCGCGCCGGGCAGCGCGAAGGCGGCGCCGCCGGCGGCCCAGGCGGCGACCGTGTCGGCGGCCTCGGAGGCGAGGCGGACCCGGGGCGCCAGCGCGACAAGCGCGCCGGCCGCGAAGAGGGTGAGCAGGACCGCGGCGGTGAGCGGCGGCCGGGCGAGGCTGGCGCCCGCGCCGAACAGGCCCACCACCGCGGCGCCGGAACCGTGGGCCAGAGCGGCCCGGCTGGTACGCGCGGAGAGGCCGATCACCCCGATGCCGACCGCCGTGACGACCATCGGCCAGGGCGCCGACGCCCAACCGAGTCCGAACGAGGCAGGTACGGCGAGTGCGGTGAGCGCCGCGCCGGCGACCGCGAACTCCCGGCGGATCTCCGGTGGCAGGGCCAGTACGGCGGCGATGGTGAGCAGGAACGCGGCGGCGGCGAGCTGCCAGGCGGTGGGACCGACAGCGGCGGCCAGTTCGGCCGGGTAGAGGTCCAGGTCCGCTGCCCAGGCGGGAAGTGACGCCCGGACCGGTGCCACCCCGGCGCGCAGCGCGCCTCCGGCGACCACCACCCCGCTGACGGTGAGCGCCACCGCCGAGGCGATCTGTGGGCCCCGCCGGGCGGCCTCGGGGACCGCGCGGACGGCCAGCCCGGTGACAGTGATGACCGCCGCGATGAGCAGCAGCGACCGGCCGGGCAGCGCCACCGAGACGACCCGGCCGAGTGCGCCGATCACGGCCAGGGTGAGGATGCCTGCGGCGACGTCCGGCAGCGGTGGGCGTCGCAGCACCAGCGCGCCGGCCAGCCCCACCGCGGCGGCCAGCAGCAGCGCCGCTCCGGCGCTGACCGCCGTCGGCACGGCCTGTGCGCGCAGCAGGGCGGTGACCGCGTACGCGAGGGCGACCGCGATCGCCGCCGCGTGCAGCAGCCAGATCAGCTCGCGCAGCCCCGGCACCGGGCGGGTCGGTC
This sequence comes from Micromonospora sp. NPDC047521, assembly GCF_055587305.1. Classification (NCBI taxonomy): domain Bacteria; kingdom Bacillati; phylum Actinomycetota; class Actinomycetes; order Micromonosporales; family Micromonosporaceae; genus Micromonospora; species Micromonospora sp. NPDC047521. The sequence continues at coordinate 497,993 of NZ_JBVJGN010000001.1, read as the reverse complement.
GGAGGTCGGCGGACCCGGGGGTGGCGTCGACAACCTCGGCTGCCTCCTCCGGGTCGCCCTCCGGTCGGCTCTCCGGGTCACGTTGACGGGGCGCGCTCGGCGCGACCGGGTCCGGCAGGTCCTGCCGGACGGGCCGTTCGAACGCCACCCCGGAGCGGGTCAGCCACAGGTCGAACACGCCGACCACGGTCAGCACCAGGGCCCAGCCGGCGGGCCCGGTGACCCGGTCGTACGCCAGCAGGGGCAGCACCGGCTGCGCGGCGAGCACTGTGGCGAAGCGGGGTACGCGCAGACCCGTCCACCTGGCGTACCCGTACGCCACGGCGGCGGTGACCGCGAAGATCAACGCGGCGAAGACGGCGCCGGAGGAGCCCCCGTTGCCGATCCGGTCCACCGCCCAGAGCGCGTTGCCGGCCAACGGCACCAGCAGCAGGCCGACCGCGGAGATCGTCTCGGCGGTCGAGGTGAGCCCGCGCCGGGCCAGCGCCGGTGGGGCGAGCAGCATCAGCGCGGTGGCCAGGAGCAGGATGCCGAGCCGGGCCAGCGCGTCCATCGAGCTGGTCGCCACCGCGGCGAAGACCACCGCTGCCACGCCGAGCAGCAGGGCACCGAGCCCGAGGGGGATGTTCTGCACCTCCCGCGACGACGCCTCCGGCGGGTGCTCCGGGTCGTCGGCGTCCAGCCAGGACGGCCGGGGCGGGGGTGGTGGCGGATCCTCCGGCGCGTGCGGTGTGCCCTGGCGGGGCACCCGTGGTGGGGCGCCGGTGGTGGCGGTCGGTGGGCGGCGGCCGGGACGGCGACGCAGCACCCGGCGGGGCCTGGTGGCCTGCTTGATCCGTTCCTCACCGGCGTGCGCGAGGATGTCCCGCTGGAAGAGCGCGGCCTGCATCTTGGCCGCGATCTGCCGTTGTTCGCGGGCGATGGCGGCGTCGCGCGCCTTCATCTCCGCGATCGAGCGCTCGATGTCCGCCAGGTGCTCGACCCACTGCGGCTGGTCGGCGCCGCAGTGCGGGCAGCGCACGGCCGGCTTTATCTCCCGACCGCACGAGGTGCACTGAAAGGTCGCCACGACACCCCTCCGCTCGCACTGTGGACTCCCACTGTCGCAGCATGCCCAAAGCTGGCGCGGATTTCGACACTTGTCGGCGGGTCCGGGGCAAACAAACGACAACGGCCGGCGGCGGAGAGTGCTCCGCGACCGGCCGTCGCCGTCGAATCCGTCAGGGGCGGCCCATGCCCCGGTACTCCCAGCCGGCCTGCGTCCACAGTGTCGAGTCGAGGCAGTTGCGGCCGTCGACGACCTTGCGGCCGGCGACCAGCTCACCGAGGGCGACCGGGTCGGCGTTGCGGAAGTCGGCCCACTCGGTGAGAACGCAGACCAGGTCGGCCTCCGCGACCGCCTCGTTGATGCCGACCTCGTAGGTCAGCTCGGGCACGGCGCGCCGGGCGTTCTCGGTGCCCTGCGGGTCGTACACGTGCACGTCGGCGCCGGCCTTCTGCAACAGCGCGGCGACGGCGAGCGCCGGGGCGTCGCGGACATCGTCGGTGTTCGGCTTGAAGGTGGCGCCGAGCACGGCGATCCGGGTGCCGGAGAAGTCCGGACCGGCCGGCCCGGAGCGGCGGCCGAGCAGGTCCGCGGCGAGCTGGAGGACCCGGGTACGGCGGCGCAGGTTGATCAGGTCGACCTCGTGCAGGAACCGCAGCGCCTCACCGGCGCCGAGCTCCTGGGCGCGGGCCTGGAATGCGCGGATGTCCTTGGGCAGGCAGGCGCCGCCGAAACCGAGACCGGCCTGGAGGAAGCGGTTGCCGATCCGCGGGTCGTACCCGATGGCCCGGGCCAGCTGGGTGACGTCGCCGCCGGAGGCCTCGCACACCTCGGCCATCGCGTTGATGAAGGAGATCTTGGTGGCGAGGAAGGCGTTCGCGGCGACCTTGACCAGCTCGGCGGTCGCGAAGTCGGTGACCACCAGGGGCACCTCGCGGTCCTCGGTGGCGGCCAGGTCGAAGACGCCCTTGTGCGCGGCGTAGAGCATGCCGTTGGCCCACTCGCTCTTGACGCCGACCACGATCCGGTTGGGGCGCAGCACGTCGTCGACGGCGAAGCCCTCCTGGAGGAACTCGGGGCTCCACGCCACCTCGACGCCCAGGTCGCCGGGGGTGTGCTTGCCGACCAGCTGCTCCACCCACTCGGCGGTGCCCACCGGCACGGTGGACTTGCCGACGATCAGCGCCTTGCGGGTCAGGTGCTGCGCGAGGCTGGTGACCGACGCCTCGACGTACGACAGGTCGGCGCCCATCCCGCCGGCCCGCTGCGGGGTGCCGACGCAGATGAAGTGCACGTCGCCGAACTCGGCGGTCTCGGCGATGTCGGTGCTGAACCGCAGGCGGCCGGCGGCGAGGTTGCGCTTGAGCAGCTCGTCCAGGCCGGGCTCGTGGATCGGCACCTGACCGGCGTTCAGCATCGCGATCTTGTCGGCATCGACGTCGAACCCGAGCACCTCGTAGCCCAGCTCGGCGTAGCAGATGGCGTACGTCGCACCGAGGTATCCGGTCCCCAGGAACGTCACCCGCGGCCGAGGTGCGCCCGAAGGCGGCGTCACCGCGGCGATGGCGGGGGTCGGCTGGATGGTGGGGTAGGGGATCGTCACGCCTGTCTTCTCCGCTCGCACTGGCGGCGCGTCGTCGCGTCGCATTCTGCTGCGGCGCCTGGGCGGGCACCGGAGGGATGTCTCACTGTCTGTCTTCCATCATCGCCCAGCCGCGTGGGTGCTCCGTCATGCCCATACCTACGCGCCGGTAACATCACCTGAACTGCAGTCGCTAGTCTTCAGTCTGCGCGTTCGGCGGTCAGGAGACGTCACAGACTGCGCATGATAGCGGTGAAGGGGAGGGGCCGACATGGCCGCAGGCGAGTCGTTCGACGTCTACCGGTTGCCCGAGGAGCACCAGGCGATCCGGGAGGCGGTCCGTGAGGTCTGCGCGGCGAAGGTGGCCCCGCACGCCGCCGAGGCCGACGAGACGGGCGAGTTCCCCAAGGCGTCCTACGACGCGCTGCGGGCCGCCGACTTCCACGCGCCGCACATCCCCGAGGAGTACGGCGGGGCGGGCGCGGACGCGCTGGCCACCGCCATCGTGATCGAGGAGGTGGCCCGCGCCTGCGCGTCCTCCTCGCTGATCCCGGCGGTGAACAAGCTCGGCACGATGCCGCTGCTGCTGTCCGGTTCCGAGGACCTCAAGCGCCGCTACCTGACAGCCGTCGCGGCGGGCGAGGCCATGTTCTCGTACTGCCTCTCCGAGCCGGAGGCGGGCAGCGACGCGGCCTCGATGACCACCCGGGCGGTGCGTGACGGGGATCACTGGGTGCTCAACGGCGTGAAGCGCTGGATCACCAACGCCGGTGTGTCCGAGTTCTACACGGTCTTCGCCGTCACCGACCCGGCCGCCCGGTCCCGGGGCATCTCGGCCTTCGTCGTCGAGAAGTCCGATCCCGGGGTGAGCTTCGGCGCCCCGGAGAAGAAGCTCGGCATCAAGGGCTCGCCCACCCGCGAGGTCTACCTGGACAACGTGCGGATCCCCGCCGACCGCATGATCGGCGCCGAGGGCACCGGCTTCGCCACCGCCATGAAGACCCTGGACCACACCCGGGTCACCATCGCCGCGCAGGCCGTCGGGATCGCGCAGGGCGCGCTCGACTACGCCAAGGGGTACGTGGCCGAGCGCAAGCAGTTCGGCAAGGCGGTCGCCGAGTTCCAGGGCGTCCAGTTCATGCTCGCCGACATGGGCATGAAGCTGGAGGCGGCCCGGCAGCTCACGTACGCGGCCGCCGGGAGGTCCGAGCGCGGTGACGCCGACCTGACCTACTTCGGCGCGGCTGCCAAGTGCTTCGCCTCCGACGCCGCCATGGAGATCACCACCGATGCGGTGCAGCTGCTCGGTGGCTACGGCTACACGCGGGACTACCCGGTGGAGCGGATGATGCGGGACGCCAAGATCACCCAGATCTACGAGGGCACCAACCAGGTGCAGCGCATCGTCATGGCACGTCAACTGCTTGCCGGCATCGCCTAGCCGCCACCCGATCACACCCGCCCCACCGCCCGCGCCGGCGGTGGGGCGGTCGTCGTGCGCCCGTGAGTCCCCCCACAGTGGGGATGTCATACGGGTCTGTGACGTTGTCAGCACGTGAGAATCACCGAAACCGATCCCCACCACTGCTCGCCCCACGACGTACGACCTGACCCAGAGAGATCGAGATGACGAAGCAGCTGGTGGAGAAGACCGCCCCCGACGTGGAGGCGCTGCCCGGCGACCTCATGACCAACCGCGAACGCGTCCAACTCGTCCTGGTGCTGGGCGCGTTGATCGCGATCGGCCCCCTGACAATCGACATGTACCTGCCGGCGCTGCCCGCCATCACCGCGGGCCTGCAGACCACCGAGACCGCCGTGCAGTTGACGTTGACCGGCACGCTGCTCGGCCTCGCGTTCGGCCAGCTGCTGATCGGGCCGGTCTCCGACGTGGTCGGCCGGCGCCTGCCACTGCTCGCCGGCCTGGGCGTGCACATCGTGGCCTCCGTGCTGTGCGTCTTCGCACCCGACATCGCCGTGCTCGGCGCGCTGCGGGTGCTCCAGGGTCTCGGCGTCGCGGCCGCCACCGTTGTCGCCACGGCCGTCGTCCGCGACCTGTTCAGCGGCGCGTCCTTCGCGCGGATCTTCTCCCGCCTGATGCTGGTGATGGGGCTGGCGCCGATCCTCGCGCCGACGCTCGGCAGCGGCCTGCTGCGCTGGACGGAGTGGCGGGGCGTCTTCGCGGCGCTGGCCGTGCTGGGCGCCCTGCTGATCGTCGTCGCCGCGCTGCGACTGCCGGAGACCCTTCCGGTGACGCGACGCCGCCACGGCGGGGTGGCGGCGACCATGCGCGACTACCGGGGGCTGCTCAACGACCGGGCCTTCGTCGGTCTGGTGCTCGTCGCCGGGCTGGCCATGGCGTCGCTGTTCGCGTACGTGTCCGGGTCGTCCTTCGTCCTGCAGGACCAGTACGGCCTCGACGAGCAGCAGTTCGGCCTGGCCTTCGGGGCCGGCGCCGTGGGCCTCATCGCGGCCACCCAGTTCAACGTGCGGCTGCTGCGCCGCTACACCCCGCAGCAGATCCTCGTCAGCGCCCTGGTCGCCGGTACGGCCGCCGGGCTGCTGCTGGTGCTGTTCGCCGTCACCGGCATCGGTGGCCTGGGGACCCTGCTCGCGTCGCTGTGGCTCGTCCTGGCCGCCGCCGGCCTGGCCCTGCCGAACGCTCCGGCGCTGGCCATGAGCCGGCACAGTGAGGCCGCCGGGACCGCCGCGGCGCTGCTCGGGGCCGTGCAGTTCGGCGTCGGCGCGTTGTCGGCGCCCCTCGCCGGCCTGTTCGGCACGGGGAGCGTACCGATGGCGATGGTCGTCGCGGGTGGCATGGCCGCGGCGCTGGCGGTCATGGTCCTGGTCGTTCCCCGCGCCGCCCTCGGCACGGTCGACCCGGACCTGGCCGTCGCCCTGCACTAGGGGCGGGCCGGTTGCCCGGCCCGCCCGGCGATCAACGGATCTCGGTGGTGTCCTCGGGGCGGGACTGCCCACGCGGCGGCGCGGACCACGGCGATTCGCCACCCACCCGGCGCGGCAGCGGCTCGGTGGGCGTCGGGTCGGCCGGGTAACCGAGGGTGAGCGGAGCGGTCTCCCGCTCGGCGGGCTCGGCGGGCGGCCAGTCGGTCAGGGTGAAGTTGTCGCTGCGGGGGCCGTCCGTCGGCGTCGTCGCGGGGGCCTCGACCGGCCCGGTCGCCGGCTGCGGCCACTGCCGCCAGCGCTGGCGGCTGAACGTCGCCATCAGCAGCAGCATGCCGATCAGGAAGAGCGTGCCGTTCTCCACCGGCAGCCGAAGCGGCAGCGGATCGCCGAACACCTTCCAGTCCTGCGGGACCGCGTCACGCACCTCGAACGGCGCCACGAACATCCCGACGTACGGGATGACCAGCAGCAGCCCGGCAACCAGCGGGCCCAGCGGCGAGAAGCGCAGCGTGCCGAGAAGGCCGAGCAGGACACCGCCGACACCGAGGTAGACGGCCGGCTCGATCAGGTTGGCGGTGTTGAAGGTGCCGATCTCCACCCAGCGGTCGACCGTCCGGCTCGACCCGTCCTGCCCCAGCGTGACGAGCACCCAGGTGATGGGCGCCACCACCAGCCCGGCGAGGAAGCTCCAGAGATGTCGCATCCGCGCACCGTACCGTTTCCGGCATGACCGAGCACCTCTCCGCCGCTCCGACCGGCAAGCCGACGTCGTACTCCCGCGTCACTCTCAGCAAGATCATGACGGCTGTCGATGTGAATCTCTACGGCACCGTGCACGGCGGAGTCCTGATGAAGTTCGTCGATGACGTGGCGGGAGCCGCGGCCGCCCGGCACAGCGGCGGTACGGCCGTCACCGCGGCGATCGACGAGATCGTCTTCTCCGAGGCGGTCCGGGTCGGCGACCTCGTGCACGCGCACGCCCAGGTGAACTGGACCGGACAGACCTCGATGGAGGTGGGCGTACGGGTGGTGGCCGAGCGCTGGGACTCGGCCGAGGACACGCCGGTGCGGGTGGCCACCGCGTACCTGGTCTTCGTCGGCGTGGACGTGGGCGGCGCGCCGCGGATGGTCCGTCCGGTGCTGCCCGAGACGGCGGAGGACGAGCGCCGGTACAAGGAGGCGGAGATCCGGCGCGCCCACCGGTTGGCCCGTCGCCGGGCCATCCAGGCCCACCGCGCTGGCTGAACCACATGGGTGGGCCGGGTGGAGTGTGGGCCGCGCACGCGTCGATCGGCGTACCCGGTGCGCAGAATGACGCTTCGAGGTAGGGCAAGATGGCGCCACGGCCCATTCACAGTGTCGTGCCGGGCCAGGGGAGGGTTGAGCAGTGGGTGACATGCTGTGGGCGCCGCCGGCGGACGTACGCGAGCGGTCCCGGATCGGCGACTACCTGCGCTGGCTGCGCGAGCACCGCGGGCTGGACTTCGCTGACTACGACGCGCTGTGGCGCTGGTCCACCACCGACCTGGACGGGTTCTGGCGCTCGATCTGGGACCACTTCGAGGTGATCGCGCACACCCCGCCGACCGCCACCCTGGCCGAGCGGGGGATGCCCGGCGCCCGCTGGTTCCCCGGGGCAACGCTCAACTACGCGGAGAACGTACTGCGGATGCCCGGCCGCGCCGACGACGACCCGGTGGTGATCGCGCACGGTCAGACCCGCGCGCCCGTCACGCTGACCGCCGCGGAGCTGCGCGAGCAGGTCCGCCGGGTGTCGGCCGGGCTGCGCCGGCTCGGCGTCACCGCCGGGGACCGGGTGGCGGCGTACGCGCCGAACATCCCGGAGACGTACGTCCTGTTGCTGGCCACCGCCAGCCTCGGGGCGATCTTCTCGTCCTGCGCGCCCGAGTTCGGCACCCGCAGTGTCACCGACCGCTGGCAGCAGATCGAGCCGACAGTGCTCGTCGCCGTGGACGGCTACCGGTACGGCGACAAGCCTGTGGACCGGCGTGCCGAGGTCGCCGCCATCCGCGCGGCCCTGCCGTCGCTGCGGCACACCGTCAGCATCGCGTACCTGGACCCGGCCGGCCCCGTCCCCGATGGCGCGCTGGGCTGGGCCGACCTGGCCGCGCCCACCGACGAGCCGTTGACGTTCACGCCGGTGCCGTTCGACCACCCGCTGTACGTGCTGTACTCCTCGGGCACCACAGGTCTGCCGAAGCCGATCGTGCACGGGCACGGCGGCATCCTGCTGGAGCACCTGAAGATGCTCGCCCTGCACCACGACCTGGGCGCGTCCGACAGGTTCTTCTGGTTCACCACCACCGGCTGGATGATGTGGAACTTCCTGGTGTCCGGGCCGGCGGTGGGCGCCGCCATCGTGCTGTTCGACGGCAACCCGGGCCACCCCGACCTGGGTGGGCTGTGGCGGCTGGCGGCCGAGACCGGCACCACGTACTTCGGTACCTCCGCGCCGTTCCTGCTGGCGTGCCGCAAGGCCGGCCTGGTGCCCCGGGACATCGCCGACCTGTCCGCGCTGCGCGGCGTCGGTTCCACAGGCGCGCCCCTGCCCGCCGAGGGCTTCGGATGGGTGTACGACACCGTGAGCGACCACGTGCAGCTCCAGTCGCTCTCCGGCGGCACCGACGTGTGCACCGGCTTCGTCGGAGGGGTGCCGCTCCTGCCTGTGTACGCCGGTGAGATCGCCTGCCGGGCGTTGGGCGCGAAGGTGGAGGCCCGGTCCGCCGACGGCACCCCGGTGATCGGCGAACTGGGTGAGCTGGTGATCACCGAGCCGATGCCGAGCATGCCTGTGGGCTTCTGGAACGACCCGGACGGCACCCGCTACCGCGAGGCCTACTTCGACGTCTACCCGGGCGTCTGGCGGCACGGCGACTGGATCACCATCAACGAGCGGGGCGGCTGCGTGATCACCGGACGCTCCGACGCCACCCTCAACCGAGGTGGGGTGCGGTTGGGCACCGCCGAGTTCTACTCGGTGGTCGAGGGCCTCGACGAGGTCGTCGACTCGGTCGTCGTGCACCTGGAGGACGACGAGGGCGGCGCCGGCGAGCTGCTGCTGTTCGTGGTGCTGGCCGAGGGCCGGGAGCTGGACGACGAGCTGCGCGGGAAGATCTGCCGGGAGCTGCGGACCGCACTCTCGCCCCGGCACGTGCCCGACGAGATCCACCAGGTACGCGCCGTACCCCGCACCCTGTCGGCGAAGAAGCTGGAGGTGCCGGTCAAGAAGATCCTCACCGGCACCCCTGTCGACCGGGCGGCGGCCAAGGGCGCCCTGGCCAACCCCGAATCCCTGACGGCGTTCGCCGCCCTGGCCCAACGCCGAGCCACCGACAGCGCTCCCGCCTGACAGTTGCCGGGTGCCGGCCCCATCGACCCGGCCGTGCCCCGCCCCGCCCTGGTCAAAGGGCGCGTTGCGCACCCGCCGACCTCGACGGCCGGATTCCGCCCGGAGGTCCTGCGAGCGGGTCACGGGAGTGCGCGGGTGACCTTTTCCGTGGTCGCACGGGCGGCCAGGCGGGTGGGGTCCGGGTTGGCGCAGAGGACCACTGTCGCGGCGCGGGTCAGCGGCGCGAGGAGCCAGTCGACCGGGTCGGGGTAGCGGTCGGCGTCGACGAGGACCCGCGCGCCGGGCTCGATGCCCAGTTCCACGGCGCGTGCCTCGGCGCGGGCGAGCAGGTGCGCGTCGGCGGGACCCGACCGGGGCTGCGGGGTGAAGTGGTCACCGTGGCGGCGTACCTCGACCACGTAGTCGGCGAACCCGGGCGGTACCTGCCGGAGCGGTGCGGCGAGCGGCGCGAGGCCCAGGGCGTACTGCTCGGCCGCCGACCAGGACTGCGCCTCGTCGAACCGGTCGGCGGCGGCGAACAGGACCTCCACGTCGCCGGGCGTGTCGGTGACGTTCACCTTGGCCGACCAGCAACCCAGCAGCACCGCCGCGGTCTGCCAGTGCGGAGGCAGCAACACCCCCGCCGGTGAGCCCGGCGCGAGGCCCACCTCGTCGACGAGCAGGTTCGCGGTCTTCGCCACCCAGTTCGCAAGTGTGGCGCCGGACAGTTCGGTGCGGTCGCCGCTGGCGTCGTCGTACCAGGTCAGCAGCGGTCGGGTCGGGTCGGTCGCGATCGCGTCGGCGAAGACGCGGGCAATGTTGTCGGCCATCGGCGCGAACGATACGCCCCCGGGAGCCGTACTCGAAGACGATGACAAGTCGGCGTACGGTCGGGTCGCAGTCAGCGTCGGTCCCGTACTCCGGCGTAGGCTTTACCCCCGGAGTGTTGTTCCCCACAGACCCGCCAGTTCAAGGAGTCGCCCCGTGACCGCCGGTCGCCCGCCCCGCGTGCTCATCGACGCCACGAGTGTCCCCGCCGACCGTGGTGGTGTCGGTCGATACGTCGACGGTCTGCTCGGTGCCCTCGGCAAGGTCTGCGGGTCGGGGGTGGAGCTGGCAGTTGTCAGCCTCCGCACCGACCTGGAGCGGTACACCCGGATGCTGCCCGGCGCGGAGATCATCCCGGCGCCGGCCGCCGTGGCGCACCGCCCGGCGCGCCTCGCCTGGGAGCAGACCGGCCTGCCGCTGCTGGCCCAGCAGGTGGGCGCGCACGTCCTCCACTCGCCCTTCTACACCTGCCCGCTGCGGGCCGGCTGTCCGGTGACGGTCACCGTGCACGACGCGACGTTCTTCACCGAGCCGGAGCACTACGACAAGTCCCGCCGGACGTTCTTCCGCAGCGCCATCAAGACCTCCCTGCGCCGCGCCGACCGGGTGATCGTGCCCAGCAAGGCCACCCGGGACGAGCTGATCAGGCTGCTCGACGCCGACCCGACCCGCATCGACGTGGCCTACCACGGGGTCGACCACGCCGCCTTCCACGCCCCCAGCGAGGAGGAGAAGGCACGGGTGCGCGCCCGGCTGGGGCTCGGCAACAGCAGCTACGTCGCCTTCCTCGGCGCCAAGGAGCCGCGCAAGAACGTGCCCAACCTGATCCGCGGCTGGGCGCGCGCGGTGGCCGACCGGGACGACCCGCCGGCGCTGGTGATCGCCGGCGGGCAGGGCCACGACGACGACATCGACCGGGCGGTGGCCGAGGTCCCGTCGCACCTGCGCCTGCTGCGCCCCGGCTACCTGCGCTACGCCGACCTGCCCGGCTTCCTCGGAGGCGCGCTGGTCGCCGCCTACCCGTCCTACGGTGAGGGATTCGGCCTGCCGATCCTCGAGGCCATGGCGTGCGCCGCGCCGGTGCTGACCACGCCCCGACTGTCGCTGCCCGAGGTGGGCGGCGACGCGGTCGCGTACACCTCGGAGGACGCGGAGCAGATCGGCACCGACCTGGCCGCCCTGCTGGACGACGAACAGCGCCGGCTGACGCTGGCGAAGGCCGGTTTCGACAGGGCCAAGGAGTTCACCTGGGAGTCCAGCGCCGAGGTGCACATCGCCGCGTGGAGTCGCGCCCGTTCGTGAGCGTCGAGTGCTCGGTGGGCGACCCGGCCACCGGCCCGACATCCGTCGGGCATGATGTGCGGATGCTCTATGCGGTCATCCCGGCAGGTGGCAGCGGCACGAGGTTGTGGCCGTTGTCCCGCGCCGGCCACCCCAAGTTCCTCCACCCGCTGACCGGCACCAACGCTTCGCTGCTCCAGGCGACGGTGGCCCGACTCGCGCCTTTGACCACCGCCGAACGCACCCTTGTGGTCACCGGCGCCGCGCACGTCGCGGCGGTGGCCCGGCAACTGACCGGTCTGCCCGAGGAGAACATCCTCGTCGAGCCGTCCCCACGGGACTCCTGCGCGGCGATCGCGCTTGCCGCGGCGGTGATCGCGTTGCGGGAGCCGGAGGCGGTGATGGGCAGCTTCGCCGCCGACCACCTGATCGGCGACCCGGAGAGCTGGGTGCGTACGGTCCGGGAGGCCGCCCTCGGCGCGGAGCGGGGCCTGCTGATGACCGTCGGAATCACCCCGACCCGGCCGGAGACCGGCTACGGGTACCTGGAGACCGGCGAGGAGACCGACGGCACGCCGTGGCGGGCCGTCACGGAGTTCAAGGAGAAGCCGGCCGTCGACGTCGCCGAGGCGTACGTCCGCTCCGGACGCCACCTGTGGAACGCCAGCATGTTCGTGTGGCGGGTGGACGTGTTCCTCGCCGAGCTGGCCCGCCAGCAGCCGGCGCTGCACGCCGGTGTCACCGCCATCGCCGCCGCCTGGGGGACCCCCGAGCAGGACGACGTGCTCGGTGCCATCTGGCCGACCCTGCCGAAGATCTCCGTCGACTACGCGGTCATGGAGGGCGCCGCCACCGCGGGCCGGGTGGCCACGGTGCCTGGTGACTTCGGCTGGAACGACGTCGGCGACTTCCACACCCTCGGTGAGGTACTGCCGGCCGACGAGGCGGGGAACGTGGTGCTCGGCAGCGCCGACACCAAGCCGGGCGTGCTGCTGCACGACAGCGCCGACCTGGTGGTGGTCCCGCAGTCCGGCCGGATGGTGGCCGTTCTCGGGCTCCGTGACCTGATCGTCGTGGACACTCCCGACGCGGTTCTGGTCTGTCCGCGCGACCGGGCCCAGGACGTGAAGGCCCTGGTCGACAAGCTCAAGGAGCGAGGCGAAGAGGGCTACGTCTGAGGGCCGCGAGGGCCGGCGCGACGAGTTGAGCGGTCCCGCCGGCCAGCGGCTCGGGCAGCGCGTCCGGCGGGAACCACCCCAGCGCCTCGGCCTCGTCACTCACCTGTTCCACCGCGCCGGGCGGCGCGAGTACGGCGAACCGGACGTCGAAGTGCAGGGAGCCGCCCTGGCAGGCGACCTGGTGCACGTCCACGTCGATCGGTACCGGGTCGATGCGCAGGCCGTCGATCCCGGACTCCTCGGTGGCCTCCCGCAGCGCGGCGGCCACCAGGGTTTCGTCGGTCGGCTCGCAGTGCCCGCCGAGCTGCACCCACATGCCGAACTTGCCGTGCAGGCAGAGCAGCACCCGCGAGCCGGTCGGGTCGAGGATCAGCGCGCTGGCGGTGAGATGACCGGGGCGGTGCTGTCTGCTCATCGCGACCGGGCCGGCGGAAAGTATCGCGAGGGTCCTCTCGCGGGCGGTGGCGGCGTCCGGGCTGGTGGGCTGCCAGCCGCCGAGCAGCGCGGCGGCGTCGGCGTGCAGCGCGGCGTACGTCTCGGCGTCGGTCGGGTGGGCGGCGGGGCCGGTGAGCGCGGTGTCGGGCACCTCGCCACTGTACGAGCGCCCGCTCCGTACCCTGGCGCGGTGACCCTGCGACTCGTCGAATTCGTGGTGGCCGGCAACGAGGCCAGCGATCTGCTGCCGGTGCGTTCGGCGGCGCTGCTGCGCGCGTACGGCGCCCGGCGGGGCTTCTGGACGGTGCTGGACGAGGGGCCTGTGGAGCGCTGCCTGGCGCTGCTGCTGGAGGTGGACGGCGGCGGGTGGACGGCCCGGCACGTGGTGGCGGACGCCGGGGCCGAGAACGGCCGCACCGAGGACGGCGAGGCGCTCGCCCACCACGACGGCTGGGTGTACGTCTTCGGCTCGCACTTCGGGTCGAAGGCCGGCCCACTGCGCCCCCGGCGTGCCTTCGTGGCCCGGTTCCGGGAGGACGACGCGGCGGTCGGTCCGCTGCCGGTGCAGGTGGTCCGTAACCGGTTCCGGCTGCACCGGGCGGTCAACGACGCTCTCGCCGTGGCGCCGCTGAGCCTGCTGCCGCCGGGGGAGCGGGTACGGGACCGGTTCATCGTGGAGACCCTGGCCCGGGGGACGGCCCGGGCGAAGAGTTGGGTGACCCGGCTGGCCCCGGACGACCTGCCCCTGAACGTGGAGGCGGCGGCGTTCACCCCGGCCGGGACGGTGCTGCTGGGGCTGCGCTTCCCGGTCACCTCGGCCGGTGAGCCGATCGTGGTGGAGGTGGCTGGCGTCCCGGACATGTTCGCGGTCGAGCCGGCGTGGCCCAGGGCGCTGGGGGCGTACGCGGTGAGCGGGGTGACCCCGACGGGGGCGTTGGCCGGGTTCCGGGCCATCGCGCCGACCTCGGACGGCGGGTACGACGCGGTGATCGGGTCGATCGACGCGCTGGGCAAGGGTTCGGTGCTGCTCGACGACCATCCGGGTGGGGGTGACGTCACGTCGCGGCATGTCCGGTTCCGGTTGCCGGCGGGTGGGTCGGGCGGCGCGGTGCCTGACGCGTACCTGCTCGACGGGGAGGTTGTGGCGGAGCTGGCGCCGTTCCACCATGTCGAGGGGCTGGCCACGCTGGACGGGCAGGTCTTCTACGTCACCGACGAGGACCACCGGGTCGCGTTGTGGGTGGGGTGAGCGGAATTCGGCGAAATGATCGGACGGCACCTCTGCGGAGCAAGGGCCGCAGACCCTCGTGGTGCCGCCCGATCACCGGTCCTCCCCGGCCCCGGCGCCCAGGCGCCGGATACGTCCACGACGTACCGGTGCCGTGCTCGGGCACTGGAAGCATGCCGAACTGTCCCGGGAGGCGTCGAGGTTTTTCATCTCAGGCTTAAAGATGGAGATAACTGCCGGGCAGGTAGAGTCGAACGGTCACCCGGCATCCCCCTGCCGGCGACACGGGAGTGCTCCATGCTGAAGATCCACTTTTCGGGCGAGGACATCCTCCGGACCCGGGTGGCCCCGGCGGCGGACCCGGTCTGGGAGCTGGTCCTCAGCCTGCACGCGTTGCAGGGCCGCAACCGCGACCCACTGACGTCGTCCTGGCGACGCACGGTGAGCCGGGAGTTACGCCAGGACGCCGCCTCCGAGCAGCTCAGGCTGCTCTTCGCGCTGAATCCGCCGCGCGGGTACTTCCCCGACTTCCTCACCCCGTACGCGAGTGTCGAGGGTTTCGAGGCCGGGCTGGACGCGGTCCGCAGCACCCCCGTCGAGCTGCTGCGACGGGACCTGGGTGTGCTTGCCGCCGAAACCCCGCTGCCGTCGTCGGCCGCCGCGCTGGCCCGCGGCGACGTGGCGACGCTCCACCACCTCGCCGAGTCGACGGAGCAGTACCGGTCGCTGGCGATCGGCCCGTACTGGCACCGGATCCAGGCGGCGGTGGCGGCGGACCGGGCCCGTCGGGCGCGAGCGCTGCTCGACGGCGGCGTGGAGGGGCTGCTCACCAGCCTCCGGCCGGCGATGCGCTGGGAGGGTGGGGTCCTCGAGGTTCGCGACTACCCACACCACCGGGAGCTGTACCTGGACGGCCGGGGACTGCTGCTGGTGCCGTCGTTCTTCTGCGCGAGCACCCCTGTCGCCCTGCTCGATCCGGCGTTGCCGCCGGTGCTCGTCTACCCGGTGGACCGGCTGGGCGGGCTGGCCCCGGCCAACGGCACCGCACCGGGTGCGACAGGCGCCGGCCGGGACTCGCTCGCCGCGCTGCTCGGGCGGACGAGGGCGGCGGTGTTGCAGGCCAGTGACGACGGCTGCACCACCGGCGAGGTGGCCCGTCAGCTCAACATCTCACCGGCGGCGGCGAGCCAGCACGCCACGGTGCTGCGCAACGCCGGCCTGCTCGTCAGCCACCGTGACCGCAACCGGGTTCTGCACACGTTGACCCCGCTCGGCCGGGCCATGCTTGACGCCTGAGCGCGGCCGGACGGGTCACAGGGCGAGCGTGGCGCTCGCCGTGCTGCCGGACGGCGGAGGGAGCAGGGTCGATCCGATGCCCTCGGCGGCCAGGGCGACGCGCAGCCGGTGCAGGTCGGCGCCGAAGCGGACCAGGTCCATCGGCTCGACAGGGGCCGGCGGCGAGCCGAGCACCAGGGCCGTGGCCCCGTCCGGCCACCCGGGCACCTCGGCGATCAGTCCGGCGCGTACCTCCGATTCGTCGACAAGGGTGAAGACCGTGCCGGGCGCGACGACGCCGGCGACCGCCTCGATCGCCCGTCGCGTGGCCTCCGGATCGGCAGGCGTCGGACCGGGACCGTCGGGCAGCGTGACGGCGTCGGCCAGACCGGCCGCGCGGGCCTCGGCAGTGCCGAGGGAGAAGAGGTCCTGCGCGGCGTCACGCACCAGCACCTTCGCGCCATCGCCGTCCGGGGCGTCGGTGGTCGAGAGGTAGCCCCGGACCACGGCGACCGGGACCTGGTCGCACTTGCCCTTGATCAGCTCGCCGGCGGCGGCCAGCTCGTCCACCACTGCCATCTGCGTCAGGTGCAGCTCGTTGCCGTAGGGGTCGACCTCGCCCCGGTGGTCGCGGATGGCGGGCATCCCCGCCACCCCGAGCGCCACGTCGGTGAGCCCGTTGCGCCAGGGCCGCCCCATCGTGTCGGTGATGACCACGGCGACGTCCAGCCCGTAGTGCTCGCGCAGCGCGGCGCGCAGCGCGCGGGCCGACGCGTCCGGGTCCACCGGAAGCAGAACCAGTCGGGTCTTGTCCACGTTCGACGCGTCGATGCCCGCGGAGGCCATCACGAAGCCGTGGTGGGTCTGCACGATCCGGGTCGGCCCCCGGCTGGCGACCACCCGTGCGGTCTCCGCCGCCAACACCTCGTCGCGCGCGGCGAGCCGCTCCGGCCCGTCCGCCGGAACGTCGACAAGCCGACCCTCGGCCTTGGAGACGATCTTGCTGGTGACCACCAGCACATCGCCGTCGCGCAGCCAGGGCGCGGCGGTCGCGATCAACGCCGCCAGGTCGTCGCCCTCGGTCACGTGCCCGATGCCCAGCACCGGCAGGATCTCCAGCCTCACGTCAACTCCACCGCGGCGCGGACCATCGCCGCCGTCGCCGCCTCGTCGGTCATCCGCAACGGCACCGCGCGGACCGTCACCTCCGGCACCACCGCGCCCGAGTCCTCCTCGGCGACCAGCCAGCCGTCCAGCAGACCACCAGCCGGTCGGCCCCCGTAGAGCCGACCCACTCCCGCCGCGCTGCACTCGACGCCGAGCACGGCCAGGCACCTGTCGGCCATGCCCCGCACCGGCGCGCCGCCGATGATCGGCGACACACCCACCACCGGCGCCGGGCCGTCCGCCACGGCCTCGCGCATCCCCGGTACGGCCAGCACCGGCGCGACGCTCACCACCGGGTTGCTCGGTGCGATGAGCACCAGGTCGGCGGTGCCGATGGCGTCCAGCACCCCGGGTGCCGGCTTCGCCGTCTCCGCGCCCACGAAGACGAAACGGTGCGTCGGGATGTCCGCCCGGTACCGCACCCACCACTCCTGGAAGTGGATGGCCCGCTGCCCCTGGTCGTCCTCGACGACAGCGTGGGTCTCCAGCCGGTCGTCGGTCGCCGGCAGCAGGCGTACGCCCGGCTCCCAGCGGGTCGCCAGCGCCTCGGTGACCGCGCTGAGCGGGTAGCCGCCGTTGAGCATGGTGCTGCGGACCAGGTGGGTGGCGATGTCCTTGTCGCCGAGGCCGAACCAGGTCGGCTCCGCCCCGTACGCGGCCAGCTCCGTCTTGACCGTCCAGCTCTCCCCGACCCGGCCCCAGCCCCGCTCGGGATCGGCGCCACCGCCGAGGGTGTACATGACGCTGTCCAGGTCGGGACAGATCTTCAACCCGTGCAGCCACAGGTCGTCGCCGACGTTGACAACTGCGGTCACCTCGGCGCCGACCTCGCGGGCGTACGCCCGGACGCCGAGCAGGAACCGGGCGCCGCCGATGCCGCCGGCCAGTACCACGATGCGCATGTCGACCATCCTCGCGCACGTGACGCCTCCGGGCCGCCAGTGGCCCGGGAGACTAGGCTCACGTGCGCCTTGTCCGTCCACGCCCCGAGGGGGACCTCGTGACCAGCCCCGCCGAGCCCGCGTCCACCGACGCGACGCAGGCCCGCCAGCTGACCAGGCCACTACGCGAACTGGCTGCGCTCGCCCTGCTGGGCGCCAACGCCGTGTTCCTCTTCGTGGGCCTGCTCCGGCTGATCGCCCCGAACGACTACAGCGACTTCACCGACCGCGCGGGCAGCGCCTTCTTCGCGTTCGTCGGGATCGAGGCGGTGGTCCTGCCGCTGCTGGCCGTGCTGCTGGCCACCCACATCTCGCCGGTGCTGCCGAAGGCCAAGCTGATCACCCAGGTGGCCCTCGGCGAGTACGCGGTGAGCGCGCTGTTCGGCACGCTGACCCTGCTGGTCTGGACGGTGGGCCGGCTGGCCGAGGCCGAGGTCCTCGACGCGTTGCTGGGCGTGCTCACCCGGTTCGCCTGGATGGTGATCTTCGCGGTCGCCGCCTGGGTGGTCTTCACGCTCTGGCGCACCCTGTACTACGTGCCCAAGCCCAAGGCGCAGCCGGGCGTGTACGGCCAGCCCCAGCAAGGTTGGCCGCAGCAGCAGGGCGGGTGGCCGGGTCAGCCCGGTGGCCAGCCCCAGGGTGGATGGCCCGCTCCCGGCCAGCCGGGCGGCTACCCGCAGGCGGGTGGTTACCCGCAGGCCGGCCAGTACGGCCAGCCGTCCCCGCCGTTCCAGGCGCCGCAGTCGGCCCCGCCGTTCCCGCAGTCCGGGCCCCCGGCGCACCCGCAGTCCGCGCAGTCGTTCCAGGCACCGCAGTCCGCGCCGCCGTTCCCGCAGTCGGGACCTCCGGCGCACCCCGCCCCCCAGTCGGCACCGCCGGGCCCGGCCGCGCCGCCGTTCGGGCAGCCGCCGTCGGCCGACCCGACGCAGACCATCCCGCGTCAGTCCGCTGCCCCGGCGCCCGGCGACCCGACGTCCGCCGACCCGACCCAGGCGATCCGCCGCCCTACGGACACGGACACCGACCGCACCCAGCACATCAACCCGGGCGAGCACCCCGACCAGCCTCGCTGAGCCAGCGCCAGCGCCAGCAGAGCCGCTCGAACACCGCCGCATCCCTCCGGGGACGGCGGTGTTCGGGTCTTCCTTTGCTCTGCTTCAACCGACGCAACACCCGGTGTCCGGATATCGGACGTGCGGTGTTGCGTCCGTTGAAGCAGAGCAAAGGAGCGGCACGGGGGTGCCTGCCCCTCCCACCGACGCAGCACGTCACCAGGAGCGGGTGCCGTTTCCCACGGTGCGGGCCGGGGCTGGTGGTGCGGGCACGCGCGGCGCATAGGGTGAGTGGATGGTTGATCGCACCCATTCCGGCCCGAGCGAGGCGAGCGTGCGGCGGGCCCTGGGCCGGGCCGCGACCGGGCGGGCCCTCGACGTCGACGAGGCGACCGCGCTGCTCTCCGCCCGCGGTGACGCCCTCGACGAGCTGCTCCGGGTGGCCGGTGGGATCCGCGACGCCGGGCTGCGTGACGCGGGGCGGCCGGGCGTCGTCACGTACTCGAAGAAGGTCTTCATCCCGCTGACCCGGCTCTGCCGGGACCGCTGCCACTACTGCACGTTCGCCACCGTGCCGCACCGGCTGCCGGCGCCCTTCCTCGACCGTGACGAGGTCCTCGCGATCGCCCGTGAGGGCGCGGCGCAGGGCTGCAAGGAGGCGCTGTTCACCCTCGGCGACCGGCCCGAGGAGCGCTGGCCGGCGGCGCGGAGCTGGCTGGACGAGCGCGGCTACGACTCCACACTGGATTATCTGCGCGCCTGCGCGGTGGCCGTGCTGGAGGAGACGGGGCTGCTGCCGCACCTCAACCCTGGCGTGCTGTCCTGGTCGGAGCTGCAACGGCTCAAGCCTGTCGCGCCGAGCATGGGCATGATGCTGGAGACCACCGCCACCCGGCTCTGGTCCGAGCCGGGCGGCCCGCACTACGGCTCACCGGACAAGGAGCCCGCGGTCCGGCTGCGGGTGCTCGACGACGCGGGCCGGGTCGGGGTGCCGTTCACCACGGGCATCCTCATCGGCATCGGCGAGACTCCGGCCGAGCGGGTCGACGCCCTCTTCGCGATCCGTCGCGCCCACCGGGAGTACGGCCACCTCCAGGAGGTGATCGTGCAGAACTTCCGCGCCAAGCCGGACACGGCGATGCGCGGCATGCCCGACGCGGAGCTGCACGACCTGGCCGCCACGGTGGCGGTGGCGCGGCTGCTGCTCGGCCCGAAGGCCCGCATCCAGGCCCCACCGAACCTCATCGCCGGCGAATACGACCTGTTGCTGCGCGCCGGGATCGACGACTGGGGTGGTGTCTCGCCGCTCACCCCGGACCACGTCAACCCGGAACGACCCTGGCCGCAGATCGACGAGTTGGCCCGGCACACCGAACTGGCCGGGTTCACGCTGCGGGAGCGGTTGACGATCTACCCCGAGTACGTCCGTGCCGGCGACCCGTGGCTCGACCCTCGGCTGTCGCCGCACGTGAACGCCCTCGCCGACCCGGATACCGGCATGGCTGTCGAGTCGGCGATGCCGCAGGGCCACCCGTGGCAGGAGCCGGAGGAGGTGTTCGGCGGGCGGACCGACCTGCACGCCACCATCGACACCACGGGCCGGACCGACGACCGGCGCGGCGACTTCGACAGTGTCTACGGCGACTGGTCCGAGGTCGCCGGCAAGGTCACGCCCGAGGCGGAGGCGCGGCGCACGGGCGTACCCCCGGTGGCGGCCGGAAGCGGCGCTGACCGTGACCTGGCTGCCGGGCTGCGGCTGGCGGCGGACGATCCGGCGGCGCTGCTGGAGCCCGGCAACACCGACGCGGCGCTGGCGCTGTTCGGGGCGGACGGCCCGGCGCTGGACGAGCTGTGCCGGCTCGCCGACGACGTCCGCCGTGACACGGTAGGCGACGACGTCACCTACGTGGTCAACCGCAATATCAACTTCAGCAACGTCTGCTACGTGGGCTGCCGCTTCTGCGCGTTCGCCCAGCGTGAGCGGGACGCCGACGCGTACCGCCTCTCGGTCGACCAGGTCGCCGACCGGGCCGAGGAGGCGTGGACGGCAGGTGCCAGCGAGGTGTGCCTCCAGGGCGGCATCGACCCGAAGATGCCGGTCACCGGGTACGCGGACATCGTCCGCGCGATCAAGGCCCGCGTGCCGGAGATGCACGTGCACGCCTTCTCCCCGATGGAGATCGTCACCGCCGCCGCGAAGGCCGGCGTGCCGGTCCGCGAGTGGCTGACCCAGCTCCGTGAGGCCGGGCTGGACACCATCCCGGGCACCGCCGCGGAGATCCTCGACGACGACGTGCGCTGGGTCCTGACCAAGGGCAAACTCCCGGCCGCCGCCTGGGTCGACGTCGTCAGCACGGCCCACGAGCTGGGCATCCGGTCCAGCTCCACGATGATGTACGGCCACGTCGACCACCCCGGGCAGTGGCTGGCGCACTTCCGGGTGCTGGCCGGGGTGCAGGACCGCACCGGTGGGTTCACCGAGTTCGTGGCGCTGCCGTTCGTGCACACGAACGCCCCGATCTACCTGGCCGGGATCGCCCGCCCCGGGCCGACCTGGCGGGAGAACCGGGTGGTGCACGCAATGGCCCGGCTGCTGCTGCACGGCCGGATCGACAACATCCAGTGCTCCTGGGTGAAGCTCGGCGACGAGGGCACCGTGGCGATGCTCCAGGGCGGCTGCAACGACCTGGGCGGCACGCTCATGGAGGAGACCATCTCCCGCATGGCCGGCTCGGGGAACGGGTCGGCGCGTACCGAGGAGCAGTTGCGGGCGATCGCGACGGCGGCCGGGCGACCGGCGCGCAAGCGTTCGACCGCGTACGGTCACGTCCGGCCCTGAGGTCGAACCTTTTCCCGCCGCCGGCCGTACCACGCGGTGCCGGCGGCGGTCGCGGCGAGGATCGCCGCCGGTGTCCCCCGAGGGGCCGGCGGCGTCGGTAGACGGCACCGGACCCGTCCGTCACCGCGGGCGCGTTCGCGCCGCAGCCGGAAAGGTTGCCCATGACCAGTGATCAGCGGAAGCGGCAGTGGCCGCGACTGACCCGCAGGCAGACGTTGACCGCCGCGGCCAGCGCCACCCTCGGCGCCGCCGCGCTCACCGTGCCGGGTCTGTCCGCCGCCCAGAACGCCCCTGGCGCGGCCGCCCGTGCCGACGAGCCGATCGTCGTGCACCTGCGGGACCCCGCCTCCGGAACGATGGACGTCTTCGTCGGCGAGTCCCGGATCGAGGTCCGTGACCGTGGCCTGGCGGACCGGCTGCGGCGCGCCGCCCGGCGTTGACCCGACGCACCACCCCGCCATCCGCCCCCGCCCAGTGAGGTTGGTCCGCCATGTCTTCCCACCGCGAGGCACCGGAGATAGCCAAGGACCCGGTCGCCGACAGCTCCGACCTGTACGCGTTCGTGAGCCCCGACAGGCCCGACACGGTCACGCTGATCGCCAACTACGTGCCGTTGCAACTCCCCTCCGGGGGGCCGAACTTCTTCGAGTTCGGTGACGACGTGCGCTACGAGATCCATATCGACAACGACGGTGACGGCCGTCCGGATGTCACCTACCGGTTCGAATTCACCACCCAGATCACCAATCCGAACAGCTTTCTCTACAACACCGGCCCGATCGACTCGCTTGACAGCGAGACCTGGAACCGGCGGCAGTTCTACAGCCTGACCCGGGTGGCCGACGGCCGGGAGCACCGGCTGGCGCACAAGCTGCAGTGCCCGCCGTGCAACGTCGGCCCGCTGTCCACCCCGAAGTACGCAAACCTGGTCCGGCAGGCCACCTACTCGCTCTCCACGGGGGAGCGGGTCTTCGCCGGGCAGCGCGCCGACGGGTTCTTCGTGGACCTCGGGGCGATCTTCGACCTCGGCACGCTGCGGCCGTTCCAGCAGTTGCACGTGGCCGGCAAAAAGATCTTCAAGGCCGAGGGTGAACCGGTGAACGCCACCGACCGGATGAACGTGCACAGCCTCGCCGTGCAGGTGCCGCTGAACCGGGTGCGGCGGCGCGCCAACAGGTACGGCGCGGGTGACCAGGCGTCGGTGATCGGCGTGTGGACGTCGGCGTCGCGCCGGCAGGTCCGGGTGCTCGGCGACCAGGGTGGGGCGGACACCGCCACCGGCCCGTTCAAACAGGTCTCCCGGCTGGGCAATCCGCTGTTCAACGAGGTCATCGTGCCGATGTCCAAGAAGGACCTGTGGAACTCGCTGTCACCGTCGGAGGACAAGCGGTTCGCAAAGTTCGTCGAGCAGCCGGAACTGGCCGCGCTGCTGCCGGCGCTCTACCCGGACGTCTTTCCCAGCCTGGACCGGCTCACCAAGTCCAAGAAGGCCCGGGCCGACCTGGTGGCGATCCTGCTCACCGGCGTACCCGCCGGGCTGATCGACGGCTTCACCAACGCCACGGGCGACGTGCAGGCCGACATGCTGCGGCTGAACACCGCGATCCCGCCGACCCGTAAGCCGGACCGGTTCGGGGTGCTCGGCGGTGATCTGGCCGGCTTTCCCAACGGGAGGCGGGTCGGCGACGACGTGGTGAGCATCGCCCTGCGGGCGATCGCCGGGGTGACCGTCCCGCTGGTGGACAGGTCGTTCCGTCCGGATGCGGCGGCCGGCGCGGTCACCCCCGGGTTGAGCGCCGCCGACGTGACCGCGCCGTTCCTCGGGAACTTCCCCTACCTGGGTACGCCGTACGACGGGTTCAACAACCCGCCGGCGTCGTCCTGACCGGGGTGGGGGAGCGGCGGATGCACGAGCACACGTACGGGCCGTCGGAGACCGGGACCGTCGTTCTCGAACTGGGCGGCGAGACCGGCGCGCTGATCCTCTACACGGGTCCCGATCTGCACGGCCGGGAGATCGAGATCAGCCGGGGCGACGACCGGCGCGTCCACTCGGCGGTCCGCGAACGCCGGGTGCGGGACGGGTCGTTCCACAGCGCGGTCTACCCGGATCTGCCGGCCGGCATTTATACCGTCTGGTGGGACGAGGGTACGTCCGCCGGCACAGTTTCTGTCCATGGTGGAGCGATAGCCGAGTTCGTATGGCCCACCAGCGGTTTCGGGGCTGCGGGCTGACCTCACCGCACCGTTTCGGCAGGCGCGCCCCGTCCACATCGTGGACGGGGCGTGAATGCTGTCCCTCACTCGACGGGCGGTCTGCGCCGCGCCGCGTTAACCTGTCCCCCACCAAGATCAGCTTGACGGGAGGGGGTCGTCCGATGTGTCTGGCGCCGTCATGGCGGCGACTCGTCGGAGGCGCGCCACGGCAGAAAAGTCGGGCAACTCGCCGGAGAGGGCGTTACTCGGCCGGGGTCTGAATCGATAGGGCAGGTTGCGAGGCTGGACGACCTGAGGGGTCGACCGGGGGTGTCGGGAGGGCGACTCCATTATCAAGTTTGGCTTGACGGCGCACGCATTACACGCGTGTAATTTGAATGGGGTTGTTCGCACGGAACGCAACAAAACGGGACCGGACGGACAAGCACGCCTTTCGCGTGGGGGGTTGCAGCGGCGATGACGCCGGTGCGCGACAAGGAGGCATTTGATGGACGGCCAGCTTGAGGTGGCCGACCTGCTCGGAAACGCGCCGGAGTGGCAGGAGCGGGCGCTGTGCTCGCAGACCGACCCCGAGGCGTTCTTTCCCGAGAAGGGCGGCTCGACCCGCGAGGCGAAGCGAATCTGTTCGCGCTGCGAGGTCAAGACCGAATGCCTCGAATACGCTCTCGGGCACGACGAGCGGTTCGGCATCTGGGGTGGGCTCTCGGAGCGGGAGCGGCGCAAGTTGAAGCGGCGGGCCGCCTGAGCGGTACGGGGTCGGGGCGGTGGGGGCCGCCCGGCTCAGGCCAGCTCGTCGGGGTCGACCCCGAGCAGGTTCGCCACCTGTTCGATGATCACATCGTGGACGAGATCGGCGAGGTCCTCACGGTCCATCGCCCGGAACTCCAGAGGCCGCCGGTACAGCACGATCCGCGGCGGCACCTCCTGCCGGCCCGGGCGGCCGGGGAGCAGCCGGGCCAACGGGACCTCGCCGTCCTCCAACACGTCGGAGTCGTAGACGTTCAGGTCCGGGGGAACGTCCTCGACGGCGAACTCGACTCCGGCCAACTCCTTGGCGAACCGGCGTTCCAGCGTCTCGACGGTGTCCAGGACCAGGTCGTCGAAGACCTCCGCCTTGGTGCGGGCCAGCGGCACCGTCGCCGGCACCAGCCGCCCGCGCAGGCCGCGCCCGTGCCGGTCGCGGTGCGCGCGCCGGCCGGAACCGGGGCGGCGGTGTTCCGGACTCGTCATGAGGCAAAGGGTAGCCCCCACGCCGGGCTGGCCAGCGGCAGCGCCGCACGCGCGGCGCGGCGCGTACCGGACGGGCGAACTGTGATCACCACGACGGGCGTGTCGCAACGCGAAGCGATGCGCCGGACCCGGTAATGGAGATACCCTGCCGCCGTGAGGTCACCACGGCGCTGCTCCCGTAACGGCTGCCCCCGGCAAGCGGTCGCCACATTGACCTATGTCTACAACGAGTCGACGGCTGTGGTGGGCCCGCTGGCGGCCTTCGCCGAGCCGCACACGTACGACCTGTGTGAGCCGCACGCCCGCAGCCTCACCGCCCCCCGGGGCTGGGACGTGGTCCGGCACGAGGGCGAGTTCGAGCCGCCGCCCCCCACCACCGACGATCTGGTGGCGCTCGCCGAGGCGGTCCGTGAGGCCGCCCGCCCGGCCCCCCGCCCGCCGGAGCCCGACCAGCACCATGACAACCCCCACCAGACCGGCCGCCGAGGCCACCTGCGCGTGATCCCTCCGAACCACTGATCCCGGCGGCCGGGCCGTCTCAGAGCCGCGCCCAGGCCTCGGTGAGGACCGTCCGCAGGATCTGTTCGATCTCGTCGAAGTGCTGCTGCTCGGCGATCAGCGGCGGGGCGAGCTGGACGACGGGGTCGCCCCGGTCGTCGGCCCGACAGTAGAGCCCGGCCTGGAACAGCGCGGTGGAGAGGAAGCCGCGCAGCAGTCGTTCCGACTCGGCCTCGTCGAAGGTCTCCCGGGTGGTCTTGTCCTTGACCAGCTCGATGCCGTAGAAGTAGCCGTCGCCCCGGACGTCGCCGACGATCGGCAGGTCGTGCAGCTTCTCCAGGGTGGACCGGAAGGCGTCCTCGTTGGCGCGTACGTGCCCGATGAGGTCCTCGCGGGCGAACACCTCCAGGTTGGCCAGGGCCACCGCGCAGGAGACCGGGTGGCCGCCGAAGGTCACCCCGTGGGCGAACATGCCGGTCTCGGTGAGGAACGGCTCCATCAGCCGGTCGCTGGCGATCATCGCGCCGAGCGGGGCGTACCCCGAGGTGATGCCCTTGGCCGTGGTGATGATGTCCGGCTGGAAGCCGTAGCGCACCGCGCCGAAGTACTCGCCGAGCCGCCCCCAGGAGCAGATCACCTCGTCGGAGACGAGCAGCACGTCGTACGCGTCGCAGATCTCCCGGACCCGCTGGAAGTAGCCGGGCGGGGGCGGGAAGCAGCCGCCGGAGTTCTGTACGGGTTCCAGGAAGACGGCGGCGACGGTGTCCGGCCCCTCCCGCTCGATGGCCCGGCCGATCTCGTCGGCGGCCCAGCGGCCGAACGCCTCGGCGTCGTCGCCGTGCTCGGGTGCCCGGTAGAAGTTGGTGTTCGGAACCTTGATCGCGCCCGGCACCAGCGGCTCGAAGTCGCTCTTGATGCCGGGCAGGCCGGTGATCGACAGGGCGCCCATCGAGGTCCCGTGGTACGCGATGTACCGGCTGATCACCTTGTACTTGTTGGGCTTGCCGGTGCGCTTGAAGTAGGCGCGGGCGAGCTTCCACGCCGCCTCCACCGCCTCGGATCCTCCGGTGGTGAAGAAGACCCGGTTGAGGTCACCGGGGGTGAGTGTGGAGATCTTCTCGGCCAGCTCGACGGCCTTGGGGTGCGCGTACGACCAGAGCGGGAAGTACGCCAGCTCGCCGGCCTGCTTGGCGGCGGCCTCGGCCAGCTCGGTGCGCCCGTGGCCTGCGTTGACGACGAAGAGCCCGGCGAGCCCGTCCAGGTAGCGGCGACCCTGCGCGTCCCGCACGTACGCGCCCTCGCCGCGCACGATTGTCGGCACCTCGCCGGCGGAGTAGCTCGCCATCCGGGTGAAGTGCATCCAGAGGTGGTCGGTGGCGTTGGCCATGTCAGCCCCATCGGTCGTCGGGCCGGTCCAAGGGGTGAAGCCGGCCGCTCTGCCAACGGTTATCGCACAGCCAGGGTCCTTGAGGCAAGTGTTATCAGTGGTGTGACGGACTGACCGCGACGGATTCAGCGCGCGGTGGCGATCTCGGCAACGGATTCCGCATCGTCCGCGCGGCCTGCCGGTAGGGGGTGGGAGGCTGCCGAGCTGCCCCAGATATGGGACACGCGCCTGACACCGCGCCTGCGTTCGCCCACGCCTCGGAAGTTGACCCACTCCGGAACGCACCGGCGAGCGCCGACAGGCACCCGAGCGCCGACAGGCACCCGAGCGCCGACAAGCACGCGAGCGCCGGCGCAAGAACGCGTCAGGCCGTACCCCAGGTGTAGGTCTGCTTGCGCAGCTTGAGATACACGAACGCCTCGGTGGAGAGCACGCCGGGCACCGCGCGTAGGCGTTGCAGGATCTCCAGCAGGTGGTCGTCGTTGCGGCAGACCACCTCGGTGAGCAGGTCGAACGACCCGGCGGTGATGACCACGTAGTCGACCTCGTCCAGCTCGGCGAGCCGGTCGGCCACCGCCTCCAGGTCGCCGTCGGTACGCAGCCCGATCATCGCCTGCCGGGGGAAGCCGAGCTGGAGCGGATCGGTCACCGCGACGATCTGCATCACGCCGGAGTCGAGCAGTCGCTGCACCCGCTGGCGGACCGCCGCCTCGGAGAGCCCGACGGCCTTGCCGATGGTCGCGTACGGGCGGCGGCCGTCCTCCTGGAGCTGTTCGATGATCTGCTTGGCCACGTCGTCCAGCAGAGCGTGATTGGCACCTTCACGGACAGCGACACGTCGGCCGCCGTTGCCGTTCTCGTGCTGCCGGTTTGTCATCGTGCGCTCCCCATGTCCCGGATCGTGATGTCGCGCGTGTATCCCCGCGTAGTCTGGCGTATTTCGTCGTGCATCGCTAATCCCGCAACGGAATCCCTTGTAAGGGAGGTCACCTCATGTCAGGATCAGTCGTCCACGGCACCGACCCCTAGGAGTCGTCATGCGTACTCCCCTCCGGCCCCTCTCCCGGCGTGGACTGCTCACCGGCACTCTCGGTTCGGCCGCCCTGTTGGCCGCGGGCGGTAGTCTCGCCGGCTGCGGCACCAAGGGCGCCCAGCAGACCGAGGCCGGCTGTGTCAGCGAGGACCTGTCCGGCACCGAGAAGAAGCTCGCCTTCTCCAACTGGCCGCAGTACATGGACGTGGACGAGAAGGACGAATCCAAGCGGCCCAGCCTGGACGAGTTCATCACGAAGACCGGCATCCAGGTCACGTACACCGAGGACATCAACGACAACAACGAGTTCTTCGGCAAGGTGCAGAACCAGCTCGCCGCCTGCCAGAGCACCGACCGGGACATCATCGTGCTCACCGACTGGATGGCGGCGCGGATGATCCGGCTCGGCTGGATCCAGAAGCTCGACCCGGCGAAGATTCCGAACGTGCAGGCCAATCTGCTTCCGTCACTGCTCAACCGCTCCTTCGACGCCGAGAACCGGATCTCCATCCCGTGGCAGTCGGGCCTCGCCGGCCTGGCGTTCAACGGGAGTGTCACCAAGGAGCTTCGTACCGTCGACGAGCTGCTCACCCGCCCCGACCTCAAGGGCAAGGTGACGGCGCTCAGCGAGATGCGCGACACCATGGGCCTGCTCCTCGGGTCCAACGGCCACGACCCGGCCAACTTCACGGCGGCCCAGTTCGACGACGCCCTCAACAAGCTCAAGAAGGCCGTCGACTCCGGGCAGATCCGCAAGTTCACCGGCAACGACTACGCACCCGATCTGGCCAAGGGTGACATCGCCGCGTGTATCGGCTGGTCCGGAGACGTCATCCAGCTCTCCAGTGAGAACGAGAAGGTGCGGTTCGTCGCGCCCGACTCCGGCGTGATGCTGTACAGCGACAACATGATGGTGCCCAACAAGGCCACCCACAAGGGCAACGCCGAGGCGCTCATCAACTACTACTACGAGCCGGCGGTCGCCGCGAAGCTCGCCGCGTACGTCAACTACATCTGCCCGGTCAAGGGCGCCCAGGCCGAGATGGAGAAGATCGACCCGGAGCTGGCGGCCAACCCGCTGATCTTCCCCGACGAGGCGCTGCTGTCGAAGTCCAAAGTGTTCATGGCCCTGGACGAGAAGCAGGAACGGGAGTACGAGGGTAAGTTCCAGCAGGTCATCGGGGCGTGACGGGATGGCGCGCGAGACACCCGCAGGCGATCTGCGCCTGGCCGGCCTCACCAAACGGTTCGGCATCTTCACCGCCGTCGACGACCTCAGCCTGACCATCGCGCAGGGTTCGTTCTTCGCGCTGCTCGGCGCGTCCGGCTGCGGCAAGACCACCACGCTGCGGATGATCGCCGGCCTGGAGGAGCCGACAAGCGGCCAGGTGCTGCTCGGCGACACCGACATCGCCCGGCTGCGACCGTACAAGCGGCCGGTCAACACCGTCTTTCAGAGCTACGCGCTCTTCCCGCACCTCAGCATCTTCGAGAACGTCGCCTTCGGGCTGCGCCGACGCGGCATCCGCTCGGTCGACGACGAGGTCACCCGGATGCTGTCGCTTGTGCAGCTCGACGGCTACGGCAGCCGCCGGCCGGCCCAGCTCTCCGGCGGCCAGCAGCAACGCGTTGCGCTGGCCCGCGCGCTGATCAACAGGCCGCAGGTGCTGCTGCTCGACGAGCCGTTGGGCGCGCTCGACCTGAAGCTGCGCCGGCAGATGCAGATCGAGCTGAAGCGCATCCAGACCGAGGTCGGCATCACCTTCGTGCACGTCACCCACGACCAGGAGGAGGCCATGACGATGGCCGACACCGTCGCGGTGATGAACGCCGGCCGGATCGAGCAGCTCGGCGCACCTGCCGACCTCTACGAGTTCCCCGCCACCGCGTTCGTGGCGAACTTCCTGGGCCAGTCGAACCTGCTCGCCGCCGAGGCCGCCGGCACCACCGGCGGCGACGTCGCGGTGACGGCGCACGGCGCGCGCTTCTCGGTGCCCGCCGGCCGGTCGCGCGCCGAGCGGGGTCCGGTCCACCTGGGGGTACGCCCGGAGAAGCTGCATCTGGTCGGCTCCGCCGACCAGGTGCCCCAAGGACATCAGCACGTCACAGGTGTCGTCACCGACGCCTCCTACGTGGGGGTCAGCACGCAGTACCTGCTGCGTACCGGCTGGGGGACCGAGCTGTCGGTCTTCGCCGCGAACAGCGGCGCGCTGGCGCAGGTGCCGGTCGGCAGCGAGGCTGTGGCGTACTGGGATCCGCGGCACGCGTTCCTGCTGCCCCGGGGCGCCGACGACATCGACCGGACGTCGCCGGTGCTCGACGAGCCGGTGGGCGCGTCGTCGTGACCCTCCTGGCCCCCACCCGATCGGGGCAGCCGCCGAGCGTGCCACCGGCAGCCCGGTCCGGGCGGCGCCGGCTCCTGCCGTACCTCCTGCTGTTGCCCGGCGCGGCCTGGCTGCTCATCTTCTTCGGTGTGCCGCTGGTGCAGCTCGCCGCGGCGAGCCTGTACGACCCCAGCGGCTCGCTCTCCACCGGGTACGCGCTGACCTGGGCGTTCGGCAACTACCCGGACGTGCTCCAGGCGTACTGGCCGCAGTTCCTGCGCTCGTTCGGTTACGCCGGCCTGGCCCTGGTGTTGGCGCTGCTGCTGGGCTACCCGTTGGCGTACGCCATCGCGCAGAAGGCCGGCCGGTGGAAGAACCTGCTGCTGGTGTGCGTGGTGGCGCCGATGTTCACCAGTTTCCTGGTCCGCACGCTGGCCTGGAAGACGATCCTGTCGGACAACGGCGCGCTCGTCGGCCTGCTGCGGGACGTGCACCTGCTCGCGCCGGACGGCCGGCTGCTGGCCACCCCGTTCGCGGTGGTGCTGGGCCTGACGTACAACTTCCTGCCGTTCCTGGTGCTGCCGCTGTACGCGAGCCTGGAGCGGCTGGACCCCCGGCTGCTGGAGGCGGCCACCGACCTGTACGCGAGCCCGGCGCAGGCGTTCCGGCGGGTGACGCTGCCGCTGTCCATGCCCGGCCTGGTCGCCGGCACGCTGCTCTTCTTCATCCCCGCCAGCGGTGACTACATCAACGCCGAACTCCTCGGCACCCCTAACGAGTACATGATCGGGAACGTCATCGACTCGGCTTTCCTGGTCCGGCTGGACTATCCGCAGGGCGCCGCACTGTCGTTCCTGCTGATGGCGGCGATCCTCGCGGTGGTCTTCGGCTACCTGCGCAGGGCCGGCACGGAGGAGGTCCTGTGAGCGCGAGGAGTGCAGCGCAGCGGAGCCCCGCAGTCGCGAACGGAAGGCGGCTCTGGTGAGCGCGAGGAGTGCAGCGCAGCGGAGCCCCGCAGTCGCGAACGGAAGGCGGCTCCGATGAGGCTCTCGCGGTGGTTGGCGGACCGCTGGGTGATGATCGTGGCGCTGCTGGTGCTCGGCTACCTGGCGCTGCCGATCCTGGTGGTGGCCGGGCTGTCGTTCAACAGGCCGTCGAGCCGGCTGTCGTACGACTTCAACGAGTTCACACTGGACAACTGGCGTCAGCCGTGTGCCACGTCGGACATGTGCGACGCGGTGGTCCGCAGCGTGCAGATCGGCTTCATCGCCACAGTCGTGGCCACGGTGCTCGGCACCCTCATGGCGTTCGCGCTGGTCCGGCACCGCTTCCGGGGCCGGTCCGGGGTCAACGTGCTGATCTTCCTGCCGATGGCCACCCCCGAACTGGTGATGGGCACGTCGCTGCTGGCCCTGTTCGTGTCCGCAGGGGTGCCGCAGGGCTTCTGGACGATCGTGATCGCGCACGTGATGTTCTGCGTGTCGTTCGTGGTGGTCACCGTGAAGGCGCGGCTCGCCGGGATGGACCGGCGGCTGGAGGAGGCCGCCATGGACCTCTACGCCAACGAGTGGCAAACCTTCAGGCGGATCACCCTGCCGCTGGTGCTGCCCGGCATCGTGGCCGCGGCGCTGCTGGCGTTCTCGCTGAGCTTCGACGACTTCATCATCACGAACTTCAACGCCGGCACCACAGTCACGTTCCCGATGTACGTCTGGGGCGCCGCCCAGCGGGGCATCCCGCCGCAGGTCAACGTCATCGGCACTGCCATGTTCGCGATCGCCCTGCTGCTTGTCGGGCTCAGCTCGCTGCGCGGCAGGCGGGAACGCCGCGCCAACCTGCTGGCCGGTACGGCCTCGGTTCGCCGGCCGTCATGACAGTCCCGCAGGTCGGCCGGGCGCTCGCCGACGCGGTGCCCCTGCCGTACTGGCTCGACCGACCGGAACGCCCCGACCCGCTGCCGCCGCTCACCGGCCCGCGGGACGCCGACCTGCTGGTGATCGGCGGCGGGTACGGCGGACTCTGGGCCGCGCTGCTGGCCAAGCAGGCCGACCCCGACCGTGACGTGCTGCTCGTCGACGCCGGCACCTGCGGGTGGGCGGCGTCCGGACGCAACGGCGGGTTCTGCGCCGCCTCGCTCACCCACGGGCTGGCCAACGGCGTCGACCGGTTCCCCGACGAGGTCGGCGAACTGGAACGCCTCGGCCGCGCCAACCTCGACGCCATCGCCGCCACCGTCGACGAGTTCGGCATCGACTGCGACTTCGAACGCACCGGTGAGCTGGCCGTCGCCGTCGAGCCGTACCAGCTCGACGGGTTGGCCGCCGACGCGGAGTTGGCCCGCAGGTACGGCCACCGGGTGCGGCTTCTGGACCGCGACGAGGTACGCGCCGAGGTCAACTCGCCGACGTACCTGGGTGGGATGATCGACGCTGACCGGGTCGCCATGGTGGACCCGGCGAAGCTGGCATGGGGCCTCCGCCGCGCCTGCCTCGACCTGGGCGTACGCGTGCACGAACACACCCGGGTCACCGGCCTGCGTGCCGACGGCGCGGCACTGCACGCGGCGACCGCCGGCGGGCCGGACGCCGCTCCCGGCTCGGTGCGGGCTCGGCGGGTCGTGCTGGCCACCAACGCGTTCCCGCCACTGCTGCGCCGCCTGCGGGCGTACGTCGTGCCGGTCTACGACCACGTGCTGATGACCGAACCACTCACCCCCGCCCAGCGGGACGCGATCGGCTGGCACAACAGGCAGGGGCTGGCCGACACAGGCAACCAGTTCCACTACTACCGGATCACCGCCGACGGGCGGATCCTCTTCGGCGGCTACGACGCCGTCTACCACTACGGCAACCGGGTCGCCCCCGAACTGGAACAGAACCCGGCCACCTTCACCACCCTCGCCCAGCACTTCTTCACCACGTTTCCGCAGCTCGACGACGTGCGCTTCAGTCACCGCTGGGGCGGCGTCATCGACACCTGCGCCCGGTTCTGCCCGTTCTTCGGCACCGCGTACGACGGTCGGCTCGCGTACGCGGCCGGCTACACAGGCCTCGGTGTCGGGGCCACCCGCTTCGGCGCCCGGGTGCTGCTCGACCTGCTCGACGGCGGGAACACCCCGCTGACCCGGCTCGACCTGGTCCGCCGCAAGCCCCTGCCGTTCCCGCCGGAACCCGTGCGTGCGATCGGCATCAACCTCACCCGCTGGTCACTGGCCCGCGCCGACGCGCGCGAGGGCCGGCGCGACCTCTGGCTCCGTACTCTCGATCGTCTCGGTTTGGGGTTTGATTCCTGATGCGTGTCCTGCTCGTCGGCGCCGGTGGCGTCGGCTCCGCCGCCGTAGCCATCGCCGCCCGACGGACCTTCTTCGAGACCATGGTCGTCGCCGACCACGACCCCTCCCGCGCCGACCGCGCGGTCGCCGGGCACGGCGACCGGTTCGTCGCCGCCCGCGTGGACGCCTCCGATGCCGACGCGGTCGCCGCGCTGTGCCGGGAGCACCGGATCACCCACGTGCTGAACGCCGTCGACCCGCGCTTCGTCCTGCCCATCTTCGAGGGCGCGTTCGCGGCCGGCGCTGACTACCTGGACATGGCGATGTCGCTGTCGCACGCCGACACCGGCGTGAAGCTCGGCGACGACCAGTTCGCGCAGGCCGAAGCCTGGGCGGCCGCCGGCCGGCTGGCGCTGTGCGGCATCGGCGTCGAACCCGGCCTGTCCGACGTGTTCGCCCGCTACGCCGCCGACGAACTCTTCAGCCAGATCGACGAGATCGGCGTCCGGGACGGGGCGAACCTCACAGTCGACGGGTACGACTTCGCGCCCTCGTTCTCCATCTGGACCACAATCGAGGAGTGCCTCAACCCGCCTGTCATCTGGGAGGCCGACCGGGGCTGGTACACGACCGAACCGTTCTCCGAGCCGGAGATCTTCCACTTCCCGGAGGGCATCGGGCCTGTCGAGTGCGTCAACGTGGAGCACGAGGAGGTGCTGCTCATTCCGCGCTGGGTCAAGGCCCGGCGGGTCACCTTCAAGTACGGCCTCGGCGACGAGTTCATCGGGGTGCTCAAGACGCTGCACAAGCTCGGCCTGGACGCGGTGTCCCCGGTGCGGGTACGCGGCGTCGACGTGTCCCCGCGCGACGTGGTGGCCGCCAGCCTGCCCGACCCGGCCACCCTCGGCGCGCGGATGCGCGGCAAGACCTGCGCCGGCACCTGGGTACGTGGCCTCGGCCCCGACGGGCAGCCCCGGGAGGTCTACCTTTACCACGTCGTCGACAACGAATGGTCGATGCGGGAGTACGGCCACCAGGCGGTGGTCTGGCAGACTGCCGTCAACCCGGTCGTCGCGCTGGAACTGCTCGCCACCGGGGCGTGGGCCGGTGTCGGGGTGCTCGGACCCGAGGCGCTACCCCCGATCCCCTTCCTCGACCTGCTGACCGACTACGGGTCGCCATGGGGCATGGAGGAGCGCTGAACCCCGCCGTCTGACGGCATCCCGACAGGACCCCAGCCGTCGTCGCCGGACTGTCGCAACGCGGGTCGATACGCGAGGAAATGCGCTTTTGTCCGCAGGGCAGCCGCACGATCGGCCGTGCCAGACCAACCCGACAGGCCACCGCAGGGTGTCGCATCGTCGTCCACGACATCGCCCAGCGATCACCCCCGCGGAGCGAACGACGCCTGTGACAGGCGTGCCGGTGGATATTGCACACGGTGTTTGCGACGACACTCATCGCCGTGACGATGCAACCACCGCCGAATCCCGGCCCGCCGTTCAGTCCCGGACCCCCACCGACTGCCGCGCCGAACTGGTTCCACCGCGCAAGCCCTGCCCGCCGGGCCGCCGTCATCGTCGGCTCGATCACCCTGTCGGTCCTGCTGCTCTGCTGCACCGGCACCGCCATCATCGGCGCCCTTGACGGTGAGCCGGAGCCGAGCCGTACCGGCACCGCCGCCGAGGCGCAGCAGCCCATCGTGGCAGCCCCCGCCGAAGGTCCCGCGCAGACCGAGTCGGTGCCGGACCCCGCGACGGCCACCACCCCGCCCGCCCCGACCCTGTCCAGTGCCGCGCCCGCGCCTGTCGTCCAGGTGACGACGGTGACCGAGCGGGCCACGATCCGGTACGGCGAGCGGACCGTCAAGGACTCGTCGCTGGCCGAGGGGAAGCGGGTCGTCCGGACCAAGGGCGTGAACGGTGTGAAGACCCTGACGTACGAGGTGACCACCACCGACGGCGTGCCGACGGCCAAGAAGCTGGTCAAGTCCGTGGTGACGAAGCAGGCGGTGACCCAGGTCGTCGCCGTCGGCACCAAGAAGCCGCAGTCGTCGAAGTGCGACCCGAACTACACCCCCTGCGTCCCGATCGCCAGCGACGTCGACTGCGCGGGCGGCAGCGGCAACGGCCCGGCCTACGTCAGCGGAGTCGTCAAGGTGATCGGCACCGACGTCTACGACCTGGACCGCGACAACGACGGCTACGGCTGCGACTGATCCGCCCGCTCAGCCTCGCGTCGATCATGGAGTTGTGGTGGCCGATCCGTGCCATTTCGAGGCATCTATCCGGCACCACAACTCCATGATCGACCCGGTGGGTGGGTCGGGGCGCGTAGCACGGTCGGGGCCCTCTTGGGCGTTGTGCACAGGGGCGGTGGTTGTCCACAGGGCGTTGGGTCGGGGTGGCAGGCTTCCGGCTTGGTGCTGCAGATTCCTGCGACATGGCAGAGCGTCTGTATCGATACTCGGAGCTGCTCGCCGCGGGCCTGAGTCGGGAACAGGTGCGCAGGCTGGCTGACAGGTCCCGACTGCACCGACTGTCGCGGAGCGTGTATGCGCCCTCGGGCGATCCGGCTCGGCACCTTCCGGCGATCTTTCGACGGTTGCCGGACACCGCCGTTGTTGGCTTCCACACCGGTGCGCAGCTGCACGGTTTCGGAGACGCCCGCAGCTCCGACGTGCACATAATCGCGCCGGCAGGGGAGCGGGTGCCGCATATTCGCGGGGTCGTCGCCCACGAGGCGGTGCTGCCGGTACGCGACCCGGTGGTTCTGGCTGGAGTGCCGTGTGCGCCCGCTGCCCGGTGCGCGGTCGACCTCGCCCGATCATTGTGCCGGCTGGACGCGATGCCACTTCTGGATCTGTGTCTTCGCTCAGGCGCGTGTCGACCCGAGGACCTTCTGGTTGAGGTCGCTCGGCACGAGCGCCTGCGTGGCATCTGCCAGGCGCGGGATCTGGTGCCGCGGGCGGACCCTCGTGCGGAGTGCCGGCAGGAGAGTCAGCTTCGCATGGTCATGATCGACGTTGGACTGCCCGCGCCGGAGCCGCAGATCTGGGTCCCGGACAGCAACGGGGTGCCGCTCTACCGCCTCGACCTTGGCTATCGGAAGCGCCGAGTCGGTGTCGAGTACGACGGATCGTCCCACCTGGACCGTGACCGCCTCCGCCGCGATCGATCCCGGATGAACTGGTTATCCGCTCACGGCTGGCAGATGCGTCACTTCACCGATGTGGACCTCTACCGCCGCCCCAGTCACATAATCGCCACCCTGACCCCCCTCCTTCACCCCTAAACCCGCCG
This sequence comes from Micromonospora sp. NPDC047521, assembly GCF_055587305.1. Lineage (NCBI taxonomy): Bacteria > Bacillati > Actinomycetota > Actinomycetes > Micromonosporales > Micromonosporaceae > Micromonospora > Micromonospora sp. NPDC047521. The sequence goes on along the minus strand of NZ_JBVJGN010000001.1, from coordinate 461,624 downwards.
TTTGCTCCAACCCGCCGCCCCTACGCCTCCCTTGGCCCAGCTTTCGCCGTCGATCATGGAGTTGTGGTGCCTCGCAAAGGGTGCATTAACGCATCTTCTCCCCACCGCGACTCCATGATCGACGCGGCGGGGCGGGGGACTGTCAGGGAGCGAGACGCGAGCGGATGAGGAAGCGGACTCCTTCGGGTGCCTCCAGGGAAAAGCCACTGCCTCTGCCCGGCACCACGTCGACGGTCAGCGTGGTGTGTTTCCACAGCTCCCACTGGGACGTCGACATCCAGAACTCGACAGGTTCGGACACCCCGTCGACCGAGAGCGAGGCGAGCAGCACGTCGGACGAGCCGGTGCGGAACTCACCCGCCGGGTAGCACATCGGGGCACTGCCGTCGCAGCAGCCGCCGGACTGGTGGAACATCAGCGGCCCGTGCCGCCCCCGCAGCGACCTGATCAACTCGGCCGCCGCGGGGGTGAGTGAGACCACGGACATCAGAAGAAGCCGAGCTTCTGCGTGGAGTAGCTGACCAGCAGGTTCTTTGTCTGCTGGTAGTGCTCAAGCATCATCTTGTGGTTCTCCCGGCCGATGCCGGACTGCTTGTACCCGCCGAAGGCGGCGTGCGCCGGGTACGCGTGGTAGCAGTTCGTCCAGACCCGCCCGGCCTGGATGGCCCGCCCGGCCCGGTACGCGACGTTCATGTCCCGGGTCCACACGCCCGCGCCCAACCCGTACAGGGTGTCGTTGGCGGTCTTGACGGCGTCGTCGAGGTCGGCGAAGGACGTCACCGAAACCACCGGGCCGAAGATCTCCTCCTGGAAGATGCGCATCGAGTTGTCGCCCTCGAAGATGGTTGGCTCGACGTAGTATCCGCCGGACAAGTCGCCGCCCAGGTCCACCCGTGATCCTCCGGTCAGTACCCGGGCGCCCTCCTGCCGACCGATGTCCAGGTAGGACAGGATCTTCTCGAGCTGGTCGTTGGAGGCCTGCGCGCCGATCATCGTCTCGGTGTCCAGCGGATGCCCGGCCACGATAGCCTTCGTGCGTTCCACGGCCGCGGCCAGGAAGTCGCTGTAGTGGCCCTGCTGGATCAGCGCCCGGGACGGGCAGGTGCACACCTCGCCCTGGTTGAGCGCGAACATGGTGAAGCCTTCGAGCGCCTTGTCGTAGAAGTCGTCGCGGGACGCGCTCACGTCGTCGAAGAAGATGTTGGGGCTCTTGCCGCCCAGTTCCAGGGTGACGGGTTTGATGTTCTCGCTGGCGTACTGCATGATCAGCCGCCCGGTGGTGGTCTCACCGGTGAACGCCACCTTCGCCACCCGGGCCGAGGACGCCAGGGGCTTGCCGGCCTCCACGCCGAAGCCGTTGACGATGTTGAGCACGCCCGGCGGCAGCAGGTCCGCCACGAGCGACAGCCAGTAGTGGATGGACGCGGGGGTCTGCTCGGCCGGCTTGAGCACCACGGCGTTGCCGGCGGCCAGAGCGGGCGCCAGCTTCCAGGTGGCCATGAGGATCGGGAAGTTCCACGGGATGATCTGCCCGACCACGCCGAGCGGCTCGTGGAAGTGGTACGCCACGGTGTCGTCGTCGATCTCGCCGAGGGAACCCTCCTGGGCCCGGATCGCGCCGGCGAAGTACCGGAAGTGGTCGATGGCAAGGGGGATGTCGGCCGCCAGTGTCTCCCGGACCGGCTTGCCGTTCTCCCAGCTCTCGGCGATCGCGAGGGATTCCAGGTTGTCCTGCATGCGGTCGGCGATCCGGTTGAGGATCAGCGCCCGCTCGGCCACCGAGGTACGCCCCCAGGCGTCGGCGGCGCCGTGCGCGGCGTCCAGGGCCTTCTCGACGTCCGGGGCCGTGCCCCGGGCCACCTCGGTGAAGGTCTGACCGGTGACCGGGGTGGGGTTCTCGAAGTAGCCACCACCGTGCGGCTTGACGTACTCGCCGCCGATGAAGTGGTCGTAACGGGACTGCCAGTGGGTGGGCGCGTCGTAGCGCGTCATGGTTACCTCCGCCGTCGTGGTGCGGGTGTGCCGACGGCGACGCTAGTTTCCAGAACGTTGCAGCCACGTTGCGCGCGGAAGGTCGTACTCCCGGGCAAGCTGGTCGATGCGCGCCAGGGCGAGCGGCCGGCGCGGCGTGCCCACCGGCAACGCCCGCGCCAGGGCCTGCCAGGCGGCCAGGTCGTCGGTGCCGGCGGGAGTCGCGGTCCAGGCCGTGAGCAGCGCCGGGTCCGCGCTGGCCAGCACGGCCGCACGGAGCTGGCCGTCGATGAGCCGGCGCAGTCGGGCCACTCCCGGCGCGTCCGACCCGGGCAGCAACGACCCGGGGTACGCGTCGAGCGCGCCCGCGACATCGCCCTGGTCGAGCCGTGCGGCGATGGTGGTGAAGTCGGCCCGGACGGTGCCGCGCAGCCGGTACGGGCGGGAGTCGAGCAGCTCCGGCCCGAGCACCCGGCGCAACCGGGACAGCTCCGCGCGCAGCGTGACCGGGTGCAGCCGGTCGTCGCCGTAGAGGTCGAGGCCGAGCTGTTCGCCGGTGCGGCCCTCGGGGTGGTGCAGCAGCAGCACCAGCAGCTCGCTGTGTCGGCGGCCGAGGCGGATCCGTCGCCCGCCGACGCGCAGTTCCGCCTCGTCGCGGCCGAGTGCGGTCACCACTGCGACGCCCGGCTCGACCGGCCGGTCCGCGGCGAGCTGCGCCTCGGCGGCGCGGGCGGTGGCCCGGACCAGCGCCAGGCTGTGCGGGTTCGCCAGATTGTCGCCGCCGGTGATGTCGACAGCGCCGAGCAGCAGCCCGGTGGCCGGGTCGTGGATCGGCGCCGCCGCGCAGGTCCACCGCTGCACCGGCCGGCTGAAATGCTCGGTGGCGAAGATCTGCACGCTGTGGTCCACGGCCAGCGCGGTGCCGGGGGCGTTGGTGCCGGCATGGGTCTCGTCCCAACGGGCGCCGGGCACGAAGTTCATCCGCTCGGCGTGCCGGAGCACCCCCGGATGCCCCTCGACCCAGAGCAGCCGCCCGTACGCGTCGCACACCGCCATCAGGTGCGCGCTGTCCTGCGCGATGCCTCCGAGCAGGTCCCGGAAGAGCGGCAGCACGCGGGCCAGTGGATGCCCGGCCCGGTACGCGGCGAGCGCGTCGTCGCTCAGGTCGACGGGTGGGGTGGCTTCCGGGTCGAGTCGCGCCGAACGTTCCCACGAGCGTCGTACCACCTCGCGGACCCGGTCTGGCGCGGCGCCGGCGGTGAGAAACGCCTCGTGGGCGGCACCGACCTGCGCGATCCGCTCGGCCGGATCGACGCCGAACTCCAGGGCGAGCCACGGGTCAGCCATGGGGCGACCTCCTCCGGCCCTATCGTGACGCAGCTCACCCTCGATCGCCAACCGTCGAGTCGCCGCGATGGCAGGTGCGGAGATTGCCCGGACCGGATGAACGGTAGGGCGCTGCGATCCGTACCACGCGGTGAAGAACACCACCGAGGACGGGAGCGACTGGCGATGAGGGTGCAGCGCAAGCACGTGCTGGCGGCGACGGTGGCGGTGCTCGCCGCGGCGGGAGTGGCGGTCGGGACCGGATTCGGGTTCGCCGGCACCGCCCCCACGCGGTCGTCGGTCTGCTCCGGCTCGGTCACCTTCTCGGCGGAGGGTGGGGCGCCGGCGGCGACAAGCGACCGCTTCCCGGTGGGTACGCGGCTGCGCGTGACCAACCTGGACAACAACCGGGCCGCCACGGTGACGGTGACCGGCCCGTCGGGCAGTTGCGTGCTGCTCAACGCGGCGGCCATGGACCTCGTGCGGGAACCGGGCAAGAACGTGATCCGCCGCAACGTGGTCGAACGCCTCGACGCCGCCCCGCCGGCCGCCGGTGCGCCGGCAGCCGGCACGGTACGCCCCGGAGCCGCGTCACCGGGCGCGTCGGGGCCGGCGCCCCGATCGGCGTGCCCGGGGGCGATCACCTTCTTCGAGGAGGCGGCCGGACCGGCGGCGACAAGCGGGCAGTTCCCGGTGGGTACGCGGCTGCGGGTGACCAACCTGGACAACAACCGGGCGACCACCGTGACGGTGACCGGCCCGTCGGGCAGTTGTGTGCTGCTCAACTCCGCCGCCATGGAGCAGATCCGTGAGCCCGGCAAGAACCTCGTCCGCCGTAACACGGTCGAGGTGCTCCGCTAGGCGTCGGGCCGCCCGAGGGCGCCGTCGAGAATGTCGGCGCCCCGGGTGAGCTGCTCGTCGGAGATCACCAGCGGGGGCAGGAGGCGCAGCACGTTGCCGTACGTGCCGCAGGTCAGGGTGAGCAGGCCGGCGGCGTGACAGGCGGCCGAGGCGGCCGCCGTGGCGACCGGGTCGGGGACGAGGGTGCCGGGCTGTACCAGCTCCACTGCGAGCATCGCGCCCCGGCCGCGTACCTCGGCGATGCGGGGATCGCGCTCGGCGGCGGCCCGGAGCCGGGGGACCAGCACGGACTCGATGCGCCGGGCGGCGGCGGCCAGGTCCAGCTCGTGCATGGTCTCGATGGTGGCCAGCGCGGCGGCGCAGGCGATCGGGTTGCCGCCGTACGTGCCGCCGAGACCACCGACGTGCACCGCGTCCATCAGCTCGGCCCGGCCGGTCACCGCGGCCAGCGGCAGCCCACCGGCGATGCCCTTGGCCAGGGCGACCAGGTCGGGTTCGACGCCCTCGTGCTGGCAGGCGAACCAGTCGCCGGTACGGCAGAAGCCGGTCTGGATCTCGTCGGCCACGAAGACCACCCCGGCCGCCGTCGCCCAGGATCGCAGCGCCGGCAGGAAACCGGGTGCCGGCACCACGAAGCCGCCCTCACCCTGGATCGGCTCGATCAGCAGCGCGGCCACGTTCTCCGCCCCGACCTGCTTCTCGACCATCTCGATCGCCCGCGCCGCCGCATCGGCGCCGGAGAGCCCACCGTCGCGAAGCGGGTACGACATCGGCACCCGGTAGATCTCCCCGGCGAACGGCCCGAACCGGTGCTTGTACGGCATGTTCTTCGCGGTCAACGCCATGGTCAGGTTGGTCCGCCCGTGGTACGCGTGGTCGAACACCACCACGGCCGGCCGTCCGGTGGCGTGCCGCGCGATCTTCACGGCGTTCTCCACCGCCTCGGCACCCGAGTTGAACAGCGCCGAGCGCTTCTCGAACCCGCCAGGCGTCACCGCGTTGAGCTGCTCGCACACCGCCACGTACGACTCGTACGGCGCGACCATGAAGCAGGTGTGGGTGAACCGCTCGACCTGCGCGCGGACCGCCTCGACCACCTTCGGCGCCGAGTTGCCGACGCTCGTCACCGCGATGCCGGCGGCGAAGTCGATCCACTCCCTGCCGTCGACGTCGGTGATCGTTCCACCCGACGCGCTGTCCACGTAGGACGTGATGACGCTGCCCACGCCCCGGGCGACGGCACCACCGCGCCGCTTGTGCAGTTCTTCCGAGGAGGCCACGGGTCAGCCCTCGATGTTGTGCATGACGTGCTTGATCCGGGTGTAGTCCTCCAGGCTGTAGACCGAGAGGTCCTTGCCGTGCCCGGAGTGCTTGAAGCCGCCGTGCGGCATCTCCGAGACGAACGGGATGTGCGTGTTCACCCAGACGCAGCCGAAGTCCAGCCGGCGGGTCATCCGCATGGCCCGGCCGTGCTCCTTCGTCCACACCGACGCCGACAGGCCGTAGTCGACGCCGTTGGCCCAGCGCACCGCCTCGTCCTCGTCGGAGAAGCGCTGCACGGTGATGACCGGGCCGAACACCTCGTCCTGGATGATCTCGTCGGCCTGACGCAGCCCGGAGACCACTGTCGGCGCGTAGAAGTAGCCGCGTTCGCCCTGCCGTGAGCCGCCGGTCCGGATCGCCGCGTGGTCCGGCAGCCGGTCGACGAAGCCGCTGACCCGGGCGAGCTGGTTGGCGTTGTTCAGTGGGCCGTAGAGCACGTCCGCGTCGTCAGGTGCGCCGGTCTTCGTGTTGCGGGCCTGCTCGGCGAGCGCCGAGACGAAGTCGTCGTGGATGCCCGGCCCGGCCAGCACCCGGGTGGCCGCCGTGCAGTCCTGCCCCGCGTTGAAGTAGCCGCCCATCGCGATGGCCTCGGCCGCCGCCGCCACGTCCGCGTCGTCGAAGACCACCACCGGGGCCTTGCCGCCCAGCTCCAGGTGGGTCCGCTTCAGATCGGGCGCCGCCGCGGCGGCGACCTCCATGCCCGCGCGGGTCGAGCCGGTGATCGACACCAGCTGCGGGGTCGGGTGCGAGACGAGGGTACGACCGGTGTCCCGGTCGCCGCAGACCACGTTGAACACACCGGGCGGGAAGAACTCGGCGGCGATCTCGGCGAGCAGCAGTGTCGACACAGGAGTGGTGTCCGACGGCTTGAGCACCACCGTGTTGCCGGCGGCCAGTGCCGGGGCGATCTTCCAGACGGCCATCATCAGCGGGTAGTTCCATGGCGTGACCTGGGCGCAGACGCCGATCGGCTCGCGCCGCACGTACGAGGTGTGCCCGGCCAGGTACTCCCCGGCGGACCGCCCTTCCAGCAGCCGGGCCGCGCCCGCGAAGAACCGGAACTGGTCCACCGCCGGCGGCAGCTCCTCCTCGGCGGTGAGCTGGCGCGGCTTGCCGGTGTTGCGGACCTCGGCGTCGACCAGCTCGGCCGCGCGGGCCTCCACGGCGTCGGCGAGCTTGAGCATCGCCCGCTGCCGCTCGGCGGGAGTGACCTCCCGCCAGCTCTCGAACGCGGTGGCGGCGGCACTCATCGCCGCGTCCACGTCGGCGGCGCCGGACACCGGGGCCTGCGCGAACACCTCACCCGTGCAGGGGTCGATCAGGTCGGCGTACCCGCCGTCGGCCGGTTCGACGTAGGAGCCGTTGACGAAGTTGCGCAGCTGCTGCTGATCACTCATGACGGGATCTCTCCGAGGGGCCGGGTGCGGTTCTGCGGCGGTTATCGCAATCTCTCTGCCATCTTGGCCACTGAATTCGCGGCAGACAAGGGTTGCGGCGACTGTTTCCGTCGACCGCCGACTCGTCTACGCTGCTCGGCGTGGAGCCCACCGCGTTCTTCGTCGCCTCCCGCCCCGCCGCCGGCGAGGGTGAGTTGACAGTCCACCACCCGTACGACTGTCGCCCGGTGGGGCGTACCACGATCGCCACGCCCGACCAGGTCGAGGCCGCCGTCGCCGCGGCGGCCGGTGTGGCCGCGCAGGCCGCGGCCCTGCCCGCGCACGCCCGCGCGGCGGCCCTGGACCACGTGTCCCGCCGGCTCACCGAACGCGCCGACGAGGTCGCGGCGCTGATCACCGCCGAGAACGGCAAGCCGGTGAAGTGGGCGCGGGCCGAGGTGGGACGGGCCGTGTCCACCTTCCGGTGGGCCGCCGAGGAGGCCCGGCGCTTCTCCGGCGAGCTGCAACGCCTCGACACCGACCCGGCCGCCACCGGGCGGATCGCCCTGGTCCGGCGGGTGCCGAGAGGGCCGGTGCTGGGCATCGCGCCGTTCAACTTCCCGCTCAACCTCGTCGCCCACAAGGTGGCGCCGGCCATCGCCGTGGGCGCGCCGATCATCGTCAAGCCCGCCCCGGCGACCCCACTGTCCGCGTTGCTGCTCGGCGAACTGCTTGCCGAGACCGACCTGCCGGCCGGCATGTTCTCGGTGCTGCCGCTGCCCAACGACCGCGCCGCCGAGCTGGTCACCGACCCCCGGCTGCCGGTGGTGTCGTTCACCGGGTCCGGGCCGGTCGGCGCGGCCATCCGCCAGCAGGTGCCCCAGAAGCACGTCACGCTGGAACTGGGCGGCAACGCGGCGGCCGTGCTCTGCGCCGACTGGACGTCCGGCGAGGACCTGGACTTCGCCGCGCAACGGATCGCCACCTTCGCCAACTACCAGGCCGGCCAGTCGTGCATCGCCGTCCAGCGGGTTTACGTGCACCACAGGCTGCACGCCGAGTTCCTGCCCCGGCTGGTCACGGCGGTCCGCGCGCTGCGCACCGGCGACCCCACCGACGAGTCGACGGACGTCGGCCCGATGGTGTCCGAGGACGCCGCCCGCCGGGTCGAGGCGTGGGTGGGCGAGGCAGTGGCCGCCGGCGCCACGGTCGAGGTGGGCGGCGCGCGGGACGGCGCCACGTACCCCCCGACCGTGCTCACCGGTGTGCCCGCCGACGCCAGGGTCGTCGCCGAGGAGGTTTTCGGGCCGGTGCTCGTGGTCGCCCCGGTCGCCGACGACGAGGCCGCGTTCGCGGCGGTGAACGACTCGGCGTACGGGTTGCAGGCGGGCGTGTTCACCCGACGCCTGGACGTGGCCTTCGCCGCCGCGCGGACGCTCGAGGTGGGCGGGGTGATCGTCGGCGACGTGCCGTCGTACCGGGCCGACCAGATGCCGTACGGCGGAGTCAAAGGCAGCGGTGTCGGCCGGGAAGGGCTGCGCAGCGCGATGGACGACTACACCGAACCGCGGGTCATGGTGCTGACCGGGCTCACCCTCTAGGCCACGTCGGCGCGCCAGGTGCCGTCGTCGCTCACCCGGGCGGGGGCGCGGCCGAGCAGCAGGGTGGTCAACGCGGCGTCGATCGTGTCGCCCAGGAACCACTCACCGGCCTGGTCGAGGGCGAAGACCCGGCCCCGCTCGTCGACGGCGAGGATGCTGTCCTGGCCCTCGGTGCCGATCGGGAAGAGCCGTACGCCGAGGACCGCGCCGAAGTCGGCGAGCGTGTCGGCGGTGTGCGCGATCATGTGCGGGCGGATGTCGAACCGGGAGATCCACACCTGCTCGCCGGGGCCGCGCCGGGCGCCCACCAGGCTGGGGAACGCGGTCAGCGCCTCGACGGCCGCCGGGAAGACCGCGTGCCGGTGGATGCGCCCCGCCACTGCCGTGACGTCCCGTACGGCTGCGGCGGCCATGAGCTGGTCACCGATGTGCGGTCGCCAACCGGCCGCCACCAGCGCGTTGGCCACCTCGGGCGGGAAGCGGCCCGGGTCCGGGTCGGGCTCCGCCGGCGGTAGCCAGGTCTCCGTGTACGCCCGGGTCGACTCCGGCAGGACGTTGGCGCTCACCAGGAAGTTGACGCACGAGTCGCAGGGCCGCTCGACCGGGCCGCCCGCCGGATCACCCGGCTCCCGCACCCGGAAGATCTCGAACCGCGCCCCCTCCAGCAGAGCCGCCGCCTCGGCCCGGCCCATCGGCGCGATGCCCTCGGTCGCCCGCCGGTGGTCGTACTCGTGCAGCACGTCGGACACCACGATCAGCTCGGCGTGACCCTCGCCGCCGCGGACCAGCTGACCAGGGGGCAGCTGGTCCAGGTAGGTGCGCACGAGCGGGTGGTGGTTCAGGGGGACGGCGCCCTTCGTGCCCTGCGCCGTCCAGATGCGACCGTCGAGTGTCAGGTGCGCCGTGGTGTTCGGGGTGGCGATCCGATGGATCTCCCGTACCAGCAGGCTCGACTGGTCGACGGTGCGCGCGGCGGTCGGCCCGTCCGGCTGACTGCGCCGGTACATGTCCGCCACCACGTCGCTGGGCACCCGGGGCCAGGTGGTGACCTTCCCGGTCTGCTTGTCGACGACGGTCGTCGGCAGGTCACCCGGGACCGTCCGCACCTCGGTGGACACGACGGACGTGATGACGTAGCCGAGATCGAACTCGTCGACCACCGGCGTGCACTCGTGGCCGAGGCGCTGTGAATCGCGGCGGGCCCAGGTGGCCGCGAGCTGCTCGGCCTGTTCACGGTCGATCACACACCGAAACTACCGGACTACACGGATCGATGGCGGCCGGTATGGTTCGGGCTACCGACGGTGACGGGAGGAACGGCGGTGAGCGAACGCGTGGATCGCGACGTCAATCGCGAGCTACGGGCCCGATTCGACGACGTGTACGGGCAGTATCAGCAGCTCAGGTCCAACCTGGACGAACTGCGCGCCCGGCTCGCCGCGGTCCGGGTGACCAGGCGGTCGGCCGACGGGCAGGTGACAGTGACAGTCGGCGCCCGGGGCGAGCTGGTCGCGATCGAGCTGGACCCGGCCATCTACCAGGACCGGGACGCCGAGGCGCTGAGCCGCAGGATCACCGAGACCGTCCGCGCCGCCACCACCGCCGCCGGCGACACCACCAGGGATCTGGTGGCCGCACACGTACCGGCCGGCTCCGGCCCTGTCGAGTTCCTGCGTACCGGAGATTTCGGCGCGCTGCTCGGGCGTGCCGAGGCCGTCCTCGGGCGGCGCGAGGGGCCGGCATGACCGACGGGCAGCTGTGGCTCGACCCGTACCGAGCCCGCCGGGGCGGCGCCGACCTGGCCCTCGCCGGCGAGGCGGTGACAGCCCACCGGGCCGCGGAGGGCGGCGAGATCGAAGCCGCCAGCGGCAACCGGCCGTGGGGCCGAGACGACATCGGCGCGGCGTTCGAGCGCAGCTACCGGGGGTTCGAGCAGACCGTGCTGCGAGCCTGGACGGGCATCGGCCACCGGCTCACCGAGCTGGGCACCGACGTGGTCCGCGCGGTCGACGCGAGCGTGCAGACCGACGGCAGCAGCGCCGCCCGGCTCGACCGGGCCGCCGACCGGCGCTGACAGCGGGGCGATCCGGATGAGCGTTCTGCCCAGCCCCATTCCGCACCCGCTCGACTACGCGCCCTGGGACGTGCCCGGCTGGATCTACGAGGCACTGGACTGGGTCGTCGGCGTGCAGTGGCCCGAGGGCGACGAGCGCGCCGTCTGGGACGTCGCCGACCGCTGGTACGCCGTCGCCGCCGTCCTCGCCGGGCCGCACAGCGACGCCGCCACCGCCGCCGGTGAGGTACGCGCCGGGTACGGCGGCGTCGGCGCGGTCGACGAGGCGTTCGAGGCGGCCTGGCGGGGGATCGCCGAGAACGCCGACGCGCCCCTGCCGGTGCTGCTCGCGGTCACCAGTGACCTGGGCCGGCTCGTCGAGGAGTGCGGCTGCGACATCGAGGGCGCCAAACTCGAAGTCTGGATCGAGCTGGGCATCCTCGTCATCGAACTGCTGACGGTGGCGGTGGCGGCCGTGCTCACCGCCGGCGCCGCCTCCCCGGCCGCCGGCGCGGCGGTCACCGCCACCCGACTGCTGATCCAGCAGATCTTCAAACGGCTGATGGGGCAACTGGCCAGCAAGTCCCTCAAACACGGGCTGAAGGAGGCGGGGGAACGGGCAGCCAAGGAGGTCGCCCGGGGCGGCGTACGCGGCCTCGCCCGGCGCGCCGCCCGCGAAGGGCTGGAGGAGGCGGCGGAAGAGGCCGGGGTCACGGTGGCCACCCAGACGTACCAGAACTCCACCGGCCGGGCACACGGCCTGGACCTCACCGACCTGGGCGCGTCGGCAGTCGGTGGCCTCGCCGGCGGGGCGGTCGCGCCGCTGGCCGGCCTGGGTCGGCACGCGACAGGTCGCGCCGCTCGGGTCGGTGAGCACCTGGGCCGGGAGATGACAGGTGAGGTGCTCGCCGAGACCGCCGCCGGCCTGGCCACCGGGCAGGGCCTCACCTCGGTGGAGGACGTGGCCCGCGCCGCCGCCTCCGGGGCCACCGGCTCGGCCACCGCCCAGACCGACCACGCGTTGCAGGCCAAACTCGACGCGCAGGCCAACGCCCTGGCGGGCGCCTCCCTCACCGGCCCGTCCCTGGCGCCGCCTCCCGCCGCCTCCTTCGTGGAGGCCCCTGCCGCTTCCGCCGCCGTCTCGTCCGCTGCCGCCTCTGCTCAGCCGGCTTCGGCGGGACCGGTGACCTCGGGGTCGGCTTCGGCGGGGTCGCTCTCTTCTTCGCTGTCGGTGTCCTCCGCTGTCGGCGAGCCGGTGGCCGGGTCGCCGGTGGCTGCGGCGCAGCAGGCGGTCGGTGGTGCGGATGCGCCCGCGTCACCCGTGGGGTCGGTCCCTGACGTGCGGGCCGCCGTGTCGTACGGCCTGACCCAGCCCACTGTCTCGGACCTGGCCGGCTCACCTGTGTCGCCGACGATCGGCGACGAGCCGAGTCGCCTGGTGCTCCCGACCGAGACCGCCGCGCCATCCTCGGACGGGCTCACCATCGACCGGCCCGGCCCCGCGCAACCGATCGCCACCGACCCCACCCTCTCCTCGGTCGCCGCGCCCACGACCGGCACGCTCGACCAAGCCGGCGGGCCGGCCACCGGCGTCGCGCCCAGCCCACCCAACGGCAGCGCGGGGACGGCCCCGAGCGTCGCCGGCCCGTCCGCGTGGTCCCCGTCGGCGACGAGCACTCCCGCCCCGACAGTCGCCGCCGGGGTGGCGCCGCCGGCAGCGCACCTACCGACGTGGCAGGCGTTCGGGCCGGGACGCGTACCTGCCCACCCGGCGCGCGGCCGAGCGCCGGTCCCCGGTGACCTGACCGCGCCGTCGCAGTCCGACATCGATGCCAGCGACTGGTACGCGGCCCGGTGGGCGGCCGAGGCGGAAGCCGCCGAGCGGCAGCGCTACCGGGGCTCCTACGAGTCGCGGCGCAACGAGTTCGAACACAGCCGCCGGCAGGCCGAAGCCAGCCGACTGCACGCCCTGGCCGCCGAACACGACCGCCGGGCCGTCGAGTACGGCACCTACGCCCGGCAACTCCACCGGGCCGGCCACAAGCGGTGGGCCGACGGCTGGCAGCGGGCCGCGAACGACGAGACGCGCGCGTACACCCAGTGCCGTGACCTGGCCGACGCGGTGCTGGCCGGCGCCCGGGCACCGGCTGTCGTCGACATCGGCGACGCGGCCTTCCGGCAGGCCAACACGGACGTGGGCGCGCTCACCCTCGGTGCGGTGGAGGTCCGCGGCCCGTCCCGGCTCACCGGCGACGACGTGCCCCCGCCGATCGACGACTCCCGGCCGTACGGGCAGCCCGGCGGCCTACGCCCGCCGCTGGCCCTGCACCAGGTCGACGTCGAACGGCAGATACCCCGCGACCCGGACGGCAGCGTCACCCGCACCGCCGACCCCCGCCGCGGCGCCTGGTTCCGGCTCCTCAACGACGGTGGGCCGATGGCCGACGCCACCCGGGGCATCAACTGCCTCGACTGCACCCTGTCGATGTTCGAGACGTGGGTGCACGGGCGGCCCCGCGTGTCGGCGCCCCGCACCTTCGACGGGTACCTCGACGGCGACACCCGCCGCCCCATCCGAGGCGAAGCCGGCGGCCCCGGCCGGGTGGAGGACGTCACCGGAGGCCGGTTCCAGCGGCTGCTCGCCCCGCCGCCCGGCCAACGGCTGCACCCGGCGTACGCACGACAGGCCGCCGACCGCGGCTACCGCAACCTGCACGACCAGATGCTGCTGGGCGGACACGGCAGCTACGCGTTCCTGATCACCGAATGGGCCGGCGGAGGCTCCCACGCCTGGGTGGCGCTCAACCAGAACGGCACGATCCTCTACGTCGACCCGCAGACCGGCATCATCCGCGACCGACCGCTGTACCCGGACGTGGTCGGCATCGACGCGCTGGTGCTAGGCGGCGACGGCCGGCCCATGCCGCTCGGCGGACTGCCCCGAGGCCGGTTCAGTGAACGCCCCGACCTGCCGACCCACCCGTCGGCCGGGGACGACGGCGGTCACGGCGACCCGTACGTCAACCGGATGTACCTGCTCCTGGACGGGCCGGGGTCGGCTCCGGACCCGGGCGGACAAATCCGCGGGGCCTCCGGGTCGGCAGACCGTGACCCGGTCCGGTTGTTGGCGTCAGCCGGCAGCCTGGACGATGTGTTCGCGGCCGGGGTGACCCCGGCCGAATTCGCGGCATCGGTCGACCCGCCCACCCTCCAGCGCCTGGTGAACCTGGACGACGCGGACGCACGGGATGTGGTGCGGCTCCTCGCCGACCAACGGGTCCGCGACATGCTTGACAGCGTCCGGCGGGAGCCACCACCGAACGAGCCGGAGTTGGCCGAGAAGCTGGCTCGCCAACTGGCACAGGCACCTGACCTGGCGCGGATGATCCTCGGCACCCCAGAGCTGGCGAAATCGCTGACGGCCCGTCCATTGACCCTGCACCACCTGGCGAGTCATCAGCAGGCCATCGACGTCTTGGCCGAGGTGCTCGCTGACGTCGAGCGGCAGGAAACGGCAGGCCCCGACAGGTCGGCCCGGACGGAAGTGCCTCAACCGCAGCCGACTCCGCTGACAAGGGACCAGCGCCGGATCAGCGCCACAATCCAGGCGTCCGATGACCCGTTGAGCCAACCGGGATTCGACAAGCGTCGACAAGCGGATCACACCTACCGCCGGGACTACCTCGACAGCCTCTACGTGGCGGCGGCGGTCTCCCAGCAGGAACTGAACCAGGTGGCGGTCACTCTCGCCCACGTCGGTGACCGGCAGGTCGGTGAACCGGGCGGGCGCTCAGAGCCCAAGGACCGACGTCGAGCCGAGGACAAGATGGACAAACACCAGGGCGACGCGTCCAGGCTGCTTGACCTGGCGGCAGCGAAGGTCGAGTTCCGCACTCTCGACGAGCTGTACGCCGCACTGGAGCGACTGCGGGATCACCCTGACGTCGAGATCGTGAGCTGCCAGGACAGGTTCGTGCTACCCGAAGACAGTGGCTACCGGGACGTGCAACTGGTGCTCAGGACGCGAAGCGGGCATCTGGCAGAGTTTCGGTTACACCTGGTCGCACTGGACGAGATAGCGATCTGGGAGCATGCGCTGTATGAGGTGAGGCGTGATGTGGATGCCCTGGCCCGAGCCGAGGGCCGTGCGTTGACCAGGCGTGAGGGTGCCATCGCGGATGGGATCCTCCGTCGCGAGCAACAGTTGTTCTGGCAGGCACTGCAGTCGACACTAGGGGGCAACGCTCGATGACTTCAATGCCAGGTCTGGTGCTCCCCTCTTACTACATGTATTACCAATCACCGGTGAAGATCGTGGAGACGCCCGACGGCGGTGCCCGGGTATGGCGAGTTGCCATCGACACCGGCGGCTGGCAAGAGAAGAACGACCTTTTTGCCGAGATCGTCTTCGACGTCGGGGGAGACGTCTTCCGTCGATCTCCGGAGGATTTCGTGCAGGAGGTGGAGCGTTTTCGGGCTCACTATCTGGAAGGTGATGGCCCGATCTTCGCCCTCTACGAAACGATCCAGGCAGTCCGCGATGTGGCGAAGGCCGAAGACCGCCACCTGACGGAGACGGAGCGGGCGCTGATCCGGGGGATCCGCCAGCGGACGTTCGTGATGTTCGAGGAGCAGCTCCGTGCGGCTGGTGATCCTGGCGCGGACCCTGATATCGCCAGAGCGGTGTAGGCAGGGCTCTGCCGAGGACCCGTGGGTCGCGGAGGCGAACCTCAGCGCGCGTGCGTTGGCCCGGCGGTCGGCGAGGCAGTCTTCCGAGGCCGGCGTCCCGTCCACGCTTTCGGCTTGATCACGTGATGAAGAACAGTTGCCGGGCCCTTTCGAGGGATTCGCCTGGTCCGAATAGGATCCAGACATGAGTGGGTCGAGGGCTGGGGCGAGCAGGTCCAACGTCTGGGCGTGGCCGGCCGGCATCCTGATCGGTTTGGCGGTCGGCATCCCCTCATTCGGTTCGAAGGGTGGCGTCGCCTTCGGCGTAGCTCTCGGCATCGCCTTCGCGATCGCCTTCGGCGCGGCCGGGAAGCGTACCGAGGGTGGCAAGGCCGAGGGTGGCAAGGCCGACGGTGACAGGTCCGAGGGTGGCGCCGACGGTCCGCACCGAGGGTGATCGACTCCAGTTCGGCGATGTGGGGGTATCCGGAGACAGGGGATACCGCCATATTGGCGATGTTGAGTGGATCAAGCCGGGCGGCGCCGGAGAGTGTCGCGGAGGCGATGGGCGTACAGGAGGCTTTGCGGCCGCTCGTCGACCTGGTCGGGCCGGGGCCTACCGCGCCCGCGACGGTGGCCGGCCTGGACGTGGCGTACGCGCAGAGCGGTGACCTGCTCGCGGCGGCCGTGACCGTGTTGGACGCCCGGACGTTGGCCGTGGTGGATTCCGCGGTCAGTGTGGGCCGGCCGGCGTTCGGTTACGTGCCGGGGCTGTTCGCGTTCCGGGAGTTGCCGGCTCTGCTCGCCGCGCTGGACCGGCTGACCACCCGACCGGACCTGCTGGTCTGTGACGGGCACGGGTTGGCTCATCCGCGCCGGTTCGGGCTCGCGTGCCATCTCGGGGTGGTGACCGGGCTGCCGGCGATCGGGGTGGGGAAGACGCCGCTCGTCGGCGAGTGGGATCCGCCGCCGGTGCGGCGTGGTGCCTGGTCGCCGTTGCGGGACGCGGGTGAGGTCGTCGGTCGGGTGCTGCGGACGCAGGACGGCGTGAAGCCGGTCTTCGTCAGCGTGGGACACCGGATGAGCCTGGACAACGCCACCGCCCGGGTGCTCGCGCTGGCCCCGCGCTACCGGCTGCCGGAGACCACCCGGACGGCCGACCGGCTCTGCCGTGACGCGCTCGCCAGGGTGGAGGAGCAGGCTGGCTGACCGGGGGCGTAAACCGTAACGCCGCACACATGCGGGCCGCTCTATGACCAGGGGTGGGGGTGGGCCGGTAGTAGCCTGGCCCACGTACCCCACCCGGGGTGAAACGGTGAGGTGATCATGACGGTGCGTCGGCGCGCGGCGCGGCTCGCGACGGTCTGCGGTGTCCTGGGCGGCCTGGTGCTGCTCGGTGCGTCGCCGGCGTCGGCCGACGACGACTCGGTCCGGGTTGGCGCCGCCAGCAGTTTCTCCGCCGGTGGCTCGGCGCAGGGGGTGAACGTCGCGGTGCGCAAGCGCTCCGACGGGTGCGTGCTGCTGCGTACCGCCCTGGGCCTGAGCCTGGAGGGTCTCCAGCCGGATCAGGTGACGGTGCAGGTGAACGCCGGCGGGCGTTGGTTCCCGGTGGCGGTGTCCGGGGGTGACGGCAGCGCGGTGACCGGGCAGACGTCGCCGGCGAAGCCGACCCTGTGCAAGGGCAAGGGCATCACGGTGCGGTACCGGGTGGCGTTCGCCGAGGGCACGCCTGGCGGGCGGCTCGTGGTGACCGGCGTGGGGGTCAGCGCGGCCGGCCAGGAGCTGGGTCGGGCCACCGACACGGCGCGGCTGAACGGCGCCCGGGTCACCCCGACGCCGTCGAAGAAGCCCACCCCGACTCCGAGCCCGACCGAGGTCGCGACCGCCAGCGAGGTGGTGAACCCGGCCGCGCTCGCGCCGACGGCCGCCGCGCCGTCCACGACGCCTGTCGCCGCCGAGTCCGGTGGCGGTTCACCTGTCATGTTCTTCGGTATCGCGATGGTCGCCGTCGGACTACTGCTCATCGTGCTGCTGGTCCGCCGCTCGCGGCAGGACCGGTCACCTGCCGACCCGCCGCCGGTGCCCCTGCCGGGCAACCCCGGCGGCACCACCTACCGCTCCGGCGGTGGGTCACCGACCGCGCCCGCCAACCCGGGCTCGGTGTACGGCCAGCAGCCGTCCGGCGGCTACGGCACGGTGCCCGCTCCCCGGCCCGCCCCCGGTGGTGTGTACGGGGCCCGACCGGTGGAGAACGCGCCGGCACCCGAGGCGACGCAGCCGATGCCGGGCGCTCCGGGCACCCCACCGCCGCCCGAGGATCCGCCCGACGGTGGCGAGCGCACGGCGATCATGCCCCGGCTCCCCGGCTGAGCGGGGCCGGACCCCTACCCTCCGATACGCTCAGGTTCGGTGGAAACTGCGGCCAAGGAGCGGAACCAGTGTCTGATCTGTCCCAGATCGTGAAGGCGTACGACGTCCGAGGGACGGTGCCGGACCAGTGGGACGAGCGGGTCGCCGAGGCGCTTGGAGCCGCGTTCACCCAGCTTCTCAACACCACCGACGAGCCGGGCGACGCGGTCGTCGTCGGGTACGACATGCGGGCCAGTTCGCCAGGGTTGGCGGAGGCGTTCGCGGCAGGCGTCCGCGCTGAGGGCCGCTCGGTGATCGAGATCGGGCTCGCCTCCACCGATCTGCTCTACTTCGCGTCCGGTTCGCTCGACCTGCCCGGCGCCATGTTCACGGCCAGCCACAACCCCGCGCAGTACAACGGCATCAAGATGTGCCGCTCCGGTGCCCGGCCCATCGGTCAGGACAGCGGGCTCGCCGAGATCCGCGATCGCGCACAGGCCCTCCTGGATTCGGGCGCGGCCCGTCCGGGCGGCGAGCCGACCCGACCTGTCGAACGCCGTGACCTGCTTCCCGACTACGCCGCGTACCTGCGCAAGCTTGTCGACCTGTCCGGCATCCGGCCCTTGAAGGTGGTGGTCGACGCGGGCAACGGGATGGGCGGCTTCACGGTTCCGACAGTGCTCGGCGACGCGGCCCTGTCGGCCCTGCCGTTGGAGATCGTGCCGCTGTACTTCGAGTTGGACGGCAGCTTCCCCAACCACGAGGCCAACCCGTTGGATCCGGCGAACCTGGTCGACCTCCAGCGCGCGGTGGTCGAGCACGGCGCCGAGATCGGGCTGGCCTTCGACGGTGACGCCGACAGGTGCTTCGTGGTGGACGAGCGCGGCGAGCCGGTCTCGCCGTCGGCGATCACCGCTCTGGTCGCCGCCCGCGAGTTGGCGAAGCACCCGGGCTCCACGGTGATCCACGGCCTCATCACCTCCAGCGCCGTCCCGGAGATCATCCGTGAGCACGGCGGCGAGCCTGTCGTCGCCCGTGTCGGTCACTCCTTCATCAAGGCCGAGATGGCGCGCACCAACGCCGTCTTCGGTGGCGAGCACTCGGCGCACTACTACTTCCGGGACTTCTGGTTCGCCGACACCGGGATGCTCGCCGCGATGCACACCCTGGCCGCGCTGGGTGAGCAGTCGCTGCCGCTGTCCGTGCTGGCCGGGGAGTACGAGCGCTACGTCGCCTCCGGCGAGATCAACTCGACGGTGGCCGACCAGGCGGGCGCGGTCGCCGAGGTGCGGGCCGCGTACCCCGAGGCGGAGGTCGACGAGATGGACGGGCTCACGCTGCGTTTCCCCGACGGCGCGTGGTTCAACCTGCGCGCCTCCAACACCGAGCCGTTGCTGCGGCTCAACGTCGAGGCGCCCACCCGGGATCGGATGGTCTCGCTCCGGGACGACGTGCTCAACCGCGTTCGCCGATAAGATCGCCTGCGCCGGTCGGCACCGCCGCCGGTGAAGCCGCACACGTGGAAGGAGCCGTGCCATGGCCCTGGATCCGCAGTTGCTCGAGATTCTCGCCTGTCCGGACACGCACCACGCCCCGCTCACCTACGATGCCGAGGCGCAGACGTTGACCTGCACGCAGTGCGGCCGGATCTTCGAGGTCCGTGACGACGTGCCGGTGCTGCTGCTCGACGAGGCGCGCGGTGGCCCCGGGCAGGCATCATGATCGACGGTACGGCCGGGGTCAGTGGTCGGCGCGACGCCGACGAGGCCCTGCTCGACAACCCGGCGGCGCTGGCCGAGCACGATCCGGGTGACATGCTCCGGCACACCGCCTCGGCGGGCGCGCAGGTGCGGGAGAGCGCGGCGCTGGCCGCCGAGGCGAATCTGGCGGTGCTCGCCGACGACGGGCGGCCCCGGGCCGTGGTGATCGCGGGCATCGGCACCGCCGGGCGTACCGGTGACGTGCTGGCCACCGTCGCCGGGCCGCGCTGCCCGGTCCCGATCATCGGGCACCGCAGCGCGGGCGTACCCGGCTGGGTGGGCGCGGCCGACGTGGTGATCGCGGTGAGCGCGTCCGGCCGGAGCCCGGAGGCGCTGGGCGCCGCCGAGGCGGCCCACAGGCGTGGTGCTCGGCTCGTCGCGGTGGGTGCACCGGATTCGCAGTTGCAGTCGATCGCCGAGCAGGCCCGGGCGCCGTTCATCCCGGTGCCCCGACGCGCGCCGGCGCGGGCCAGCCTCTGGGCGCTCACCGTCCCGGTGCTGCTCGCCGCCCGTTCGCTCGGGCTGGTGAAGGTCAACGAGGCCGACCTGGCGGAGACCGCGGCCCGACTCGACGCGGACGCGGACCGCTGCCGGTCCGCCGCGGAATCGTTCGTCAACCCGGCGAAGTCGCTGGCGCTGGGCCTGGCCGGCTCGATCCCGATCGTCTGGGGCTCGTCCCCGCTGGCGACGGTGGCGGCCCGCCGGTTCGGTGACACACTGTCGGCCAACGCCCGCTACCCGGTGGTCACCGGGGCGCTCGGCGAGGCCGGTAGGGGTCGCGTCGGCCTGCTCGACGGCGTCTTCGGAGGTCTGGCCGAGGGCGAGCGGGACATCTTCGCCGACCCGGCGGAGGACGACGGCGAGGGGACCCGTCTGCGGCTGGTACTGCTGCGCGACGGCGGGCTCAACGCCGAGGACGACACCGACGAGCCACTGGCGGTGGAGGAGCGCCGCGCGGACGCGGTGCAGACCCTCGCCGAGCGGCGCGGGGTGCGGTGTGACGTGGTGATTGCCGAGGGCGGCTCCGCGCTGGAACGGCTGGCCTCGCTGATCGCGGTGCCGGATTTCGCGTCGATCTACCTTGCTCTGGCACATGGACTGGACCCGATGGCCGTACCGGCCATCACCGAGATGAAGGAGCTGTCGAACCAGTGAACGGACGTAGGGGGCGGCGCGTCATGCGCGGACCGGTTGGCTTCGTTCGGCGAAGCGGAGCGGCGGCGTGAGCGCCAACGGTGGAACGAAGGCGATCGTCGCCGCCCTGCTGGCCAACGTCGGCATCGCCGTCACCAAGTTCGTCGCGTTCCTGCTGACCGGGTCGTCGTCGATGCTTGCCGAGTCGATCCACTCGGTCGCCGACTCGGGCAACCAGGGCCTGTTGCTGCTCGGCGGCAAGCGGGCGAAGCGGGCGGCCACCCCGGAGCACCCCTTCGGGTACGGCCGGGAGCGCTACATCTACGCGTTCATCGTGTCGATCGTGCTGTTCAGCCTGGGTGGCCTGTTCGCCCTGTACGAGGCGTACCACAAGTGGTCGGATCCGCACGGCATCAGCGAGTGGCAGTGGGTGCCGATCACGGTGCTGGTGGCGGCGATCCTGATGGAGTCGTTCTCGTTCCGGACCGCCATCAAGGAGTCCAACCACATCCGGGGCAACCAGTCCTGGGTGCGGTTCATCAGGCGTGCCAAGGCGCCGGAGCTGCCTGTCGTTCTGCTCGAGGACTTCGGCGCGCTTGTCGGTCTGGTCTTCGCGCTGTTCGGCGTCACCATGACGCTGATCACCGGGAACGGCAAGTGGGACGCCGCGGGCACCGCGATGATCGGTGTCCTGCTCGTGGTGATCGCCATCGTGCTGGCGATCGAGACGAAGAGCCTGCTGCTCGGTGAGGGCGCCGAACAGCAGGACCTGGACGCCATCGAGCGGTCCATCACCGACGGTCCCGAGGTGGAGCGGATCATCCACATGAAGACGCTCTACCTGGGCCCGGAGGAGCTGATGGTCGCCGCGAAGATCGGCGTACCGGCCTGCGAGAGCGCCGAGGACCTGGCGCGCGGCATCAACGCCGTGGAGGCGCGCATCCGTGCCGCCGTGCCCATCGCCCGCGTGATCTACCTGGAGCCGGACATCTGGAGTGTCGCCGCCGCCAGGGCCGGCACGGGCGCCGCCGCCGACACCGCCGTACCCCAGCCGCAGGAGGGCGGGGCGGCCGGGCGGCCCGGGGGCTGACCTGTGGAACTGCTGTACGGACCGATCCGGGACTACGCCTGGGGGTCGCGCTCGGCTCTCGCGCTGTTGCAGGGCCGGCCGGTGCCCAGCGCCGGTCCGGAGGCGGAGCTGTGGCTGGGCGCCCACCCGGGCGCCCCGGCCATGGTGGAACGCGCCGGGCTCCAGGTCAGCCTGTGTGACCTGGTGCGGGACGAGCCGGGGCAGTGGCTCGGTGCGCGGGTGTCCGACCGGTTCGGCAGCAGGCTGCCGTTCCTGCTCAAGGTCCTCGCCGCGGACGCCCCGCTGAGCCTGCAGGCCCACCCGGACGCCGAGCAGGCCCGGGCCGGGTACGAGGCGGAGGCGGGGCGTCCGGCGGCGGAACGCAACTACTCCGACCCGCACCACAAGCCGGAGTTGCTGGTGGCGCTCACCCCGTTCGAGGCGCTGTGCGGGTTCCGGCCGCCGGTGGAGTCGGCCGAGGCGCTCGCGTCGTTCGGCGTACCGGTGCTGGCGCCCGTGGTGGAGGCGTTGCGGGCCGGGTCGCCGGGGTTGCGGACGGCGGTGGGGACGCTGCTGGCCTGGCCGGCCGGTGAGCGCGACGAGTTGTTGTCAGCAGTGGTGGCCGCGCCTGCCGACGGCCCGGACGCGGAGCTGGCCCGGCGGTTGGCGGCGGCGTACCCGGGAGATCCGGGTGTGCTTGTCGCGTTGCTGCTGCACCACGTGCGGCTGGTGCCGGGGGAGGGGATCTGGATGCCCGCCGGCAATCTGCACGCCTACCTGAGTGGTTGCGGCGTGGAGATCATGGCGGCCAGCGACAACGTGTTGCGTGGTGGGCTGACGCCGAAGCGGGTGGACGTCGACGAGTTGCTGCGGGTGCTGCGTTTCGAGGTGCTCGAGGACCCGGTCCGGGCGGCGCAGCCGGTGGGCCCGGGGGTGGACTGGTGGCCGGTGCCGGTGGACGACTTCGCCCTGCACCGGGTGCGGGTCGGCGCTGCGGTGCCGTCGGTCACGTTGTCGCTGCCCGGCCCGCGGGTGGTGCTGTGCGGGTCCGGTGCGGTGACGGTGGACGACGGGGCGGGCGTTGTGACGTTGGTGTCCGGTCAGGCGGCGATCGGCGATGCCGCCGGTGCGCCGCTGCGGATCGGTGGCGCCGGTGAGGCGTACGTGGCGACGTCCGGGTTGCGCTGACGCGCTTCCCGCAACGACACAAGTCCGACTTTCCCGGAATGGCTTGACGTCGTGCTGGCCCAGTGTGACTCTATGAGTACGCAGCGTTATCGCGACGACGGTCCGACAACGTGCGGGGAACCAAACCGGGGGGATGCGCGGGGCGGGCGGGAGTGGACAGGAAGCTGTCCACGACCGACCGCCCCGTGCGCTGTCCACGTCCCCCTGATGCCCGTCGCCGACGCGCGTAAGGTGGAGGGTCGGCGCAGACATCGTTCGACAGGAGCTTTCATGACCAGCACCCTCCCGGCGTCCGCCAGCGGTACGCCGTCCGAGGCCCGGCCGAGCACGCTCGCCGAGGGCGACTTCAAGGTGGCGGATCTGTCGCTCGCCGAGTTCGGGCGCAAGGAGATCCAGCTCGCCGAGCACGAGATGCCCGGCCTGATGGCGATCCGTCGGGAGTTCGCCGACGCCCAGCCGCTCGCCGGCGCGCGGATCACCGGTTCGCTGCACATGACCATCCAGACCGCAGTCCTGATCGAGACGCTGGTGGCCCTCGGCGCGCAGGTGCGCTGGGCGTCCTGCAACATCTTCTCCACCCAGGACCACGCCGCCGCGGCGATCGTCGTCGGCCCGGACGGCACCCCCGAGGCCCCCGCAGGCGTCCCGGTGTACGCCTGGAAGGGCGAGACGCTTCCGAAGTACTGGTGGTGCACCGAGCAGGTGCTCGCCTGGCCCGACGGGCAGGGCCCGAACATGATCCTCGACGACGGCGGTGACGCCACCCTGCTCGTGCACAAGGGCGCCGAGTTCGAGAAGGCCGGGGTCGTGCCGCCCGTCGAGTCCGCCGACTCCGAGGAGTACGCGGTCATCCTCGACCTGCTGCACCGCTCGCTCGCCGAGGACGGCCAGCGCTGGACGCGGATCGCCGCCGGCATCAAGGGCGTGACCGAGGAGACCACGACGGGCGTGCACCGGCTCTACGAGATGCACCGCGCCGGCACCCTGCTCTTCCCGGCCATCAACGTCAACGACTCGGTGACCAAGAGCAAGTTCGACAACAAGTACGGCTGCCGGCACTCGCTCATCGACGGCATCAACCGGGCCACCGACGTGCTGATCGGCGGCAAGATGGCAGTCGTCATGGGCTACGGCGACGTGGGCAAGGGCTGCGCCGAGTCGCTGCGCGGCCAGGGCGCCCGGGTCGTGGTGACCG
Source organism: Micromonospora sp. NPDC047521 (assembly GCF_055587305.1). NCBI lineage: Bacteria > Bacillati > Actinomycetota > Actinomycetes > Micromonosporales > Micromonosporaceae > Micromonospora > Micromonospora sp. NPDC047521. Next base: position 437,750 of record NZ_JBVJGN010000001.1, on the reverse strand, counting down.
AGGTGGACCCGATCTGCGCGTTGCAGGCCGCGATGGACGGCTACCAGGTCGCCACCCTGGACGACGTTGTCGAGCAGGCGGACATCTTCATCACCGCCACCGGCTGCTTCGACGTCATCACCAACGAGCACATGGCCCGGATGAAGCACCAGGCCATCGTCGGCAACATCGGCCACTTCGACAACGAGATCGACATGGCCGGTCTGGCCAAGCGTTCCGACGTCGAGCGGGTCAACATCAAGCCGCAGGTCGACCTGTGGCGCTTCGCCGACGGGCACGCGGTCATCGTGCTCTCCGAGGGCCGCCTGCTGAACCTGGGCAACGCCACGGGGCACCCGAGCTTCGTGATGTCCAACTCGTTCGCCAACCAGACGATCGCCCAGATCGAGCTGTTCACCAAGACCGAGGACTACCCGATCGGCGTCTACGTGCTGCCCAAGCACCTGGACGAGAAGGTGGCCCGGCTGCACCTGGGCGCGCTCGGCGCGAAGCTGAGCACGCTCACCAAGGAGCAGGCCGCGTACCTGGGTGTCTCGCCGGAGGGCCCGTTCAAGCCGGACCACTACCGCTACTGATCGTTCTTTTCGGGACCGGGTCGGCTGTTCGCAGCCGGCCCGGTTCGTCGTCTGCGCCTCAGGGCCGGCGGCGGGCGGGGCGGAACCAGGTCCAGACACACCAGGCGAGCCAGCCGAGCGACACGACTGTGGCCAGTGCCCGCAGCCGCAGCGCGCTGAGCAGCAGAACCACCGCGAGCACCGTCAGCCACGGCAGGAATCCCTTCACTGCGGGATCCTCCCACAGCCGGGATGGGTGAGCTTGTCAAGAACGACTTGACGAGTGCCCTGAGCGGGAGGAAGGTATGGCTGCCCTAAGTAAGCTGAGGCCAACCTGATGGACACGGAGCCGGGATGTTCGCGACCTACCTGATCGGCCTGCGGGAGGGCCTGGAGGCGACCCTGGTGGTCAGCATCCTGGTGGCCTTCCTGGTGAAGTCGCAGCGCCGGGACCGGTTGCCCCAGGTCTGGGCGGGCGTCGGCCTGGCCGTGGCGCTCTCGGTGCTGTTCGGCTGGTTGATCGAGTACACGTCGACCTCGCTGCTGGCCCGCTCCGAGGACCGGGAGTTGTTCGAGGCGATCACCTCCGTCGCCGCAGTGGTCTTCGTCACCTGGATGATCTTCTGGATGCGGCGTGCCGCCCGGACGATCGCCGGCGAGCTGCGCGGCAAGCTCACCGAGGCGCTGGCCGTCGGGTCCCTCGCGGTCGCCGGCATGGCCTTCCTCGCCGTGATCCGGGAGGGCCTGGAGACCGCGCTGATCTTCTATTCGGCCGCCCAGGGCGCGGCCGGCGACAGCGGGCCGCTGCTCGCGCTGATCGGTGGCATCCTCACGGCCGTGGTGCTCGGCGTACTGCTCTACGCCAGCGCCCTGCGGATCAACCTCAGCAAGTTCTTCACCTGGACCGGCGCGCTGCTGATCCTGGTCGCCGCCGGCATCCTCAAGTACGGCGTGCACGACTTCCAGGAGGCAGGTGTCCTGCCCGGCCTGAACGACCTGGCCTTCGACATCACCGGGACGCTCGACCCGAGCACCTGGTACGCCGCTCTGCTGGCCGGAATGTTCAACGTGACGCCCGCGCCCACCGTGCTGGAGACGATCGCCTGGATCGGGTACGCGGTGCCGGTCCTGGCGCTCTTCCTGCGCCCGGCCCGCCGTAAGCCGGCGCCCACCGCGTCCACCGGCACCGAGCGCGTAGCCGACACCGACACCGACACCGGCACCGAGGCCGAGGCGGCGACCGCGCCGCAGCGCGCCTGACCTCACGAGGAGAGACAGCCCAAGATGCGTACCACAGGCTTTTTCGCGCTGGCCGCCGCCGGTGTGCTGGCCACGACCGGTGTCGCCGCGTGTTCCGACTCCGCGAAGGATGACGCGGCGGGGGCCGGCGGCCCGATCGTGGTCAAGGCCAGCGACACCGCCTGCGACGTCGGTACGACCGATCTGGGTGCCGGCACCGCCACCTTCAAGATCACCAACTCGGGCGCGAAGGTGACCGAGTTCTACGTGTACGCCTCCGGCGACCGGGTGATGGGCGAGGTGGAGAACATCGCCCCCGGCCTGAGCCGCGAGCTGCGCGTCGAGCTGCCGGCCGGGACGTACGAGACGGCCTGCAAGCCGGGGATGAGCGGCAAGGGCATCCGGGGTGCGCTCAAGGTCAGCGGCTCGGCGCAGCCGCTCACCGCCGACGCCGCCCTGGCCGGCGCCACCGAGAACTACCAGCGTTACGTCAAGAGCCAGACCGCCGCGCTGCTGAACAAGACCGAGGAGTTCGTCGGCGCGGTCAAGGCCGGCGACGTGGCGAAGTCCAAGGCGCTGTACCCGGTCGCCCGCACCTACTGGGAGCGGATCGAGCCGGTGGCCGAGATCTTCGGCGACCTCGACCCCAAGATCGACGGCCGTGAGGAGGTCATCGAGGAGGGGATGGAGTTCACCGGCTTCCACCGGATCGAGAAGGACCTCTGGCAGTCCGGCGACATCAGCAAGGACGGCCCGATCGCCGACCGGCTGCTCGTCGACGTCAAGGAGATCGTGGCCAAGGCCAACGCCGAGAAGCTCTCCCCGCTCCAGCTCGCCAACGGCGCGAAGGAACTGCTCGACGAGGTGGCCAGCGGCAAGATCACCGGCGAGGAGGACCGCTACTCGCACACCGACCTGTGGGACTTCGCCGCCAACCTGGAGGGCTCCAAGGCGGCCGTGTCGGCCCTGCGGCCGGCGCTGGAGCAGCGCTCACCGGAGCTGGTGACGCAGTTGGACACCGAGTTCGCAAACGTCGAGGCGCTGCTCGGCAAGCACCGGGCCGGCGACGGCTGGAAGCTGCACACCGCGCTGAGCAAGGCCGAACTCAAGGAACTGTCCGACGGCATCAACGCGCTCGCCGAGCCGATCAGCAAGGTCGCCGCGGCCGTCGCCAAGTGACAGTACGTCAGGGGGAGTCGAACCGATGAGCGGAAGCAGGGTGACCCGGCGCCGGGCGATCACGCTCGCCGGTGCCGGGGTGGCAGGCGTCGCCGGAGTGGCGGTCGGCGCGGGAGCGCTCGTCGGCGGCTCCCGTGGTCCGGCCGCCGCCAGCGACCACCCGGCCGGGGCGGTGCCGTTCCACGGTGAGCACCAGGCCGGGATCGTCACCCCGGCGCAGGACCGGCTGCACTTCGTCGCGTTCGACGTGATCACCAAGGACCGGGCGCGGCTGGTCGGGATGCTCGAGGAGTGGAGCGCCGCCGCAGCCCGAATGACCGCTGGCCGGGACGCCGGGGTGCTGGGCGCGGTCGGCGGGATGCCGGAGGCTCCACCCGACGACACGGGTGAGGCGCTCGGCCTGCCCCCGTCCCAGCTCACCCTGACCATCGGGTTCGGGCCGACGCTGTTCCGCGACGCCGACGGCCGGGACCGGTTCGGCATCGCCGACAGACGTCCGGCCGCCCTCGCCGAGCTGCCGAAGTTCCCAGGTGACGCGTTGCAGCCGCAGATCTCCGGTGGCGACCTCTGCGTCCAGGCGTGCGCCAACGACCCGCAGGTGGCGGTGCACGCCATCCGCAACCTGGCCCGGATCGGCATGGGTGTGGTGAGCGTGCGCTGGTCGCAGCTCGGCTTCGGTCGTACCTCGTCGACCTCCCGGGACCAGGCCACCGCGCGCAACCTCTTCGGCTTCAAGGACGGCACGGCAAACCTCAAGGCCGAGGACACCAGCCTGCTTCGCGACCAGCTCTGGGTGCAGCCGGGCGACGGGCCGGACTGGATGACCGGCGGCGCGTACCTGGTCACCCGCAAGATCCGGATGCTGGTGGAGACCTGGGACCGGACGTCGCTGGCCGAGCAGGAGGAGATCGTCGGCCGGGCCAAGGGCAGTGGCGCGCCGCTGGGCCGGACCGACGAGTTCGACGAACCGGACTTCGCGGCGCACGGTGACGACGGCAAGCCGGTGATCGCCGAGCACGCCCACGTCACGCTGGCCCATCCGAGCCGCAACAACGGTGCCCAGCTGCTGCGCCGGGGCTACAACTTCGTGGACGGCTCGGACGGCCTCGGTCGGCTCGACGCGGGCCTGTTCTTCATCGCCTACCAGCGTGATCCGCGCCGTCAGTTCGTGCCGATCCAGACCCAACTGGCCCGCCACGACGTGATGAACGAGTACCTGCGGCACGTCTCCAGCGCGCTGTTCGCCTGCCCGCCCGGCGTCCGTGACGGCGGGGACCACTGGGGGCGTGCGCTCTTCGGCTGACAGCCGTCCGGATCACGACAGCGCGACCGGCCCGAGGCTCCGGTGGCGCTGGGCGGCGCCGACGGGGGATCATGGTTGCAGCCGGGCGGGATCCACCCGACGCCGGTCCCACCGAACTGAACGGGGATGCAATATTAATCCCATGAGAGCCCGGGTACTGGTGGTCGACGACGACCCCGCACTCGCCGAGATGCTCGGCATCGTGCTGCGTAGTGAGGGCTTCCTGCCCTCGTTCGTGGCAGATGGTGAGCGGGCGCTGGCCGCCTTCCGCGACAGCCGGCCCGATATCGTGCTGCTCGACCTGATGTTGCCCGGGATGAGCGGTATCGACGTGGCCAGGTCCATCCGGGCCGAGTCCGGCGTGCCGATCGTCATGCTGACGGCCAAGAGCGACACCGTGGACGTCGTGCTCGGCCTGGAGTCCGGTGCCGACGACTACGTGGTCAAGCCGTTCAAGCCCAAGGAGCTGGTCGCCCGGATGCGGGCCCGACTGCGCCGGGGCGAGGACGTGGCGCCGGAGATGTTGACCATCGGGCCGCCCGGCAACCAGATCACCATCGACGTGCCGGCGCACACGGTCAGCCGCAACGACGAGGAGGTGAAGCTGACTCCGCTGGAGTTCGACCTGTTGGTCGCGCTCGCCCGTAAGCCGCGTCAGGTCTTCACCCGCGAGGTGCTGCTGGAGCAGGTGTGGGGCTACCGGCACGCGGCCGACACCCGGCTGGTGAACGTGCACGTCCAGCGGCTCCGGGCCAAGATCGAGCCGGACCCGGAGCGGCCGGAAATCATCCTCACCGTGCGGGGCGTGGGCTACAAGGCGGGGACCGGATAGCCTGGTCACACTGTGTTGACCTCACCGCCCCCACACCCCCCGACAGCGGCTGCCCGCCGGCGTATCGCCGGTGGGGAGCTCTGGCGTGCGGTGAGTGGCCGCGCCGCGCGGGTGCTGGCCCGGGTGCACCAGACCTGGCGCCGCTCGCTCCAGGTGCGGGTGGTGACCATCACGCTTGTCGCCTCCAGCCTGCTGGTCGGCGGCTTCGCGTTCCTGATCGCCGACAAGATCACCACGATCCTGCTGGACAACGCCCGCACCGACGTGCGGCTGCGGGTGAACAGCGGCGCCAGCTACGCGGCCAAGCAGGTCTCCCTGTACGGCCAGCCGCAGGAGGCGCAACTCCAGGAGACCATCGACGGCACGGTCAACTACCTGGCCGGCGGTGACCCCCAGCAGACCAGTGGCGTGGTGGTGGCGATCACCGCCGACGACTACCCCAACGACATCCAGACCCGCGCCGCGCCGTCGGTGAACGTCCAGCCACTGATCAGCCCGGAGCTGCGGGCCGCGGTCGCCGAGGGCAAGGTGGCCAGCCAGATCCGTACCGGCCGGCTCACCGGGCAGAGCACCAAATACCTGGTGTACGGCTCTCCGGTGCCCACCCGCTTCGGCCAGATCGAGCTGTACTACCTGGTGCCGCTGACCCGGCAGGACTCCACCGCCGCCGACGCCCGAGCCACGGTGGTGGCCACCGGAGTGGCGCTGGTGATCCTGCTCGGGCTGCTCGCTGCCCTGGTCACCCGCCTGGTGGTCAACCCGGTCCGGGTGGCCGCGCGTACCGCCCAGCGGCTCTCCGCCGGCCTTCTGGACCAGCGGATGGTGGTCAACGGCGAGGACGACCTCGCCCTGCTCGCCGCCTCGTTCAACCAGATGGCCACCAACCTGCAACGGCAGATCCTGCGCCTGGAGGAGATGTCCCGGTTGCAGCGCCGCTTCACCTCGGACGTCTCGCACGAGCTGCGTACCCCGTTGACCACGGTCCGGATGGCCGCCGACCTGATCTTCGCCGAGCGCGACGAGTTCGATCCGGCGGTGGCCCGCAGCGCCGAGCTGCTCCAGGCCGAACTGGACCGCTTCGAGGAGCTGCTCACCGACCTGCTGGAGATCAGCAGGTTCGACGCCGGGTTCGCCATGCTGGACGCCGAGCCGACCGACCTGGTGCCCGTGGTGCACCGGGTGGTCGAGCGGCTGGCCGGCCTGGCCGAGCGGGTGGGCGTACCCATCGAACTCGACCTGCCGGGCACCCCGGTGATCGCCGAGGTCGACCCGCGCCGGGTCGAGCGCGTGCTGCGCAACCTGGTCGGCAACGCCGTCGAGCACGGCGAGGCCCGCCCGGTGCTGATCACCCTCGGCATCGACGAGACCGCCGTGGCGATCACCGTGCGGGACCACGGGGTCGGGCTCAAGGCCGGCGAGGAGAAGCTGGTGTTCAACAGGTTCTGGCGGGCTGATCCGTCCCGGGCACGGCAGACCGGTGGCACCGGTCTGGGCCTGTCGATCAGCCTGGAGGACGCCCGACTGCACGGCGGTTGGCTGGAGGCGTGGGGCGCGCCGGGGCAGGGCGCCCAGTTCCGCCTCACCCTGCCGGCCCGGGCCGGTGACCGACTGACCACCTCGCCGCTGCGGCTGGTGCCGGCCGACGCCGCCCTGCCGTTCGGCGGCCCCCGCGACGGTGGTCCGCTGGCCATCGGGCCCGGCACCGGTGGGGCGTTGGCGATCGGCCCGGCGCCGACCGGGGACGGGCAGCGGGCGGAGGTGGGCTCATGAGGCGGCCGGTCGTGCTCGGGGCACTAGGTGTGGTGCTTCTGCTGGGCGGCGCCTGCGGCATCCCGGCCTCGTCGGACGTGCGGGTGGACGGTAGGGGCGGCGCGGCGACGGGGGCCGGTTCGGGGAACGGCCGGCCGAGCGAGCCGCCGTCGCGTACGGCGAGCGGCAGCTCCAACGAGGCCTTCGTCCGCAACTTTCTGTCCGCGGCCGCCGGTGAACCGGATCGGGCCTACGAGCGGGTCAAGGCGTTCATCGCGCCGGAGGACCGGGCCCGTCTCCAGGACAAGAAGGGCAGCGAGGTCGCCATGACGGTGGTCCGGTTGCGCGAGGCCGTCTACACCCTCAACAGCGACTCGACCACCACCGTGAAGATCAGCGTGCAGCAGATCGGTGTGCTGCGGGCCAACGGCACGCTGGCCCCGCCGGTGGCGACCGAGACGGAGTACGAGTTCAGATTGCGCAGCGGCACGTTGGACGGCGCCGCCAACGACGAACGCGCCGGCCTGTACGTGGTCGACCCCCCGAACGTGCTGCTGCTCAGCGACGTGGCCCTCCAGCAGTACTACCAGGGCGAGTCGATCTACTTCTGGAGTTCTGACCGCACCCGCCTGGTGCCCGACCAGCGTTACCTGCCGGTGGCGGTGCCGCAGGAGCGGCGGGTCAACGAGGTCGTCAAGTGGTTGGTGGCCGGTCCGTCCGACTGGCTGCGCCCCGGTGTCGTGGGGCTGCCCGACCGCACCGAGCTGATCAACAACGCCACCGGCGCGAACGACAGGTGGGAGGTCAACCTGGACATGTCCGGCGACGACCAGAACGGCATCGACCAGCTGCTCACGCAGCTCGCCTGGTCGCTGGGCGACCTCGGGGGCCAGTTGGAGCTGAAGATCCGCAACAACTCGCAGCCGGTGCTGGACCTGAACACGCGCCGCGCGACCGAACGGCTCTACCCGATCACCGAGAGCCCGCAGCGGTTCTGCGTGTACGAGGGCGGGATCCGCCCGCTCGACTTCGTCGGCGAGCTCAGCGGGGCGGTGCCGCTGGCGCCCGACATCAACCGCAACATCGTCTCCGCCGGCCTGGCCCGGGCCGACAACCGGGTGCTCGCCGCGATGGTGGTGAGCAGCGGCAAGAGTCGCCAGCGCCTCGCCGTGGGCAGTGGGCCCGCCCCGATCACCACGCTCAACCGCGGCACCTCCGAGTACGCCTCGATCAGCCGACCGGTCTGGCTGCGGATGGCCGACTCCCGGCCCGGCCGGGGCCTGGTGGTGGCCGACGGGCAGCTCTACCGTTTCGACGAGGGTGCCCGGATGTATCAGGTGCCGCTCAACCTGCCCGCGCCGGTGAGCGCGGTGGCCGCCGCGCTGGACGGCCAGCGGGTCGCACTCGTCGCCGGCGGTCAGCTCTACGTGGCGGCTGTCAACCTCGACGGCGGCGGGGTGTCCATCGGCCCGCCCCGGCAGCTGGTGACCTCGCTGACCGGCCTCACGACAGTGGACTGGGGTCGGGAGGACCAGCTCGTCGTGGCCGGGTCGGCCGGCCAGCCGGCGATCTACGAGATCAGCGTCGACGGTGCCGTGGAGACGCCGCTCCGTACCGACGTCGGCGCCAAGGTCAACCACCTGACGGCGTACCCGACGAACCGCACCGTGCCCCTGCCCAGCGGGGCGTACATGTACGAGGCGAACGGGGTGGCGTACCGCAGCAGCCCGTTGGAGCGGATCGAGCCCGACCGGGTACGCGACATCGCCCCACCGCCGGCCGGCGGCCGTCCGAGCAACCCGTCAGCCCCGTTCTTCCTCTACTGACACCATGCGCGGGCTCTGGGCGGACCTCACCGACCTGGTGCTGCCCGCCGACTGCGCGGGCTGTCGGGAACGCCGGTCCGGCCTGCGGCACGGGGTCTGCCCCTCCTGCGTGACGGCCCTCGACGCGCTGCGTCCCGGGCCGGTACGTCCCACCCCCGCCCCGGCCGGTCTCCCACCGTGTGTCGCCCTCGGTCCGTACGCCGGCCCGCTGCGGGAGGCCCTGCTGGCGTACAAGGACCATGGGCGGCACGGGTTGGCCCGTCCACTCGGCGGTCTGCTGGCGGAGGTCGTCGCGACGGCCGTCGGCGACGGGAGACGACCGGTGGCGCTGGTTCCGGTGCCGGACACGGCGGCGGCGGCCCGGGCCCGGTACGGCGATCACCTGGACCGGTTGGCGCGGCACTGCGCGGCACGTCTTCGTCGGAGCGGCTGGGCGGTCCGTGTGCACCGGCCGCTGCGTGCGCTGCCCCGACCCGACTCGGTGACGCTTGACAGCGCGGCCCGGGCCGCGGCGGCGCAGGAGGCGTTCCGGCAGCGCTCGGCCGCGCCGACAGGTGCCGGTGCGGCGGGTGTCGCGCCGGTCGTGGTGCTCCTCGACGACATCGTGACGACCGGGGTCACGTTGGCCGCGGCGGCCCGCGTGCTGGGTGCTACCGGGTCGGCACCGGGTGTCGCGGCGGTGCTCGCGGCGACCGAGAAAAGACTCCGTTCGTAACCGATCGTGTTTCCGTTTCACCCGTTGGTGTATGAGCTGCGAAAAATCTCGGGCGGTCTCGGCAACATGGGGTGACTGCCGGGCAAACAGGCGTTAGCGTTTTCCTGTCGGGGGTAGGAGGTCCATTCCACCCGCCCCCGGCGGTGAGAGGAGGCGTAGCCGCACTGTCCGGTCGACGCCAGCGGGTCTCCCACGGCGCGCGACCGGGTTACCGGATCGAAGACGTCCGAACAAGGGAGGTCACGTGGACATCGTGGTCAAGGGCCGCAACGTCGAAGTGCCGGACCATTACCGGGTGCACGTAGCCGAGAAACTCGCAAAGATCGAACGCTACGACCACAAACTTATTCGTGTCGATGTCGAGCTGTTTCACGAGCGCAATCCGCGCCAGGCCGACCACTGCCAGCGGGTGGAGATCACCTGCATTTCCCGGGGCCCGGTGATTCGGGCCGAGGCGTGCACGAACGACTTCTACAGCGCGCTCGACGCCGCCATCGCGAAGCTCGACACCCGACTGCGCCGCGCGGCCGACCGTCGCCGCGTACACAGGGGTCGGCACGCTCCGATCTCCGTCGCCGCCGCCACCGCAGGCCTCCCTGTCGCGGATCTGGTGGCCCCTCCGCTCAGCGCGCCGGGTGACGGCGCACGCGCCGGCACGGCCGTCGCCGAGCGGGTCGAGGAGGAGGACGACGACCAGCAGCCGTGGCACATCGCCCGGGAGAAGGTGCACCCGGCGGAGCCGATGACCATCGACGACGCGTTGTTCGAGATGGAACTGGTCGGCCACGACTTCTACCTGTTCCAGGACAAGGAGACGGGCCGTCCCAGCGTCGTCTACCGGCGTCACGCCTACGACTACGGGATCATCTCCCTCGCCACCTGACCGGCGGCCGAGCCGATCGATCACGGGGTTGTGGTGGGGCAGCCCACCGCAACCCCGTGATCGCTCTCAGCGCAGGTCGGCGGGGAGCAGTGCGAACGTCAGGTCGTCCAGACGCCTGCCGTCCAGGCCCGGCAGGCGGCCGCGCTGGAGGCCCTCCCTGTGGAAACCGGCCCGCTCCAGGACCCGGTGCGAGGCGATGTTGTCCGGCACCGTGCCCGCGACAAGCCGAGCGACACCGGCCGAGCCGAAGGCCCACGCCGCGAGCAGCCGGACAGCCCTTGTCGCGTACCCCCGGCCCCGCCAGTCGGGCAGCAGCGCGTAACCGACCGAGGCCTCGCCGCTGGCCGCGTCCGTGAACGACAACCCGCAGCTGCCCGCCGGCTCGCCGGTGGCCGAGTCGACGATCAGCAGCCGGGCGATGTCGCCGGCCAGCCACCCGCTCTCGGCGAGCAGGCAGCGCCGCTCGATCGCCTCCCACGTCGGTGGCAGCGGCGGCGCCTGGTTCGCGACGACCTCCTGCCGACTGTGCAGCCGGTACATCAGCTCCGCATCGTCGGGCGCCAGCCGTCGCAGCGTCACCACCTGGTCGGTGAGCACCCCGCCGGGCAGGTCGGGCAATAGCCGGGCGGTCGGGCCCGGTGGGTCGTCGGCGAGACGTACCCAGGCCAGCAGGTCGTGCCGGCCCCCGTCGCGGCCGGACCCGGCCGACCGGCGCGACCCCTCGTGACGGAAGCCGGCGGCCAGCGCGACCCGCTGGCTCGGGCCGTTTGCCGCCTCGGTGAGCAGTTCCAGTCGGGCGGTTCCGGTGGCGAACGCGTGGTCGCTCAGCGCGCGGGTCGCCGCGGTGGCCACCCCGCGTCCGCGCGCCTCGGGCCGCACCCAGTAGCCGATCTCGGCCTGACCCCGTTCGGGCACCGGGTTGCTGAGACCCACCGCGCCGAGCAGCCGGTCGGTGGCCGGGTCGGCGACGGCGTACGCGGCGCCACCGCCGGTCCAGGCCGCCGGGGCGCCGACGTCGATCCACCAGCGGGCGTCGACCTCTGTGTACGGGGACGGCAGGTTCGGCACGAACCGCTGGCTGACCGGATCGGCGCAGCCGTCGACCACGTCGGCGGTGTCCTCGGTGCGGAACAGCCGCAGCCGCACCCCGTACGCCTCGACCACCTGCGGCGGCGTCACGCCAGGTCCTCCGCGAGCAGCGCGGCGATCCACACGTCGGCCCGCCCGCCCCGGTGCGGTATGCCACCCCTGGCGATCCCCTCGAACGAGAAGCCCGCCTTCTCCGCCACCCGTCGGGAGGCGTTGTTGCCCACGTGCGCCTTCCACTCGATACGCGCCAGACCCAGCGCGGTGAACCCCCAGGCGCTCAGTGCGAGCAGCGCGGCAGGCATGAAGCCGCGGCCACGGGCGTCGGGCGCCGTCATGAACCCCACGTCGGCAAGCAACGGGTCGACCGGGGAGAGCCGAAGGTCGATCGAGCCGGCGTACCTGTCGTCCGGGTCGGCGATGGCGAAGCACGCCGCGTCGCCCCGGGCCCACAGCTCCCGGCAGTGTTCCTGGTACCACCGCGCGTCGGCGTGGTCGTACGGGTCCGGCACCGTGGTCCAGCGGATGGTCTCAGGATCCCGGCAGGTCCGCACCACGGCGTCCAGGTCCTGCTCCTCCATCGGGCGGAGCCGCAGCTCACCGGCGTCGGCGCTGGCGAACAGCGGGGGCTGCGGGCGGCCGAAGACGGCGGCCCGCCGAGCGGCCAGAGTGCCCGGCCCGGCCGGCCCGGTCGCCCCCGGCTCGGGCACCTCGCCGGGCAGCAGCGAGCCGACCCAGCCGTCCTGGAGGCCGTCCGGCGCCGCTCGGCCGAGCCGCAGTCGGCCGTCGATCCGGAAACCGGCCCGGAGCGCGACCAGGCGGGAGGCGTGGTCGCCCACCTCCGCCTGCCAGAGCAGCCGGCGCAGCCCGAGCGTTCCGAGGGCCCAGCGGGCCACCGCCCGGGTCGCCCGGACGGACACGCCCCGGCCGCGCGCCCACGGGGCCGTCCAGTAGCCGATCTCGCCGGTGCCGCCGCCGTCGATGGAGACCAGGCCGCACGAGCCGAGCAGCTCGCCGGACCCGGGGTCGCAGACCGCGAACGGAGCACCGGTGCCCTCCGCCCAGGCACGTCCGCTCAGCTCGGTGACGAAGCCGTGCGCGTGTTCCGGAAGGTACGGGCGCGGTACGGTGGTCCAGCGCTGAATGTCCGGATCCTGGCAGGCGCGGTGCACGTCGTCGGCGTCGGCGTTTCGCCAGGGTCGCAGCAGTACGCCGTCCTCGATGATCTCCACGGGCTCCACTCGTGCATAGTGCCGGAACGTTCGCCGACGGCGTAACCGGATAACGTCCGGCGCACGACCCGGACGCGAGTTATGTCGGGTTCGGCGGGACGGAGCACCGCCACCAGTGACCATCGCGCCGATGGAGCGCCTACGATGGTTCGAGACTGTCTAGGGGAGCGTTGATCCGTGTCGATTCTGGAAAAGGTCCTTAACGCGGGCGAGGGCCGCATGGTGCGGCGGCTCAAGGCCATCGCCAATGCTGTCAGCTCGATCGAGGACGACTACGTCAACCTCACCGACGAGGAGCTGCGCGGCATGACCGAGCAGTTCCGGGAGCGGCTCGCCGACGGTGAAACCCTCGACGACCTGCTGCCGGAGGCGTTCGCGGTGGCCCGCGAGGCGGCCGCCCGGGTGCTCGGCCAGCGGCCGTACGACGTCCAGGTGATGGGCGGCGCGGCTCTGCACTTCGGCAACATCGCCGAGATGAAGACCGGTGAGGGCAAGACGCTGACCTCGGTCATGGCCGTCTACCTCAACGCGCTCTCCGGCGACGGCGTGCACGTGGTCACCGTCAACGACTACCTCGCCCAGCGCGACGCGGCCTGGATGGGTCGCGTGCACGAGTTCCTCGGGCTGACCGTCGGCGTGGTGCTGCCCAACCGGCCGGCCAGCGAGCACAAGGCCGCCTACGAGTGCGACATCACGTACGGCACCAACAACGAGTTCGGCTTCGACTACCTGCGCGACAACATGGCCTGGTCGAAGGACGAGCTGGTCCAGCGCGGTCACAACTTCGCCGTCGTCGACGAGGTCGACTCGATCCTCATCGACGAGGCACGCACCCCGCTGATCATCTCCGGTCCGGCCGAGCACTCGGCCCGCTGGTACGGCGAGTTCGCGGGCGTGGTGGCCCGGCTCCAGCCCGGCACCGACGGCGAGGGCGACTACGAGGTCGACCACTCCAAGCGCACCATCGCGGTGACCGAGCGCGGCGTGGCCAAGGTCGAGGACCGGCTCGGCATCGACAACCTGTACGAGTCGGTGAACACTCCGCTGGTCGGCTACCTCAACAACGCCATCAAGGCCAAGGAGCTGTACAAGCGCGACAAGGACTACATCGTCAGCGACGGTGAGGTCCTGATCGTCGACGAGTTCACCGGTCGCATCCTGCACGGCCGCCGCTACAACGAGGGCATGCACCAGGCGATCGAGGCCAAGGAGGGGGTGGAGATCAAGCAGGAGAACCAGACCCTGGCCACCATCACCCTCCAGAACTACTTCCGCCTCTACAACAAGCTGTCCGGGATGACCGGTACGGCGCAGACCGAGGCGAGCGAGTTCAACAAGGTCTACAAGGTCGGCGTCGTGAGCATCCCGACCCACCGCCCGATGGTCCGCGAGGACCGGCCGGACGTCATCTACAAGACCGAGAAGGCCAAGTTCAACGCGGTGATCGAGGACATCGCCGAGCGGCACCAGATGGGCCAGCCGGTGCTTGTCGGCACCGTCTCGGTGGAAAACTCGGAGATCCTCTCCCAGTTGCTGCGTCGGCGGGGCATCCCGCACAACGTGCTGAACGCCAAGTTCCACGCCCGGGAAGCCGAGATCGTCGCCCAGGCCGGGCGCAAGGGCGCCGTCACGGTGGCCACCAACATGGCCGGCCGTGGTACGGACATCCTGCTCGGCGGCAACCCCGAGTTCCTCGCCGCGAACGAGCTGCGCCAGCGTGGCCTCGACCCGCTGGAGAACGAGGAGGAGTACGCCAAGGCGATGGAGGAGGTCCTGCCCACCTGGAAGCAGGCCTGCGACGCCGAGGCTGAGGAGGTCGCCGCCGCCGGTGGCCTGTACGTGCTGGGCACCGAGCGGCACGAGTCCCGGCGGATCGACAACCAGCTGCGCGGTCGCGCCGGCCGGCAGGGTGACCCGGGCGAGTCCCGCTTCTACCTGTCCCTGCAGGACGAGCTGATGCGGCGCTTCCGGGCCGGCGCGGTCGAGGCGGTGATGGAGCGCTTCAACATCCCGGAGGACGTGCCCATCGAGTCGAAGATGGTCACCCGGCAGATCAAGAGCGCCCAGGCCCAGATCGAGGGTCAGAACGCCGAGATCCGTAAGAACGTGCTCAAGTACGACGAGGTGCTCAACAAGCAGCGGCAGGTCGTCTACGCCGAGCGGCTCCGGGTGCTCAACGGTGAGGACCTCTCCGACCAGGTGCGCAACATGATCGACGACACCGTCGAGGCGTACGTGCGGGGTGCCACCTCGGAGGGCTACGGCGAGGACTGGGACCTCGAGCAGCTCTGGTCCAGCCTCAAGCAGCTCTACCCGGTCGGCGTGACGATCGAGGAGCTGGAGGAGGAGGCCGGCGGTTCCCGGGCCGGCATGGACGCCGACTTCCTGGTCGCCCGCCTCAAGGAGGACGCGCACGCCGCGTACGACAGGCGCGAGGAGCAGCTCGGCACCGAGGGGGTGCGCCAGCTCGAGCGGATGGTGCTGCTCCAGGTGATCGACCGCAAGTGGCGTGAGCACCTCTACGAGATGGACTACCTCCAGGAGGGCATCAACCTCCGGGCGTACGCGCAGCGGGACCCGGTGGTGGAGTACCAGCGCGAGGGCTTCGACATGTTCGCCACCATGATGGACGGCATCAAGGAGGAGACTGTCGGCTTCCTCTACAACGTGGACGTCCAGGTGACCGAGCCGGAGCCCGCGGAGTCGGAGGAGGTCACGCTCCTGGACAAGCCTGTGGAGATCCGGGCCAAGGGCCTCAACCGCGCTCCGCAGCGGCAGGGCCTGCAGTATTCGGCTCCCACCATCGACGGCGAGGCCAGCCCGGGTGCGGTGGCGGTCGAGCAGGCCGAGCAGCAGGCGCCCGCGCTCGGTGTGGGTCGCCCGGCTCAGGGCGCCCCGGCGTCGCCGGGGCAGAGCGCGCCGTCCGCCCCGCAGCGGCCGGCTTCCGGGCTGCGTGGCCCGGCGCTTCCGACGGCCGGCTCGCGCCGTCCGGCGCCGAGTCAGGCGGACGCCTCCAACGGCCCGTCGCGCAACGCGCCGTGCCCGTGCGGTTCGGGCCGCAAGTACAAGCGCTGCCACGGCGCCCCCAACGGCGGCAACTGACCGAAGCAGCTCGACCGACGGGTCCCGGCCGATTCTGGCCGGGGCCCGTCGGCGTATCCGGGCTCACCCGGCTCCGGCCGCTGAGCCGTGCCGGTGGGCGGTCAGAGGACGTGCAGGGCGGTGCAGAGCCAGCGGCCCCTGCGGTGTTCCAGGCGCAGCGCCATCGCCCAGCTCCGGCCGCCGTCGCCGGTGAGCACGGCGGCGGCCTCCACCGCGGCGTCCCCGATCTCGCAGACCCGCAGGCGGAGCAGCCGGGCCAGCGGCCGCGCGGCGCGGCGGCGGGTCACGCCGGTCCGTCCGGAGGCCCGGGCCAGCTCGATCAGCAGCTCTCCGGAGCGGGCCGGGTCGAGCAGTGGCCGCACCTGCGCCGGCGAGCGGTAGCCGTTGACCACCTCGAGGCAGGTGCTGACGAAGCGGTGCGCCGCCCGGGTCGCCTCGGAGGCGGTGGTGGACGGCAGTGGCGCACCCGGGTGGCCGGCCGGTCTGCTGGGCACCGGGCGGAGGGTGCGGCGACGCTGCGGTGGCCGGGCCTGCTCCTGGCGGGAGGCGGCGAACAGGTCGAGGGCGAGCTGGCCGTGGGTCGGCGCCGGCCAGTACGGCCCCTCCGCCTCGTCCGCGTACGGGGGGTCGATGGGTGGGGCGGGGCGCAGCCGTACGGGTGGTCGGGACGGACGCTCACTCATCGCAGCCCTCTCGATCTTGCGTTTGCCTTCGTTTGCTTTCGACCCATCGATTCTGAGCGATCGGACCGCCCGGGTCAATGGCGTCGTCGAAGGGCGGGACGGCGGGCGGTGCTACTCCGGATCGCGGTCGACGAGGGGATTGCTCTGCACCCAGTCGGCGGTCTCGTCGTACTTGCGCGCGATGTACTCCTCCAGCCGGGCGCGCTCCACCCGCCACTGGCCACGCCCGCCGATCTTGATCGCCGGCAGCTCCCCGCTGCGCACCATGTGGTAGACCTGCGAGTCCGACACGTTGAGCTCGGCGGCGACGTCGGACAGCAGCAGGAACCTGGGCTCCACGGACACTCCCGGGGTTGATGTCGTTTGGTTCAGTTTGCCATCGACAGCGCGGAGAGCCCAGCGCCGGACCGCCCGGTCGCGGGACCGGCGACTGCTGACACACCGGCGAGGAACTTCCACCGACCGGAGGTGCGGTGTATGACGGTCACGGCGTGCGGCATGATCTGCGCCCGTGCCGGCGGCCGCCGGTGGAGGACCGAGCGGGGAGACAACCGGTGAACCAGGAGCTTGTCCGGGTGTACGTACCGGCGACCGTACCGATGCTGGCCCGACTGCGCGAGCAGGGCCTGAGCGCCGACCAGGCGCACGCCGTGACGCCGGCGCTGCGCGAGTGGTACGCCGAGGGCGACGAGGAGGAGCTGGAGTACGTGGCGTTCACCAGGGCCGCCCAGGAGGCGCTGCACCTGCTCCGGGCCGACCCGGGCGCGCCCCGCCGCCGGGTCGTCGTCTCGGCCGACCTGCCGCCGGCAGCGCTCGGGCGGGGCGACGGCGAGCTGGGATCCAGCATGGTGACGCTGGCCGACGTCGTGCCTGTCGCCGCTGTGGCGGCGATCCACGTGGACGGCGCGGACGCCGTCGAGGAGATCGCCGCGGCGGCCGACGTGGTGGCCGAGGCCGCCGCCGGCGACCCGGACGCCCAGTTCACAGTCGACGGCGCCGAGGACCACGAGCTGGAGTGGTACGACGTGACGGAACTCGACCTGTTGCTGCGCGCCGCCGGCTGAGCGGGCCGGGGTCAGCGGGCCTGGTCCGCCTCGACGGCGTCGGTCGGGTCGCCCGCGTCGGCGGGGGAGTCGACCGGCTCGTCGTCGTCGGTGTGCGCCGGCCCGAGGGTGCGCCCGAACGCGATGAGCGCGGTCAGCGCGCCCACGAAGAGCACCCAGATGCCGTTGTCCACCCGCGAGGTGCCCAGTGAGGTCTGCGCCACCGCGTCCGCCTCGCTGAGCGCGCTGGCGAGGTCCAGCAGGGAACGGCCGCCGATCCGGATGATCACCTCGGCGAGCAGCAGGAGCAGCCCGGGTCCGGCGCCGGCGAGCAGGTACGCCGGCCAGCGCAGCGCGGGCGTCTCGGGATCGTGGCGGACGGCCCGACGCCGCGCCCAGGACAGGTAACCGAAGGCGAGCAGCCCCGCGAGCAGTCCCGCGACGAGCGATTCGGTACGCGACACCCACTTCGCGGCGTTGACAAGCGACTCCTGGGTGTCCCCGGCGCCGAAGAGGTCGAACAGCGGGTCGCGGGCCTGGCTGAACGCCACCACGAAGAGCAGCGTGCCCAGCGCGGCGGTGACCACCGCGCCGACCGTCGGGGCCGAGCGCGCGCCGGCGATGGCACCACCGATGATCGCGGCGGCGGCCGTGGTGCCGGCGATCACGTTCGTGGTCGAGGTGTCGAAGTAGGTGAGGTTGATGGCCAGCGCGGCGGCCAGCCCGACCACCATCCCGGCACCGATCGCCCCGACGAAACGCAGGGTGATCCCGTCGCCGTAGCGGCGGGCCAGCAGGTTGCCGCCGGCCAGCGCCACGGCCGCCCCGGCCACCAGCGCGGCCGAGATCACGCCGGGCAGGGCGAACGCGGAGAGGCTGATCGCGGTGACCCCGGCCGCTGCCGAGGTGGTGGCCTCCCGGGTGGACCAGAGCATGGCGGCCAGCCAGCCCAGCGCCAGCAGCGCGAGCACCGCCGCGCCGGGGGCGAGCGTCGGCCGACCGTCGGTGGCGTCGACCGCCGGCTCGTCCGACTCGACGGCCGGGACGCGGCCGGGCTGCTTGGTCATCGTCTCCCCTTCGAGGCGGCAGGTCACCGACCATTCAGGGTACGCGGGCCCGCTGGGTGACCCGTCGCACCCGACGGGTGCCGCCCGGTCCGGCTCCGCCGGTGGCGTGGGCCGAGCGGCCGCCCGATGGCTGCGGGCTGTCGGATCGAGCCCGATCGGTAAGGGGAGAAGGGGTGGGGCGGTCCTTGGCGTACGGAGGTGGCCGAGGTGGGGCGCACGGCCTCGCATGGGAGAATCAGGGAGGTCCCGCCGCTGCTCGGCCCTGTCCTGCGGCGTCCGGTGTCCGGCCATCCGGTCGGTGCCCGCGGGTCCGGTTTCGCCACTGCTGTCGAGATCGCCAGGAGCCTTGATGGACGCCGTGTTCTCCGTACCCGAGCCGCGCAACGAGCCGGTTCGCAACTACGAGCCGGGCAGCGGGGATCGGGAGCGGCTCAAGCGGCGGCTGACCGAGCTCGCCGCGGAGCGCATCGACCTGCCGATGACCATCGGTGGCGAGCAGCGGATGGCCGCCGGTGACCCGATCAACGTGGTGCAGCCGCACAAGCACGCGCACGTGCTGGGCGTGACGGCGCACGCCACCCACCACGACGCGCACGCCGCCATCAAGGCAGCCAAGGCCGCCGCCCCGATGTGGCGGTCGCTGCCGTTCGAGGAGCGCGCCGCCATCTTCCTGCGCGCCGCCGAGCTGCTCGCCGGCCCGTGGCGCGACACCCTCAACGCCGCCACCATGCTCGGCCAGTCGAAGACCGCGATCCAGGCGGAGATCGACTCGGCCTGCGAGTTCATCGACTTCCTCCGGTTCAACGTGCACTTCGCCCGTCGCCTGCTCGAGGAGCAGCCGGCGTCGTCGCCAGGTGTGTGGAACCGCTTCGACCACCGCCCGCTGGAGGGCTTCGTCTACGCGGTCACCCCGTTCAACTTCACGGCGATCGCCGGCAACCTGCCGTCGGCGCCGGCCCTGCTGGGCAACACGGTGATCTGGAAGCCGGGCCCGACCCAGCAGTTCGCCGCGCACTTCACCATGCGGCTGTTCGAGGCCGCCGGCCTCCCGCCCGGCGTGATCAACATGGTGACCGGTCGGGGCGAAGAGGTCTCCGACGTCGTACTCGCCGACCCGGACCTGGCCGGCATCCACTTCACCGGCTCCACCAAGGTCTTCCAGCAGTTGTGGCGGACCGTCGGCGACAACATCGCCCGCTACCGGGGCTACCCGCGGCTGGTCGGCGAGACCGGTGGCAAGGACTTCGTGGTCGCGCACACCAGTGCCGACGTGGACGCGCTGCACACCGCGC
Organism: Micromonospora sp. NPDC047521; assembly: GCF_055587305.1. Lineage (NCBI taxonomy): Bacteria > Bacillati > Actinomycetota > Actinomycetes > Micromonosporales > Micromonosporaceae > Micromonospora > Micromonospora sp. NPDC047521. The sequence continues at coordinate 417,965 of NZ_JBVJGN010000001.1, read as the reverse complement.
TGATCCGTGGCGCGTACGAGTACCAGGGCCAGAAGTGCTCGGCGGCGTCGCGGGCGTACGTGCCGCGCTCGCTCTGGGAGGGCGGGCTGCGCGACCGGCTGGCCGCCACCGCCGACTCGCTCACCTACGGCGACGTGGCCGACTTCGGCAACTTCGGCGGCGCGGTGATCGACGACAAGGCGTTCGCCAGGCACACCGCGGCGCTGGAGCTGATCGCCGGTGACGACTCCTGCCGGGTGCTGGCCGGTGGCACGGCCGACGACTCGGTGGGCTACTTCGTCCGGCCGACCCTCTTCGAGTGCGGCGACGCCGCGCACGAGACCTTCACCACCGAGTACTTCGGGCCGATCCTGGGCGTGCACGTCTTCGACGACTCCCGCTTCGACGAGGTGGTCGCGCAGGCCGAGTCGATCGCCCCGTACGCGCTGACCGGCTCGGTGTTCGCCACCGACCGGCAGGTGATCGACTCGGTCGGCGAGCGCATGCGGTATGCGGCCGGCAACTTCTACATCAACGACAAGCCGACCGGCGCGGTGGTCGGGCAGCAGCCGTTCGGCGGCGCCCGGGCCAGCGGCACCAACGACAAGGCGGGCTCCTGGCTGAACCTGGTCCGCTGGGTGTCGCCGCGCACGATCAAGGAGACGTTCGTGCCGCCGACCGACCACACGTACCCCCACATGGGCTGACCGGCGACGACCCGCCGGCGGCGCGCTCGGCGCCGCCGGCGGTCGGCCCGCCGATCCAATCCATCGATGGTCCTCAACGGACAGTCTGTCGCCGACAGTGCACTTAGGAAGTCCTGTCGGGTGGCAAACTGCCAAATCCTGGACGCCGCGTGCGCAAAGTGGCAGCGTAGTGGGCATGGCGGAATCCGGAGTCAACCCTACGGCGGCGGCCCTGCTCGGCCTCCTCCACGAGGGCCCGATGACAGGCGGCCAGTTGATGGCCGCCGCTGAGCGCCGTCTGGCGCCGTACTGGTCGATGACCCGCAGTCAGGTCTACCGCGAGTTGCCGGTCCTGGCCGAGCGGGGTTTCGTGCGGCTCGGTAAGCCGGGGCCGCGGATGAGCCAGCCGTACGCACTCACCGCAAGCGGGAAACGGACATTCTCCCGCTGGCTGGCGGAGAACCCGGGGCGGGACACCATCCGTAACCCGATAGCGCTGCGGATGGCCTTCGGCAACCTGCACTCCGCCAGCCAGCTCAAGAGCCTGTACGCCTCCGCGAACGAGTACCACACCGAGGCCCTCGCCCAGGTCCGGGAACAGGTCAAGAACGCCAAACGGGACGGCGAGACGTACGACGCCAGCGCCCTGGAGTTCGCAGTCGCCTACCACCGGGCCGCGCTGTCGTGGTTGAAGTCCGCCCCCGTCGGGTGATCTCCGGCGGGTCCGCCGACAGGGAACGAGCTGCGCCTTCCGGGACGCAGTGCCGATTTGGCGCGGACCTGCGGGGCTCGCAAGCTCACTCCTCGTCTGCGCAGTACCCTTGTCTGTCGTGACCGCTGCCGATTACGCCGAACAGCTCAAGGAACTCGACGCGACCCTGCGAAACATCGAGGCCGTCCTCAACCTCGACCGTCTCCACGAGGACAAGGCCCGCCTTGAGCAGGAGGCTTCCGCCCCCGATCTGTGGGACGACCAGGCCAAGGCTCAGCAGGTGACCTCGCAGCTGTCGTACGTCAACGGCGAGATCAGCAAGCTGGGCAGCCTGCGCGCCCGGCTCGACGACGCCCAGGTGCTGCTGGAGTTGGCCGAGGCCGAATCCGACCCGGGTGTGCTCACCGAGGTCGAGACGGAGATCGCCGGGCTGACCAAGGCCATCCAGGAGATGGAGGTCCGCACCCTGCTCTCCGGCGAGTACGACTCCCGGGAGGCCCTGGTCGCCATCCGAGCCGGCGCGGGCGGCGTGGACGCGGCGGACTTCGCCGAGATGCTGCTGCGGATGTACCTGCGCTGGGCGGAGCGCCACGGCTACCCGACCGAGGTCTACGAGACCTCGTACGCCGAGGAGGCGGGTCTGAAGTCGGCCACCTTCGCGGTCAAGGTGCCCTACGCGTACGGCACGCTCAGCGTCGAGTCGGGCACGCACCGGCTGGTCCGGATCAGCCCGTTCGACAACCAGGGCCGCCGGCAGACCAGCTTCGCGGGCGTCGAGGTCCTGCCGGTCACCGAGCAGACCGACCACATCGACATCCCGGAGAACGAGGTACGCGTCGACGTGTACCGCTCCTCCGGCCCCGGCGGGCAGAGCGTCAACACCACCGACTCGGCGGTCCGGCTGACCCACATCCCGACCGGCATCGTGGTGACCTGCCAGAACGAGAAGTCGCAGTTGCAGAACAAGGCCTCCGCGCTGCGGGTGCTCCAGGCCCGGCTCCTGGAGCGCAAGCGCCAGGAGGAGGAAGAGAAGATGGCCGGCCTCAAGAGCGGCGGCACCAGCTCGTGGGGCGACCAGATGCGCTCGTACGTCCTGCACCCGTATCAGATGGTGAAGGATCTCCGAACCGAGCAGGAGACCGGCAATCCGAGCGGGGTCTTCGACGGCGACCTGGACGAATTCATCGAGGCCGGTATCCGTTGGCGCAAGCAGCGTCAACTCGCCGGCGACGGTGCGTGACGGCTCGCGGGCGGAGCGCGTCATCGATCTCCAGGTAGAGGCCTGATTCGACGACGCGCACCGGATCTGTGGGGCGTGGGGCTTGGCTCAGTTGTTACACCGCGTAGACTCACCACCCGTGATTCAGCTTGAGCAAGTGACGAAGACGTACCCGAAGGCGTCCCGGCCTTCGCTCGACAACGTGTCCGTCTCGATCGAGAAGGGCGAGTTCGTCTTCTTCATCGGTCCATCCGGCTCCGGCAAGTCCACAATCATCAAGATGCTGCTGCACGAGGTCGCCCCCAACAAGGGTCGCGTCGTCGTCAACGGCAAGGACGTCACGTCGATGCGGTCCTGGAAGCGACCCCACTTCCGCCGCTCGATCGGCTGTGTCTTCCAGGACTTCCGGCTGCTGCCGAACCGCACCGCCTACGAGAACGTGGCGTTCGCTCTCGAGGTGATCGGCAAGACCAAGGCGGTTGCCCGCCGGGTCGTGCCGGAGGTGCTGGAGCTGGTCGGGCTCGGTGGCAAGGAGCACCGCTACCCGCACGAGCTCTCCGGTGGTGAGCAGCAGCGGGTCGCCGTCGCCCGGGCGTTCGTGAACCGTCCGCTGATCCTGCTGGCGGACGAGCCCACCGGAAACCTGGACCCGGACACCTCGATCGAGATCATGCGTCTGCTGGACCGGATCAACCGCACCGGCACGACCGTCGTGATGGTCACCCACGACTCCAACATCGTGAACCAGATGCGCCGCCGCGTCGTCGAGATCGAGAGCGGCCGCATCGTGCGTGACCAGGCCCGCGGCGTCTACGGGTGAGCCGGCGCTTCACCCCTTTCGCAGCCTGACGACGAACACCTCATGCCGGAGACCCGGAGGAAATCCCGATGCGCGTGAAATACGTCCTGTCCGAGGTACTGGTCGGACTGTGGCGCAACGTGACCATGTCCATCGCGATGATCATCACGATGGCGGTCTCGCTGACCATGCTCGGCGCCAGCGGTCTCATGTACCGCCAGGTCGACGACATGAAGGACCTCTACTACAAGAACATCGAAGTCTCGATCTTCTTGAACCAGGAGGTGAGCGAGCAGGAGCGCACCGACCTGGATGGCAAGCTGAAGAGCGACCCCCTGGTGAAGGAGGTCCTCTACGTCAACAAGGATGAGGCGTACAAGCGCTTCAAGGAGATGTACCAGGACGCGCCGGACCTGGTGAACGCCGTCAAGCCGGACCAGCTGCCCGAGTCGTTCCGGCTCAAGCTGAACAACCCGGAGCAGTACAAGAACATCTACGACCAGTACAAGGACACGGCCGGTGTCGACGAGATCGTCGACCAGAGCCGCCTGCTGGACAAGATCTTCAACATCCTCACCTCGATCCAGAACATCGCGCTGGCCGCCGCCATCGTGATGGCGATCGCCGCACTGCTGCTGGTCGCGAACACCATCCAGGTGGCCGCGTACAGCAAGCGGCGTGAGGTGGCGGTCATGAAGCTGGTCGGCGCGTCCAACTGGTTCATCCAGGCGCCGTTCGTGCTGGAGGCCGTCGTGGCCGGCCTGATCGGCTCGCTGCTGGGCCTTGTCGCTCTCATCGCGGCGAAGTATCTGCTCTTCGACGGATCGCTCAGCGCGTTGCAGGGTCTGCTGTCGCCGATCAGCTGGGGTGACATCCTGTTCATCTTCCCGCTGATGGCCGGCGTCGGTGGCCTGGTCAGCGCCGCCACCGCCTGGATCACCCTGCGGTTCTACCTGCGGGTCTAGGCGCCGTACCTGTCGTCCCGTCGTCTCCCGGGGACCCTCCCGCTGCCGGAAATAAACGGCGCGGGAGGGTCCTTGTCATTCGGGTAGCATGATCGGTTGTCCGGCCGGGGTGACCCCGGCCGCGACGTCAGACGGGAGGGGGTGGCACCGATGCCACGGGAAAAGGGGCGCAAGGTGGTCGCCTCCAACAAGAAGGCGCGCCACGACTACTCGATCCTCGACACGTACGAGGCGGGCATGGCGCTGACCGGCACCGAGGTCAAGTCGCTGCGGGCCGGGCGGGCGTCGCTTGTCGACGCGTTCGCGCAGGAACGTGACGGCGAGTTGTACCTGCACGCCATGCACATCCCGGAGTACACCCAGGGCACCTGGACCAACCACGAGCCCCGGCGTACGCGCAAGCTGCTGCTCAACCGGGGTGAGATCGACAAGCTCGTCGGTAAGACCCGCGAGGGTGGTCTGACGATCGTCCCGCTCCAGGTCTACTTCTCCGACGGCTGGGCCAAGGTGGAGATCGCCCTGGCCAAGGGCAAGAAGTCGTACGACAAGCGCCAGGACCTCGCCAAGCGCGACGCGGACCGGGAGATCGCCCGGGTGTCCGGTCGACGCGGCAAGGGAATGGACGACTGATTCATCCCGTTTGTCCAGGTCGGCACGTCTGCCCGGGGCTCGGGATGAAAGCCGTTGCGGCAGGCGTTAGTCTTGTCAGTGCCGCCACATCGGCGGCCTGTCGAGGGGGTGACTGGTTTCGACTTCGTACGCAGCGACAGGGGAAGCGAGCCGAGGAAGCCGACGTCGTCTCGAGAATCGGTCGTCGGAAACCAATAAGCGCCAAGAACAATCGCGCTGACTTCGCTCTCGCCGCCTGAGGCGAGTAGCTAAGTCTGTCGGCCTGGGAACGCCTTCGTCCCAGTAGCCGGCATCAGCTAGAAGGCTGGCCAATCGGACCCGGTCGCGGGGTCCGTGCGGCGAGATCAATCAGCGACTGGGCCCGTCACACCAACTTGCTCGCGTGAGCGGTGGGGCCGAGTAGAGGCACAGCGAGCTGCGCTCGGAGAAGCCCTGACAAACCGGCGAAGGACCCGGGTTCGATTCCCGGCACCTCCACCACCTCGAGCGAAGCGCCCCGGCCCCACGGCCGGGGCGCTTCGTCGTGTCCCGGGGGCACTACGCTGCCGCTGTGACGAACCAGGAGATGCGTCTGTCGGTAGGCGCGTCACCCGGCCAACGCACGGTCGCGGTGGTGCTCGGCGTCCTCGGCGCGGCGGTCGGCGCGGCGTTCGTGCTGGTGCCCCTGATCGCCGGCGGGCTGCTGCGCCGGCTGACCGGCCCGGGCGACGCGTTCTCCTCCTACGAGGAGGCCCGGGACCTGCCGCCGGGAATGCTGCCGCCGGGCCTGCGGGACTCCGGCGGCGCGGACGGGCCCAGCCCGTTCGTCGGGCTGTGCGGCCTGCCCTTCGTCCTGCTCGGCGTCCACCTCGTCCTGCGGGTGCTCCGCACCGCCGCGTGGCTGGACGGCAGCCGTACGCGGGTGCGGGGTGCGTTCCGTACGCGCGCCGTCGACCTCGCCACAGCCCGGATCGAGGGCGGCGCGGTGTCGTACCGCGAGGTGGGAGACCCCGACCGGATGCGGAGCATCATCGCCACCGACCCGTCGAGCGGGCAGCGGGTCACCGTCCCGCTGCGCGGCATGGGGCTCGCCACGCTGCCCCCGTCCGAGCTGCTGGCGCTCGCCGACGCGATCACGACGGGCCGACCGGCCGACGGTCGGGACGGCGACGCCCACGCCGTCGCCGACCAGCTGCGCCGCCTGGCGGTCCGCGGCCGGTGAGCACGGTGGGACTGCTGGGGCGTACGAGGCAGATGAGACGCGACCCGGCCCTGGACAGGGCGCGGCCGGCGGTTCACCATCGGCGTATGGGATAGAGCGCGGGAGGTGCCATGGCCACCGGACCGGTCCAGCAGTCATCAGCCGTCACCAGGCCGTCCACCGCGCACAGGCATCCACCCGGGCTGCCCGCCCCTGATCCGTACCCCGTCGGCCTTCCCGGTGCGCCCCGGCCCGCCGGGCTCGCCGGCGACGTGCACGCCCTCGCCCGGGCCGTCGCCGTGCCGCCGACCGAGCCGCGCTGGCGCGAGGACCTGCTGCTTCGTCTGCGTCCGGTCGGGCACCGCTTCGCCGAGCACGTCCGGGTCACCGAAGGCCCGTCCGGTCTCTACCGCGAGCTGCTCACCCACTCGCCCCGGCTGCACCACGGGGTGCAGCTGTTGACAGGTGAGCACGGCGCGATCGTCGCCACCCTCCAGGCCGTGCAGCGGTTGGCGGAGCATCCCGACATCAGCCTCGACGAGGTACGGCACCGGGCCGGGTACCTGCTGCGGGCGCTGGCACGGCATCGACGGCGCGGCGCCGACCTGCTCTGGCAGGCGTACCAGACGGACCTCGGTGGCGAGACCTGACCACCGGTCGGGGAACCGGGGCGTCGACTGACGCGTCGTACCGGCATGCGTCGACCGGCCCTGCTCCTCGTACTCCCGCTGCTGATCACGGCGGGCTGCGCCCCGACGGACGCCGGCCCGGCGATCGGGTCCAGCGACCCGCCGCAACGGTCGGCGGCGTTCGACACGCGGGCCGCCGAGGTCGCCGGCGCGTGGCGACCCGACGAGACGTGGCGCAGCGGGTACGTCCCGTTGCAGGGTCCTACCGTGCTCGTCGGCGACCCGCGCTTCACGCCCGACACCGAGGCGGCGTTCCGGGCCGGCTGGTACCGCGAACAGGTCCCGATCCCGCCCACCCCGGCCAGCGGGGAGATCCGGTTCCCGGACGGCCGGCTGACCGTGCCGTTGGTAAGCGCGGCCGAGGCGTACCGGCAACTCGACAAGGGTGACCCGGAGCCGTGCCCGGGCCGGCCGAAACGACAGGGGCTACCGAGCCCCGGCGGCCCGACCGTCGAACCAGGACCGGACGGCTGGACCACCAGCGCGCCCCGGACGGCCTGCCTCGCGCTGACCGTCACCGGTGTGAAGCTCGGGAACGTGCCGGTCCGCACCAGCCGGGGTGAGGCGCAGGTGCCGGCCTGGCTGTTCACCATCGAGGAGCTGTCGACCCCGGTGGCCCGGCTCGCCGTGGCATCGACGGCTGTCACGCCGGTCCCCGAGCCCGCGGCGCCGCCCCGTCCGCTGCCGGACGGGCTGGTCGCCGCCCAGGACCTGGCGGCGGTCGACGGCGCGCGGCTGACCGTCCGGCTCGGAGTCGGCGCCTGCGACACAGGCATCACCCCGCTGGTGTGGGAGGGGCCGGACGCCGTGGTCGTGGGTGGCGGTGTCACCCGGTCCACAGGAGTCTGCCCCGACCTGCTCAAACTCGAACCGGTCACGGTGACCCTCGCGGCGCCGCTGGGCGCCCGCCCGGTGCTGGACGTCTTCACCGGCGCCCCGCTGTCGATCCCCGCACGCTGACCGACGGTCCGGTCAGAGAATGCTCGGCACCTCGGTGCTTATCGGCACCGGCACCACTGTGGGACGGTCGGCGCGCAGCCCGGCGGTGAGCGCCGCGCCGAGCTGGTCGGGGGTCTGGACCACCTCGGTGGCGCAGCCGTAGCCGGTCGCGATGGCGGTGATGTCCAACCCCGGCAGGTCCAGCCCCGGCACCCCGGGTGTCTCCTTCAACTCGGCGAACGCCTTGAGGATCGCGTACTGCCTGTTGACCGGGACGACGACCACCACCGGCAGTGACAGGCGCGCGGCGGTCCACAGCGCCTGCACCGAGTAGTGGAACGAACCGTCGCCGATCACCGCCACCACCGGCCGGCCCCGCCCGGTGTCCCGCTCGGCTAGGGCCACGCCTACCGCGGCCGGCAGGCCGTAGCCGAGGCCGCCGCTGGCCATCGTGAAGTACGACGCCGGCCGGGTGACCCGCAGTCGGCGGCGCAGCGCGGCCAGGTTGGACGGTGACTCCTGCACCAGCACCCCGTCGGCCGGCCAGTGCCCGGCCAGCGCGGCGAACAGGGCGTCGGCGGACAACGGCGTGCTGATGTCCGGCGCGGCCTGGGTGGCGCGGGGCACCGGGGGAGTCCGGTCGGCCTGCGGGAGCAGTTCCAGCAGCGCGGCCAGGGTCAGCCCGGGATCGCCGAGCAGGCTGTCCCCGACCGGGGCTCGCGCGGCCTCGTCGGGGTCGTCGGTGACGTGCAGCAGGCGGGTACCGGAGGGCAGGTGCTCGCCCGGCACGTACGGGTAGTAGCGGAACACCGGGGCGCCGACCACAAGCACCGTGTCGTACCCGTTCAGCGCCTCGGCCAGGGGCCCGATCGCGAACGGCAGGACGCCACGGAAGTGCGGGTGGTCCTCCGGGAAGACGGCCCGCTCAGGTGCCGGCGCCGACCAGACGGGCGCGGCCAGCCGCTCGGCAAGGGCGACCGCCTCCGACCAACTGCCGGAGCGGTCCACCCCCGGACCGAACACCAGCACCGGGTCGCGGCTGCCGGCCAGGATCCGGGCGAACTCGTCGAGGCGCCGCGGGTCCGGCCCGAACCGGGTGGCCACCGAACGCATCTCGGGTGCCGGCTCGGCGGGCTGGGCCCAGTCGTCCATCGGCAGCGACAGGAAGACCGGCCCGGCCGGGGGTTGCACAGCTGTCGCGTACGCCCGCAGCACCGCGCCGGGGATGTCCTGCGCCCGGGCCGGCTCGTAGGCCCACTTGACGTACGGCTGGGGCAGTTCGGTGGCCCGCCTGCTGGTCAGTCGGGGTTCGAGCAGCAGCATCTCCCGGGTCTGCTGGCCGGCCGTGATGATCAGCGGGGTTTTGTTGTGCCAGGCGGTGACCAGGTTGCCCATGCCGTTGCCGGTCCCCGGTGCGGTGTGCAGGTTGACGTGCGCCGGTACTCCGGCGGCCTGGGCGTAGCCGTCGGCCATCGCGACAGCCGTCGCCTCGTGCAGGGCATGGACGTAGTGGAAGTCGGCCGGGAAGTCCCGCAGGAACGGCTCCTCGGTCGACCCGGGGTTGCCGAAGACGGTGGTCATGCCGAGGGTGCGGAGCACGTCGTACGTCGCGTCCCGGACCGTTGCCATCGTCGCCTGCCTCCGTCTCGCGCGCAGGGACGACCGCGGTCGCCCTCCCGATCATCCGAATCTATCGGGATGTGACGGACCTTTCGGGCATTTCTCGAGCGCTTCGTCTCCGACGGCGGCTCAGGGCAGCGTGAAGGGCAGGGTGATGCCGTCGAGTGCCCGACCGCAGGCGCAGTCCTGGGCGGCCGGGAGCGCGGCCAGCGCGTCGAGCAGTACGTCCCGCAGCCGGTCGGTGTTCGCCGCGAAGACCTGGAACACCTCGTCCTGGGTGACCGAATCGCCCGCCTGGACTCCGGCGTCCAGGTCGGTGACCAGGGCGATCGACGAGTAGCAGAGGGCCAGCTCCCGGGCGAGGACCGCCTCCGGGTGGCCGGTCATGTTCACGACAGTGCCCCCGATCGAGGCGAACCAGCGCGACTCGGCCCGGGTGGAGAACCGCGGACCCTCGACCACCACCACCGTGCCGCCGTCCACTGCCGCGACATCCCGACCCGCTGCCGCGGCGAGCAGCGCGCGTCGGCCGTGCGGGCAGTACGGATCGGCGAACGGCACGTGCACCGCACCCCTGTCGTAGTAGGTCTGCGTCCGGCCGCTGGTCCGGTCGATCAACTGGTCCGGCACCACGAACGTGCCAGGTCCCAGTTCAGGGCGGAGCCCACCGACCGCGCAGGGGGCGAGCACCTGGCGTACGCCCAGCGAGCGCAGCGCCCAGAGATTGGCCCGGTAGGGGATCAGGTGCGGTGGATATCGATGGTCCCGACCGTGCCGGGGCAGAAACGCGACACGCCTCCCGGCCACCTCGGCGATGGTCACCGCGTCCGACGGCGGGCCGTACGGAGTGTCCAGCTCATGCGCGGTGCCGTCGAGGAGCGCGTACAGACCCGAACCGCCGATCACCGCCACGTCCGCCGTCGGCGCCATCGAACCTCCGTCGCAACTGTCCGATCACCTGCTGGTCAGACCTTAGCCACCGCCCGGGACGCAGGCTATGGTGCCAGGCATGGCGTTGACAGCGCGGTTGATCCCGATGCACCGTGCGGATCCGGTGGGCGACGGATCCCCGGTGCGGGCTCACGGTTGACGGGTGTGTGGGATGCAGGGAGAGGGCCAGGCGATCGGCGGACGAGCGATGGAGTCGATGACCGGGCGGCTGCTGGTCGCGACTCCGGCGCTCAAGGACCCGAACTTCGACCGTACGGTGGTGCTGCTTGTCGCCCACGAGCCGGGCGGCGCGCTCGGCGTGGTGCTGAACCGGGCCACCGAGGTGCCGGTCGCTGACGTACTCGGCGACTGGAGCGACCTGGCCCGCCACCCGGCGGTGCTCTTCGAGGGCGGCCCGGTGCAGCCCGACTCGGCCATCTGCCTGGCCCGGATGCGGCACCCGATGCGCCGGGTCAAGGGGTTCCACCAGGTGTCCGGCGCGGTCGGCACGATCGACCTGTCGGTCGACCCGGAGCGGCTGCGGGAGAGCATCGGCGGCATCCGGGTGTTCGCCGGCTACTCGGGCTGGGGCAGCGGCCAGTTGGAGCAGGAGATCGAGGACGGTTCCTGGTTCGTGCTGGACGCGCTGCCCGGTGACGCGTTCGTCGACCGTCCGGACGACCTGTGGCCGATGGTGCTGCGCCGGCAGGGCGGGATGATGGCGGCGGTGGCCCACTTCCCCCCGGACGTGGCGCTGAACTGACCCGGCGGTGGGGGCACCCCGCGAGATGACCATGCCGGCCGGTCTGTGTATAGTTTCCCAGTGCCCGGGCGACCGGGACGACAGCAAGGGGCCGTGGCGCAGCTGGTAGCGCACCACACTGGCAGTGTGGGGGTCAGGGGTTCGAGTCCCCTCGGCTCCACCTTGCGGACGCGGGTGAACGGCCCGGTTGATGATCATCAACCGGGCCGTTTCCTGTTGTCCATTCGACGCGAGGACGCCCTGACCGGAGTGACCCGGTCAGGGCGTTCGTCGACTGTATGTCCGGTAAGGGCGGGATCAGCCCTGGCGGCTCTTCCACTGCGGGTTAGCGCGGTTCACCACGACCACCCGGCCACGACGGCGGACCACCACCGAACCCGGCTTCTGCTTCAGCGCACGCAACGAGCTACGTACCTTCATCTCTGCCTCCTCGGCCTGGGGGTCTGGCCTGAATTCGTACCGCCTATCGGAACGCCGGGGCCGGCGTCACGATTCCCGACCAGCCGACGTCGAACCTTTGACCTTCCGCGCCCGTACCACTGCGCGGGAGGTCACGCCATGACCATGCGCCGAGTGCTAGCCGCCGTGCTGGTCGCTGCCGCGACCGTGCCGCTGGCCGGTACGCCCGCCGCCGCGCACGGCGCTCCTACCGGCCCGGTGAGCCGGGCGGCGGCCTGCGGACCGCAGGGCCGGTACGCGACGACAGCCGCCTGCCGGGCCGCCGTCCGGGCGGGCGCTGCCGTGCGCGAGTGGGACAACGTGCGCGTCGCCGCGATCAACGGCCGGGACCGGGAGCGGATCCCGGACGGCGAGCTGTGCAGCGGAGGCCTGTCCGCGTACCGGGGACTGGACCTGGCCCGGGCCGACTGGCCGTCCACCGAGCTGACCCCGGGCGCCACGTTCACCTTCCGGTACCGGACCACCATCGAGCACCGGGGCACCTTCCGGCTCTACGTGACACGCCCCGGCTACGACCCCCGCGAGCGGCTCACCTGGGCGGACCTGGAGGCGCGCCCCTTCCTCACGGTGACCGACCCGCCGGTGCGGGCCGAGGCGTACCAACTCGCGGGCCGGCTGCCGGCGGGCCGCGAGGGTCGGCACCTCATCTACACGATCTGGCAGAACTCCAACACACCGGACACCTACTACTCCTGCTCCGACGTGGTGTTCCGCAAGGCGAAGAGCAGTGCGACGAAGAGTGCGCCCGTTGCTCCGCGTACCGCCGCGAGCCGGCCGGCCGGCACCGAACCGGAGGTGGTGGCGGCGGCCGACCCGGGCGTGCCTGTGGCGTCGGTGACCGACCTCGGCGCCCGGTGGCCGGTGCTGGCCGGCGCTGCCACCGTGCTGCTGGCGTTGCTGATCACCGCCGGCTGGCGACGCCGGAGCGTTGCGACCCCTGTCGGTCGGCAGTGCGGGGTACGCAACCACCGGGCCGGGCGGCGCCGGATCTGGTGACCCGACCCGCCCGACACCCGGTGGCGCTCAGCCCAGGTGCCGGTCGAACGGCACCTGGCCGGCCTCACCCGAGGTTCAGCTCGAACGTGTCGGCGCTTGCCCCGCCGCCGCAGGTGAGCGCCCCCGCCACGAAGTAGCCGCGATCGCCGACCCGGGCAGCGCCCAATCCGTGCCGGCCCTGCGGCAACGGCGAAAGCGTGGTCCAGCGGTCCTTGCGGGGGTCGTACGCCGTCACGTCGTCGTAGGTGGTCTCGTCCGGCCTGCACTCGCCGCCGGCGTACACGATCCGGCCGTTGAGCACGACTGCGGCGCCGGCGGAGCGGGGCGTCGGCAATGGGGCTGCCCTGCTCCACCGTCGGGTCCGGGTGTCGTAGACGTCATGGCGTGCGAGGTTGTCCTCCCCGTCTGCGACCCGGCCGCCGAACACGTGCACGCGATCGCCGAGGACGGCGACTCCCGCGTGGTCGCGCGGCTCGACCGGCAGTGGCTCGGCCGTGGACCAGCTGCGCCGCGCCGGGTCGTACGTCAGGTGGGTCCGGACGGTGCCGTACCCCATGGAGATCGGCGGATCCGGCAGCGTCACGACGGTGTGCGAGTCCCGTCCGCCGAGCAGGTGCAGCTTTCCGTTCACCGCCGCGACGCCGACCGAGCCCAGCTTCTGGGGCATGTCCGGCAGCCGGCTCCAGGCGTCGCGCAGCGGGTCGTAGGCGTAGGCCACCTGCTGCGGGTGCATGTGCACGATGTCGGTGAAGCCGCCGAAGGCGTACAGCTTTCCGTTCAGCCCGGCCACGCCGACGTGCGTGAGGGGGCGCGGCAGGGGTGCGTGTTGCCGCCACCTGTCGGTACGCGGGTCGTAGCTGGTCACCAGGGTCGTCGCCCACGTTGGCTGCTCGTCGCCGTTCTGCACGGTGCCACCGACGACATAGGCGCGGCCGTCGAGCGCGGCCACCCCTACCTCTGCCCGTGCCGTGTTCATCGGCGCCCTGTCGCTCCACACAGCTCGATCGTGGCTGGCGGGTGATTGTGCCTGCGCGCTGCCGGCCGACGTCACCTGCCCGAGGCCGGCGACGGACAACGCCGCTGCCGCCAACGTCGCCGCGACGATGCGATGGTTCCTCTTCAACTCTGCTCCAAAGTGGGTAGTGGTCGACGGCTCGGTGGTGCGGTGTGTCATGGCCGAGGCGCGATCGGGGCCTTCGCGTGGCGACCCCAGGCGACGAAGAGCGCGAGCGCGATGAACAGGACATTGACGGGCGTGTCCGCGGCCTCTCCCCGGGAGAGGTGGAAGACGATCGCGGAGGCTTGCAGCGTGACGCACCCGAGAGCCGCGAGCACTGTCACGCCGGGCCTGATCCGGGTGAGCGAGGGCAGGAGCACGCCGATCCCGCCGAGGATGTCGAGTGCGGCGGTCGCGTAGAACAGGCCCGGTGGGACCTCGCCTGCCCAGGCGAACGCCTCGGCGACCCGCTCGATGGGCGTGACGGTTTTCCAGACGCCGCCGCCCGCGAAGATCAGCGCGAGGGCTCCCTGGGCGGCCCACAGGCCGATGGTGAGTGCGCGGACAGGCTGTGTCGGCAGCGTTTGTGCAGGGTCGGTCATCATGAGTTCCTCTCGGGGAAGCGCGCTCCAAAACTAGCCTAGTCGCTCAGTAATGGACAGCCGGTTCAGAAGTTGTCGGATGGTTTGGCTGTTCGGTAGGGTCGGTGATCGTGGAAAAGGAAGCCGACAGCGTCGATCCGAGGGTTCAGCGGACCCGGCGGGATGTCGTCGACGCGGCCACGGCGCTGTTCCTGGAGCAGGGTTGGGCGGCGGTGACCCACGCCGAAATCGCGCGCCGGGCGGGCTACTCCAAGGCGACCCTCTATGCACACTGGCCAACGCGCCTGGACCTGGTTCGGGCGTCGGTCGATCAGATGTGTGCCGCGGTCGGGCACCCCCAGTTGACCGGCGACCTACGCCACGACCTGATAGCGGGCTTGCTCGACTTCGGGCAGGACCTCGCCGACGGGCATCTGGTCAGGGTCTTCGGCGGGCTCCTTGAGCGGGCCGGCAGTGACCCCGTCGTCGATGAGCTGCGCGAGCGGCTCTACGCGGCCGGGACCCGCTCGCTGGACTCGGCCCTCCGCTCTCACCTGCGGGCCGAGGATGTCGAGCCTTCGCTGGCGCTCCTGGTGGGCGGGGTGCTCGTGCGCGCGGGTTTCCAGGCTCGACCGGCGGATCGGCCCTTCGTCGAAGACCTTGTCGATCGGGTCCTGGCCGCGGCGAGGCGGGACGACGTGCGATAACCGTCCGGCCGTTGCCGGGACGCCCTGCCCAACAACCGCGTTGGCCGGCACCCCGGGAAGGGTGCCGGCCAACGTCGTGTCGCGGTATCGCGGGCGCTCAGCCCAGCAGTCGGTCGATCTCGGCCAGTTCCTCGGCGGAGAAGTCGAGGTTGGCGAGCGCGGCGACATTGGTCTCCAACTGCTCGACGCTGCTCGCCCCGATGATGAGGCTTGTCATCCGCGGGTCACGCAGCGCCCAGGCCAGCGCGAGCTGCGCGAGTGACTGGCCGCGCCGCTCGGCGAGCCCGCCGAGCCCCCGGATGGTGGCCATCTTCTCGTCGCTGAGGTCGCTCTCGTTGAGAAAGACGCTGGTACGCACCCGCGAGTCCGCCGGGATGCCGCCCAGGTAGCGGTCGGTCAGCAGGCCCTGAGCGAGCGGGCTGTACGCGATGCAACCGGCGCCTACCTGCTCCAGCGTGTCGAGCAGGCCGTCGTCCTCGGTCCAGCGGTTGAGCATCGAGTACGACGGCTGGTTGATCAGCAGCGGCGTGCCAAGCTCGCGCAGGATCGCGGCCGCCCGCGTCGTCTGCTCCGAGTCGTAGTTCGAGATGCCCACGTAGAGCGCCTTGCCGGAGCGGACGACGGCGTCCAGCGCGCCCATCGTCTCTTCGAGGGGGGTGTCCGGGTCGAACCGGTGCGAGTAGAAGATGTCGACGTAGTCGAGCCCCATCCGGCCCAGCGACTGGTCCAAGGAGGAGATCAGGTTCTTGCGCGAGCCCCACTCGCCGTACGGTCCGGGCCACATGAGGTAGCCGGCCTTGCTGGAGATGACCAGCTCGTCCCGGTACGGCTTCAGGTCGGTGGCGAGCAGCCGGCCGAAGTTCTCCTCCGCCGAGCCGGGCGGCGGGCCGTAGTTGTTGGCCAGGTCGAAGTGGGTGACACCCAGGTCGAAGGCGCGCCGGACGATGTCGCGCTGCCGTTCGAACGGGCGGTCCGGGCCGAAGTTGTGCCACAGCCCGAGGGAGACGGCGGGCAGCCGCAGGCCACTGCGTCCACTGCGCCGGTAGGTCATGGTGTCGTAGCGGTCATCCGCGGCGAGGTAGGTCACGATCATGAGCCTAGCTCCGGCCGGCGGTGCCGGAGATCGGGCTTGCGAAGCCGGACAGCGGGGTAGTTTCGACGCCATGCGGTTCATCTCGCTCGACACCCCCAAGCCGTTGTCCAAGATCGGGTTGGGCACCTGGCAGTTCGGCTCCCGGGAGTGGGGCTACGGGTCGGACTTCGAGCGGCAGGCGGCCCAGATCGTCCGGCGGGCCGTGGAGTTGGGCGTCACGGTGTTCGACACCGCCGAGATCTACGGCTTCGGCCGCAGCGAACGGATCCTCGGTGCCGCCCTCGGCGACGACCGGCCAAAGGTCACCGTCGCGTCCAAGATCTTTCCGGTGGTGCCGGTGGCCGCCGTGGTGCAGCAACGGGCGGTCGCCTCGGCGGCCCGGCTCGGCGTCACCCGCATCGACCTCTACCAGGTGCACCAGCCCCACCCGCTGGTCGCCGACCACACCACCATGCGCGGCATGCGTGTGTTGCAGGACGTCGGGCTGGTCGCCGAGGTCGGGGTGAGCAACTACGGGCTGCGCCGGTGGCAGGTCGCCGAGGCGGCGCTCGGCCGGCGGGTGCTCAGCAACCAGGTCCGCTACAGCATGCTCGACCGCGGCCCCGAACAGGACCTGCTGCCGTACGCGCGGCAGGCCGGCCGGGTCGTCATCGCGTACAGCCCGCTGGCCCAGGGTTTCCTCTCCGGCCGCTACGACGCGAAGAACCCGCCCTCCGGCGCGGTCCGGCGGGCCAACCCGTACTTCCTGCCGGAAAACCTGGAACGCGGGGCCACCCTGATCGAGACGCTGCGCCAGGTCGCCGACGCGCACGACGCCACCCCCAGCCAGATCGCGCTCGCCTATCTGCTGCGCCACCCGAACGTGCTGGCCATCCCCGGCGCGTCAGGGGTGGAGCAGATGGAACGCAACGCCGCCGCCGCGGACATCGACCTCGCCGACGACGAGTACGCGGCGCTCGCCGAGGCCGCGAAACGCTTCCGACCGGTCACCGGCCTCGCCGCGATGCCCGCCATGGTGCGCGCCCGGTTCGCCGGCTCAACGGGAAAGTGAGCACAGTGGACGACATCACCGCGCTGATCCTGGACGACCACGCCGCCTTCCGGCGCGGCTTCGCCCGCCTCGACGACGCCCGCGACGAGCAGGAACTGCTCGCCATCTGGGACGCCCTCGCCCTGCACCTGGACATCCACGCCGAGGCGGAGGAGGCCATCCTCTACCCGCACCTGGTCAAACACGGCGACGACGGCGAGGACGAGACAGCCGACGCGATAGGCGACCACAACAAGATCCGCGACGCCATCGCCGAGTCGAAGCTGCACCCGGTCGGCTCGAAGCAGTGGTGGGAGGCAGTCGGCACGGCCCGCCGGGAGAACAGCGAGCACCTGGCCGAGGAGGAGGACGAGGCCCTGCCCGACTTCCGCCGGCACGCCAGCTTCGAGCTGCGTGCCGAGTTGGGCCAGCGCTGGCTGACCTTCTACGGCGAGCACAAGAACGGCCGCGACCTGCCGTTCCGCGACAAGGACCCGCAGGAGTACGTCGCCGACCACCGCTGAGATCTCCCCGCTGCGGGGGAGTCGCGCCGCGGGGTGAGCGCAGCAGAATGATCGCATGACCTTCCGCGCGGCACTGGCCCCGCTGGTGGCCGGCAGCACCTGGCGACGCGGAGTTTTCCTGCTGCTCGGTGGTGTGCTGGCGCTGCCGTACGGGGTCCTCGCGGTGACCTTCGCGCAACTGCTCACCGACTCGACGATCCCCCGCCCACTGGTGTACGCCCTCCTGGTGATCGCGGGGCTGATCGCCGTGGTGCCGCTGCTGCTGGACGGCAGCCGGGCCCTGGAGATCGCCGCCGTACGGGCGCTGCTCGGCGTCGACCTGCCCGACCCCGCGCCCGGGCACCGCGGCGACCGGGAGAGCCGCCTGCGCAGCGCGCTCTGGATCGCCACGCACCTCACCATCGGCGCGCTGGTGATGATCGCGCTGTTCAGCGCGCTGCCGATGGCGCTGGCGTTCATCGCCCAGCAGTTCGGAGTGGGCGCCGAGATGACCAGCCGGGAGCGGTTCGGCCCGCTGGACGGACGGGACGGCGGCTGGCTGACTCTGACCGGGGTGGCCCTGCTCGTCGGCCTCGGCTACGCGGTCGCCGGGCTCGGCGCCCTGGCCGTGTCGATGGCGCCTGTGCTGCTCGGCCCCGCACAGGCGGAGCGGATCGCCGCGCTGGAGGCGCGGGCCACCCGGCTGGCCGAACGCAACCGACTGGCCCGGGAACTGCACGACTCGGTAGGTCACGCGCTGACCGTGGCCACCCTCCAGGCCGGCGCGGCCCGCGAGGTGCTCGACACCGATCCGGAGTTCGTCAGGCGGGCGCTCGCCGCCATCGAGGAGGCTGGACGGACCGCGATGGACGAGCTGGACCACGTGCTCGGGCTGCTCCGCGAGACAGGTGGCGCCAGGCCACCTGCGGCGCCGCAACGTACCCTCGCCGACCTGGACCGGCTGGTCGCCGACACACGCGCGGCCGGGCTGACCGTGCACGCGCAGCGCGTCGGCGACCCGGCGCGACTGCCCGCGATCGTCTCCCGGGAGGGCTACCGGATTGTCCAGGAGGGACTGACCAACGCCGCCCGGTACGGGTGCGGGCCTGTGACGTTGCGCCTGGACCTGCGGCCGGACGCGCTGGAGCTGGAGCTGGTCAACACGATGAGCCGCCCCGACCGGGCCGACACGGGGCGGTCCGGTCGGGGTCTGGACGGTATGCGGGAACGGGTGCTGCTGCTCGGCGGTGGACTCACCGTGGGCCCGGACGGCGACCGCTGGCTGATCCGGGCCCGACTGCCCTACGAGGACGCACGATGACCACTGGTGTGCTCATCGTCGACGACGACGAGTTGATCCGGGTCGGGCTGCGGGCCATCATCGACGCCCAACCCGACCTGCGGGTGCTCGCCGAGGCCGCCGACGGCGCCGAGGTCCCGCCCCTTGTCGCCCGGCACCGGCCCGACGTGGTGCTGATGGACGTACGGATGCCAGGCATCGACGGCATCCAGGCCACCCGCCACCTGCTGGCCACCTCGGCCGACCCGCCCCGGGTGCTGGTGGTCACCACGTTCGCCAACGACGAGTACGTCTACGAGGCGCTGCGCGCCGGCGCCTCCGGCTTCCTGCTCAAACGGGCCCGACCCGCCGAGGTGGTGGAGGCCGTCCGGGTCGTCGCGGCGGGCGAGTCGCTGCTCTTCCCGGCCGCGATCCGCCAGCTGGTCGGGGCGTACGGGCCCGTCGGCGGCGACCGGCTGCGCGCGGCCCGGCTCACCGAGCGCGAGGCCGAGGTGCTGCGGCTGATGACCACCGGCAGGTCCAACCCGGAGATCGCCGCGCACCTGGTGGTAGGGGTGGAGACGGTCAAGACGCACGTCGGCAACGTGCTGGCCAAGCTGGGTGTCCGGGACCGTACGCAGGCCGTGATCGCCGCCTACGAGTCCGGCTTCGTCACCCCGTCCGGCTGACCGGTCCCCCACCCGGGGGAGCGGATTCACCGCGGGCCGGGAGGGATCCGGCGGGCTGTCGGCCGAGGCTCAGAGCATGACGACGATCACTGCTCTCCGAGCCCGTACCGGCTCCCGCTGGCCCGACCGACTCGCCCCACTGGCCGCCGGCTGGCTCGGCCTGTGGGGCGTACTCGCCCTGATCGGCACACTCACCGGCGCCGGCTATCCGTTCGGCGCGAACGACACGCACGGCGGCGACGTCAACCTGCTGCGCCTGGTGCCGGTGGACCTGGCCACCCCGCTCTTCGCCGGCGTCCTGCTCACCGCCGCGGTGGCCGCCCTGGCCATGAGCCGCCCCGCGGTCCACCCGCCCGGTCCGCTGCGGGCGCTGCTCGCCGGCTACGCCTGGGCTGTGGCGTTCGGACTCGCCGTCGTCGTCCCGGACGCCCGGGTGCTGATCGTCCTCGGCTACCTGCCGATCCTGCTCGTCGGCGCGCCGTTCGGCTGGCCGCCGATCGAGTACTCCGACGTCTTCAACTGGGCGCTGTTCGGCAGGTTCGCCGCGCTGGCCGGCGGGCTGCTGCTGGCCGGGGCCGCGCTCGCCTGGCAGCGCCGCACCGCAGGGGCCTGCGTCGGTTGCGGGCGGGACGGCACCGACCGGGGGTGGACCACCCCGGCCGCCGCCGCGCGCTGGGGTCGGTGGGCCGCCGGCATCGCGGCGGCGATTCCGCTGACGTACGCGGTGACCCGGTTCGCCTGGGCGGCGGGCATCCCGCTCGGCGTCTCCCGCGAGTTCCTGACCGAGATGCAGGACACCGGACTGGTCTGGGCCGGGTTCGGGCTGGGCGCCTTCGCCACCGTCGGCGCGATCCTCACCCTCGGCCTGGTGCAGCGTTGGGGCGAGCGGTTCCCACGCTGGATGGTCGAGCTCGCCGGTCGCCGGGTGCCGGTGCTGCTTGCCGTGGTGCCGGCCACCCTGGTCGCCATCGCGGTGACCGCGGCCAGCCTGGGGCTGCTCAGCAACCCGAAGTTCTGGGAGCTCACCGGCGGGGTCAGCCTGACCGGGGCGCCGATGCTGCTCTGGCCGCTGTGGGGTGTGGCGCTCGGCGCGGCCACGTACGCGTACCACAGGCGCCGCCGGGGAGCCTGCCGGCGCTGCGGCCGGGGCTGAGGTGGGATCGGGGGTGCCCCCGCGATGCCGGGGCACCTCCGCGAATGTGAGCTAGCGTGGGTCGGGTGACTGCGCCTAACCCGGTAATCCCGGTTCCACCGGCCGACCTGCCCGGCACGCTCGGCGCGCTACGGGCGGCCGGTCACCAGTACCGCACCGTCAAGCAGGAACTCCGCGACAACCTCCTCGCCCGGATGCGCTCCGGCGAGCCCCGTTTCCCAGGCATCGTCGGCTACGACGACAGCGTGCTGCCCGAGGTCGAGCGCGCGCTGCTCGCCGGGCACGACATGGTGCTTCTCGGTGAGCGCGGCCAGGGCAAGACCCGTCTGATCCGCTCGCTCGGCGCGCTGCTCGACGAGTGGACCCCCGTCATTCCCGGCTCGGTGCTCAACGAGCACCCGATGCACCCGCTCACCCCGGCGTCCCGTGCCCAGGTCGCGGAGGCCGGCGACGACCTGCCGGTCGGCTGGCTGCACCGCTCGATGCGCTACGGCGAGAAGCTGGCCACCCCGGACACCAGCGTCGGCGACCTGATCGGTGACGTCGACCCGATCCGGATCGCCCAGGGTCGTACGCTCGGCGACCCGGAGACCATTCACTTCGGGCTGGTACCCCGTACCAACCGGGGGATCTTCGCCGTCAACGAGCTGCCCGACCTGGCCGAACGGATCCAGGTTGCCCTGCTCAACGTGCTGGAGGAGCGGGACATCCAGGTCCGTGGCTACCAGCTGCGCCTGCCCTTGGATCTGCTCCTGGTGGCCAGCGCCAACCCGGAGGACTACACCAACCGGGGCCGGATCATCACCCCGCTCAAGGACCGGTTCGGCGCGGAGATCCGTACCCACTACCCGGTCGACCTGGACCTGGAGCTGGCGCTGATCCGGCAGGAGGCCGACCTGGTCGCCGAAGTGCCGGAGCACGTGCTGGAGGTGCTGGCCCGGTTCGCCCGCGCGGTACGCGAGTCGCCGTCGGTGGACCCGCGCTCCGGCGTCTCCGCCCGGTTCGCCATCGCCGCCGCCGAGACCGTCGCCGGTGCCGCGCTGCGCCGCGCCGGACTGCTCGCCGCCTCCGCCGATGCGGACGACCGGCCGGAGGCCGCAGTGGCCCGCGTCGGGGACGCCGTGTCGGTGACCAGCACGCTGCGCGGCAAGGTGGAGTTCGAGAGCGGCGAGGAGGGGCGGGAGATCGAGATCCTCGCCCACCTGCTGCGCACCGCCACCGCCGAGACGTTCCGGGCGCACCTGTCCGGGCTGGACCTGTCCGGCTTCACCGCCCTCGTCGACGACGGTGCGGCGATCGAGACCGGCGAGCTGGTAAGCGCCGCCGAGCTGCTGCGCCAGGTTGGCACCGTACCGGGGCTGGCGAAGGTCCTGGACCGGCTCGACCTGGGCGACGCGCCCACCCCGGAGGAGGCTGCCGCCGCCGTCGAGTTCGTGCTGGAAGGGCTGCACCTGACCCGTCGGCTCGGCAAGGACGTCACCGACTCCGGGCGCACCGTCTACGGCGGCCGGGGCTGACCGTGGCCGGCAACCGGTTCCGGTACGGGCAGTGGAACGGCGGGCCCGACCCGCTCGCACCCCCGTACGACGTGCGTGCGGCGGTCGACGCGGTCGGCGCCGAGGTGCTGGCCGGCGGCAGCCTGCGCGAGGCGCTGCGTGACCTGCTGCGCCGGGGCCCGCAGGGGCGCGCCGGCCTGGACGACCTGGCCGCCCGGGCGCGGCGACTGCGCCGCGAGGCGATGCGTCGGGGCGATCTGGACGGCGCGGTGACCCGTGCCCAGGCACTGCTCGACCAGGCCCTCGCCGCCGAACGGGACGAGCTGCGGGGCCGCGACGACGACGCGGCGCGGTTCGCCGAGGCGGTGCTGGACAACCTGCCCCGCTCCACGGCGCGGGCGGTGCAGGAGCTGTCCGGCTACCAGTGGGCGAGCGAGGACGCCCGCCACTCGTACCAGCAGATCCTCGACCAGCTCCGCGACGACGTGCTCGGTCAGCGCTTCGCGGGGCTGCGCGACGCGGTCCGCGCGTCCGCCGACCCGGCCGCCCAGCAGCGGCTCGGCGAGATGATGGGCGACCTGAACGACCTGCTGGCCCGGCACGCCCGCGCGGAGGACACCACCGACGCGTTCGCCGAGTTCATGCGCCGGCACGGCGACTTCTTCCCGGAGAAGCCGGAGACCGTCGATGAGTTGATCGACGTGCTGGCGCGTCGCGCGGCGGCCGGCGAGCGGCTGATGAACTCGCTGTCCGAGCGGCAGCGCGCCGAACTGGCCGGCCTCATGCAGCAGTCGCTCGGCGACCGCCTCGCCGGGGAGCTGTCCGCGCTCGACGCGAACCTGCGGTCGTTGCGGCCCGACCTGCGGTGGGGCCGTGGTGAGCGGGTCCGCGGCGACCAGCCGTTGGACTACGCCGACGCGGCCGGCGCGCTCGGTGAGATCGGCGAGTTGGACGACCTGCTGGACCAGCTCGACCAGGAGCACCCCGGCGCCACGCTGGACGACGTGGACGTCGACGCGGTGGCCCGTACGCTCGGTCGGGACGCCGCCGACGACGTCCGCCGGCTACGCGAGCTGGAGCGGGAGCTGCGTCGGCAGGGCTGGGTGAGCCGGGACGCGGACGGGCTGACGCTGAGCCCGAAGGCGCTGCGCCGGCTCGGCGGGACCGCCCTGCGGCGGGTCTTCGCCGACCTGACCGCCGGACCCCGGGGCCAGCACGACCTGCGTTCGGCGGGTGCGGCGGGCGAGGTCAGCGGCGCGTCCCGCCCCTGGGAGTACGGCGACGAGCAGCCGCTGGACGTCGTCCGCACGCTGACCCGGGCGGTCCGCCGGGCCGGTCCGACGGTTCCGCTGCAACTCGCCGCCGACGACTTCGAGGTGGTGGAGACCGAGAAACGCGCCTCGGCGGCGGTGGTGCTCTGCGTCGACCTGTCGTACTCGATGATCTCCCAGGGTCGTTGGGGGCCGATGAAGCAGACGGCGCTGGCGCTGGCGCACCTGATGGAGACGCGTTTCCCGCAGGACGCGTTGCAGATCGTCGGCTTCGGTCGGGAGGCGATGACGCTCACCCAGCAGGAGTTGGCGGCGGTGGAGCCGGACATGGAGCAGGGCACGAACCTCCAGCACGCGTTGCGGCTGGCGGGGCGGCACCTGCGCCGGCACTCGGACGCCGAGCCGGTGGTGCTGGTGGTCACCGACGGTGAGCCGACCGCGCACCTGGACCCGGACGACGGGGAGGCGCTGTTCCACTGGCCGCCGCTGCCGGAGACCATCGAGGCGACCGTCCGGGAGGTGGACCGGTTGAGCCGCTACGGCGCGACGCTCAACCTGTTCATGCTCGGCGACGACCCTGGCCTGCGCCGGTTCGTCGACGCGGTGGCCCGCCGCAGCCGGGGCCGCATGTTCACCCCGGACACCGACGACCTGGGCGAGTACGTGGTCAGCGACTACCTCCGCTCCCGCCAATCCCGCCGCTAAGTCCCGCCGGGGCGGGTTGACTGGATGGATGGAGAGTGGGGGTTTGCGCCGGGCGTACGGCGGTGTGTTCGCCGAGCTTGACGCGGGGCAGTTCGAGGCGGCTCCGGAGGGGCAGCTCAGCGCCGAGCAGATCGTCGCGCATCTGGTCGCCAACGACGAGCTGATGATCCAGGCCACCGAGGCGCTGCTGGCGGGATCGCCGTTCGCCTACTACGAGCTGGAGGAGGACGTCCACCGTCCGCAGCTCGACGCGCTGGTCGCCGAGCAGGGCGGCCTGCGCGGTCTGACCGCGCTGCTGCACGGCACAAGCGACCGCCTGTGCGGGCTTGTCGACCAGCTCGGCCTGGCCGCCGAGACCCCTGTTGAGACCCACCTGCGCGAGGGCTTCGACCTCGTCGTCGACGAGCCGCTGCCCTGGTCCCGCACCCTCGACCTGCACGCCCGCGTCCACCTCCCCAAACACCAGGCCCAACTCCATCAGCTCCGCGCGTGAGCCGCACCGTCCGCCGAGCCGCGCCGACTCGTCCAAGCGTGCGCCGCTGCCTTCCGGTGTGCGTGTCCCCGGCACGTGCGTCCCGGCGTGCGTCTCCGGGCCTGGCGACGCTCTGCCGCGTGACGCGGCCTGCGGCGTGGCCTCTCGTGCCTGCGTGGCGCTGCCGCCCAGGTGATGCCTCCGGCAGGGCCCGCGCGCGATGTATCGCTGGCCGGCTGGGTCTCCCAAGCTGTGGTGGGTGGGCCTGCGGTGGGTGTGGAACCGGCGTGGCGGGTCAGGTCTCGACCAGCTCAGGACGGGGATGGAAGGTGCGGCGGTAGGTGGACGGGGCTACGCCGATGCGCTGGTGCAGCTGTTGACGCAGGGCGGCGGTGGTGCCGAAGCCGCAGCGGCGGGCGATCTGGTCGACGGTGAGGTCGGTCGTCTCCAGCAGCAGCCGGGCGTGGTCGGTGCGCTGTTGCAGCAGCCACTGCGCCGGGCTCAGCCCGGTCTCCGAGCGGAACCGCCGGGTGAAGGTGCGCACGCTCATCCGGGCCTGTTCGGCCAGGTCGCGCAGGGCGATCGACTCGTGCAGCCGCTGCCGGGCCCACTCGCGGGCGGCCGCGGTGCTGGCGTCGGTGGCCCTGGGCACCGGGCGTTCGATGTACTGCGCCTGGCCGCCGTCCCGCCACGGTGGCATGACGCAGCGGCGGGCCGCCCGGTTCGCCACCTCGCTGCCGTGGTCGAGGCGGATGACGTGCAGGCAGAGGTCGATGCCGGCGGCCACCCCGGCCGAGGTGAGCATCCGGTCCTCGGCGATGAAGAGCACCCCCGGGTCGAGGTCGACCCGCTGGTGCAGGCGGCGGAACTGCTCGGCGTACGCCCAGTGGGTGGTGGCCCGCCGCCCGTCGAGCAGGCCGGCGGCGGCCAGGACGAACGCCCCGGTGCAGATCGACATCACACGTGCGCCCCGCTCGTACGCCGACCGCAGCGCGTCGGCCACCTCCGGCTCGATGCTGCCGGCGGTCAGCGCGTTGCCGTCGTGGATGCCGGGGACGATCACCGTGTCGGCGGTGTCGAGCAACTCCAGACCGTGGTCGGGGAGGACCTGGTAGCCGGCCGTGCTGCGGACCGGCCGGCCGCCGGGCGTGCACACCCGCACGTCGTAGAAGTGCGAGCCGTCGGTGCTCCGGGCGGTGCTGAAGACCTGGGACGGGGTGCCGAGGTCGAGGCCGACGACGTGGTCGAGGGCGAGGACGGCGATCCGGTGCGGGCGTACGCTCATGGCCCGATTATTGCGCATGATGGCTTTCCGGCCACTCGTCGTGGACCGCGCCCCTGCCGAGACTGGTGCACGTGACAGGGAAACGTCGTCTGCACCCCGCCTGGCTCGTCGCCGCCGTCGCCTTCGTGGCGCTGGTCGGCGCCGCAGGCTTCCGCGCCACGCCGTCGGTGCTGCTGCACCCGCTGCACGAGGAGTTCGGCTGGCCACTCGCCACCATCTCCGCCGCCGTCTCGGTCAACCTGCTGCTCTACGGGCTCACCGCGCCGTTCGCCGCGGCGCTGATGGACCGGTTCGGCATCCGCCGGGTGGTCTCGGTGGCGTTGCTGCTGGTGGCCGCGGGCAGTGGGCTGACCGTCTTCATGACCGCGAGCTGGCAACTGTGGCTCTGCTGGGGTGTGCTCGTCGGTCTGGGCACCGGCTCGATGGCGTTGGCGTTCGTGGCCACCGTCACCGGTCGCTGGTTCGTGCACCGCCGGGGCCTGGTCACCGGGGTGCTGACCGCCGGCGGGGCGGCCGGGCAACTCGTCTTCCTTCCGCTGATCGCTGTGCTGGTACGCGACAACGGTTGGCGCACGGCGGCACTCGTCGTGGCCGGGGCGGCGCTTGTGGTCGTACCCCTGGTGGTGTGGCTGCTGCGCGAACACCCGGCGGATTTCGGCCTGCCCGCCTACGGCGCGACCGAGGTCGTGGCGGCGCCGCCGCCGGCCGGCGGCGCGGCGACCCGGGCGTTGGGCGCGCTTGCCGCCGCGGCACGGACCCGGCCGTTCTGGCTGCTGGCCGGCGGGTTCGCGATCTGCGGCGCCACCACGAACGGCCTCGTCGGCACCCACTTCGTGCCGGCCGCCCACGACCACGGCATGACCGAGACCACCGCGGCGGGGCTGCTCGCGCTTGTCGGTCTGTTCGACATCGTGGGCACGATCGCCTCCGGCTGGCTGACCGACCGGGTGGACAGCCGGCTGCTGCTCGGCGCCTACTACGCGCTGCGGGGGTTGTCGCTGCTGGTGCTGCCGAGCCTGTTCAGTGGCAACGCCCGGCCGAGCATGCTGGTGTTCATCATCTTCTACGGCCTGGACTGGGTGGCCACGGTGCCGCCGACGGTGGCGCTGTGCCGGGAGTACTTCGGTGGCGCGGGAGCGGTGGTGTTCGGCTGGGTGTTCGCCGCGCACCAGCTCGGGGCGGCGGTCGCGGCGACGGGGGCGGGACTGGTCCGGGATCGGCTCGGCGACTACGCGCTGGCCTGGTACGTGGCCGGCGCCCTGGCGATAGGCGCCGCCGGGCTGTCGCTGCTGCTGCGTCGCAGGCCGGGTCGGGCCGTGCCGGAGGCCGTCCTGGCCGCGGCCACAGCACCCCGGGCCTGGAGCTACAGGGGCTGAGCGGGTCGGACGGTCAGCCGAGGGTCCACTGCTGGGCGGGGCGGCCGTCGCAGGCGCGCTGCCGGATCTCGTCGTCGGGCTCGTCGCCGTCGTCGTCGGCCTGCCCGCACTTGCCGCTGTGCGCGGCCACCAGCAGCACCGGGCCGGTGCCGGTGGGGGACAGCCGCCACTGCTGGTTGGCCCCGCCGTGGCAGGGGAACTGGAGCAGCCGCGCGCCGTCGTCGGTGCTGGCACCCTCGACGTCGAGGCACTGCCCGTGGGCGGCGTTGGTAAGCGACACCACGTCCGCGCCGGCCGGGTTGACGACCCACTGCTGCTCCGGCCCGCCGGTGCAGACGGCCAACTCGGCTCCCGCCTCCTTGTCGTCGCCGTCGAGCCCCAGGCAGAGCCCGGACGCGACCCGCAGCACCCGGGGCCCGGTGGTCGGCGTCACCGAGGGCGTCGGTGACGGTTCGGCGGACGGGGTCGGGCTCGGCTCGGCCTCCGGGGTGGTGGCCTCCGCCGCGCTGGACGGCGCGCCGACCGTGGCCGGCACCACCGGATCGCCACCGCCGCTGAGCAGGCCTGTCGCGAAGACCACCCCGAGGAGTACGCCCACCAGCCCGACCCCGAGCGCCACCCGCAGCAGCGGGTCGGCGAGCGGGCCGGAACGTGCTGCCCGGCGACGGCCGCCGTAGACGGTGCCGGCGGGGTCGGGGCGTTCCTCGGGCGCGGACATACGGGCCATCCTCACCCACCGCCGTCGGCCGCGGCCAGTCGGTGGGTCAGTCGACGACCCGGACGTCCTTCCAGAACGCCACCCGGTCACGCACCATCTCGGCGTCCGGCTTGGGGTCCGGGTAGTACCAGACCGCGTCCTTGCTGCTGCTGCCCTCGTGTTCGAGGGAGTAGTAGGAGGCGGTGCCCTTCCACGGGCAGACGGTGTGCGTCGTGGACTCGCGGATCAGGTCGTCGCGCAGGGCGGAGCGGGGGAAGTAGTGGTTGCCCTCCACCAGCACGGTGTCGTCGCTCTCGGCGACGACCAGGTCGTTCCACACGGCTTTCGGCATGCCCCAACACTAGGCCGTCCCGACGCCCGCGGCAGTGCTCAGCGGGTGGGCTGCGGGTCGGTGACGTCG
This sequence comes from Micromonospora sp. NPDC047521, assembly GCF_055587305.1. Classification (NCBI taxonomy): domain Bacteria; kingdom Bacillati; phylum Actinomycetota; class Actinomycetes; order Micromonosporales; family Micromonosporaceae; genus Micromonospora; species Micromonospora sp. NPDC047521. The sequence goes on along the minus strand of NZ_JBVJGN010000001.1, from coordinate 389,644 downwards.
GCCACCGTGGCGTCGAGGGCGGTGATCGCGGCGTCGGCGTCGACAGCGATGGCGAGGCCCCGTTCGCCGGCACCGAGGGTGATCTCCCGCCCGCGCAGCCGCTCGTCGGCGATCACCGGCCAGGCAGTGCTCGCGCCGAACGGGGTGATCGTGCCGCGTTCGTAGCCGGTGGCGGCCAGGGCACCGGCGGCGTCCGGCATGGAGAGCCGGTGCACGCCGAGCAGGGCGCGCAGCTTGGGCCAGGACACGACCCGGTCGCCGGGGGTGAGCACGAACAGGTGATCGTCGGCGCCCCGCCGGACGACGATCGTCTTGACCACGTCCGCGACGGCCACTCCCCGGACCGCCGCGGCCTCGGCCAGGCTGCCTACCGCGCCGTGGCTGACCAGCCGGTACGGCAGTCCGGTGGCGTCCAGGGCGGCGATCGCGGGCGACGGCATGACCGCCACGGTAACCGCCGGACCTGCTGCGGGACGGGAAACGGCCGGTGAGGACATCCCACGATTCTCCGGGTGCAGGCGTAAGGTGATCACATGCGCGCTGAGCGTGTGGATCACCCCATTGACCATGATCAAGCGGTGGACACGCTGCGGCGGTCGTACGCCGCGGTGCCCACTGGCGAACCTGTCCGGCTCGCCAAACGCACCTCCAACCTGTTCCGCCCCCGGTCCGCACCACGGACCCCGGGCCTCGACGTCAGCGGCCTCAACGGCGTGCTCGCGGTCGATCCGACCGGGCGCACGGCCGACGTGCAGGGCATGTGCACGTACGAGGATCTGGTCGACGCGACCCTGCCGCACGGGCTGATGCCGCTCGTGGTGCCGCAGTTGCGCACCATCACGCTTGGCGGCGCGGTGACCGGCCTCGGGATCGAGTCGACCTCGTTCCGCAACGGGCTGCCGCACGAATCGGTACGGGAGATGGACATCCTCACCGGCACCGGTGAGGTCGTCACCGCCCGTCCCGACGGGGAGCACGCCGACCTGTTCACCGCGTTCCCCAACTCGCTGGGCAGCCTCGGCTACGCCACCCGGCTGCGCATCGAGCTGCAACCCGTCGGCCGGTACGTGGCGTTGCGCAACATCCGGTTCACCCGGCTGGAGGCGCTCACCGACGCGATCGCCGAGGTGACCGCCACCCGGTCGTGGGCCGGTGAGCCTGTCGACGCCATGGACGGGGTGATGTTCAGCCCCGGCGAGGCGTACCTGGTGCTCGCCACGTTCACCGACGGGGCCGGCCCGCCCAGCGACTACACGGGCCAGGCGATCTACTACCGGTCGCTGCGCCGGCGCACCCGCGACGTGCTCACGGCGTACGACTATCTCTGGCGCTGGGACACCGACTGGTTCTGGTGTTCGGCGGCGTTCGGCGCGCAGCACCCGGTGGTGCGCCGGTTCTGGCCGTCGCGGTACCGGCGCAGCGACTTCTACCACCGCCTGGTCCGGCTGGAACACCGGCACCAGGTGGCGGCGCGGATCGACCGGCTGCGCGGCCAGCCGGCCCGGGAACGGGTCGTGCAGGACGTGGAGATCCCGCTGGAACGTACTGCCGACTTCCTGCGCTGGTTCGCGGGCAGCGTGGGGATGAACCCGGTGTGGCTGTGTCCGTTGCGGTTGCGCGAACCGGCGGGTCCCGGTTCCGCGCGGTCCTGGCCGCTGTATCCGCTCCGGCCGGGGCAGGACTACGTCAACATTGGGTTCTGGGGGAGCGTGCCGATCGCGCCGGGCGCCGCCGACGGCGACGTCAACCGCACGATCGAACGCATGGTGTCGGAGTCGGGGGGCCACAAGTCGCTCTACTCCGACGCGTACTACGACCGGGACGCCTTCGATCGCCTCTACGGCGGCGACACGTGGCGCGCGGTGAAGGACCGCTACGACCCGGACCACCGGCTGACGGGACTGTACGAAAAGGCGGTAGCACGAGCATGAGCCTGACCGACCGAGATCAGGGGGCGGCGAGCGTCCCCGCCACCCCGCCGGCGGGGGGCCGGCACACGGGTCCGACCGTCGCCGACGTCGTCCGCGCGGTCACCGCCGGGCCACTTCCGGTGCGGATCACGGGGTACGACGGCAGCGCCGTCGGCCCGTCCGACGCCGGCATCACCCTGGCGATCCGCTCCGAGCGGGGGCTGTCGTACCTGCTCACCGCCCCCGGCGACCTGGGCATGGCCCGGGCGTACGTCAGCGGTGACCTGGCGTTGCAGGGGGTGCACCCGGGCGACCCGTACGAGGCGTTGCGGGTGCTCAAGGACGAGCTGCGGTTGCGGCCACCGTCGCTGGCGGAGGGGCTGGCGCTGGTTCGTGGGCTGGGCTGGGAGCGGCTGATGCCGCCGCCGGCTCCGCCGCAGGAGGCGCAGCCGCGCTGGAAGAGGGTGATGAACGGGCTGCGGCACTCGCGGGTGCGCGACAGCACCGCCATCTCCCACCACTACGACGTCTCGAACGCCTTCTACGAGAAGGTGCTCGGCCCGTCGATGACGTACACCTGCGCGGTGTACCGGTCTCCGGACGACACGCTTGAGCAGGCCCAGGCGGCGAAGTACGACCTGGTCGCCGGGAAGTTGGCGCTCAAGCAGGGGATGCGGCTGCTTGACGTGGGTTGCGGCTGGGGTGGGATGGTGCGCCACGCCGCCCGCGAGTACGGGGTGAAGGCGCTCGGGGTGACCCTGTCGAAGGCGCAGGCGCAGTGGGCGCAGGCCGCGATCGAGCGGGAGGGGCTGACCGGGCTGGCCGAGGTGCGGCACCTGGACTACCGGGACGCGCCGGCGGAGCAGTTCGACGCGGTCTCCTCGATCGGGTTGACCGAGCACATCGGGGTGCGCAACTACCCGACGTACTTCGGGGCGCTGCGGGACCGGCTGCGGCCGGGCGGGCGGCTGCTCAACCACTGCATCACCAGGGCGGACAATCGGGCGCCGCACCGCTCCGGGGCGTTCATCGACAGGTACGTCTTCCCGGACGGGGAGCTGGCCGGCCCGGGTCGGCTGATCAGCGAGGTGCACGACGCCGGGCTGGAGGTGCACCACGAGGAGAACCTGCGCCAGCACTACGCGCTGACGCTTGCCGCCTGGTGTCGCAACCTGGTCGAGCACTGGGACTTCTGCGTCTCCGAGGTGGGCGCGGGCACCGCCCGGGTGTGGGGGCTCTACATGGCCGGGTCGCGGATGGCGTTCGAGCGCAACGGCATCCAACTGCACCAGGTGCTGGCGACCCACAACGGCCCGGAGGGTGTGAACGGCTACCCGCTGCGGCCCGACTGGTTGCCCTGACCATCTGCTGAACGCCGCCTGAAGCCGCGTCGAGAAAGTCGGCGCGGCTTCTCGCGAACCGATTGACAAACAAGTTTTGTACGTACAAACTGATTTTGCCATGAGAGACGTCCTGTACCTGGAGCAGATCGAGCAGGCCGAAGCCCTGCTCAAGCCGCAGCGCGTCGAGGTGCTGAGGCAACTTGCCGAACCGCGCACCTGCACCGAGGTCGCGGCCCGACTCGACCAGACGCCACAGCGCGTCTACTACCACGTCAAGCAGCTCGTCGCCGCCGGCCTGGCCGAGCTGGTCAACGAGCGCAAGGTCCGCGGGATCACCGAGGGCATCTACCAGGCGGCCGCCCGGTCCTACTGGCTGTCCCCCCGGCTGGTCGGCCGGATCGGGCTGCGCAAGGCCCGCGACGAGCTGAGCCTGGGCTACCTGCTCGACCTGATGGAGGAGGTCCAGGCCGACATCGCCGCCCTGGACCGGGCCGCGCCCGAGCTGCCCTCGATCGGGGTCTCCGGCGAGATCCGGGTGCCCGCCGAGCAGCGCCCGCAGTTCCTGCACGACCTGCAAACCGCACTTCAGGACCTGTTCACCCGCTACGGCGGCAGCGAAGGCGACGCCTTCAAGCTGGCCGTCGCCTGCTACCCGAAAGGGAACGACAATGACTGAACCGATGAAGCTGCAGGCCCGCCTGTCCGCGCCCGTCGGACGCGTCCGCGCGGCCCTGACCGACCCGGCCGAGCTGCGGATCTGGCTTGCCGAGCACGCCGAGGTCGAGCTGCCCCAACGGTACGAGTTCTGGGGCCGCTACACGCCCGAGGGCGACGCCCCGCACCAGCGGCTGCTGCACGCCGACGACGACACGCTGCGCTTCAGCTGGCTGCTCGACGGGGTGGAGACCACCACCGAGTTCCAGCTGACCGCCGACGGCCCGGACAGCACAGTGCTGACCCTGATCCAGAGCCACTTCGACTTCGCCGAGGCGATGAGCGGCTCCAGCATCCGGGGTGTGCTCCAGACGTACTGGTCGCTGGGCATCGCCAACCTGGCCGCCCACCTGGAGGGCGCGCCGCTGCTGCCCCGCACCGACTTCACCTCCGCCGACCTGCGCGGTGAGCTGGTCATCGCCGCCCCCGCCGACAAGGTGTGGGAGTCGCTGACCGACTCCGAGCAGGCAAGCGCCTGGTTCGGCTACCCGATCGGCATCGAGCCCTGGGTCGGCGGCCGGTACGCCATGGGCGGCTTCGAGAACGGGTACGCCGCGAAGGTCGTCGACCTGGAGCCGGGCCGCCGGATGTCCGTCGACTGGGGCCCCACAGGCGTCACGAGCTGGGAGCTGGCCGAGTCCGGTGGCCGGACCACGCTGACCTTCGTCCAGAGCGGCTTCGACGAGACCAACCCCCCGTACGCGGCCTGGAGCGGGTCGGTGGCCGGGCTGGCCGAGCTGCGCCGCTTCCACGAGGTGCCGGCCTGGCAGCCGATCTGGCTCTCCGAGGAGATCCCCGGCCTGGAGTCCGTCAGCTGATCCACCCTGCTCCGATCGCACCCGGCAGTCCGGCTTGATCGTGCGCGATCTCGCCGGGCTGTCGGGTGCGACAAGTGCGCCGGATCTGGTGACTTTTCGCTGTGGAGTGGGTACTGGCGGGCGATGTTCTTCATCTTCGGTCTGCGTACCAAGGTCGACCGGTCCGGCGTCGTACAGCGGGTCTGCCGACACTGCGGCAACCACGCCGCGCAGGTGATCACCCGCCGTTCGACGAAATTCTCCCTCTTCTTCATCCCGCTCATCCCGATCCGCACCAGGTACGCGCAGCAGTGCACGTTCTGCGGGGCGCAGTACGAGATCTCCCGGTCCGACGCCGAACGCCTCCCGGTCGGCTGAGCGTCGATGGAGCGCTTCCTCTGCTGGCTGATCCGTCGGCCGCCGCCGTCCTCCGTCCCGCCGGTGCACACCGCCGTACGCCCGCCCTGCACCCCCGGCCGGCGCAGGCGTCGCCGTGCCCGCCGTCCCCTGGCCGGCACCAGCCTGCCCCGCTCACCGTGGAACCGCTCCGCCGGCCGCTGACCACATCCGTCGCACCACCGCGCCCACGGGTCGGGCCGCTCCTTTGTGGCCGGATCGGCTCGATGGACGCGGCCGACCGGACCTTGGCGGGTGCCGGGGCGCTGGCTAGGCTTTCGGGGTTTGCCGTGGACGGGTCCGCCGAGGGTGCACGCACGACGAAGAGCCGGAGCGACCGTGTCGCGACAGGACGTGAAGCAGGCGGCGGGGGAGCCGACCCCTGCCGAGCCGACCTCTCTGGCGCCGGCCCCGGGGACGCCGGCCGTCGGGCAGCCCGGCGGCGGGCGGGCGGTCACCGCCGTCGCGCCGGCCCGGCTGAGCCGCGCCGGGCTGGTCGCCGCGGGTTCGGTCGTTCTCCTGGAGGCGTTCTGGCTCGTCGCCGCGCTGCCCGGCGCCGCGCTCGTCAGCGACCTGGGCGGGATGCTTGTCGCCGGGTGGGCCACCGTCGCGTGCGCCCGGGTGGCCCGTCGCCATCCGGCCCCGCTGCGCCGGTTCTGGACGCTGCTCGCCGTCACCATGGCGCTCGCCGCGTGCGGCCGGGCGATCTGGACGGCGCAGCGACTCGTCGGCGGCGACCTGCCGCACACCCCGCTGGTCGGGGCGGTCTTCACCGTCGGCATCCTCACCGGCACCGCCGCGCTGCTCAGCTCCCCCTCCGCGCCACGGACCGGGGTCGGACGGGCCCGGACGCTGCTGGACGGGGTGATCGTCGCGCTGGCCCTGGTGCCGGTCGGCTGGGTGCTGGTGTTCCGGGGGGTGGCCGCCGCCGAGCTGGCCGACCCGGCGCGCACGTTGGGGCTGCTCTACCCGATGTTCGACCTGATGCAGCTCACCATCCTGGTGGCGGTCTCCGGCCCGGCCCGGCCGATGTGGCGTCCCATGAGCGTGCTCGCGGCGAGCCTCACCCTCCGGGTGGTCGCCGACGTTGCGTACGTCTCGCTGGTCGCCCGCGCCGACTACACCGCAGGGCATCCGATCGACCTGTGCTGGCCGTTGAGCTACCTGCTGATCGGCCTGGCCAGCAGGTACCCGCCGCCGCCGGACTGCGACGGCACCGACGAGACCGCCGAGTCACCGCTTCCGCCCTGGTGGCGGGTCGCCCTGCCGTACCTGCCAGTGGGCGGGGCGATCATCGCGGTGCTGCTGGCCCGGCGGCCCACCGGGCAGACCCCCCAACTGATCTTCGTGACGATGATGGTGCTGCTCGCCGCCCTCGCCGTACGGCAGGGGTTGGCCGCCAACGAGAACCTGCGTCTGGTGGTCCGGCTGCGCCGCCTCGCGTACGGCGACCAGCTCACCGGGCTGCCCAACCGCCTGCTGTTCAACCGGCTGCTGCGGCTGGCCCTGCGCGACAGGCGGCAGGTGGCCGTGCTGCTGCTCGACCTGGACGGGTTCAAGCAGGTCAACGACCGTTTCGGGCACGCCACGGGCGACACTCTGCTGACCGGCCTGGCGGCCCGGATGCGCGCCGCCGTGGACGACGACGGCACCATCGCCCGGCTGGGCGGGGACGAGTTCGCGGTGCTCGTGGACCGCGACCGGGGGGTGTCGCCGGAGCGGCTCGCGGAACGACTGCTGGACGCCCTGCGCCCCGTGGACGGCGACGACGACGTGGGCGTGCACCCGTCGGCGAGCATCGGCATCGCCGAGTACGGCCCGCAGCACACCTCCCACACCGACCTGCTGCGGGACGCCGACATCGCCATGTACGCGGCGAAGGCGGCAGGCAAGTCGTCGTACCGGACGTGCACGTCGGGGCTGCGCGAGTCGGCCGTCTCCCGCGCCGAGCTGATCGCCGACCTGCGTCGGGCGGTGGACGAGGAGCAGCTGCACCTGGAGTTCCAACCCATCGTCGACCTGTGCACCGGGGTGGTCCGCAGCGCTGAGGCGTTGGTGCGCTGGCGGCATCCGCGGCTCGGGATGCTGCCTCCGGCGAGGTTCCTGCCGCTGGCCGAGGAGACCGGGTTGATCCTGCCGATCGACAGGTGGGTGATCCACGAGGCGTGTCGGGCGGCGGCGACGTGGCGGGTACGGGCGCCGGAGGCCACGGTGGCGGTGAACATCGCCGCCGCGCACCTGCGCCGGCCGGATCTGATCGCCACAGTCACCGCGGCCACCGCGGGTGCCGGGCTGGCGCCGCGCGCGTTGACCCTGGAGTTGACCGAGTCGGCGCTGATCGAGGGCACCGACGCGGTGCTGGAGCGGCTGCACCAGCTCCGGGAGCTGGGCATGGCCATCGCCATCGACGACTTCGGCACCGGCTACTCGTCGCTGAGCTACCTGCACCGCATCCCGGCCACCGAGTTGAAGATCGACCGCTCGTTCGTGGCCCGGCTGGGGTCGGACGACCGGGCGTACGCCACGGTGGAGATGATCACCCGGCTGGCCGGCGCGTTCGACCTGACTGTGGTCGCCGAGGGGGTGGAGACCGAACGCCAGCACGAGGCGGTCACCGCCATCGGCTGCCCGCGCGGTCAGGGCTATCTGTACGGGCGGCCGGACGGCGCCGCGACGGTGGGTCAGAATCGGGCTTGACCCTCACGCGACGGCAGGCGGGAGCCTGGTTCCCGGAAGGGAGGGGAACCATGGCGTACACGGTGGGTCAGGTGGCGAGGGTGGCCGGCGTCACGGTGCGGACGTTGCACCACTACGACGAGATCGGTCTGCTCTCGCCCAGCGGACGGACCTCGGCCGGTTACCGCCGCTACGACGATGCGGACCTGCAACGGCTGCAACTCGTTCTGTACTACCGGGAGCTGGGTTTCCCGCTTGAGGAGATCGCCGCGATCATCGACGACCCGGCGGCCGATCCGGCCGCGCACCTGCGCCGCCAGCACGAGCTGCTGACGGTACGGATCAAGCGGTTGCAGGAGATGGTGACGGCGATCGAGTTCGCGATGGAGGCGAGCAAGTTGAACATCCAACTCACTCCCGAGGAGCGGTTCGAGGTCTTCGGTGACTTCAGGCCGGAGGAGCACGAGGCCGAGGCGGAGCGGCGCTGGGGCGACACCGACGCGTACCGGGAGTCGAACCGGCGGGCCTCGCGTTACCGCAGGGACGACTGGCTGCGGATCAAGGCGGAGAACGAGGACTGGGGCCGACGGATCGTCGCGGTGCTGGCCTCGGGCGCTCCGGCGGACAGCCCGGAGGCCATGGAGCTGGCCGAGGAGCACCGGCAGATCATCGGTCGCTGGTTCTACGACTGTTCGTACGAGATGCACACCGGCCTGGCCGACATGTACCTGGCCGACGAGCGGTTCACCGCGCACTACGAGGCCATCGCCCCTGGCCTGGCGGCGTACCTGAACGAGGCGATCCACGCCAACGCGATCAGCCGCGCGTGACGCGGTGCGGTCCGGCTAGTCTGGCCGGACCGCACCCGCCCCGGGGAGATGACCGTGCAGAAACCGAAGCTGATCGCCGCCGGTGCTCTCCTCGCCGTGGCGGTCGCCGCCGGGGTGTGGGCCCTGGTCGCCGCGAGCGACGAGCCGGACGCGCCTCGCCCGACGGCGTCGGTGGACGCGGCCGACCCGGTAGGTGTGCTGAGGGCCGCCGCCGCGAAGGCCGACGAGCAGCCGTACAAGCTGACAGTGGGAACCGGCGGCGCGGACGGCGACGCCACTGTGGTGCTCTGGGACCCGAGGGCGAAGCGCGGTCTGGAGACCACCTCGCTGAAGGTGCCCACCGGCGTGGTGAAGATCGAGCGGTTGACCACCGGCCCGGACGTCTACGTGCGGGTCACCGCCCCGGACCGTCGCGTCCCGGTCTGGGACGGCAAGACCTGGTGGCACGTGGGCGCGCCGGGCGCGCCGGCCGCGAAGCAGGGCCTGGACAACACGCGCCTGGCCAGCACCCTTGCCGCGCCGGCGGGGGTCCGGCAGACGGGGGTACGGGAGTACGCCGGCACGTTGGATCTGCGCGGCAGCGGCGAGGTGCTGGGCAGTGGTGTCGGTACGGTGCTGGGGGACCGGGCCGGCGCGGTGCCGTTCACCGCGTCTGTCGACGAGCAGGGGCGGCTGGTCCGCTACCGCATCGAGTTGGCCAGCCAGCAGTCGCAGACGGCCCAGCTCGACCTGACGTACTCGGATTTCGGGCTGTCGGTGACGGCCGACCCGCCGGCTGCGGACGTGGTCGGCGAGGACCCTCCGGCGAACATCCCCGGCGCCTGACGGCCTGTCACTCCTCGACGGCGCCCTCGGTGGGGGTGACCAGGAAGTCGTAGACGGTGCGGGCCATCCGGCGGACCGTCTCGTCGCCGGTGGCCATCGGCCCGGCGGTGAGGAACGCGACTGCGGTCTCGGTGCCGGGGATCAGGTAGTAGCCGACGTCGTGCGACGCGTCGGGGAGGTCGCCGGTCTTGTGGGCGACAGGCACGCCTGGTGGCAGCGCCGCCGGGATCTTGGTGTTCAGGGTCTGCTCCCGCATGAAGCCGATCATCAGGTCGCGGGAGGCGGGGGTGAGGATCTCGCCGTCCCAGACCGCGCCGAGCAGGGACACCACGTCGTCCGGGCTCGTGTAGTTCTCCTCGCCGCGCTGGGCGGCGGCGCTGTCGAGCATCCGGCGGGCCAGGATGGTGGACCGCTGGTTCATCGAGTCGATCAGGGCGTTGACCGGGGCGAACCCGCCCAGGTAGGTGATCAGCACGTTCGCTGCGATGTTGTCGCTGTACTTGATCAGATATCTGGCGAGCCGGTGCAGGGTCACCACCTGCGGGAACGTCTCGTACTGGAGCTGGCCGGTGCCGCCGACCACATCGGCCGGGGTGACCAGCACGCCCTCGTCGAGCGACACCTGTCCACAGTCGACCCGGCGGAGCAGCTCGACGAGGATCCACAGCTTGATGACGCTTGCGGCCTTGGGGCGCAGCGAGCCGTTGACCGCGATCTGCTGATCGCCGTACCGGCCGGACAGGTCGCGGACCGTCGCTCCGGCCGGGTTGAGGCTCGCGTCGGCGACGACCCGGGCGAGTTGCCCGCTGAGTGGGAACAGCCGGGCTCCGGCCACCGGGTCGGTGGGCGGCTGCGGACTGGTGACCACCACGCCTGTCAGCTCCACCGGTTGTGCCTGCGGTCCGGAGACGATGAGCGCGCCCTCGGTACGCCCGACCAGGGGCACCCGGTAGTGGAACCGTCTGCCGTCGACTGTCACCTCGCCGCTGGCCACGCCGGAGGCCACCCGCATGGTCGGGTCGGCGACCCGGCCGGTGTCGCCGTCGCAGGCGCGGTAGCGCACGGTGCGCCCGAGCGGGTCCACCGCGAACGCCCCGCCGGGGAACGGCAACCACGACACCTCGCTGGTCGGCGGCCGCTCCGGCGTCGGGTCCACACCGGGCTCGTCGCCCTGGTCGTCGCCGGGCTCACCGCCGTACCCCGGCTCGGTCTGCTGCGCCGGATCCGTGCCGGGCCCGCGACCCGGGTCGTCGGCGGTGGCCGGCCCGGTCGTCGCGACGACAGCGAGCGCGATCGCCGCCGTCAGCAGCTTCAGTCGTACGCCGGAACTTTTGTCGCTTTTCCTCACGTTTGCACGATAAGAAGCGCGAGAGGTCGCTGAGGCCAGCGGGAACGCCGTCACCCCTCCGGGCGGCGATGTCCCTTCGGGTGACATACCTCAGCGGTATAAATATGACTCCGCGGTATCAGGCGCATCAGCAATCACCCGACCCGAGGGACGCCCATGTTGATCATTGCTGGCAGTCTGCGTGTCGAGCCGGGCGCGCGCGACGACTACCTGGCCGGGTGTCACCAGGTCATCGCGCAGGCCCGCGCGACCCCCGGCTGTCTGGACTTCCTGCTCGCGGCCGACCCGCTCGACCCGGGCCGGATCCACGTCTACGAACGCTGGGAGTCCGCCGAGCAGTTGGCGGCGTTCCGTGGCTCCGGGCCGAGCGACCCGCAGACGGCGGCCATCCTCGACGCCGACGTCAGTCGCTACCTGATCTCCGGCGTCGAGGCGGCCTGACCCGGGCGCTACAACAGCAGGTCGAGCAGGAGTACGCCCAGGAAGCCGACCACGGAGATGATCGTCTCCATCACCGACCAGCTCTTGATGGTCTGCCCCACGGTCAATCCGAAGTACTCCTTGACCAGCCAGAAGCCGGCGTCGTTGACGTGCGAGAAGAACAGCGAGCCGCAGCCGATCGCCAGTGCCAGCAGGGCAACAGCCGGCCGGTCCATGCTCGCCGCGAGCGGCGCCACGATGCCCGCCGCCGTGATCGTGGCGACTGTCGCCGAACCGGTGGCGACGCGGATGCCGACCGCGACGAGCCAGCCCAGCAGCAGCGGGGAGAGGCTCGCGTCCTTGGCGGCGTCGGCGACCAGGTTGCCGACCCCGGCGTCCACAAGCACCTGCTTGAACCCGCCGCCGGCCGCCACGATCAGCAGGATGCCGGCGATCGGCGGCAGGGAACCGCCGATCACCGACGAGACCTGGGACCTGTTGAACCCCGCCTGGTAGCCGAGCGTGAACATCGCCAGGATCACCCCGGCGAGCAGCGCGACGATCGGCGTACCGACGATGTCCAGGGTCTTGCGCCCCGCCGTGCCCTCGTCAAGCGTCAGCTCGCCTATCGCCCTCAGCAGCATCAGCACCACCGGCAGCAGCACGGTGATCACCGCCGGCCAGAACGCGGGGGTGCGCCGGGCCGTCTCGGTGCCGCTGTCGTCCACCGGCGCGCCCGGCCGGCCCCCACCCGGGTTGACCAGGTCGTCGTCGGTGAGCAGGTCACCATCCACATCGCGCTGTTCGGCTCCCGCTCCCGACCCGGCCGTCCGGCCGTCGTCGCGGCGGGTGGGCAGCAGGGCGGCTGGCGCGGTCGCCGGCACGTACCGGGCGATGACGGAGCCGAACACCGGCCCGGCGATGATCACCGTGGGGATCGCCACGAGCAGGCCCAGCCCGAGCGTCAGACCCAGGTCGGCGTCGAGCGAGGAGATCGCCACAAGCGGGCCGGGGTGCGGCGGCACGAGGCCGTGCAGCACCGACAGGCCGGCCAGCGCCGGAATGCCGATCTTCATGAGTGGTACGTCGGTGCGCATCGACACGAGCAGCACGATCGGCACCAGCAGCACCACGCCGACCTCGAAGAAGAGCGGCAACCCGATGAGCGCGGCCACCCCGGCCATCGCCCAGGGCAGCGCCCGGCCGGAGACCCGGTTGACGATCCGGCCGACGATGCCGTCCGCGCCGCCGGACTCGGCGAGCAGGCCGCCGATCATCGCGCCGAGGGCGATCAGCAACCCGACGCCGCCGACCGTCGAACCCACCCCGGCGGTGAACGAGGTGATCATCTTGTCGGGCGCGACGCTGGCGACCACGCCGAGCACCGCCGCGCCGAGGATCAGCGACAGGAACGGGTGCACCTTCGCCCAGGCGATCAGCAGCACCACTGCCGCGATACCGAGCAGGGCGGCGACGACGAGCTGGGCGTCACCGGCGGTGGTCACCGGTTCGGCAGGCGCGACGAGGGTGGTCAACGGTGCGGCGAGGGCGGGGGGTGGGGGCACGGGGATCACGACCTTCGGGACGGGGTCGGCCCGAGACGGGCCGGCCGAAGGATCACATCGGGGGTCCAGCTGAGGGTTCGGCTTCCGCGGACAGGCCGGGTGCCAGCCGGCGCATCGAGGTGAAGGTGGGCACCAGCGCGTCGTACAGCTCGGCGAAGAGCGGCAGCAGCGACGCGTACGTGGCGGAGGCGGCCGGGTCGGGGTGGACCGTCTCCTCGATCCGGACGAGGTCGGCGGCGACGTCGATGCTGGGGATCAGGCCCAGCGCCTGCATGCCGAGCAGCGCCGCGCCGAAACTCGACCCCTCGTGCGCGGCCGGGAAGCTCACCGGAAGGCCGAGCACGTCGGAGAGGATCTGCCGCCACAGGCCGCTGCGGGCGAAGCCGCCACCGGCGCGGATCTCGCGAACCTCGTTGCCGGCCGCGCGTACCGAGGCGAGCACAAGCGCGAGCTGCTGGCAGACCCCCTCCAGCGCGGCCCGGATCAGGTGCTCGCGGCGGTGCCCGTGGGTCAACCCGACGTACGCGCCGCGCGGCAGCGCACTCCAGTGCGGCGCCCGCTCGCTGTGCAGGTACGGAAGCATGATGAGCCCACCCGAGCCCGCCGGTGCCCGGGCGGCGAGGGCGACCAGCTCCTCCTCGGAGTGCTCGCCGAGGTCCGGGGCGAGCGCCTCGCCTGCCCACTTGAGCACGATGCCGCCATTGTTGATGGCGCCGCCGACGGCCCACCTGTCCTCGGTCAGCGCGTAGCAGAACACCCCGCCGAGCGGATCCACGCTCGGCTGCTCGACCATCACCCGCATCGCCCCGCTGGTGCCGATCGAGCAGGCCACCATGCCCGGGTGGACCGCGCCGAGGCCCAGGTTCGCCAGGGGTCCGTCGCCGGCGCCGACGACCACCGGGGTGCGCTGCGGCAGGCCCGTCACCGCCGCGGCCTGCGCGGTGAGACCGGGCAGGACCGCCGTGGTGCCGACCAGCTGGGGGAGTTGCTCCTCGGTGATGCCGGCGATGGTGAGCGCCTCGCTGTCCCACTCCAGCCGGTGGATGTCCATGAGGCCGGTGGCCGAGGCGACCGAGTGGTCGACGACGAGCGCCTCGCAGAGCCGCAGCAGCACCCAGTCCTTGATGCCGACCCAGTGCGCGACGCGTTCGAAGAGCTTCGGCTCCTGCTCGGCGAACCACAGCAGCTTGGGCAGCGGCGACATCGGGTGGATCGGGGTGCCGGTACGTCTGTGCAGCGCCAGGCCGGACGGCACCGCCCGCAGTCGCTCGGCCTGTCGGGTCGACCGGGAGTCGGCCCAGGTGACCGACGGGGTGAGCGGGTTGCCGTCCGCGTCGAGGCCGATGAGGCTGTGCATCGCGGAGCTGAACGACAGCCCGGCCACCGGTTCGACCAGTTCCGCCACGACCATGCTTGTCGACTTGAGCACCGCCTCGAGGATGAGCTGCGGGTCCTGTTCGGCGTATCCGGGCTGCGGGTCGTTCAGCGGGTAGCCGACCGAGTGGCTGCCGAGCTCCCGGCCCTCGGTGTCGTACGCGACGGCCTTGGTGCTCGTGGTGCCGATGTCCACGCCTATGACAACGGCGGGCCGGGTGTCGTCCGGCACGACCCTCACCCCCTCGGTACGGCGGTGCGGCGGCGTCGCCACCCGGCTGCGGCTGACGTTACCGAGACGGGGACCGCTCCGCACGGCACGGCGAATCGACGCAGCAGTATCGGCCTATCGTGCTGGTTGCTCCGCCGATCGGATATTTCGTCCGTTCTGGCGTGTCCGGGCGGCGCGCCGGCCCTGTTAACACTGTGACACCCCAGATTGGTGGCCTACGCGGCGAAGGAGTCGGCGTGGCAAAGACTGATTCGACGGGTTCCACGTGGCGGTACCGGTGGGCGCACCGGCAGAACGTGCGGCGGGTCAGCACGTACCGTGGCGCCGAGGCGGCCTGGCGCCGCCGGGACGACGAGTTACGGCGACTACGCGCCCTTGCCGCCGACTTCCAGGGCTCCGCCGCGGCCGGCGAGGGCCTCCCCCTGGAGTTGGCCGCCGACGAGGTGGTGCTGTGGGCGTTGCCCGCCGCGCAACTCGTCGAGGTGCGGCACACCACAGTCCTGCCCGCGCCGGACCTCACAGTCGCCCCACCGGACGCGCCGCTGCGTCCACGCCGTCCGGACGGCGTACGCGTCACCGACGCCGGAATGGCGGTCATCACCAGCCGCCGCCTGGTGCTGCTCGGCGGACGCGGCCGGCGTGACTGGGCGTACGGCCGGATGACCGGCCTGGCCCACGACCCGACGGCGCCTGTCACCCTGATCCAGGTGCTCGACCGGCGGCGCACCTCCGGGTTGCTGCTGCCCACCGACGCCGCGCCGGACTTCCGGTTCAAGCTGACGCTGGCGTTCGCCGACGCGATCGAACAGCGCGCCGCGGTGCTCGCCCAACTCGACGAGCTGATCGCCGAGCACGCCCAGCTCAAGCCGTTCCGGCCGGCCGTGGCCACGCCCGCGCAGGCCCGGCTGACCGCGCGGGTGCCAGGTGGGCGGCGGACCGTCGCGGTGGCGGCGGCCGTCGCGTTGCTGGTGCCGGCGGCGCTTATCGAGTCGGACCCGTCCGACCCGACAGGTGGCGCGGAGGTGGCCGCCGCCGCCACCCCGGCGTCCACGCCCAGCTCGGCCCCCGCGCTGATCCACCCGGTGTCGCCCAAGCGCAGCACCGCGCCGAAGCCGACGAAATCACCACGCCCCTCGCCGAGCACGAGCCGCGACGCGCGCTGCGGCGCGCCGGAGAACCCCCTGGGGTACGACTTCTGCGGCGGCACCCGGATCCGCAGGCCCGCCGCCGAGGTCTGCGACTGGTTCGACTGCGTGCCTGAGTTCTGGGCCGGTCGCGGCTACCTCGTGCAGTGCCGGGACGGTTCGGTGAGCCTGACCGGCGGCCGGTCCAACGCCTGCGCCGACCATCGAGGTGTACGTCGTACCATCTCGAAGTGACCGATTTGGGGGCGAACGTCCCCTTCGGTCGGCGAGAATGATCGGGTGGAGATCCGGTCCGACGACGGTGCCCGGGTGAGGATCCGCCCGGTGGGCTACCAGCCCGGCATCGACCCGCCCGACGAGCCCGACCGGGTCGCGCCGGGCTGGCGGGACTGGCTGCTCATCGAGGTCGACGCGCGCACCGCCGACGGCCAGACCTGGTCACACCACTACCCGAGCCTGATGGTCGAGGAGGCCCGGGCGCTCGGCGGCTGGCTGCACGGGCAGGCGTCGGCGGCGCTCGGGCCGGACTGTCCGCCGGCCACGGTCCGCTTCACCGAACCCAACCTGGCTCTGCGGACCCGGATGATCCGCCGCCGTCGGCTGGAGTTGACTGTCGAGTTCTCCGCCGAGTCGCTGCCGCCGTGGATGCGCCGCCCGGTCACCGCCGTCTACCCGCTGATCCTCACCGTCTCCGCGGACGCCCTCGCCGTCGCCGCCGAGCAGTGGGTGGCGCACTGTGAGGCGTACCCGCCGCGGGTCCGGTCGCGGTTCCCGGCCGAAGGCCCGCTGCCGCACCGGAGACGGGCCGGCTGACCGGTCATATCTGCAATTCTCTCCTTTCGGGACCAAAGGGGAGCATCGATCGCGTCCGCGTTGCCTGTCACGTACATGAGCGGTTGTACCGCGTGTGACCGTGACCTCACTGGCGTCGTCCCCGTGGCGGATCGCCTGGGCCGAGCGAGAGAACGAGCGGCGTCGGCGCGCGTACCGCGACGCCACCGACGCCTGGCTGCGCCGCAACGACCACCTGGTCCGGCTCCGCATCGAAGCCGCCGGCTTTCTCGGGTGTACGCAGCCCCGCACCGGCCTCCCGGTCGACCTCGACCACGACGAACTCGTCTTCCGCGTCGTCCCCGTCGCCGAACTGGTCGAGGCCGAGGCGCGGCACATCCCCGGGCTACCCACGCCCGGCCCGTGCACCTTCAGCGAGACGCCCGGCGGCTCCCTGCCGGCGGGCCTGCGGCTCGTCGACACCGGCCTGGCCGTCGTGACCAGCCGCCGGGTGGCGTTCGCCGGCCGGGAGCACAGACGCGAGTGGCGGTACGCCGACCTGGTCGGCGCCGCCCACCACCCCGACGTGCCGGTCACCCTGCTGCCCGACCACAGTCGACTGTCCGGGCTGCTGGTGCCGGCGAGCGCGGTGGCGAACTTCCGCTTCTACCTCACCCTCGCGGCCACCGGAGATCGCGCCGCCCTCACCGCGCAGGTCGACGGGCTGCTCTCGGCCCACCAGGATGCCCGACCCACACCGCCGCCGATGGCGGGGCCGGACGAGGCGCCGCCGACGGCGGTACGCCCCGACCGCCGGGTCACCGCCGTCGCCGCCGTCACGGCGGCGGTCATCGCGACCCTGGGACCCGGTGCCTTCGGGTCGGACCAGGACGGGCGCTCGGCGCAGGCGATCCCGGTGGTGGACGTGCCGGCGGCCGTGCACGTCCAGGTGCCGGCGCGCCCCATCGGCCCGGTTCTGCCCGGCGGGCCCGTTCTGCCCGGCGGGCCGGCCTCCCCAATCGGGCCGGCCGTGCCGGTGGTGCCGGTACGGCCTTCGGTCGGGGTGGTGGAGCGTGCGGCACCGAGTGCGCCGGCCCGGCCGGTCGTCAGGGCGTCTCGCCCGGCTCCATCGGCCGTACCGCCAGCCCCGGCGGTGCCGCCCCCCGGCCCGGCGCTGACGGCCTCGCCCACACCGCCGCTCCCCACGCCCAGCGCCTCGGCCACGCCTACCGCCCCCGCCCCGAGCCCGACGCCGTCCGATTCCACGCTCGTGACGGTCTGCCTGGACCCTCTTCAGCTCCCGCTATTGGACAGGCTGCTCTGCCCGTCCACGGCACCGTGACGGTCCGTCAGCTCCCGTTCCGCGACCGGGGTGGCGGCGTCGTGTGCCCTGTCAGGCTGCGGCGTTGAAATCGGGGACTGTCAGGGCGCCGTCGGGCCCGAGGGGGAAGCCGGGGTTCCAGGCGATCTCCCACACGTGGCCGTCCGGGTCCGCGAAACAGCCGGCGTAGCCGCCGTAGAACGTCTCCCGCGCCGGTTGGGTCACCTCCGCGCCCGCCCTGGCCGCGGTGGCCATGAGCTCGTCGACCTCCGAGCGCGAACGGACGTTCTGGGCGAGGGCCATTCCGCCGAAGCCCCCGCTGCCCTGGTCGGAGATACCCGCGTCGGCGGCCAACTTGTCCCGGCCCCAGAGGACGAGCGCCAGGGCGCCGGCCTGGAAGAAGACCGTCTCCTCGACCTCCTGGCCCCGCCAGCCGAGTTGCTCATAGAACGCCTTCGCACGGGCCACGTCCGTGACCCCGAGGGTGACCAGGCTGATCCGCTGCTCCATGGTCGTAACCTAGCCCGCGGCTGCCCGCAGGTGTGGCAGGTGGTGTCGACGTTGGACATTTTCGTCCGGAAAAGCGGGGCTCGACGTATTCGAGTGATGCGCCATGACCTGTACCCCCGCATAGCACTCGAGTGTCGACCCGCGTGGCCCCGTGGCGCCATAAATTCAAGGAAATGAATTACTTGTATTGAAGCAAGTAATTGCGCCCCACACCTGGGATTGTCTTCTCCGTCGTTGTCAGCCAAACGGGGGAGGAACACTGACAATGCGTCATCTCAGCATGCTCACCATCGCGGCGGTATCCGCCGCGATGCTTGCTGTTCCGGTCGCACCGGCGGCCGCGGACCCGAAACCCACCGGCCGGGCACCGTCGGCTCCGGCCCAGCCAGGATCTCCGGGCAAGGGCAAGGTGGTCCTCGGCCCCAACAGCGGCCGGGTCTCGATGCTGGCCGGGCCGATCGAGGTGCCCGAGGGCACCGGCCCCCAGCGCAACGCCACCTTCACCAGCTTCGACCTCAGCGACCGGGTCAAGTTGCAGGTCAACGCCGGCTCGGGCAACCTGCTCCTCCAGACCACCGACCTCGTCCTGCCGGGCCTGAAGGACAACCTGGCGCTCGGCACCGCGTTCAACAGCCTTCTCGTCGGAAGCGACCTGGACGTCGGCGCCCACGGGCGCGGCTGGCGGTCACGCGGCGCACCGGACCTGAAGCTGATCAAGGCCGACGACGACTCGGTGACCTACGTCGCCGCCGACGGCGTGGTGGGTCGCTTCACCGTGGCGGGCAGCGGCTACGACACGCCCAAGGAGTTCAAGGCCACCCTCCGGCGCGACGGCGACGGGTGGAAGCTCACCGAGCACGAGAGTGGGCGTGACCTCTACTTCACCTCGTCCGGCCTGCTGGACAAGGTCGAGGACCGCAACGACAACGTCACCGACTACGTCTACGACGGGTCCGGCCAGCTCACCAAGGTCACCTCGGATCGGGGCAGCACCGGCGCCCGTACGGTGACGGTCACCTACAGCAAGGGCCGGATCACCCGCCTCGTGCAGTCCGTGGACGCCGTCAACGCCCGCCAGGTGCAGTACTCGTACAACGCCGCGGGCAACCTCACCCAGATCCTGCCGTCCTCGGGCCACGCGGTGAAGTTCAGCTACGACTCCTCGCAGCGCGTCGCCAAGGTGCTCACCGGGCAGGCCTCCGAGCCCGGTACCGAGACCCGGATCGACTACGACAGCCAGCACCGGGTCGCCGCGGTGACCCGGGTCATCCAGAACGAGTCGACCGACAACCCTGACGGCAGGTTGGCGATCACGCGGTGGGCGTACCTCTCGGCGACGGAGACCAAGGTCGCCGACGCCAACACCGACCTGACCAAGCGGGTCGGCGACGTCGCGCACACGACGTACACAGTGAACGACGACAAACGGATCACGAAGACCGTCGACCCGGAGGGGAACGAGCGGGACCGGGAGTACACCCCCTACCACGACGTGGCCACCTCCACGGACGCCATGGGGCAGACGAGTTCCAGCACGTACGGCGCGAACAGCGGGCAGTCGTTGACCCAGACCGCCTCGCCGACAGGCGCGGGCGCCTCGGCGAGCTACGGCAACGCCGCGACGCCGACGAACCCGACAGGCAACTTCCAGCCGTCGTCGAGCACCGACAGCCAGCAGAACAGCAGCACCTACACCTACAACGGCGCCGGCAACAAAACCTCCAGCAAGGATGCCGAGGCGGCGGACGCGAAGGTCGACTACAACAGCGACGGCACTGTGAAGACCGCGACCGACCCCAACAACGGCAGCAATTCGAGCAGCTACGGCTACGACGGTGACAAGCAGCTCACGTCGATCACTCCGCCGACCGGCAACAGCCTGGGCAAGAAGACGTTCACCTACGACGCCTTCGGCCGGATCCGCACCGCGTCCGACGGCGGCGGTCGGACGCTCACCTACGACTACGACCTCGACGACCGGACCACCCGGGTCAGCTTCTCCGATGGCACCCACCCGGTGGACTTCGAGTACGACGGATCCGGCAACATGACCGTCCGCGACGACGCCGTCGGCTCCGAGACGTTCGTGTACGACCGGCTCAACCGCCTGGTGCAGCGGGGCGACGAGTGGCTGCCCGCGCAGTACACCTACGACCCGGTGGGCAATCTGACCAAGCTCTACGACGCCTCGCGCGGTGCCACCGAATACACCTACGACAAGCGCAACCTCCTCTCCAAGATGGTCGTCGACGACTGGACGGAGTACACGTTCTCCTACGACGACGAGGGTCGGCGCACCGACACGAAGATGATCCCCGGGAGCGGCCCGGCGGTCAGCGCCCACACCCACGTGACGTACGACAACTCGGGTCGGATCACCCGCACCACCACCAAGCGCTGGGAACGGATTTCCGGCACCGACCGGGAGTCCCTCGTCTACGACGTGTCCTACTGCTACGCCAAGCGAGTCGGCACCGCCGCCTGCTCCACGGCGAAGGCGGACGACACCGGGTTGCGCCAGTGGCAGACCGAACACCACCGGGGCGGTGTGGTGCAGGCGTACACGTACGACCGCAGCAACCGGCTGACCAAGGCGACCAACCTGGCAAGCGGGAGTTACGACTACACGTACGACAGCAACGGCAACCGCACCTCGGTGAAGCTCAACGGCACCGAGACGCAGCGTCTGACGTTCAACTCCGCCAACCAGATCACCACCAGCGGCTACAGCTACGACGGGGCGGGCAACCAGACCAACGGCTCGGTGACCCCGGGGGCGACCTACAACGCGGCCGGGCAGACCACCGGTAAGAAGAACAGCGCCGGGCAGATGGTCGACTACGAGTACAGCGGCCTGGACCAGGTCGAGCTGAAGTCGTTCTACCAGCACGACGACAACGACACCCAGGCCTACTACGACTGGGGTCGGGTCAACCAGCAGGGCCAGCCGAGCCTGGACCGCTACCAGGCGGAGAACTACGACATGCACTACTTCGAGCGTGACGGCCGAGGCGACCCGGTCGGCGTTCGGGTGCTGTCGAAGAAGACCTACGACTGGACCGACTACTTCTACGTGCTCGACGGGCTCGGCTCGGTGGTGTCCATCATCAACGAGAACGGCAGCCTGGCCGGCCACTACACGTACGACGCGTACGGCCGCACGACAAACGTCACCGCAAACGATCCGGTGGTGACGTACCAGCCGATCGGTTTCGCAGGCGGTTTGCGCACCGGCGACTGGATCAAGTTCGGCAAGCGCTGGTACGACCCGAATACCGGGCGTTTCACCCAGCAGGACAGCGTGAACCGGATCGGCGACCCGGCCAGCGGGAACCGCTACGCGTACGCCGCTGACAACCCGGTGAACTACGTCGACGGGACCGGGCTGAGCTGGGAGTCGGCGGTGGTCGGCGGCGCGGTGGGCTTCATCGTGGGTACCGCCGCGTGGGGCCTGTCGGGCGGCAATCCCATCGTCGCCGGCGCGGCCGGCGGCGCGGCTGCTGGTTTCTTCAGCGCGATGGTCTCCTCCTACCAGGAGGACGGCAGCGTGAACTGGGGTGAGGCCGCGGTCGAGGGTGCCATCGGCGGTGCGTTCGGTGCGCTCGGCGGTTGGGCGACAAGCGCCAAGCTCGCCGGAATGAAATGATGGACGGCCGACGATGCGGGGGGCGGTCATGACTGAGCGGCGTACATCCGGAAACGGTTCCCCGCGAGCCGGCCGGCTGCTCTCCGCAGCCCTGGTGGCCCTGGTGATCGCCGCCATCCTGGCGGTCTCGGCGGCCCGCGACCGGCTCGGCAGCGGCATCGCGGTGGCGGTAGTCGTCGTCACGGTCTGGCTGCTGGCGAGGTTCCTCCCGCTCCGTCGGCGTTGAGGATCGACGGCGTGCCGGCCGGGTCGCTGACCCGGCCGGCACGCCAAACCCCTGCCGCCCGTGCGGCGGCCCATTTCCGGGAGTCGCGGTGCAACCCAAGAAACTCGACATGCGTACGGCGAACCTCTGGCTCGCCACCCTGCTGCCGTTCTTCATCGCCGTGGCGGTCGGGGTGCCACTGCTGACCGGCGTCGACGGCACCGCCGAGCGGGTGACCCGGGTCGTGGTCGTGCTGCTCTGCCTCGGCGTCTGCGTCCTGGCGGGATGGTCGTTGGCCCGGGGCCGTCGGCGGGCCAGCAAGCCCTGAATCAGGAGGTCCTCATGTCCGAACCGGCCGACGGGAAACCGTCCGATCCGATCGGCCTCCAGCGGGCCCTGCACGGGCACGACCGGGCCGGAGCGGGCCGTCGCCTGACGGCCGTCCTGATCGCCCTGATCACCCTCACCCTGGCCGGCTGGCTGCTCCGGTCGGCATCGCCCGGCGTGGCGGTCGCCGGCCCGGGTGGGGAAATGCCCCTGGTCTCCGATCCCACCCCGGGTGCGGTCCCCGCGGAGGGCTCCGGGCGCGATCCGTTGACACCTACGGAGATCGCGCTGGCCACTCGGGTCGCCACCGATCCGGCGCTGTCCGGCCAGACCCGCGACGTGACAGGCGCCGCCGGGCCGGAACTGCTCTCCGTCGAGCTTGCCGACCCGTCCGGCTCCGAGCGGCGGCGCGCGGACGTCCTCCTGTACGACTACGCCACCGATCAGCTCGTCAAACGCGTCGTCGACGTGTCCGCCGGACGGGTCGAGGCCACCTTCTCCGCGACAGGGATGCAGCCACCCGCCACCGCGCGGGAAACCGAGACCGCGCTCGCCCTGCTGCTCGCCGACCCGGCCGCCGAGCTGCTGCGGCAACGCTTCCGGACGGACACCGGTACGGAGTTCACCTCGCCGGGCCAGCTCGCGGTGGAGGCGCAGGTCTTCGTGGCCCAGGGCGGCGGCCCGAAGGCGCAGGGTGGCGCCGCAGCCGACACGTGCGGCGAGCACCGCTGCCTGATGCTCCTGCCCCGCCCGCCCGGGCAGCCGTACCTGGACCTGACCGACGTCGTGGTGGACCTGTCCGGGCGCGCAGTCGTCCGGCTCGGCTGAACGGATACCCGGGGGACGTGATGCGCAAGCTGACGATCGCACTGACCGCTGTGCTGGCCCTGACCACGCTCGGGTCAGCCGCACCGGGCCGGACGGCGCCGCCCACCGGACAGTGCGGGGACGGTGCGATGGTGCGCGAAACGCTGCCCGGCGGCACCCGCTGGCAGCTCTGCTGGCGCATCGACGCACGGACCGGTCTGGTGCTGGAGCAGGTGGCGGTCACCTTCAAAGGGCGACCCGAACGGTTGCCGGTGCTGACGTCCATCACCCTCGCCCAGCTCAACGTCCCCTACGACTCGGGCATGACAGAGTGGAACGACATCACCTCCTTCGGCTTCGGCGGGGGGGCGGTGCAGCCGCTGGCACCGAAGGAATGCCCTAACGGGTCGCGCCGGGCCACCTACAGCGGCGCCGGAGAGCCGGGGGCCCGGGTGCTCTGCGTACTCGTCGACGACCTCGGCCCGGCGCAGCGCTCGCTGGACACGGACTCCGGCCAGGTGCTCACCCGTCAGGGCCACGACCTGGTGCTCCGCGCGGTCTCCAGGGTCGGCTGGTACGAGTACGTCACCGAGTACCGTCTCGCCGACAACGGCCGTGTCACCGCCCGGCTGGGCGCGACCGGTGACCTGTCGCCCAACGACTACACGATCTCCCGGGCGGGCTGGCCGATCGGCCCCGGCCAGACCGACTACGCCACCGCCCACCACCACAACGCCTTCTGGCGGGTCGACTTCGACCTCGCCGGCGGGGGTCAGGAGCGGATCGAGCAGTACGACACGGCACCAACCGGCGACCAGGGCCGGCGCTCCCCGATCCTGGCGACCACCCGTACGGACATCAGCGTCGAGGCGAACCTTCGGTCCGCGAACCGCCGATGGTGGCGGGTCGCCAGCCCGAGCACCCCGAACAGTGACGGGCACCCCCGGTCCTACGAGATCGACCTCGGCGCCGCTGAGGTCTACGAGGCGCGCCCCGAGACCGTTCCGGACGTGACGTTCACCCAGCAGCGGAGCTGCGAACGCTTCGCGACGTTCAACATCGATCCGGAGTGCCCCGGGCGTTCGATCCTCCAGTACGTCGACGGCGAGCCGCTGACAGATCCGGTGGCCTGGGTCCGGGTCGGTTTCCACCACATGCCGCGCGACGAGGACCAAAGCCCGATGCCCGTGCACTGGCAGGGCTTCGACCTGGTGCCGCGCGACCTGACCGCCACCAACCCGCTGGCGCCCAGCGTCCGTGCCTCGGTGAACGGCAGGCCGTGACCCCTGACTAGGCGGCGATGGCCCGGGCGGTGGCGTACACGTCGGCGGGTAGGGCGTGGTGGAGTCGCCAGAGGAGGCGCATCGGCCGGTCGCCGGTGTGCGACTCGTACGTCATGGTGCCGGCGTAGAGGTACGGCGGAGCGCCCAGGTCGCGGTCGGCGATGCGGGTTTCCCGGACGAAGAGGTGCACGGTCGAGCCGCCCGATGTGTAGCGCTGCCCGGTTGCCGACGCCGCCGAGGTGGTGCTCTGCGACTCCCACTGGAAGAGCGTGTCGGTGATGGCCCGGTCGGCGTACATGGTGGTGGGGGAGTAGTGCGCCTCGGACTTGACGAGGGTGACGAAGAACAGGTCCGCCCCGGCGTCGGGTAGCCACTTCACCCCCTCGCGCAGCGAGCCCGGGTTGACCATCCCGAAGGCGGCGCACGCCTCGTTGCGGCTGTACCTGGCGTGCACCCGCAAGGGCACCCCACCCGCTGCCACGGTCGGCGTGACCCGGTGGATGCGGTCCCGCAGCACCTCGGCGACCTGGCGCAACTCGGTGCAGCGGACCGGGTCCTTCCAGAGTCGGGCCAATCGCTCGTCGCGCGTGGCTAGGGGTGCGTTCGACCCCCAGAGGCTGAAGTGCAGCATGTCCAGCAGTCGGCCGTTTCCCGCGTACACCTGCTGACCTGGCGCGGGCGGCCCCGCCGCGACCCGGGTCAGCAGCTCCAGCCGGTCGATGTCGTCGGTGTGCAGCATGCGACCGATGGCCCGGCCCAGCTCCCGGTCGTCCGGGCCGGGCGCGGACGTCTCGATTCCGGCGAGCCGCCGCAGCCCGGCCCAGCCGCCGCTGCTGGCCGACCGATACACGTCCTCGATCTCCAGGCCGGTCTCGCGGAGGAACGTCGCCAGGCTGACGTCGCCGAGCAGCCGCAGTTCAGACACCAGGCCGGTCTTCGAGGTGGGCAATGCGTTCTTCAGGTTGTCGAGTACCCGATCCTTTGCCACCCGATCCAGCTCGATGTGGCAGCCGCTCGGCAGGTTCGGGAAGTTGTCGCAGACCGCCTCCCGTATAGCCCTCCGGCTCACCCCAGTTAGCGCACGCCACCGCAGGTCGAAGCGGAAGTTGGCGTGCTGCCCGCCGATGAAGTCGAGCACGGTCAGGCAGGGCTTGTCGTCGTCCAGGCGCAGGCCACGGCCTAGCTGTTGCAGGAAGATCGTGGCGCTCTCGGTGGGCCGCAGCATCAGGATCGTGTCGACCATTGGCAGGTCGACGCCCTCGTTGAACAGGTCCACTGTGAAGAGCACCCGCAGGTTGCCCGCCTTGAACTCCCGCAACAGCCCTGCCCGGTCGGTGCCGGCCTTCGAGGTCACCGCCGCTGCCTCGACACCGTGCTCCCTGAACCAGGCGGCCATGAACTCCGCGTGCCCAATGCTCACGCAGAATCCGAGCGCCCGCATCCGCCCGACGTCCACCTTGTCGCTTACCGCCCGCAGCACCGACCGCGCTCGCGCATGGTTGCCGGTGTAGAGACCGTTGAGCTCTGCCAGGTCGTAGCCCTGCGCGCGCTTCCAGGTCACCTGCGACAGGTCCACGTCGTCGTGCAGCCCGAAATACTGGAACGGAGCCAACAACTGCCGCTCCAGCGCCTCCCACAGGTGCAGCTCAACGGCCGCCCGGCCGTCGAACCACCGGCGCACGTCGCCGCCGTCGGCCCGGTCGGGGGTCGCCGTCAGCCCCAGGAGTACGCGTGGACGCAGCTGCTCCAACAGCCGGGCGTACGTGGGCGCCTCGGCGTGGTGGAACTCGTCCACGATCACCATGTCGTACGCCTCGGGGTCGACCTCCCGCCTGTGCAGCGACTGGATGGAGGCGAAGACGTGCTTCCAGCCGTTCGGCTTTTCGCCCGCGACCAGTGTTTCCCCGAAGCTGCCGTCGCCCATCACCTGCCGGAACGTCGACAGGCTCTGCCGCAGGATCTGCTCCTGGTGGGCCACGAAGAGCAGCGAGTCTGCTCGTCCCGCCTTGTGCAGCCGGCGATAGTCGAGGGCCGCCACTACCGTCTTGCCGGTGCCGGTCGCCATCACCACCAGGTTCCGCCAACGCCCGTGCACCAGCCGTTCGGCGTCCAGGTCGGCAAGGATCTCCGCCTGATACGGGTACGGGCGCACGTCCAGGTTCGAAATCTCGGTGGGCAACTGATCGCGGCGCTCTCCGCTGAGTGCTTGCCGTAGCCGCTCGGCGTCTCTCGCCGTGTCGTACGTCTCGAACGCCGGATCGTTCCAGTAGTCCTCGAACGTCGCAGTGAACGTGTCGATGACGTGCGGCTGCTCCATGTTCGAGATGCGTACGTTCCACTCCACGCCGTCGACCAGCGCGGTCCTCGACAGATTCGACGAGCCGACGTACGCGGTGGTGGTGCCGTTGGACCGGCGGAACAGCCACGCCTTGGCGTGCAGGCGGGTGGTCCTCGTCTCGTACGACACCTTGATCTCGGCGCCCAGCTCGGCGAGTCGGTCGAGGGCTCTTTGGTCGGTGGCGCCGAGGTAGGTGGTGGTGATGACGCGAACCGTGCCGCCGCGGGCGATCAGCTCGCGGATGGCCGGCTCGACGATGCGTAGGCCGTACCACTTGATGAACGCGCAGAGCAGGTCGACGCTCTCGGCCGACGCCATCTCGTGGTTGACCTCGTGGCCGATGCGGGGCTGGTGGCGGCCGTTGACCAGCAGGGCGCCGGTGGAGAGCGGAGTGGTGGGGCGGTCGGGGAAGGTTGGCAACGCGGGTGGGGTCGGCGGGGCGGCGATGGCGTGCAGCAGGTGCCTGGCATCAGTCACCTGATCCTGCTCCGTCGCCGCCTTCGGGCTTAGGGCCGCGATGGCATCGGCGATCTGATTCGCCATCTCGACCTGCTGGTGCAGCCTGTCGTCGCCGTTCGGGACCGACCCGAGGGCGCGGGCCGTGAGGGCGGCGATATGGCGGGCGAGGGCCTTGTGCGCGTCAGCGGGGTCGAGCTTGTGGTGTTGGATCAGGGCGGGGTCGACGTGTCGGAGGCGGGTGGCCAGCTCACCGGTGATCAGGTGCTCGTAGACGCCGCGCGCAAGATCCGTCATTCCGCAACCTAACTACACGACCCGCCTTCCCGTGGGGCGTGGCGTCCGGTCACATGGGCGGAAGTTGCCGCGCAACTGTCAAGGTCACCTCACCCGAATGGCGACTCACGCAACGGGGAGTGCGGGTAGAAGTGTGACCGAGTGCAGACGCTCGTAGGCCAACTCGATATGCGCGGCCGTGAAGAGTCGAGCTTTGCGGCCACTCCACGAACGCACCCGCTCGATCAGCTCACTAAGGTCGTCGGTGGGCGGATGCGAGGCGGCCGCGTAATGCACTGTGGCTAGCAGCTCCAGGCTGTATGGTGCCTCGAACCCATCGGTCAGCCTGGCAAGGTGTTCCAAGGTCTCGGTCGCTGCCTCGCCATGCGCTTGAGACCAGTTCGCGACGGCTTCGGCTGTGCCCGGCGTCAGCCTGATGGGTTGCAACTCCTCGACTCGTGCCGAACGGTCGCCGAAGCCGGTTAGGTAGTGCCCCTCGAGAGGGTCTAGTAGGAAAGTTGATCACGTACCTGCGTGGCCCGAGACGCGCAGAGTCGAAAATAAACATTCGCCCCAGTTCGACACGGTTTTCGCGGCACGCAGCGCGGTAGGCAGCGTAGTCCGCCGGGTAGGCGCGCTTGAACTGACGAGCGATGCCCTTGCCCATGACTCCGACTGTGTTGACTGTGTTGACAAGCGCGTCCGCTTCGACGGTCAGCAGGTTGCCCTGGCTGATGATGATCATTCGCGTACCTCCCCCCGTGTATACCCGTAGTACCAGCTCGGCCTGACGGCAACGTACGGCTCGATCATGCCAGCGTCGCGGACCGCTTCTGGTTGTCGACGCTGAGCAGGCTCAGTTCCGTCGGACCGAGCGCAGCGCCTCGATGACCACACCCCAACGCCCCGGCCCGTTCATCGAGTTCAGCGGCTTCCCGTCCGCCACCACCACGCCAGCGGCGCGCAGTACCGCCACGTGACCCTCATATGCGGGGTGAGCCGCCAGCTCCGCCTTGACGTGCGGGAACGCGAGGATCGGCAGACCCGCGCCCAACGACTCGTTGAGTACGCCGAGCGCCAGGGTGTCGTTGATGCCCAGCGCCCACTTCGCCATCGTGTTGAACGTGACAGGCGCGGCCACCACCACATCTGCGGGCGGGTGCGGTTCGGGGTCGCCAGGCATCCGCCACTCGACGCGTACGAGATAGCCGGTCCTGTCTTGCAACGCGGCCCGGTCGAACCAGGTTGCGGCGGTCGGGCTGACGATCATGCATACCCGCCACCCGTCGGCGATCAGCAGGTCGACCAGCTCGTGAATGTGTTCCGCCGGACCTGCCGCGCAGACGACCAGATAGAGCACCGGACGCTTCGTCATGCCCGCAGTCTGCCCGACTCGGCGATCTCGCAGTCGCGCCCTGCCTAGCGACGGATGCGCGCAGACGGGATCCCGTCCGCGCGCATCCGTCTGCCCGAGGGCTGTGCCGCAGGACTAGCCGAGAGTCACCTTGAGGATCTTCTCATTGCTGTTGTTCGGGGTGCTGTCCTTGTCTCCGCCGGTGCTGGTGGTGAGCCACAGATTGCCGTCGAGGGTCGGCTCGACGGTGCGCAGCCGGAGGTACGTGCCGACGAAGTACTGCTGGACGTCCGTGAGCGTGCTGCCGCTGATCACCGCGCGGTACATCCGGTTGCCGCGCAGGCAGGCCGTGTAGAGCACGTCCCGCACGATCGCGATGCCACTGCACGAGGCCTCGGCGACCGGGTACGTGTGGATCGGGGCGGTGAAGGTCGGGTTCGCGCAGTCGCCGACGGTGCCCTCGCAGGCGGGCCAGCCGTAGTTGCCGCCCCGGACGATGATGTTCGTCTCGTCCTGGACGTTGTTGCCGAACTCCTGCTCGAAGAGCCGGCCCTGGGAGTCGAACGCCAGCCCCTGCGGGTTGCGGTGGCCGTAGCTCCACACGTGGTTGCCGAAGGGGTTGTCCGTCGGCACTGTGCCGTCCGGGTTGAGGCGCAGCACCTTGCCGCCCAGGTCGTTGACGTCCTGTGCCCGGTCCGGGCTCTGACCGTCGCCGGTGGCGGCGTAGAGCTTGCCGTCGGGGCCGAAGCGCAGCCGGCCGCCGTTGTGGTACTTGTTGCGCGGGATGCCTGTGACGAGCACCTGCGCGGTCTCGGTTCGCAGCGTGGTGTCGTAGCGGATGCGGACGATCCGGTTGTCGGTGGTGGTGGTGTGGTAGATGTACAGCCACCTGTCGGCGGCGAAGTCGGGCGACACGGCCAGCCCGAGTACGCCACCTTCACCGTTGGTGCCGGCGACGTTCGGCACGGTGCCGATGCTGCGCTTGCCGGTGCCGTCGGGATTCATGGCGACGATGTCGAACAGGTCGCGCCGCCCGTACAGCACGCTGCCGTCCGGCAGTTGCACCAGCCCCCAGGGCAGGTCTCGTTCGGTGGTGACCACTGTGGTGCCGCAGACGGCGCTCGTGCAGGCAGCTCCGGTCCGTACGGTCACCGCGGTGCTCGCCGCCGAGCTGTTGTTCTGGGCGTCACGGGCGACGACCGTGTACCGGAAGCTCGTGTTGACGGCCAGCCCGGTGTCGGTGAACGAGGTGGCTGGTGGCTTCGTGGCCGTGCCGGCGATGGAGCCGACAGCCGTACCGTCGCGCAGGATGGTGTAGCCGGTGACCGCGACGTTGTCGCTCGCGGCCGACCAGGTGAGGGTCACGTCCGTGCCGTTCACGGTGGCGGCGAGATTGGTGGGAGTGGTGGGCCGCTGGGTGTCGCGCTGGCAGAACGGCGGCGTGATGGTCAGGGTGGCGCTGGCCTGGGACACGTTGCCGGCGGCGTCGCGGGCGTTGACGTACCAGCCCCAGGTGCTGCCCTGCGCGGCAGTGAGGGTGGCGGTAAGGGTGCTGCCGCTGACCGAGGTGACCAGCTGACCGTCGTGGTAGATGTCGTAGAACGCGACGCCCACGTTGTCCCGGGACGCGTACCAGGCCAGCGTGACGGACTGGCATGTCGTCCGGGTGCTGCGCAGGTTGGTAGGTGGGGTGGGTGGCGTGGTGTCCGCGGCGAGCCGGGCGAGCCCCGGGCCTGCGGTGGCGGGCCCGGCGGCGTTGGCGGGGGCGCCGGCCAGGAGGGTGCCGGCGCACGCCAGCAGGGTGAGTGACGCCAGATGTCTGAACTGGCGAGATCTGGTCCGCACGGGAGATGTCCCTTTCCGAAAGTCCTGATCAGTACGGGTAGCCGGGGATGTTGAGCCGCACGCTGTACAGGCCTGAGTCGTTCCTCGGGCCCGAGGTGACGAAGAGCGTCTGCCGGTCGGGGCCGCCGAACGCCACGTTCGTCGTACCCGTGGTGCCGGACCGGATCGTGCCGAGCTGGGCGCCAGTGGGGGAGTAGACGTGGATCAGGGAATCCGAGCCCGACGCCCAGTACACGTTGCCGGCGCAGTCGATCGTGCCGCCGTCCGGGCCGCCGATGTAGTTCACGAAGACGCTGCGGGCTCCGGTGCTGCCGTCCGGCTGGACGGCGTACTTGTAGATCTTGTTCTCGGAGTAGGCGGCCACGTACAGGGTGGTTCCGTCCGGCGACAGCGAGATGCCGTTGGGCTGGCGCAACCGGTCGTCCACGAGCGACACCTGGCCGCCGGCGACGCGGAAGACGCTGGTACGTCCGCTCATCTGGTCCGGGCGGTTGCCGCGCTGGAAGTTGGGGTCGGTGAAGTAGACGACCCCGTCCGAGCGGACCGCGACGTCGTTTGGTGAGTTGAACGCCCGGCCCTGGTAGTTCGCCGCGACGGTGTCGCGGGCCCGGTCGCTGAGCCGGTACGACGACACGTTGCGCTGGTCGTGGGTGGCCGCGACGATCTGCTGGGCGTCGGCGCTGAGCGCCAGGCCGTTGCTGCCGGCGTTGGCGATGAAGGTGTCGAAGGTCGCCGGTGGGGTGAAGCGGCGGATCGTGGACGGCTGGACGTTGTACGGCCCGGTGCCGGCGGCCATGTCGGAGAAGAGCAGATAGCCGCCGTCGGCAATCCAGACCGGCCCTTCGAGGAACGAGAATCCACCCTGGATCTTCGTGGCCGTCACGGAACTGGCCGGCAGCGGTGGGCCGTAGCCGGTCCCCGTCGGGCAGGCCCCGGGCGGTGTGCCGGGCGGGTTGGCGGCCGCAGCGTGAGCGCTAACATCCGCAACGCGCGGCGGTGCGTCGGCGGCGGCGGGCAGGGGTGCGGTGCTGAGCGCGAGGCACAGTCCGGCCAGGGCGGCGGTGGTGGTGGTGGTGGGACGCCAGGTCATCGAATGCTCCAATCGGCGTCGGCGGTTGCGTGGGCCGGCGGAGGCGCGTGGTCGCGGGGCCGGCACGGCGTGGGGGCAGCCGTCGGTGTGGTCGCTCGGGAGCCTAGGTGACGCACCGTCGACACGCATTGTTTTCCGGAACATTTCGCAAAGACGCTGGTCAATGCAAATAAGCGCGGTGGAATGTGTTTCGAGGGTGCCCGGTGGGCGCGTCAGGCGTACGTGTCGCCGAACTCGCGTACCCCGTCGACATCCAGCGTGATCTTGTCGTTCCCGGTCCACCGGCCGGTGGCGGCGAGCCAGCTCGGGTCGTCGCGTTCGTCGATGTCACTCCAGCTGTGCCGATGGTGGCGGAGCTGGATCGGCCCGGTCGACGCGCCGGGTGCGAGCACCCCGTCGGTGAAGGTCAGCTCGACCCAGCCGGGGACGGGCGTGCCCGGCGGCGGATAGGGCGGCGCTGGCGTCGACAACGCCGATGGCGCGCCCGGCGGGATGAAGAACTGCACGGTCTGGCGGATCTTGTCGCAGCCCACTGCGGCCCAGTCGCAGTTCGGCACCAGCGACGTGTTGCCGCCCTCGAACCGCAGGTGGTAGCGCACCCGTACCGTCGTCAGGTCGAGCGGCCCGGTGCCGGTGTTGGTGACCCGCAGGACGTGCTGGATCTGGTTGTTCGTCGGGGACCAGTCGAGGTTGAGGTAACTGACCGTCGCGCGGCCGTCGGCGGTCCGCACGGTGGTGGCGGGCGAGGTGTCGGAATAGCCGCCGAGCGCGCGGGCGGCAATAGCGATCCGGTACGTCGTGCCGGGCCCCAGGTCGGTCAGCGTGATCGTGGTGTCGGTCGTGGTACCGAGCCAGCGGTACGTGTTCGGGCCGAGCGGGACCTGTACCTCGTAGTTGATCGGCTGCTCGGCGGCCGGATCGCCGATCCAGGTGGAGGGCGTCCAGGCGAGGGTGAGCCGGTGTGGCTCGTTGGCCACCACCACCGGGCTGCCAGGGGTGCTGATGGCCGGGCCGTCGGCGCGGGCGGCGGTGATCGCGAGCAGGCTCGCCAGCGCGGCGACGGCGACAGCGGCGGTGACGCGGCGAGCGGACATACTGCGAACGTTAGGGCGACTTCCTCGAGCAGGATAGGCGTATGTCAATATGTGGGCTGAGGTGAGATGCCGGTGAGGCACAAGAATGCCT
Organism: Micromonospora sp. NPDC047521; assembly: GCF_055587305.1. Classification (NCBI taxonomy): domain Bacteria; kingdom Bacillati; phylum Actinomycetota; class Actinomycetes; order Micromonosporales; family Micromonosporaceae; genus Micromonospora; species Micromonospora sp. NPDC047521. Next base: position 356,655 of record NZ_JBVJGN010000001.1, on the reverse strand, counting down.
CACCGGTATCACTCGTCGGGCAAGACCTCCCGGAAAGCCCCAGACCGCTGCCTCGTGCTCTGCCGGTCTCACGGATTCCAGTAGACGAGGACGCTTGCCTGGTCGAAGCGTCGCTCCTTCAGGTCGTCACGCTTGATCACCCAGTGGATGCTCGCGCCGCCCTGTCTACCGCCGTGAAACTCGGCAAGCAGAACCCAGTCGCCGTGGTCCGGGGACCCACCATCGCGCCCCGAGCCGTCGTGACCGGACCGGCCCGAGGGGTGGGCGCCCAACCAGGCGGGGTTGAAACCGTTGCAGTCAGTGCCGTAGCCACCCAACAGCAGCGGCGTCGTCCCGTCTCTATAGGAGAACGGGCCGTCCGGCACGTTGCCCAGAACTTCCTTCCACACCTCGGTCATCTCTTCGAACGGGGGATTTCCCGGCAGCGGCGGAGACCACGGGGGCCCCGGGACCGTCTTGACGTATGGCAGAGATATGTCGACAGTGAGGTGCAGGTCGCCGTGCGGGATCTTCGCGTAGACCTCGGCGAACTCCTCGTCGTCCGGAGGAAAGGCAGGCGGATACTGCTCCCGCTCCTCGACCGCCACGCCTGCCGGCACATACCTGACCTCGCCCCAGCCGCTCTCCTCGGGCCAGCCGAACAGCAGCAGCTGGCCGTCGGACGGCAGTGGAAGGTCGGTCACGTCTGCCGGAAGGGCAGCGCAGTCGATGGTGGCGATCAGTGGGTACTTGGGGTCCTCGGCGTCGGCCGGAAGCATCACGGGCCCACGGACGGCGCCCACGACCGGCCCGTCACCCCCCTGTGTCAGGAGGGCGGACGGGCGGGCGAGCTGCAGCCAGCGCTCCACGTCGGCAGCGGGGATGCCGCGGCGCAGCGCCTCGGCGCGGACCTGATCGATGATCTTCACGTTTCGGGGAAGCACAGGAGCACCCTAGGTCAACAGTGCGACGTTCTCCGACCCCACGGGGGCGCGGTGTCGCTGGTTGCCCAGAAGACAGGCGCCCACGCGATCGATGCCTAGATGTGCCGTTGACGGGCGGTCGGTTCAGGAGCTGCCCTGGCGCTGTATCCGCCCGTCCCCCGAGACCTTGGCGCGGCCCTGGTCCCTTTCGGTGCCGGCCGGGCCGGTCGCGGTACGGCGGTGCCGTTGGTCGGGCGAGTGCTCCACGGGCGAACCCTGGCGCCCCCGGGCGCCGCTGCCCGGATGTCGCCGGCCTCGCGCCGACTCGCCTCCACTGTCGTGCTTGTTCGGCTTGTGACTACCCATGCCTCGGGCGTACCCGGTCGCCGGGCGGCTAGTCCTGAGCACCGCTGCGGTTCGATACCGCGATATGGCGTCGGCGGACGGTGCGGGGGAGCGCCCGTCCGTAGCGTCCGAACCGCAGGCACGCGACCGAGGAGGGCGACTGTGGTGTTGTCGGAGGAGGAGGCGCCGGTCGCTGTGCGCGTCGACCGCTGGCGGGCAGGGCTGCCACCGGACGCGTGGCCTGACACGCTTCCGGCGAGCGGCGTCATCGCGCGCCGGGACGTCTTCGCGGTGGCCGAGGCGTACCGGGCCGGATCGGCGAGCGCGCGGCAACTGCTGACCGCCGTGCTGGTCTGGGCTTACGGCCCCATCGGGTACGGCCCGTGGCGCGCCGCCAGGTCACTCGGTGCCGACCCGGCCGGCAACCGTTTGGCGTACGCGCTCGAGGAGTCAGCCTCCGACGAGGACGCGCTGCGTACGGCGTACCGCCGTTTCCGCGACCCCGACCAGGCGCGGCTGCCGTGGTTGGGGCCGGGCCTGTTCACGAAGGTCCTCTACTTCGTCGGCTATCGGTGCGGGGCCGGTGGTGTGCAGCCACTGATCCTCGACCGCGTGGTCGCCAGCCGCCTCCCCGCCGAGGCCGGCGTCCGCCGCCGCAACGGTTGGTCGGTCGAGGAGTGGCTGGCGTACCTGCGTTGGGCGTCCGAGCGGGCGCGCGCCGAGGGCGTCGAACCGGACGCGGTGGAGATGACGCTACGACGCGGCCCGCAGGCGGTCGTCGAGCGCGTCGAGGTCGCTGACGAACCAGATGTGTCCGGCCTTGTTCGACTCGTGCACCAGGGCGCGTAGCGCCGAACTCTCCGACAGTTGCGCCGAGATGTCGCCGACGACGGCGAGTCGCAGCCGGTAGTTGACGAACTTCTGCATGACCTCGCCGGCGAAGCGGGTGCCCAGCGAGAAGAAGCGTTCGTCGAGCCGGTTGGCAGGTACGGCGACCATCTGGGCGCCGAGAAAAGCTGCGCCGATCAGGTCCAGCGCGTCCTGTTCGGTGGCGACGGTCGGGCCGGCCGGGTCGCAGACCAGCACCTGCACGCCCGCGCGTTCCTGGATCTCGTCAGGCATCGTGGACCTCCCGGTCGATCAGGCCGTTGTCGGCGTTGAGGACGGCGTCGAGCAGGTGCAGCAGCTCGGCGGTGGCAGCCGGATCACCCAAGATGATGATCTTCATGCGGCGGCGTTCCTCGTCGTGCGCGGTCTGCACCCGCAGCGGGTTGGCCTGGTCGTGGCCGGTGTTGGCGCTGGTGAGGACGAGCGTGCCGAGCCGGTCGGCGGCGGCCCGGTCGACGCCGTCGATCTGCACGATGCTCGACACCTCCGCCTGCCCGACGACGCTGGTCGCCGCCGGGGCCCGCCCGGTGAGCGCGTCGAGATCACTGGCGGCGATCCGGTACTGCTTGCCGATCCGGACGGCCCGCAACCGGCCGGAGCGGATGTAGCCGCGCACCGTCCGCACGTGCAGGCCGAGCTGGTCGGCGACCTGCTCGACCGAATACATGTCATCATTCATCGTTCCCTACCGTACCTCAGATAGGGAAGTTTAGGTAACGATGCGTCCCTGTTGCGTCTATGGCGTCGGAAGCCTGGCGCGATAACCGATCCGCGCTGTCGGACGGGTCCAGTAGCGTCTGGAAACCATGGACGCGCGGCTCGGCGACGCCATCATCGGGCGGGATCACCCCGCGGGTCTGTTGCGCGCCGAGCTGGACCGGGCGGCCACCAGCCACGGCGGCCTCGTCCTGGTCACCGGGGAACCGGGCATCGGCAAGACGACACTCGTCACGTCGGCGGCCCGGGAGGCCCGCCAGCGCGGGGCGCTCATCCTCGGCGCCGCCTGCTGGGATTCCGACAGCGCACCCGGCTACTGGCCGTGGGTACAGGTGCTACGCGCCCTGCGCCGCTCCGCCGACGACTGGGCGGTCGCCCGGCCGGACGCCGAACCCGCCCTCGCGGCCCTGCTCGGTGAGAGCGGCACCGGTGACGTGCCCAGCCTCGCCGCCGCCTGGACGGCCGAGGGTGGCGGCCGCGACGTCGCCGACCAGGAGGCGTTCGCCCTGTACGACAGGGTGACCGCCGCGCTGGTCGCCGTCTCCCAACGCCGGCCGGTAGTGGTCGTGCTCGACGACCTGCACTGGGCCGACCCGGCGTCGCTGCGGCTGCTCGGGTTCGCCGCCCAACACACCTGGTTCGAGCGGCTGTTGCTGATCGGCACCTACCGCGACGCGGAGGTCGAGTCGGGCGAGCACCCGCTGCGCCCCCTGCTGATGCCGCTTGTCGCGAAATCCTCGATGATCACCCTCACCGGCCTGACCCGCGACGACGTGGCCGCGCTGATGACCCGGACCGCCGGGCGGCAGCCCGACGCCGACCTCGTCGACGAGGTGCACCGACGCACCGGCGGCAACCCGTTCTTCGTCGAGCAGACCGCCCGCCTGTGGCACGCCGACGGGACCACCGGCACCATCGCGCCCGGCGTACGCGAGGCGGTGCGGCGCCGGCTGGCCCAACTGCCCGCCGCGGTCGTCGAGACGCTTACCGTCGCCGCCGTGCTGGGCCGCGAGTTCCACAGGCAGGTCCTCGCGGCCAGCGCCAGCGCCCCGGCGGCACAGGTCGACCGGCTGCTCGATCGTGCGGTTACCGCCCGGCTGGTGACCGCCCGCGGTGGCGGCCGGTTCGCGTTCGCCCACGACCTGGTGCGGGAGACCCTGTACGACGGGCTCGCCGACGACGACCGGCAGGCCCGGCACGCCGCGGTCGTCCGGGCGGTCGACGACCTGCGCGAACTCACCGGCCGTCTGATCCCGGCCGACCTGGCCCGGCACGCCTACCTGGCCGGCTCCACACTCGACCGGGCACGGGCAGCCGGGCTGCTTGTCGCCGCCGGGCGGCACGCCTTCGCCCGGCTGGCGACCGACGAGGCGGCGGTGCACTTCCGCCGGGCGCTCGAGGTCGTCGAGGACCGGACGCAGCGGGTACGGATCCTCGTCGAGTTCGGTGAGGTGCAGTATCACCACGCCGGGCGGGACGAAGCCGCGCAACTGCTGACCGAGGCCGCGACGCTGGCCCGCACCCTCGACGACCCGCTGCTGCTGGCCCGGGTCGCGCTCATCGCGTACCGCTCCCGCCAGGTGGAGACCGTGCGCTCGCTGGAGTCGACGGAACTGGTACGCGAGGCGTACCGGCGGCTCATCGGCGAGCCCGACTCCGACGCGTCGGTCGGCACCCTGATCGCCGACCTGATCACCGCCACCGAGACGATCGCCCGTCGCGGGCGGGACGACGAGGCGCTCACCTTCAGCCTCTGGGCCCGCCACGACACCACCTGGGGTCTGGGCACCGCCGCCGCCCGCGCCGAGTTGACCACCGAGATCCGAGCCGTGGCCCGGCGAACGGGCGACCGGGAAACCGAACTGTGGGCCACCTCGCTGCGGTGGGTGGCGCTGCTGGAGCTGGGCGACCCCCGATTCGTCGAGGAGTTCCGCGCCTTCGTGGCCGCCAACGAGCAGGGCGACCTCGCCCGGCACCGGATGGCGGCCACCGTCGACAGCGGGATCATCGCGGCCTTCCGGGGTGACTTCGCCGAGGCGGACGAAAAGTTCGACGTCCTCACCGACATCGCCGACCCGAGCCACGCCGAATTCGCCTTCATGGGCCACCACCTGTTCTGGTCCCGACTGCTGCTCCAGGGCCGGTTCGCCGAGGTCGACGCCCTACTGGAGAAGCTGGCCCCCGACGACTACCCCTACCGGGAACTGCTGCTGGCGATCAGCGCGGCCGAACGCGGCGACGACGAGACAGCCGTCCGGCTGACCGCGGGCATCGAGGCGTCCGGCATCCGCTACCCGCGTCCGGTGTCGTCGCTCTGGGCGCGGCTGAGCGCGCAGGCCGCCGCCGCGTCCGGCGACCCGGACCGCTGTGACGCCGCGCGGGCCGCGCTCGCCCCGCACCGTGGCCAGTGGGCGGTGGGCCTCTTCGGCTGCGACATCAGCGGCCCCATCGACCACTGGCTCGCGGTGCTCGACGCCGCCCAGGGCCGCTGGGACGACGCCGTCGCCGGTTTCACCGCCGCCCGGGACAGCGCCGACCGGCTGGGCTCGCGCCCCTGGGCGCTCCTCGCCAGCGCCGGCCTCGCGAACGCCCTGGCCGGTCGAGGCCACCCCGACGACGCCGCGACCCTCGCCGCGCTGCACGACGCCACCGCCCGGGAGGCGACAACCCTGGGCATGACGCAGGTGCTCGACAGGCTCCCGACCGCACCGCCGGCCACGGTCGGCAAGCCGGTTCAGGCCGTCCCGCCCGCCACCGACGGGTACGAGTTCCGCCGCGACGGCCCGGTCTGGCAGCTCGCGTACGCCGGAACCGTGGTGCACCTGCCCGACGCGAAAGGGCTGCACGACCTGTACCTGCTGCTCAGCCGCCCGGGCCGCGACGTGCCGGCGGTGGAGCTGCTCGACCCGGCGGCCGGCCCGGAGCTGGTGGCCGCCCGCCGGATGGGTGGCGACCCGGTCCTCGACGACGAGGCCAGGGCCCGCTACCGGCGGCACCTGGCACGCCTCGACGAGGAGATCGACCGGGCCGCCGCCCGCGACGACGACCGGAAGGTGGCAGCGCTGGACGCCGAGCGGGCGGCGCTGCTGGACGAGCTGCGGGCCGCGGCGGGGCTGGCCGGCCGGAGCCGCCGCCTCGGCGACGAGGGCGAGCGCGCCCGCAAGACGGTGACCGCGCGGATCCGGGACACGCTGCGCAAGCTCGACGAGCGGCACCCCGCCCTCGCCGACCACCTTCGCGACTCCGTCTCGACCGGCAGCACGTGCCGTTACCTGCCGACCGAGCCGCTGCCCTGGCGGCTCTGAACCAACGGCCGCCGTGGGCCCGGTTCAGCCCTTGAGGTCGGGCGTGGGATCCAGGACCCGGGCGAGCCAGCCCGCCTGGGCGCGCCGGGCCGCGTCCGAGACGCGGGCCTGCGGGAACAGCGCCGAGAAGCCGTGGAAGCCGCCCGCCCACAGGTGCAACTCCGCCTGGCCGCCAGCTGCCCAGATGCCTGTCGCGTAGGCGACGTCCTCGTCGCGGAAGACCTCGGCCGTCCCGGCGTCGATGTAGGTGGTCGGAAGGCCGGACAGGTCGTCCGCCAGCGCGGGTGAGACGTACGCGGAGACGTTCTCTTCGGGGTGCCCGCCGAGGACGCTGCGCCACCCGAACTCGTTCATCTCGCGGGTCCACACGCCGTCCGGCCCGCCGTACTGGTGGCTGGAGACGGTGTCGTTGCGGTGGTCGAGCATCGGGCACGACAGCAACTGGGCGGCGATGGCCGGGGTGCCGAGGTCGCGGGCCATCAGCGTGACCCCTGCCGCGAGGCCACCTCCGGCGCTGGCGCCGGCCACGACGATCCGGTCCGGGTCGATGCCGAGGTCCGCGGCGTTCTCGGCCACCCAGAGCAGGCCCCGGTAGCAGTCGTCCACAAGTGTCGTGCCTGTTGCTTCCGGCGCGAGCCGGTAGTCCACCGTGATCACGACGGCGCCGAACCGGTCGAGCCATTCCAGCGGGACGTCGATGTTCGAGAAGCGGTCGCCCCACATCATTCCGCCGCCGTGGATCCAGTAGATGCCTGGCGCTCCCGCCGCGCTGTCGGTGGGGCTGAAGATGGACAGCGGGATCGGGGTTCCGTCGTCGGCCGGGACGGTGACCTCGCGTCGCTCGACCGCGCGGCCCTCCAGGTGACTCTCGATCGGCGGCTGGGGAAAGTGGCGCAGCAGTTCGATCACGTCGGGGCCGAGGGGCGGCAGGGGCGGCAACTCGGCCAGGGGAGCGAGCAGTTCGGGGTCGATGGCAGGTCGGGCGAGGTTCATCGGGATCCTTCCGGTGGTGCGGGCCGGGGTGTCGGGTCGCGGTCGCTGGCTCAGAAACTCGCCTTGCCGCCGACCGGCACCGCGTCGGTGTACGCGGACTCGCCGGCCAGCAGCGGCTGAAGCTTCGCGACCAGGGCCTGGGCCTGTTCGCCTGCGAAGAACGCGCGGTGCGCCTCGGCGTTGGTCCAGCCTTCGATGACGTGGACGACGTCGGGGTCCGAGGCCGAGCGGGACACCAGGAAGACCACGCAGTCGTCGTGGGGCATCGAGGGTGCGTCGAGCAGCAGCTGGATCAGCTCGTCCGCCCGGCCCGGCTGGGCGGTCATGGTGGCCTGGAATCCGTGCTGGACAGTCATCGAAAAGCTCCTGATCGTTGAGCGGCGCTGCGCTGCCGGAGAAACTGACACTCCAATGGAAGCATCGCCACCAGCAGAATCGTTAGAAGAATGCTCGCGGCCTCTTGCCCGATCCTCTCACTGGCGCGAGGATCTGACGTGTGCTTCACTCGGGGGCGTGGACCTCGACGAGCTGCGGGCGCTGCTGGCCCGGCACGCCCGGCCGGACATGAGCACCGCCATCGACGGCGTGCTGATCTCGAAGGTCGAGCAGCGGACCCCACCGACCACGTCGATGTCGGGCACGGTGCTGGCACTCATCGCCCAGGGAGCCAAGCGGATGGCGTTGGGCGACCGCGTGTACGAGTACCGCGCCGGCCAGTACCTCGTCGCGTCGGTCGACCTGCCGGTGACCGGCCGCTTCACCCAGGCCAGCGCTGACACTCCGGCTCTCGGGTTCGGGCTGGTGATGCACCCGGCCACGGTCGCGGAGCTGCTGTTGCAGGCGGCACCTGGCGATCTGCCGCCCCTTGCCGGGCCGACGCCGTCCGGGATGGTGGTCAGCGACGCTCCCGACGAGCTCGGTGACGCGGTGGTCCGACTGCTTCGGCTCCTGGACCGGCCCCGGGACGTCACGGTGCTCGCGCCCCTGATCAAGAAGGAGATCCTGTGGCTGCTGCTCACCGGGGAGCAGGGCGCTGCCGTCCGGCAGCTCGGTCTGGCCGACAGCAGCCTCAGCCACATCGCCCGGGCGGTCAGGTGGATCCGCGATCACTACGCGCAGCCGTTCCGGGTGGAGGATCTGGCGCGGCTGTCCGGGATGAGCGTGTCGGCGTTCTACCGCAACTTCCAGGCGGTGACCGCGATGAGCCCGATCCAGTTCCAGAAGCAGATCCGGTTGCAGGAGGCGCGGCTCCTTCTCGCCACCCACCCCAACGACGTGACGGGGGTGGGCATCCGCGTCGGCTACGAGAGCCCGTCGCAGTTCAGCCGCGAATACCGTCGCCAGTTCGGCGCGCCGCCCAGCCAGGACGCCACCCGCCTGCGCGGGGTCACCCGGGCCGAGGTGCCGGCGGTCGTCTGACCGGCGACGGGCACACCAGAAAACCGACGGGCGCCGCCACGGTCGTGGCGACGCCCGTCCCAGGGTCAGCGGCGGTTGTACCTGTACATCGTCAGGGTGCCGAAGACGAGCACGAACCCGGCGCTCCACACCAGCAGCCACATCGTGGCCGACGGGTCCGACTCGCCGCTCATCGTTCCGCGGATCGCCGCCACCAGCTGGGTCACCGGGTTGACCTTCACGAACGCCTGGAGCCAGCCCGGCATGGTGCCCGGGTCGACGAAGACGTTGCTGAGGAACGTCAGCGGGAACAGCACCATCATGCTGACGCCCATCACTGACTTCTCGCTGCGCAGGATCAGCCCGAAGAACGTCCACACCCAGGAGAAGGCGAACGAGAAGACGACCAGCAGCCCGATCCCGGCGGCGACACCCACCACCCCGCCTGGGGGCCGGAACCCGAGCACCAGGCCCAGGCCCAGGATGACCAGGGCGGCGAGAATGTAGCGCAGGACGTCGCCGAAGATCATGCCGACCAGGGCGGACGGGCGCCACACCGGCAGCGTCCGGAACCGGTCGAAGATGCCCTTCTCGATGTCGGTGTTGAGGCCGACACCTGTGTACATCGTGATCATCACGACGCTCGTCACCATGATGCCCGGCAGGAAGAACTGGAGGTACTCGCGCGGGCTGCCGGCGAGGGCCCCACCGAACAGGTACGTGAACATCAGCACCATGATCACCGGGAACGCTGTCACGTCGAAGAGCTGCTCCGGCACATGCTTGATCTTCAGCAGGGCCCGCCAGCCGAAGGTGAGCGACGCGCCCAGCGCGGTCGGCCGGGGCGGTCGGGCGCCTGGCGCGAGGACCGTCGCCAGCGCCTCGGCGGAGGGGACGTAGACGGACGGGGCCCGTTCGGTGGTGGTGGTCGTGGTGTCGGTCATCGGGCTGCCTCCAGCTCGTCGTCGCGCTCGTCCGCCGGCACGGCGGGATGGTCGGTCAGAGCCAGGAAGACCTCGTCGAGGCTCGGCTGGCCGAGGGAGAAGTTGTCCACCACGATGCCGGCCCGGGCCAGCTCGCCGAGCGCCCGAGAGGCCTGGGCGCTGGCGTCGAGGTCGGTGCCGGCCTCGCCCACCCGGGCTGTCAACGCCACCGGATCGGCGGCGAGCTGCACCGGCACGTTCAGCGCCTCACGTAGCACCTTCTCCGCCTGGGGCCGCTGCCCGGGGTCGCGCAGTCGCAGGTGGACGGTGCCGGAGCCGACCGACGACTTCAACTCGCCAGGGGTGCCCTCCGCGATCACCCGGCCGTGGTCGACCACAGCGATCCGACCGGCGAGCTGGTCGGCCTCGTCGAGGTACTGGGTGGTCAGCAGCACAGTCGTGCCGTGCGACACCACCGCCCGGACGATCTCCCACACCTGGTTGCGGCTGCGCGGATCGAGACCTGTGGTCGGTTCGTCGAGGAAGAGCAGATCGGGCGTGTTGAGGATGCTCGCGGCGATGTCGATGCGCCGCCGCATCCCGCCCGAGTACTTCTTCACCTGGCGGTCACTCGCCTCGGTCAGACCGAACGCGGCGAGCAGGGCCGCCGCGCGGTCCCGCGCGGCCGGCTTGCGCAGGCCGAGCAGGCGGGCCAGGAGCACCAGGTTCTCCGTACCCGTCAGATCCTCGTCGACAGACGCGTACTGGCCGGTGAGGCTGACCCGGCTGCGGACCTTGTCGGCCTCGGTGACCACGTCGTGACCGAAGACCCGCGCGGTGCCCCCGTCGGGGCGCAGCAGCGTGGCGAGCACCCGGACCGCTGTGGTCTTGCCCGCCCCGTTCGGGCCGAGCAGGCCGTAGACGGTGCCGGCGGGCACCTGGAGGTCCATCCCCGCCAGCGCGCGGGTCTCCCCGAACGAGCGGGTGAGCCCTTCGGCCTCGATGGCCAGGCCGGTGGTGCGTCTACTCATGATCCTTGCCTTTCGTCTGTCGCGTTCAGGAGACGTAGGGTCGTGCCGCGCGGCCGTCGCGCAACGCCAGGCCCCACCAGCGGAGCTGGTCGAGCAGGACGTCGCTGTCGTGGCGCAGCTCGTCGGTGCGTAACGGTGTCGGCTCGCCGGCGAGCAGGTCGATGCCGACGACGTCGCGCACGGTCATGGCGTGCAGGGCGGTGAAGACCGTGCGCAGGTGATCGACCGCGTGCAGTCCGGTGGACCGGCAGCCGTACGACACGAAGCCGACCGGCTTGGCCTGCCACTCGTCGTACGCATAGTCGATCGCCTGTTTCAGGGGTGCCGGGAAGCTGTGGTTGTACTCGGGGGTGACCACGACGAACGCGTCCGCCCGGCCCACCTCACGCGCGAAGGCCTGGATGGACGCGGTAGACGCGGCCGGGTAGCTGGCCGGGAAGTCGTACTCGTTGAGGTCAACGACCGTCACCGTCAGGTCGTCGTGCCGCCTCGCCTGCTCGACGAACCACTCGGCGACCCGGTCGCCGGCCCGCCCCTCCCGGGTGCTGCCGACGATCACGGCGATCCGTAACTGTGTCATCGCCACCCCCTCCCATTCTCAGGGCGCGAGGTGACGACGGGCGCCCGCTAGATCGGATCTAGCGGGCGGTGTTCCGGGGCGGAATGTCGGTGCGATCGGTTTAACTGGGGTCGACGAACAGGGGAGTCGGATGGCACAGGTACGCATCGAGCCGTGGAGCGAGGACGACCTCGACCTGCTGCGGCAGCTCAACTCACCTGACACGCGCAGGCACACAGGCGGTCCGGAGACCGACGAGCAGGTGCTGGCCCGGCACGACCGGTACGTGCACTTCGCCGACACCGGGCAGGGGTGCATGTTCACGGCGGCGCTGCCGGACGGCGCGCGGGTGGGCAGCGTCGGCTACTGGGCCCGCGAGTGGCGCGACCAACAGGTGTACGAGCTGGGCTGGGCGGTGCTGCCCGCGTACCGGGGGCAGGGGCTGGCGAGCGCCGCGGTGCGCGCGGCGCTCGACGTGGTCCGTGCCCGACGGGACCGGCGCTACGCGCACGCGTACCCGTCGGTCGACAACCCCGCCTCGAACGCGGTCTGCCGCAAGGCCGGCTTCACGCTGCTCGGCGAGACGGGTTTCGAATATCCGCCGGGGCGGATGATGCGTGCCAACGACTGGCAGCTCGACCTGACCGCCCCGCCGATCGGGAGCTGAGGTCGGCGGGGCGGCCCGTGGCGGGTCACCAGGTGGTGTCGAGGCGGTGCCGCTGCTCGGCGGTCAACTCCAGGTCCACAGCGGCGAGGCTCTCGTCCAGTTGGGCCACCGAGGAGGCGCCCACCAGCGGGATCGACGGCAGGTCACCGCCCAGCAGCCAGGCGAGCACTACCTGGTTGACAGTCGCGCCGGTCTGCCCCGCCACCTCGCGCAGCGCGGCCAGTCGCCGTGGCGCGCTCGGCAGGTCGTACGCGGCGCTGAGCGGCTTGTCCGCCCGGGTGAACGCCCCCTTGAGCAGCGGCGAGTACGCCACCAGGGTCAGCGTGGGCTCGGCGCGCAGGTAGCTGAGCAGGTCGCCGCCGACACCGCCCGGCTCGCCGTCCGGGTCCAGCGGGCTGGCCAGGTCGGTGCGGTTGGCCAGGTAGCTGCGGTGGTACTGGAGCACCTCGTACCCCGGCAGGCCGGAGGCGGCGGCAAGCGCGCGGGCCCGCTCCACCCGCCATGCGCGGTGGTTGCTCGCGCCCAGCAGGCCCACCGTGCCCTCGGCGACCAGCTCGGCGAAGCCCTCCACGGTCTCCGCGAGCGGCACCGTGCGGTCCTCGATGTGCGCGTAGAGCAGGTCCAGCCGATCCACGCCGAGGCGGTCGCGGCTGCGCTGCGCCGACTCGCGGATCACCTTCGCCGACAGGCCCTCGGCGTTGTCCAGGTAGCCGGTGCCCGGGGCCAGTGGCCGGGCGCCCAGTTTGGTGGCGATGACGATCTCGGCACCGACGCCCCGGCTGCGCCGCCACCGCCCGAGCAGCTCCTCACTCTGCCCGCCCTGCGAGCCGTCGACCCAGAACGCGTAGTTGTTCGACGTGTCGATGAACGTGCCGCCCGCCTCGACGTACCTGTCGAGGATCGCGTACGAGGTGGCCTCGTCGGTGGCGCTGCCGAACAGCATGGCGCCGAGGCTGAGCACGCTCACCTCGCGCCGGGTCGCCGGGTCGGCGCCGATCGTGCGGTACCGCATGAGGGATCTCCTTCCGTGCGCCCTACCGGTGGGCGCCCAACAGGTCACCCTGCCGGCTGGAGCGCGCTCCAGGTCAAGCGCTCACGGGGCGACCGGCGGCGGTAGGACGGAACAGCGACATACCTCAGAGTCATGGCCATGACTCTGAGGTATGTCGCTCACTGGGAGATCACCCGCCGATGACGGCGGACCCGGATCAGCGGGGCACGTAGGCGAACTCGTCCGGGTTCGGGCCCTGCCGCCCGGCCTCGCCCTTGTCCAGGGCGGTGATCCGCTCCATGGCCGTGTCGTCCAGCTCGAAGTCGAAGATCCGGGTGTTCTCCTCGATCCGCTTCGGGGTGGTCGACTTCGGGAAGATGATGTCGCCGCGCTGCACGTGCCAGCGCAGCACCACCTGCGCCGGGGTGCGGTCGAGCTGTTCGGCGATGTCCACCACGGTCGGGTCGTCGAGCACCTTGCCCTGCGCGATGGGCGACCACGCCTCGGTGAGGATGTTGTGCTCGCGGCCGTACGCGCGCACCTCCTCGTTGCCGAAGTACGGGTGCGCCTCGATCTGGTTGACCGCCGGCACCACGCCCGCCTCGTCGGCCAGCCGGCGCAGGTGCGGCACCTGGAAGTTCGACACGCCGATCGAGCGGGCCCGACCGTCGCGCTGGAACTCCTCGAGCACCTTCCAGGTGGAGACGTAGTCGCCGTCGTACAGGGTCGGCAGCGGCCAGTGGATCAGGAACAGGTCGATGTAGTCCATCTTCAGCGCCGCGAGCGTGGAGTCGAACGCCTTGCGGGCGTCGTCGGGGCGGTGGAAGCCGTTGTTCAGCTTGCTTGTCACGTAGACCGACTCCCGGTCGAGGCCGGACATGCGTACCGCCTCGCCGACCTCTGCTTCGTTGCCGTACATCTCGGCGGTGTCGATGTGCCGGTAGCCCACCTCGAGGGCGGTGCTCACCGCCGCGACGGTGTCCTTCGGCTCGATCTGGAACACCCCGAAGCCGAGCTGCGGAATGGTGGTGCCGTCGTTCAGGCTGATGTCGGGAATGGTGATTGCCACTGCGGCTCCTTCGCGTCTTCGTTTACCAGTCATCCATACCCGTGTGGGTGGGCGATTCACCGCTCAACACGTGGTGACGAGCGCAACGGCGGACCGGATCACCCTGTCGTGTCGAAGAGCACAGGCCACGGCCGTTCCGCCGGCGCCGGGGGCGGCGCGGCAGGGGTGGGTTCGGCGGCGGCGAGCACCTCGGCGGCGAGTTGCCCGACCATCGGCGCCGCCGGATGCGCCGACCGGTCCGGCCAGGCCGCCGATGTCTGCTTCACCAGCGGTGTGTCGACGATCGGCCGCCAGGCGATGCGGGGTTCCCGACGGGCGACGGTCGCCGGCTCCACGGCCGCCGCGCCGCCGGCCAGCACCAACCCGAACAGGAACTCCGGATTGCGGGCCGGCCGGACCCGCGCCGGCCGCCAGCCCTGCCGGCGGCACACCGCCAGCAGGTGGTCGTGCCAGCCCGGGGTGGTGGCGCGGGGCGCCGCCACCAGGTCCAGGCCGGCCAGCGCGGCCAGCGGCACCTCCCGGTCGCGGGCCAGTGGCGAGGTGCGCGGCAGCAGCACCCCCAGGGGTACGTCGACAGGGACGCCGAAACGCAGCCCGTCCGCCGTCACCGGGTGGTGCACCAGCCCCACGTCCAGGGTCCGCTCGGCGAGCATCCGTACCTGCTCGGCGGTGGTCAGCTCGTGCAGTTCCACGTCCAGGCCGGGCGCCCGGGTGGTGAGCTGGTCCAGCAGCGCGCGCAGCGTCACGGCCGGCGTCTCCGGCGGCACACCGGCGCGCAGTACGCCCAGCTCACCCGCCCGGACCTGGCCCATGAGGTTGCGCAGCCGGCCCTCACCGGCGAGCAGGTCCTCCGCCTCGCCCAGCAGCAGTTCACCGGCGGTGGTGAGGCGTACCTGGCGGCGGGACCTGTCGAACAGCTCGACAGTCAGTTCCCGCTCCAGCCGCTGGATCGACTGGCTCAGCGGCGGCTGGGCCATCCCGAGCAGCTCGGCGGCCCGCCCGAAGTGCAGCTCGTGTGCGACCACCACGAAGTGCCGCAGGTGTCGGAGCAGGTCCACGGCCGGACCCTACGCCCACGCCGGCGGCGCCCCGCTGGATACCGTGCGGGGGTGGACGTGGGGGAACGCATCGAGGCCGTCTTCGCCGACGCCGGCGTGACGGCCAGCCTGCACGCCGTGGACCTCGACGTGGACCGGGAGGTCGGGGTACGGGCCGACGAGCAGGTGGTGATCGCGTCGATCTTCAAGATCCTGCTGGTGCTGGAGTTCGCCCGGCAGGTCGAGGCAGGTCAGCTCGATCCCACCGAACGTGTCCTGGTCACCGCCGCCGACCGGCTCGGCGGGTGGGGTCTGGCGGGCTGCGCGGACGACGCCGAGGTGTCGCTGCGTGACCTCGCGTACTTCGCCATGTCGGTAAGCGACAACACCGCCGCCGACCTGCTGCTGCGCCGGGTCGGCCCGGACCTGCTGCCGATGCTCGCCACCGAGCTGGGGCTGACGCGTACCCGCGTTCTCGGTGGCCCCCGCGAGCTGGTGGAGCTGATGCTCGCCGACGTGGGGGCACGGACCGAGGCGGAGTTCGCCCGGATCTTCCCGACCCTGCCGGCGCACCGGGTCCGGGCCATGCGGGTCTTCGACCCCGAGCACACCACGTCCAGCACGGCTCGGGAGATCACCAGGCTGCTCACGCTGATCTGGCGGGACGAGGCAGGCCCTGCGGCGGCGTGCGCGATGGTCCGCACCTGGATGGCGCGGCAGATCTTCTGGACCCGGCTGGCCGCCGGTTTCCCGCCGGGCGTCCGCGTCTCCGGAAAGACCGGCACGCTACCCGGCCTGCACCTGGAGGCAGGCGTCGCCGAATACCCCGACGGTGGCCGGTACGCCATCGCCGTCTTCGCCCGCGCCGACGAACTCGCCCCGCGCCGGATCGACGTGGACCTGGCGATGGGGCAGGCGGCCCGCGCGGCCGTCGAGGCGCTGCGCGCGAACTGATTTTCGGACCG
The DNA here is from genome assembly GCF_055587305.1 of Micromonospora sp. NPDC047521. NCBI lineage: Bacteria > Bacillati > Actinomycetota > Actinomycetes > Micromonosporales > Micromonosporaceae > Micromonospora > Micromonospora sp. NPDC047521. Next base: position 340,865 of record NZ_JBVJGN010000001.1, on the reverse strand, counting down.
TCCGAGCGTCGTGGCACCGCGGCCGAGCAGGCCCGATATGCCGCGCGGTATCGGAGGTGGAGGCCTTGGATCTTGGACCGGGGCGCGGTGGCGCTGGTTGGCTCGTGCCGACCGATCGCCCGACCACGGGGAGCAGAAACCGCATGCCCAGTCTCGACCGCCGTCGCTTCCTGCGCGACGCCGCCGCCACCACCGCCCTGGTCTCCGCCGGCGGACTCGCCGCCACCTCAGCCGCACCGGCCCAGGCCGCGCCGCCGGCCGCCGCCCCGACGCCCACGCCCCGCCGCACCGGTGCGGTCAGCTTCCGCTGGTGGGGCACCGCCGGCTGGCGCGTCGACATCGGCGACCGGACCGTCCTCGTCGACCCGTACCTCAGCCGCATCGACACCGGGCTGTTCACCGGGGCGTTCCGGACGGACACCCCGTTGACCGTGCGCCCGGACGTGATCGACAGGCGCGTCGACCGGGCCACGACGGTGCTGGTCACGCACACGCACTGGGACCACTTCATGGACGTGCCGTACATCGCCAAGCGCACCGGTGCGCGGGTGTTCGGCACGCTCACCGCGTACCACCTGGGGTTGGCGTACGGGGTGCCGTCGACGCAGCTCAGCTCCGTGAAGGGTGGCGAGGTGCTGGACTTCGGCGACCACACGGTCGAGGTGGTCGGCTCGCTGCACAGCCGCAACCCGTCGTACTCCCTCGCCTTTCCAGGGGTGCGGGTGAGCCAGCCGCCGCAGCCGGCGACCATCGCGGACCTGCCCGAGGGTGACACGCTCGGCTACCTGCTGCGGGTCGAGCGCGGCCCGTCGGTCTACTTCACCGGCGCCAGCGACGTCGCCGAGCGGAACCTCACGGGCCTGGCACCCGACGTGGCGATGGTCGCCATGCAGAACGCCACCACCACAGGCGACTACCTGCCCCGGCTGCTGGCCGGCCTGGACTACCCGAAGGTCGTGGTGCCTGTGCACTTCGACAACTTCGAGACGGCGCTGGAGAACCCGCCGCCGGTCGCCCCGACCGACCGCACCCGCCTGAACGACATGATCGCGGCGGTGCGCCGGATCTCGCCGCGCAGCCGGGTGCTGGTGCCCGAGTACGAGACCGCGTACCACTTCTGAGCCGCCCTCGGTGGGGGTCGCCGCCGCGCGGCCCCCACCGACTCAGCCAGCGGCCAGGTCCGCCAGGGCGCGCACCGACTTCCAGTTGCGGGTGGTGGCCACCACCGCGAGCTTCTTCTCCAGGTACGCGTTTGTGAACTTCGTCCGGCCGTAGCCGCCGTCGGGAAAGTGCAGGAAGACCTCCCGGCCGGTCACCGTGAACGACACGTTCTCGCCACCGGGCACGGTGAGAGCGTCCACCGTGGACTTCTTCGGCGCGGACCGCAGGAACGCCACCAGCAACCTCGTCGGATCGTCCTCGACCTCGGCGTACGGGTTGCCGCCGGCCACCGCCGCCAGCTCCCGACCGCTGCGCACCAGCACCGGCACGGTCAACCCCAGCTCGTCGGTGAGCGCCCGCTCGATCCCGGCGGCCAGCTTCTCCGCGTCGCGCACCGTGCTGCCGAAGGCCACGTTGCCGCTCTGCAGGTACGTCTTGACGTCCTCGTGGCCGAGGTCGGTGACGATCCGGCGCAGGTCGGCCATCGCCAGCCGGACGCTGCCGACGTTGACCCCGCGCAGCAGAGCGACGTAGCGGCTCATGGGTTCCTCCTCGGATGCGGGCGATCCGCTCAGCGTAGGTCGGGCGACCGACATGCGCGGGCCACCGGAGCGGTTCCACGGGCGGCTACCGTCGGGGGATGCGATTCGCGCGCTCGGTCGGGCTGCTCCTCTCCGGTGTCGCCGTGCTGCTCTGGGCGGTCGGGATGACGGCGCTGCAACCGCTGACCGAGCCGATCGGCCCGTGGTCGGAGCGGCTGCCGGGCAACAACGCCTACTGGGCGCGGGATCTGCGTTTCACGGCGATCGTCGCGGTGGTACTCGGCCTCGTGCTGGCCGGTCGGGGCCTCGCGAGCTGGAGTGGTCCGGCGGTGGTGCTCGGCGGTGTCTGGGTCGCTGCCGACGTGGCGATCGACCGGGCCGACCCGATCGGTTCCGGTGCGACGGTGCTGCTCGCCGTCGGCGGTTGCGTGGTGCTCGGCGTACTGGTGGCGGTGCTGTGGGGGCGGGAGCGTGGCGCACCTCCCGCCGCCGACCGGAAGGCGCTGACCGGCGCCGCATGCGTCGCGGGGGTGCTGGTGCTGGTGGCCGCCGCCACGGAGTCACCGACCGACCGGGAGCCGGAGCTGACCCCGGCAGTCTTCGCCACCGGCGTACTCCTGGTGGCCCTGACCGTCGGCGCCGCCCTGGCGGCGGCGCCCGCGCGCACCCGGCGTCGCCTGTCGCTCGCGGCCGGGCTCGGCGCGGTCGGCGCGACAGGTGTCGGGCTGGTCCGTGCCGTCGCGCCCGACACGCGGCTCCTGTCGGGGCTCGCCCTCGGGGCGGTGCTGCTCACCGGTGTCACCCTGCTCGCCTGGGACTGGCCGGACGGGCGGCCGATCTGGCGGCACCACGCGCTCGCCGCCTTCGCCGCGCTCGTGGGCCCGATGGCCTTCCTGCTTGTCGCGGCCACCGCCATGAAGGCGCTGGTGCCGATCGGCGCGCAGCTCACGGCGCTGGCCGGCAACAGCCCGATCAGCGCCGCCGACTCCGACGTGCTGCTCTCGGTGGCCGGCTTGCTCGCCGGGCTCGGGATGGCGCTGCTGCTGGCCTGGGGGCCCGCGCTCGGCTACCGCCCCGGTCCGGTCCCGTCCGGCCCCGACCGGTCGCCCGACGGCCGGGCCGCGAGCGCCGAGCGGCGATAGCCGTAGAAGGCGTAGATCAGCATGCCGATCACGAACCAGACGGCGAAGCGGAGCCAGGTCTCCGGCGCCAGGAACGTGATCAGCCAGACCGAGAAGAGCGCGCCCACCACCGGCACGACCGGCATTCCCGGCAGACGGAACGTGCGCGGCGCGTCCGGGCGGCGGTAGCGCAGCACGATCACCGCGATGCAGACCACCACGAACGCGAGCAGGATGCCGATGTTGGTGAGTTCCGCCGCCTCGCGGATCGGTAGGAAGCCGGCGATGAGCGCGGAGGCCACCCCGACGATCCAGGTGACCCGGGTGGGCACCCGGCGGACCGGGTGCAGCTTGCCGAACCACGCCGGCAGCAGCCCGTCCCGGCTCATCGAGAACCACACCCGGGTGACGCCCAGCATGAAGGTGAACATCACGGTCAGGATCCCGATGATCGCGCCCACCGCGATCACGCTGGCCAGGCCGGACAGGCCGACCGAGGCGAACGCCGAGGAGAAGCCGCTCTCCGGATCGATGTCGCGGTAGTTCTGCATGCCGGTCAACACCAGGGTGGCCAGCACGTACAGCACCATCGAGATGACCAGCGACCAGATGATCGCTTTCGGCATGTGCCGGCGGGCGTCGCGGGACTCCTCGGCGGCGGTGCTCATCGCGTCATAGCCGAAGACGGCGAAGAACACCGTGGCCGCGCCGGTGAACGCTCCACTGAGCCCGAACGGAAAGAAGGGCGAGTAGTTGGACGTCTTCACGTGGAAGAAGCCGACCACGATCACCAGCAGGACGACGGCCACCTTCAGCCCGACGACGAACGTCTCGAAGCGGGCGGCCGTCTTGATGCCCTGGGTCAGCAGGAACGCGATGAGCAGACAGAGCACCACGGCGAAGAGGTCCACCACGTGCCCGTCGCCTGTGCCCGGCGCCCCGAGCATCCAGGCCGGCAGCTCGGCGCCCAGCTCACCGACGAGGAAGCCGAAGTAGCCGGAGATGCCGATCGCCACCACCGCGACGATCGCCGTGTATTCCAGCAGCAGGTCCCAGCCGATGAACCAGCCGACCGCCTCGCCGAGCACCGCGTAGCCGTAGGTGTAGGCGGAGCCGGCCTTGGGGATCATGCCGGCGAACTCGGCGTACGACAGCGCCGCGGCGGCGCTGGCCAGGCCGGCGATCAGGAACGAGACCAGCACCGCGGGGCCGGCGGTCTCGTTGGCCACCGCGCCCGCCAGGGCGAAGATGCCGGCGCCGATGATGCCGCCCACCCCGATGGCGGTGAGTTGCCACAGGCCGAGGGAGCGGGACAGGCCCTCCTCGGTCTCGTCGGCTATCTCGTCGACCGGCTTGCGGCGGAACATTCCGCTGCCGCCGGCCCCGGTGCCGATGGAGGTCATCGTCGTCCCCCTTCCCACCGCGCCCCCGCGCGGCCGCTGCTGCCACTGTCACCCATGCAGCGAGGCAGGTAAATACCCTCACTCGACGACGGGCAGCACGACCTCGTTGCGGCGCAGGAACCACGGCTTCCACGGCGGGTCGAAGCGCGCGTACCGGATGGCGCCGGTGGGTTGCAGGCCGGCCGCGGTGACCGACCGGCCGAGCATCGTGGCCCGCTGGCTGAACGCCTGCTCCGTCCACCGCCCGGAGAACCGCATCGCCGCCGCCAGGCGCGCCGGAACCTCGCGGATCCGCACGCGGGCATCCACCGGCTCGGGCAGGGTGGCGGTGGTGAAGATGGCCGGCATGACGAACTGGATCAGGTAAGCGCCTGGCCACTCGCCCTCGATCTGCACCACCGGCACGGTCATGGCGATCTTCTCCGAGCCGCCGGCCGCCGCCGTCGTCGACGCGGCCGAGCCGATCGGGTGCCGGGCCCGATTGGCGCCGCCGATGTACGCGGCCAGCGGCCGGAACGCCTCGATCGGCGCCCGGGTGAACGACGCCTGGATCTGCATCTCGGCCACCAGGTGGGCGGGGTACCGACGCAGCTCGAAGCCGGGGTGTCGGGACACCACCCGGTACGGCTGCTGTTCGGTCATCGCGCGGCTCCCAGGGTCTGCTGGGACAGACGCTACCGCCCGTCCGGCTCCCGCTCGGCCGAAGTCGGACGGCCCGCAGCCGGGACGACTACCCGCCAGTACTGCCGTTTGCCCTCGTCGCGCACCACCACCCCGATCCGGCCGAGTTCGCGGCGCAGCTCCCGCACGTCGTCGCGGCGATCCCTGTCGAGTGCCCGTTCGCGGCCCCGCAGCAGGGCGTCCGCGCTGGCCGGCAACCCGGGCAGGTCGGGCACCCACAGCCGGTACGCCGGCCGGTGCGGGTCGTCGTCCGCCCAGCCCCAGCCGTGCTCCCGGAACGCCGCCGCGAGCCGGTCGGCCGGCAGGTCGGTCGGCTCCCGGAGCAGTTCCGCGCCGTCGGCGTCGAGCAGCACCAGGTGCTTGTCGGCGAGGAAGGCCACCCGGGCGTCGGCCCGGGCGACCGTCCGGTCCTGGTCGGCGCGGCGCAGGCGGACCTGCGCCGCGTCGACGGTGACGATCAGCCGTTCGGCGGTGCCGATCCCGGCGATTACCAGACCCGCCAGGACGCCCACCGCGATCGTGCCGATGGTGGCCTGCGGCTCGGGCAGCCGGTCCAACCACTCGACCAGACCCCGGAACGGCACCCAGGGCAGCCGGACTAGCCAGCCCGTCGCCGCCGCGAGGAGCCATCCGGCACCCGCGCCGAGCAGCGGGAAGCCTCCCCACATGACGGCCAGCTCCAGCGGGCCGCCGCTGACCACGGTGCGGGGTCGGTAGCCGGCGACGTCCATGGTCAGGACACCTCGCGGCGCAGCGTCCGCACCAGGCCGACGGCCAGCGGGAGGACCAGCCAGACCAGCAGGGACACCACGAACTTCCCCCACTGCTCGCCGGTGACGGTGCTGGTGAACAACGGCTCCATGGTCCGGCTGGTGTCCAGCCACTCGGCGGGGCCGCGCAGGGGCCGGACCACCTCGCTGAGCACCGTCCAGATGGTCGGCAGCAGGAAGTAGCCGACGATTGCCAGCGGCGGGTTGAGCAGCAGCAGGCCGAAGGCGGCACCCATGAGCACGCTGGCGACCTGGACGATCCCCGCGTGCAGGATCAGCGACCCGTCGATGTCCCAGGTGCCCGCCCCGCCGGTGGCCGACGCCACAAGCGTCCCGACGGCGGCGACGGCCAGGCTGGCCAGCACCGAGGCGAGCGCGGCCAGCACCACCGCGATCAGCTTCGCGGCCACCACCCGCTCCCGGCGAGGCACCAGTGCGTAGGTGGTGAGGGCGGTGCGCTGGGACCACTCGCTGGTGATCGACAGGATGCCCAGCACCGGCAGGAGCACGCTGACCGGCAGCAGCGACGGAACGAAGAAGGTGACGAAGGTCTGCTCGGGCTCCGCGCCGTAGATCAGCAGGAGGACGACGATCGCGGCGGTGACCAGACCGATGGTGATCAGCAGCCAGCGGCCGGCCCGGGTGTCGACGAGCTTGCGCGCCTCCACGGCGGTGAGTCGGAGCAGCGACGGGCGGCGTACCGGAGTGTGCTGCCGGGGTGCGAGAGCGGTGGCGGGCGCGGTGGCGGTGGTCATCGGACGGCCTCCCTGGTGGATTCGCCGGCGGTCAGGGTGAGGAAGAGCTGTTCGAGGCCACCGCCGCCGGCGGGGCGCAGCTCGGCGAGGGCCACACCGGCATCGGCGGCGGCCTGGCCGACCGCCTCGGCGTCGGCCTGCACGAGCAGCCCCTCGGAGCTGTCGGCGGCGCTCAGGCCTGCCGTGTCCAGCGCCCGGCGCAGTGCCGCGACGTCGCGCGCCCGGACCAGCGTGCCGCCACCGGCCAGCAGTTCGTTCTTGTCGCCCTGGGCCACGATCCGGCCGCCCCCGATCACCACCAGCCGGTCCGCGACCGCCTCCACCTCGCGCAGCAGGTGGGAGGAGAGCAGCACGGTGCCGCCCCGGTCGGCGAAGTCGCGCAGCAGCCCGCGCATCCAGAAGATCCCCTCCGGGTCCAGGCCGTTGGCCGGCTCGTCGAGGATCAGCACCCGGGGGTCGCCGAGCAGCGCGTGGGCCAGCCCGAGCCGCTGGCGCATCCCCAACGAGTACGCCCGTACCCGCCGCTTCGCCGCCACCGCGTTCAACCCGACCAGGTCGAGCTTCGCGGCGACCTCGCGCTTGTCCAAACCCATGGTGTACGCGGACAGCGTCAACGCCTCGCGGCCGGTGCGCCCGGCGTGCTGGGCGGAGGCGTCCAGCAGCACCCCGACCTCGCGCCCCGGGTTGGGCAGTTCCCGGTACGGGTGCCCGGCGACAGTGGCGCGACCGGCGGTCGGTGCGGTGAGTCCGCAGATCATCCGCATGGTGGTGGACTTGCCGGCGCCGTTGGGGCCGAGGAAGCCGGTGACGGTGCCCGGCTCGCAGTGGAACGACACGTCGTCCACCGCCGGATGTGGTCCGTACCGTTTGGTGAGGTTCTCCACGGTGATCATGTCGTCGAGCCTGCCCGCGCCACCCGGCCATCCGCTGCGGCCGGCGGTCGGCGCCGCGTCGACCTTGGTCGACCGGAGGGTCTCGACTTTGGTAGCTGGTCGTGGTGTCCCTCGGCTGCCTAGCATGGGCGCGTGACCAGCATCGCCGTTCCGGAGCACCCCTGGCTGCTGCCGGGGGAACTGGTCGTGCGGGCGGAGCCCGAGCGCGCGCGTCCGCGCCGCACCACCCGCGACTGGGTGGTGGACAGCCTCGCGTTCCTCTCCGGGCTGATCTGGGTGCTGTACGTCACCGCGGACGGGCTGTCGCCCGACCCGCAGACGGCGGTTCCGCTGCCGCACGACTGGATGGTCGGCGCGGACGCGCTCATCGGTCTGGTCTGCTGCGGGCTGCTCTGGATGCGGCGGCGGTGGCCGCTCGGGCTGGTGGTGGCGACGCTGCCGCTGAACCTGTTCTCGATGGCCTCGGCCATCCCGCTGTTGATCTTCTATTTCACAGTCGTGGTGCACCGGCGGACCGCCGTCGCGGTGGCGGTGACAGGTGTCGGTTTCCTCACCAACCTGGTCTTCAGCTGGACCCGTCCGGATCCGGCCATGTCGTACTGGGTCACTGTGAGCTGGGGCGTGGTGCTCACCCTCGCCGTGCTGGCCTGGGGGATGTTCGTGCGGGCCCGGCGGCAGCTGATCGTGTCGCTGCGGGAGCGCGCCGAGCGGGCCGAGGCCGAGCAGCAGCTCCGCGTCGCCCAGGCCCGCCACCTCGAACGCACCCGGATCGCCCGGGAGATGCACGACGTGCTGGCGCACCGGATCTCACTGCTCAGCCTGCACGCGGGCGCACTGGAGTTCCGTCCGGACGCGCCGCCCGACGAGGTGGCCCGCGCCGCCGGGGTGATCCGGGGCAGCGCCCACGCCGCCCTCCAGGACCTGCGCGAGGTCATCGGGGTGCTCCGGGCCGAGGACGACTGTGACGCCCCCGAGCCGCCGCAACCCACACTCGCCGACCTGCCGGCCCTGATCGCCGAGTCGCGGGCCGCCGGGGTGCGGGTGAACGTGAACGACAGCGTCGGCAGGCCGGAGGAGGTGCCGGCGGCGCTGGGCCGGGCCGCGTACCGGATCGTGCAGGAGGGGCTTACCAACGCGCGCAAGCACGCGGCAGGCGCGGCCGTGACCCTGGACGTGTCCGGCGGGCCGGGGACCGGGCTGACGGTGGCGATCGGCAACCGGTGGCCGGTCGGTACGCCGGCCGGCGGCACGCTGCCGGGCGCGGGCACCGGCCTGGTCGGCATCAGCGAACGCGTCACTCTCGCCGGCGGCCGGCTCGCCTACGGTCGGGACGACGCGGGCGACTTCCGGCTGGCCGCCTGGCTGCCGTGGCCGGCGTGACCGGGGCCGGGTCGGCCGCGCCGCCGGTACGGGTGCTGATCGTCGACGACGACGCGCTGGTCCGCGCCGGGCTGTCGATGATCCTCGGCGGCCTGCCGGACCTGACAGTGGTGGGTGAGGCGGCCGACGGCGCCGAGGTGCCGGAGGCGGTGGCCGCGTACGCCCCGGACGTGGTGCTGATGGACATCCGGATGCCACGGGTGGACGGGTTGACCGCCACCGAGGCGCTGCGTGCCCAGCCGCACCCGCCGGAGGTCCTGGTGCTGACCACCTTCGACGCCGACGAGCAGGTGTTGCGGGCGCTGCGCGCCGGGGCGGCCGGGTTCCTGCTCAAGGACACCCCGCCGGCGGAGATCGTGCACGCGGTACGCCGGGTCGCGGCCGGCGAGGCGACTCTCTCCCCTACGGTGACCAGGAAACTGATCGCCCACGTCACCTCCGACCTCGGCCCGACCGGCCCCGACCGCAGGCAGGAGCGCGCGTTGCGGCTGCTCACCGGGCTCAGCGAGCGGGAGCGGCAGGTCGCTGTCGCCCTGGGCCGGGGGCGCACCAACGCGGAGATCGCGGGGGAGTTGTTCATGAGTGTGGCGACCGTGAAGGCGTACGTCTCGCGGCTGTTGACCCGGCTGGAGCTGAACAACCGGGTCCAGGTGGCCCTGCTCGTGCACGACGCCGGCCTGGTCTGAGCGACCTCGTCCACGTGCCGTCGGCGGAGGATCCGCTTACCGCGTACCAGAATTGAACTTTCGTCAGGTGCCGGCCGTACCCATGGCCGAGGATGTCGGTGCGGTGAGTCCGCCGTACCGCTGCCGAGCTGCGGGAGGCCTGCCGTGCGAGTTGGTGAGCAGTCGACGGATCCCATCGACCTGGTACTGGGTGAGGTGCCGGTGCCGGCGCCGCTGACCCCCGAGGATGTCCGGCTCGCGGTCCGGGCGGTGGTCGTGCACACAGCCGAGGAGTGGCCCACCGGGCCGCTGTGCCGCAACGACGGCGCGTCCTACCCGTGCCGCCTGCACCGCTGGGGACGGCGGGTGCTGGAGACACACGGGCTCAACGAGCGGCAGATCGACGCGTTGATCCGGCACGGCAATCCGTTCGTGCACGTGCCGTTCCCGTTCACGGCGACCGGGCCGTCGCGGCAGCAGGCCGCGCGGGTCGTCCCGCCGGGGGTACGCCCCACCGCTGCTGGCCGGCCGGTGACTCCCCCCGTCACCGCGCCGCGCTGGCCTCGGGCGAGCTGAGCGCGGCACCCCTCCGCCGCCCGTCCCGGGGCACACACGACGTCGGCCCGACGCGAAGTTCCCCCTCCGCGTCGGGCCGACGTCGTTCCGGCTGCCCGCTCAGTCGTTGCCGGCGCCGATCCCGCAGTCCGGCGCGGACCAGCTCGTCGTGTTCGAGCTGCGGTCGTTGTTGTTCTCCCGCCGCGAGTCGACGTGCACGTGGTCGTCGTGGTCGGGGTAGCCCGGCCCGTAGAGGCCGCTGAAGCCGTTGTTCCGGGCGTTGCGGGCCACCTGGCACAGCGACGACGTCCGCGAGGTGACGTCCGCCGCGTTGCCGTACAGGTGCTGGCTGTCCGACGCGCCGCCGACCTGGTTGTTGCAGGCGCGGCTGCGGTAGCCGCTCGACACCCGCAGCGGCTTGTCGCCGAGGCTCCTGCGCAGCGCCTCCAGCTTCCACATGGTGCGCAGCGCGTTCTGCTTGGTCTGGTTGGCCGAGAGCGGGCCGCCGCTCCACCCACTTCCGCCACACCCGTTGTCCAGCTCGCTGTAGCTGAAGTGCGCGGGCGTGCAGTCGTTGTCCTGTAGCTGGTACAGCTTGGCGAAGGTCTGCGGACCGGCGATCCCGTCGGCGCGCAGCCCGTACGCCTGCTGGAACCGCTTGACGGCGGCGGCGGTCTTGGGCCCGTACCGGCCGTCGTTCTCGACGATGTCCCGGTAGCCGGCCCAACCGGCGACCCGGATCTGCAACTGGCGGACGTCGTCGCCCGAGCGTCCCTGGGCCAGGGTGCGGTTCCACGTGTAGCAGCCGTCCGCATGGGCCGCGGGTGCGGCGACGACCGCGGCGACCGCTGCCCCGGGCAGCGCCAGGGCGAATGCGACGGCGGCTCGCTTCCAGGTGTTTACGCGCACAGAAGTCCTCCCGATAGGAGAGCGAATGGGGTGGCTTCGGGACATCGACCGAGGCGTCCCGTGATTTCCACCCTCGCACTGATCGGTGCGGTTGGCGGCAATTAACGAGAATTGTCCTCATGATCTGTGTTCCCTGGGCCTTGGCTGTGAATTCGACTGATTTGCGAAACAGCCATGTACTCCCGATCTCCCCCGGGAAGGACCAAGCGCGACCGAACGTCGCAATCGACCCCACCGAGGGTGATGTTCCCCGGACCCCGACGGGCGGTAACGTCAGCCCGGGCGGTGGACTGGCGGAGGTGCGCGTGGCACGAGGTGGCGTCTTCTGTGTCGAGGGTCAGTGGCACCGCGACCTCAACGAGCGGGGCTCCGTGCTTCCCACCCTCGAACTGCTGGAGCGGCTCGGCAAGATCCGTTTCATCCACAAGGACGCGGCGACCCGCGACGAGCTGTTCTACTTCCTGGACCGCTGGCTGCTCAAGCAGTACGCGGACCACCGGGTCGGCTTCTTCGCCATGCACGGCGAGCCGAGCCGACTCTGCCTCACCGACTGGCAGTCGGTGGAACTGAACGAGGTGGCCGACCTGATGGCCGGCCGCGCCGAGGGGCGGCGACTCTATTTCGGCAGCTGTTCCGTCCTGCGCGCCTCCGACGCCGTGCTGCGCGAGTTCCTGGAAGTCACCGGAGCCGCCCTGATCTGCGGTTTCACCAGGGAAGTGGACTGGGTCGAATCGGCGGCCTTCGAAACTGTTCTCCTCGACGTACTGGCCAACGGGCAACGACACAATGCCGCCGAACTGCGGATGGGCTCGGCGCACTGGGCGCCGCTCGCGTCGTACCTCGGCTTTCGGGTGATCTACGCCAACGGCCGGGCCTGGCGCCCGACCGGCCGCCCCCGGGTGCCCACCCAGGCGGTGCACCGCACCGTGACCCGTCCCCGCTGACCCGCCGCCCCCGCGTCGCCGTCACCCTGGTAGGAACGGGGCATGGCGCGCAGCATCGCGAAGAACACCCGGGTCGACCGGGACACCCTGCTCGACTTCGTCCGGCCGCGACACCGCGTCGTGCTGATGACCACCAGGCCCGACGGCCGCCCGCAGTCGTCCCCGGTCTCCGCCGGCATCGACGGGCAGGGCCGGCTGGTCGTCTCCACCTACCCCGAGCGGGCCAAGGTGACGAACATCCGCCGCGATCCGCGGGTGTCGGCCTGCGTGCTCAGCGACGACTGGAACGGCCCCTGGGTGCAGATCGACGGCACCGCCGAGGTGCTGGACCTGCCCGACGCGTTGGAGCCGCTCGTCGAGTACTTCCGCAGCATCTCCGGCGAGCACCCGGACTGGGACGACTACCGGGCCGCCATGGTGCGCCAGGGCAAGTCGCTGATCCGGGTCACCATCGACGCCTGGGGGCCGATCGCCACCGGCGGCTTCCCCGCCCGCCTCGCCGACTGACCGCCCGCCCGACTCAGTACGCGGCGGTGAAGCGCGCGTTGCGGTGCCGGGGCTGTTCGATCTCGTCGACGATCGCCACCGCCAGGTCCTCGTACGTCAGCACCGAGCGGCCCTGCTCGTCGGTGACCGGCTCGTCGCCGCCGGTGCGGTAGTGCCCGGTGCGCTCGCCGGGGTGGAACTCCAGCGGCGGTGGCGACACGTACGTCCAGGTCACCCCGTCGGCCGAGGTGCGGTAGTAGTCAAGCGCGTCGGCCTGGCCAAGCGCCGAATCCCGGTACTCCGCCGGGAAGTCCGGCTCGTCGAGGTAGCGGGTGCCCTTCGGGGTGAGCAGCGTCGACCCGCCGCCGAGGTGGATGATGCGCGGCGCGGCCGGCATCTCGCGCAGCGTGGTCACAAGTGTCTCCGCCGCGGTGCGCCACAGGTCGCGTCCGCCCCCGCCGATCGCCACCACCAGCGCGTCCGCGTCCGGCGCCACCTCCCGGACGCTCCGCTCGCTCGTGGCATCGCCGGTGACCGTCCGCACCCCGTCCGGCAGGTACGAGGTGGCCTCCGGGCGACGCACGGCGGCGATCACCAGGTGCCCCCGGTCGACCGCCTCGGCGGTGATCCGCGACCCGGCGGTCCCGCCCGCGCCAAACACGACGATGGTGCTCACCACCCCAGGCTAGGGACCTGACGCGCCGCCCATCGGCGGAACGGCGATCCCGGTCAGTCGACCACTGCGGCGTAGACGAGCTGGCGCAGCTGGGACCGCAGCGGGTAGGTGCTCGACGGCATCAGCTGGGTGAACAGCAGCGCGGTGATCTCCTCGACCGGGTCCACCCAGAACGCGGTGCTCGCCACCCCACCCCAGTAGTACTCGCCGACGCTGCTCGGCACCCGGCTGGGGATCGGGTCGTCGACAACCGCGAAGCCGAGACCGAAGCCGATCCCGTCGAGGGTGCTCTCGGCGAAGCCGCCGGTGGACAGGGCGCCGAGGTCCCGACCCTCGGGCAGGTGGTTGCGGGTCATGAACCGAACGGTGCGGGGACCGAGCAGGCGGGCTCCGTCCAGCTCGCCGCCGCGCAGCAGCATCTGCGTGAAACGGTGGTAGTCGGCGGCGCTGGAGATCAGGCCGCCGCCACCGGAGAGCAGGTTCGGCCTGCGGTACGCGAGAGCGCCGAGCCTGTCGTACCGGACCGCCCGGCCGCTGCGCGGATCCGGTGCGTAGAGCGCGGCCAGCCGCTCGGCCTCGGCGCCCTCCACCCACCACCTGGTGTCGGTCATGCCGAGCGGGCCGAAGATCCGGTCGGCGAAGAACGCGTCGAGGCTCTGCCCGGAGACCACCTCGACGAGCCGGCCGAGCACGTCGGTGGCGACCGAGTAGCCCCACGCGGTACCCGGCTGGAACAGCAGCGGCAGCTCGCCGAACGCCGCGCAGGCGCCGGCCAGGTCGACGTCCGCCGGCGGGTACAGGTCGTAGCCGGCGGCCCGGTACAACCCGTCGACCACCGAGGTCTGCATGAAGCCGTACGTCAGGCCGGCGGTGTGGGTGAGCAGGTGCCACACCCGGATCGGCTCGGTCGCCGGCACCGTGTACGGCTTGAGCGTCGAGCCCTTGGAGTAGACCCGCAGGTCGGCGAACTCCGGCAGCCAGCGGCTGATCTCGTCGGTCAGCTCGAAGCGGCCCTCCTCCCACAGGATCATCGCCGCGACCGAGGTGACAGGTTTGGTCATCGAGTAGATCCGCCAGAGCGTGTCGGTCTCGACAGGTGCGCCCGACTCGGTGTCCCGCATCCCGTACGTCGACGAGTGCGCCACCTCGCCGCGCCTGGTGACCACCACCTGCCAGCCGGCCAGCCGGCCGTCGTCGACGTACCTGCCGAAGTGCTCGTCGATCCGCGCCAACCGCGCCGGGTCGAAACCGATCTGGTCCGGGTCCTTGCTCCGAGCGACACTCACGTCGCCGAACCTACTAGCCGGTATGCCGGTGCCGGAAGGGCGGCCACCCCGACGTCGGTGGCTGGCACTAGCCTGACCCGATGCCGGAATTGACCGAGGATGTGACCTACCGCCACGAGGACTGGTACGGCGAGGAGCTGGCCGACCGGCACTTCGTGGGCTGTGAGTTCTTCCAGGTGGACCTGACCGAGGCGGTGAGCCGGGGCGCGGTGTTCACCGGCTGCACGTTCGGCAACGTGCAGTTCAACGCCTCCCGGCACGTCGACTCGGCCTTCACCCGCTGCGTCTTCAAGCGGTGCAACTTCTTCGAGGCCGAGTTCACCGGCTGCAAGCTCGTCGGCAGCACCTTCGCGCAGTGCGACATGCGTCCGCTGCGGGTCGACGGCGGCGACTGGTCCTTCGTCGCGCTGCCCGGCGCGGATCTGCGCGGCGTCCACCTCACCGACGTACGGATGCGCGAGGCCGACCTGTCCGGGGCCAACCTCACCGGGGCCACGGTGACCGGCGTCGACCTCTCCGGCGCGCAGCTGCAGCATGTCCGGCTCGGAGGCGCCGACCTGCGCCGCAGCGATCTGACGGCACTCGACCCGACGACTGTCGAGCGGGCCGGCGCGATCGTCGACGCCGAACAGGCGCTGCTGATCGCGCAGGCGCTCGGCTTCCGGATCGGCTGACGGCACGGGCGTTCGCGGCCGGGCCGGGACCGGTGGGTTGTCCGATACCGTCCGGTTCCGGACTGGACAGGCCCACCGGTCCGGATCTAGCGTGTCGTCCACGCCGGTGCAAACGTGAAACGGCCCACAGTGGACGGTGTGATCCGCGACGGTCGATGGTGGCCGGGCGGTGGAGGTGGAGGGTCGGTGGCGGACGAAGACCGCATGCGGGCGGATTCCCGGGCCGGTGGCGGGTCGTCCGAAGCGCCGACGTCGCATCGACGGCCCGGTGTCACCGCCGGGCAGCCGCGCCTTGCGTTACGCGGACTAGCCGACGGCTACCGGCGTCGTCGTTGGGCGGTGACGGGGCTGGCCGTGCTCGCCTGCGTCGTGGGGCTGGGCGCGTACCTCGTCACCCGGAACGGCCCGGAGTCCGGCGACGACCTGGCGGGTCGTGCGGGCGTGCCCGTCGGGGCGTCCCGGCCGACCGGCTTTCCCGGCGTCGAGGGGCGTACCGGCGACGCCGGACCGGCGACGCCCGGCCTGCGCCCCCGGCAGCGCCCTCCGTCGCCCGACCCGACCCCGTCGGCCAGTGCGCCCGCCGCGCCGCCGGCCCCGTCGGTCCCGCCCGCCCTGTCGGTGACCCGGACGGAGGCGCCCGGCGAGATCGACCTCACCGCCGTGGGGCACCGGGACTGGATGCACTGGGGGCTGCACGGCACGTCGGTGGTGCGCAAACGCGGCGGGTCCGGGGAGATCGTCGACGCGGGAGGGCGCGGTTCCAGAGTCGGTTGGGACGGCAACCAGGAACTCGTGAGCTGGCGCGACGGCACACCCGAGCGGTCGGTGCGGGGCAGTTCGAACGGGGTCTACGCCTGCGGTGCCGGCAACGGTTTCAGCCTCGCGATCGCCGGCAGCGGTGAGCCGCGTACGGTCCAGGTCTACGCCGGGACGTGGATGGCGCGGGGCCGGCTCGACGTGCGGCTCTCCACCGGTGGCCCGGCCAGCACGGTGCGGCTGGAGGACCCGTACACCAGCAAGAGCGCCCAGTTCACCATCCGTTTCCAACTGCCCAGGGGCGCCCGGCTGCTGGTGAACTGGACAGTCGAGAAGGTCTTCACCCCGCACTGCGGAAACGTCGGCCTCCAGGCCGTGGCCGTGCGCTGACCGACTGCCGCTCGGGACAGTTTGTCCGTCGCGCACAGTCGATGGCATCGTAACTTTCTGCTGTCCCCGTCCGACCATCCAGTGTGGAGGCAGCGCAGATGAGCAGCAGTACCGCCCACCGCGTCCGTCCCGTCGGCCCGTCCGGCGCCAGTGAAGCGTCCGGGGAGGTGCTCCGCGACATCCCCCTGCCGCCGTACGTCACTGTGGAGGACGCCCAGTTCGCGGTGCGGGCGGTGGTGGTGCACGCGCCCCGGCGCTGGTCCGGCGGTGTGGTCTGCCGCAACGACGCCAGCCCGCACCCGTGTCGACTGCACCGCTGGGGCACCCGCGTGCTGGCATTGCGCGGGCTGCACGCCGCGGAGATCGCCGCGCTCATCGAACGCGGCGACCCCACGGCGGTCGTCCCCCGACCGGACCGTCCGGCCTGAGCCGCGCCCCCGGTCAGCAGGTGATCGGCTTCACCCAGGAGCACTCCAGCCCTTCCGGCGTACGGGGCGTCTCCGGTACCGCCGGCGGCGCCATCCGGGCCGTCGTCGTGGCACCCTCCCGATAGCCGGCCAGCGCCACCGCGATCTGGTCCTCAAGCCCCTTGACGGACGCGGTCAGGTAGTTGTTGAGCAGGATTGAGAACGCCAGCAGATGGCCGTCGGCGCTGGTCACGTACCCGGACAGACCGGAGACGCCGGTCAGGCTGCCGGTCTTGGCGTGCACGTTGCCCGCCGCCGGGGTGCCGGCCATCCGGCTGCGCAGGGTGCCACCCACGAACCGCTCGGGCTGCCCGGCGATCGGTAGCGCCTCGTACCAGGTGCCGAACCACGGTTCGGCGCGGACGGCGGCCAGCAGGTCGACGAACTCGGTCGCCGGGACGAGGTTGCGCCGGGACAGGCCGGAGCCGTCGCGTTGCCGCAGGGTCCCGGTGTCCATGCCGGTGTCCGCCACGTACTCGCTGATCGCGGTGAGCCCGGCGGACCAGGTGCCCGCGCCGGACAACACCCGGCCGATCTCCTTGGTCAACACCTCGGCGTGGCCGTTGTTGGAGAGCTTGAGGAACGGCGTCATCAGCTCGCCCAGGCTCATCGAGTCGTGTCGGGCCACCGGGTTGGCCGCCTCCGGGGTGGGCTGGCCGAGCACGGTCCGGCCGAGCACCCGGACGCCGTGCCTGTGCAGCGCCGCGCGGAACACGTCGGCCGCGTAGCCGGTGGGTTCCCAGACGGTCACCCAGTCGCTCGCCGGCGCGTCGCCGACCGCGATCTGGCCGGTCACCACGACCGTGTTGCCGCCGTGCTCGCGCTCGATCGAGATCGACGTCTCGCCCTCGGCGACCGTCCGGGCCCGGTTGTCGATCCGGACGTACCCGGTGGGCGGGGTCGTGCTGACCACCGCCGGGGCGCCGGCCCTGGTGGCCGGTGCGGCGTGCACGATCACGGTGCCCGCGTCGTAGTCGGTGTCCGGCGCGACGGTGAGCGCGGTGACCTGCGCGGCGTAGTAGTAGGGCTCGTCGTCCCACGTCCAGTCGGGGCCGAGCCGGGTGCGGTCGTAGCGGGTGTCGTCGGCGATCAGGTTGCCGGTCACGACCCGGACGCCGTCCGCGGCCACCTGCGCCGCGAGCGCGTCGTAGTCGGCCGCGAGCATGGTCGGGTCGCCGCCGCCGCGCAGGTAGAGATTGCCGGACAGCAGGCCGGCGCGACGTTTGCCTGTGGTGCGGACGTCGGTGGTGAAGCGGTGCCCGGGGCTGAGCAGCGCCAGGGCGGCGGTCGAGGTCAGCAGCTTGGTGTTGGAGGCCGGGATCAGTCGTCGGTCCCCGTTGCGGTCGTAGAGGGTCTGCCCGGTGCTGGTGTCGACCACGACGACGGAGGCCTGCGCGCCGTCCAGCCGGGTGTCGCCGAGGATCCGGTCGATGGTGGCGCGTAGCTGGGTCGTCGCGGGCGTGGGCGACTCGGCTGTGGCTCCGGGTGCGCCGGCGGTGGCCGCGGTGGCGACCAGGGCGAGCAGCGCTAGCGCCCGGGGAAAGAGACGACGATGCATGGGCTGATGCTGCCATGAAGATATTCGCCGGAGAAGAGGCTCGGGCGAAGGTTAGTGCCGTTCGCGCTATGTCGGCCGCCCGACGGACCTGTCGTGTCCGCCCCAGTAGTGCCGCTGTGCTCCCATCACCAGGGGCGCCACAAGTGCGGCGAGCGCCCCGCCGAGCAGCGGGAAGACGATGAACAGCCACAGTTGACGCAGGGCGACGCCACCCTCGAAGACGGCGGGCCCGAAGGCGCGGGCCGGGTTGACGGCGGCGCCGGTGAGCGTCACGCCTACCAGTTGGGTCGCGGCCAGGGCCAGCCCGATGGCCACCCCGGCGGTGCCCGGATTCTCGCTGCGGCTCGTCACCACGATCACGACCAGGACGAAGAGGAAGGTCAACAAGAGTTCCAGCACGGCCGCGCCGCCCCGGTTGATGTGCGCGCCGTACCCGTTGGCGCCCAGCGCACCGGTCTGGTCCGCCATGTCGCCCCAGCGGGTCAGCGCCCAGAGCACGAAGCTGGCCACCGTCGCGCCGGCGAACTGGGCGATCCAGTACGCCACCGCGCCGACGACCGTGATCTTCCCGGAGAGCAGTACGCCGAGCGTCACCGCGGGGTTGACGTGACTGCCGGAGAGCGGGCCGATCGTGTAGACCAGAGCGAGCATGACGAAGCCGAAGGCGAGCGCGACCACCACCACGCCGCCCTGCACGCGTGCCGCGACGGCGGCGCCGATGCCGAAGAACACCAGCAGCAGGGTGCCGAGGAATTCGGCGGCGGCTCGACGGGCATCTTCCATCCACTCAGCCTAGGTACAATTCGGGTGATCGGGCGCGAAACGGCGTCTGTGATCGACGCGACGGCCGGCGCGGGCAGAGCCCGTGAGCATCAGGGGTTGCACCTCGTGTGGACACCCACTCCGCCGACGTCGTGGTGATCGGAGCCGGTCAGGCCGGCCTGAGCGCCGCCTACCACCTGCGCCGCACCGGCTTCGCCCCGGGCAGCGGCTTCGTCGTGCTCGACGGCGACGACGGCCCGGGTGGGGCCTGGCAGCACCGCTGGCCGACGCTCGTCTTCGACCGGGTGCACGGCTTCTACGACCTTCCCGGCATGGCGTTCCCCACCCCCGACCCGCGGCGTCCGGCAGCCGAGCAGGTGGGCGCCTACTTCGCCGCGTACGAGAGAGCGTTCGACCTGCCGGTACGGCGGCCGGTGCGGGTCCGCGCGGTGCGCTCCCGCCCGGACGGGCGGCTCGACGTGCACACCGACCACGGCCTGTGGACGACGCGGGCGCTGATCAACGCGACAGGCACGTGGACGAGGCCGTTCTGGCCGCACTACCCGGGCCGGTCGTCGTTTCGCGGTCGACAGTTGCACACGGCCGACTACCGGGGACCTGACGAGTTCGCCGGGTTGCGGGTGGTGGTGGTCGGCGGCGGCACGTCCGCCGTGCAGCTGCTCGGCGAGGTCTCCACGGTCGCGGCGGCCACCACCTGGGTGACCCGCCGGCCGCCGCTGTTCCGCCAGGAGGAGTGGGGCCCCGACCTCGGTCGGGCCGCTGTGGCCCGGGTGGACGAGGCGGTCCGCGCCGGTCGCCCACCGGGCAGTGTGGTGGGCGTGACCGGGCTGCCGGTCACCCCGGAGCTGCGCCGGCTGCGCGAGCGTGGCGTCCTGCACCGGCTACCCATGTTCGACCGGATCACACCCGACGGGGTCGCCTGGTCCGACGGTCGGTCCGTTCCGGCGGACGTGATCCTCTGGTGCACCGGATTCCGCGCGGCCCTGGACCACCTCGCGCCGCTGGGACTGCGCGCGCCGGGCGGCGGGATCACCATGGACGGCACCCGCGTGGTCGCCGACCAGCGCATCCACCTCGTCGGGTACGGCCCCTCGGCCAGCACCATCGGCGCCAACCGGGCGGGCCGCGCGGCGGTCGGCGAGATCCGCGCGTTGCTCGCTCCCGTCGCCGCACTCGACTGACCCCGCTCTATTTGACGGATCGCCCGGCAGCGGGCACCGTTGGCCAGGACGGGGCCTCTCAGCTGCCCCGACGCGATGCGACGGCTGCATGTCGCCTCCCACGTGTGCTCGTACGCGGGCCGCTGCACCGGTCTGCGCGGTAACCGACCGCGAGCCGAGAATCCACGAGGAGTTCCGCAAATGCTCACCATGACCGACAATGCCGTGCTCGTCATCAGGGACCTCGCCAACCAGCAGGACGTCGCCCAGGACGGTGGCGTGCGAATCGCCGCCGACGCCGAGGCCGGCTCTCTCACCGTGGAACTGGTGCCCGAGCCGGAGCGGGGCGACCGGGTGGTCGACAACCAGGGTGCCCGGATCTTCCTCGACGAGGACGCCGCCGAACTGCTCGGCGACGCCTCCGTGGACGCCACAGTCGACGACGAGGGCATCATCCAGTTCGGCTTCACCGAGCGGCAGTAGCCCGCTCAGCCCGCCCGGCGGGCCGTGCCGCCACGCGGACGACCCCGCTGCGGTGGTCCCGGCCGGGACTGCCATCCGGTGTCACCGGCCGGGCGTCGACTGGCGGTCAGCACGTGCGCCAGGTGGTGCGACGTGCTCCACGCCGCCCAGTTGGCGGCCGACCCCGCGCCGGCTCCCCGTCGAGCCCGGCGCAGCAACTCGTGGTCGCCCCAGGAGAAGGCCGCCCCGGTGTCCGGCCAGTGCGGGGCCGACACCAACGTGCGGCACAGGTCGGCGAACCGCTCGTCACCCCGCCCGCCCCGCCGCGACCAGCGGTAGACCCACCAGTCGCCGTCGGCGGTGTACCGCACCGTGGGCAGCCGGTCGTCGAAGCCGCCGTCGGTGCCCGGCACCGCCGGCCCGACGCCGTAGTCGCCGTAACCCACCCCGGCGTCGCCCAGCCGCTGCCAGAGTTGCCAGTCCCAGCGGTCGAGTCGGACCGGCTCGTCGGTGGGCAGCCGGGCCAACGTCGGCGGCATCGCGCCCGCCGCCACGGTCACCGACCGCCAGGCGTGCCGGCGTGCCCACCCCAGCAGCCGTCGTACCCGGGGCTCGGCGAGGCGCACGTCCGCCCGGCAGCACACGTCCGCCGCGTCCACAAGCAGGTCGCACTCTTCCGGCGCCAGCGCGGTGCACTGCCAGATCCGCTCCACGGCGGTGGTGCTCGCGTCCGGCCCGGCCCGGTCCCGTCCGGCCCGGAGCCGGACCAGCGCCCGCCGGCCGTACGCCCGCGCCGCCGCGCCGTGCGTGGCCAGCCGCCTGTCGCTCTCCGCGAGCCCCACCACCGGCACCAGGGGTACGTCCCAACGCAGCACGTCGCTGCCGGCGTCGTCGGGCAGGGCGGTGGTGTCGACGGCCGTCAGGAGTCCGGCGGGCAACCGGCGCAGCACGTCGATCGTGGATCGGTCCGCCGAGCCGACCTCCAGGATCGGGGCGAGCAGCGGGACCGCCGCGGGTTCGAGGTGGTTCAGCGCCTCCAGTTCGCCGCGTCGACAGGCGAGGATGGGGCGGTAGACCGGTTCCGCCGCGCGGCCCCCGTGGGCGGGCCTCATACTTCAGCCTAGCCAGGCATGTGCATATGTCCCAGGTCGTCGAGGCGGAAACCGGCTGCTGGGCTGTCGGGTCGGCGACTACGCTCGCGCGATGCCCATGCCACCCCATCGCTACCGATCCGACGACGAGGACAGCGGCCGGTGGACCGGCTTCCCGTTCCGGGCCGGCGACATCGTGATCAGCACCCGGTCCAAGAGCGGTACGACGTGGATGCAGATGATCTGCGCCCTGCTGGTGCTGGGCACCCCGGAGTTGCCGGCGCCGCTGAACCACCTGTCGCCGTGGCTGGACTGGCTGGCCGAGCCCCGGGACGTGGTGTACCGCCGGTTGGCGGCGCAACGGCACAGACGCTTCGTCAAGACGCACACCCCGCTGGACGGCGTACCGCTGGACCCGCGGGTGCACTACGTGGTGGTGGCACGGCACCCGCTGGACATGGCGGTCTCCCTCTACCACCAGGCGGGCAACCTGGACCGGGCGCGACTGGCCGAGCTGACCGGTCAGGGGGCGCCCGCCGGGCCGGCGAGGGAGCGCCTGCCCGTCGAGCGGTGGCTGGCGAGCTGGATCGACCGGGAGACGGACCCGCGCGCCGAGCTGGATTCGCTCCCCGGCGTGCTCCTGCATCTGAGCGACGCCTGGGCCCGGCGGCACGAGCCGAACGTCGAACTGGTGCACTACGACGACCTGCTGGCCGACCTGGAGGGCGAGATGCGGCGGCTCGCGGTCCGGTGGGGTCTGGAGGTGCCCGTCGAACGGTGGCCCGAGCTGGTGGAGGCGGCCACGTTCGACCGGATGCGTGAGCGCGCCGACCACCTCGCCCCGGACACGCTCGGTGTGCTGCGCGACCGCCGGGCGTTCTTCCGGCAGGGCCGCTCGGGGCAGGGGCGGCATCTGCTCGACGCGTCCGGGCTGGCCCGCTACCACAGGCGCACGGCCGCCCTGGCTCCACCGGACCTGCTCGCCTGGTTGCACCGCTGAGCCCGCCGCACCGCACACGAGCGCGCGGCGCCGCTTCGACTGGTGTCGGAACGTCGCCGCGCTCTGGCCGTCTCCCACCACCGCAGCCGTTCGGCGGTACGCCGGCGGGGACCTGGCTCGACCGGCCGCTCGCGCCGGTCAGCGTTGTCGATCCCCGGTCGGCCCGGATCCAAACCCGCAGACCGTGGGGAATTCCACCATCTGCGAGTCCCGGCGTGGCGGGCCACCGATCGGGGTATGAGCGCGGCATGGAGCATTTCACGATCGCAACCGTGGCCGAGAAGAGTCCCGACTTCCGGCGGGTGCTGTGGACAGGTGAGCACACCCAGTTGGTCATCATGACCATTCCGCCGGGCGGGGAGATCGGCGAGGAGGTGCACGAGGGCATCGACCAGATCCTGACCTTCGTCAGCGGCACCGGCGAGGCCCGGGTGGCGGGCGAGAAGCGGGAGGTCGTCTCCGGCGACCTGGTCGTCGTACCGGCCGGCACGAAGCACAACTTCGTCAACACGGGCCCCAACCCACTGGTGCTGTACACCGTCTACGGGCCGCCGGAGCACGCCGACCAGGCCGTCCACCACACCAAGGAGGAGGCCGACGCGGCCGAGGCCGCCGGTGAGGACGAGCCGCCGACCGAGTGACGCCGCGGACGGCGGCCTGATCGGGGCCGATCCGGGTACCCGCGACGGGTGGAGCAGCAGCCGCCGATCGCCGACTACGGATTCCTCTCGGACTCCCGCTCCGGCGCGCTGGTCGGCAGGAACGGCTCGATCGACTGGTGGTGCCCGTCGCGGTTCGACGGCACCTCCGTGTTCGGACGGCTGCTCGACCCGCGCTCCGGGCACTTCCAGGTGGCGCCGGTCGGTGTGGGTGGCCCGGGGTACCGGGTCGAGCGCGCGTACCGGCCGGACACTCTCGTGCTGCGCACGGTGCACCACACACCGCACGGCAGCGTGGCGGTGACCGACGCGCTCGCTGCCGAGATCGGCGCCCGCGGCCACCAGTTGGGCATGAACTCGCCCGCCGTGCTGATCCGGGTGGTCGAGGGGTTGTCCGGGCGGGTCCGGATGGGCCTGGACTTCGCGCCCCGCCCGGAGAACGGCCTGCTCACGCCATACCTGCACGAGCAGGCCGACGGTGGGGTCCTGGCCAACGGCGGCTCGGTGAACCTCATGCTGCGGGCCGGCGGGCTGCGGCTGCGGGCCGGCCGGGACCGGGTGACCCACGAGTTCGAGGTCTCCGCCGGTCAGGTGGTCGGGATGGACGTGGCGTTCGGCCAGGCGTACGGCGATCCGCCCGCCCGCCTGGACCCGCTCGCCACCCTCGCCGCGACGACGCGGGCGTGGGAGGGGTACCGGGAGACGCACGGCTACTCCGGCCGGTACGCGAAGCTGGTCCGGCACAGCGCGACGGTCCTGGCCGGCCTCACGTACGCCCGCAGCGGCGCGGTGGTGGCGGCGTTGACGTCCTCGTTGCCGGAGCAGGTCGGCGGCGACCGCAACTACGACTACCGCTACTCGTGGCTGCGGGACTTCTCGCTGACCATGCGCGCCCTCTGGGTGGCGGCGTGTCCCGACGAGGCGTCGCGGTTGTTCGCCTGGGCCACCCGGTCGATCGGCCGGTTCGGCGAGGAGCCGGTACCTGTGCTCTTCGGTGTCGAGGGCGAGCGGGACCTGTCCGAGCATCACTGCTACCACCTGCGTGGATACCGCGACAGTCGACCGGTCCGGGTCGGCAACGACGCCTGGCGGCAGCGGCAGCTCGACGTGCCGGGTGAGGTGATCGGTGCGGTGTGGCGGCTGCGGGACTACCTCGGTGAGACGTTCGACGACGAGTTGCGGGAGATGGTGCTCGGGTTGACCGAGCAGGTGGCCGCGACGTGGCACCTGCCGGACCGGGGGATCTGGGAGACCCGGGACGAGGAGCGGCACTACGTCTCGTCGAAGGTGTCCTGCTGGCTGACGATGGACCGGGCGGTGGGGCTCGCCGACCGGCTGGGCGAGCGGGCCGACAAGCGTCGCTGGGCAGTCGTGCGGGACGAGATCCGCGAGGCGGTGCTGCGCGAGGGGTGGAACGACCGGATCGGCGCGTTCACCGGCGCGTTCGGGTCGGCGGAGTTGGACGCCTCGGTGCTCGCCATTCCGGTGGCGCACTTCCTGCCGGCGACCGATCCACGGATGCGCTCGACGATCGCCATGGTGGAGCGGGAGCTGGGCACCGACGAGGGACTGCTGCGGCGGTGGACGACGGATCCGGCGGGGTTCCTGCTGTGTTCGTTCTGGCTTGTGGAGTGTCTCGCGATGGCGGGTGAGCTGCGGCGGGCCGAGGAACTGTTCGAGCGCGTGGCGGGGTACTCCAACGACGTGGGCCTGTTCAGTGAGCAGATCGACCTGACCACTGGCGCGCAGCTCGGCAACACCCCGCAGGCGCTGTCGCACATCGGGCTGATCAACGCGGCCTGGCGGTTGACCGAGCCGGGCAGCTACTGAGCGGCCGGCCGGAATCCTGCAACAGACCTGCAAACCCCAGGCATTGACGCTGGTAGTTGGACAGTCCTAGCCTCGAAGGAGCGGGAAAGCCCTTTCCCACGGCTTTGATCCCGCTTCACCCCGCTTCGGGCCCGGGCATCCGACGGGGGCACACCGATCCCAGGTCACGACAGCACGCCGTGCCGGCACACGTGCCCAGGGGATCGCCACCACACGCGTCAAGGAGGACACCTGTGCAGGAGAGACGACTCCCCGGCCGACGACCACTGCTGCTGGCGGTGGGCGTCGGCGTGACAGTGGCGGCCCTGGCGGCCGGCATGACCTCGGCCTTCGCGGCCACCGTGTTCAGCGACGACTTCAGCGACGGCGACACCTCGGGCTGGTCCAAGTCCGGCGGCACCTGGACGGTCGGCTCGGGGGTGCTCAACCAGTCCAACGCCGGCAGCGAACTGGCCAGGCAGTTCGCCGGCCAGACCAGCTGGACCGACTACTCGGTGCAGGCCCGGGTCCGGCCGGCGAGCTTTGGCTCGTCAAGCGCCCTGGTCGGGCTCGCCGCCCGATCCACCAGCAGCACGAAGATGTACCGGCTGGCCCTGCTCGGCTCCGGCCGGGCCGAACTCCAGGCCGTCAACGGCAGCAGCATCACCGCGATCGGCTCCGCGTCGACAGGCGTCAGCACCGGCACCTGGTACACGCTGCGCATCGAGACCAGCGGCAACACCATCCGCGGCTTCGTCAACGGCACCCAGATCGCCTCCGGCAGCAACAGCCTGGCTGGCGCCGGCCGGATCGGCCTGGTCACCGCGTACGCGAGCGGCGGCTTCGACGACGTGGTCGTCGACTCCTCAGGCGGAGGCACCCCGACCACGCCGCCACCCACCACGCCGCCACCCACCACGCCGCCGCCCACCACTCCAGGCCCGACCACACCTCCGCCGGCCGGCTGGCCCACGCCCACCAGCAGTCAGAAGGTGGACGCCACGATCGCCGTCTCCGGGACGTTCGACGGTGGACTCAAGCGCTACTACGGCATCGGTGACGGCGGGCAGAGCGAGAGCCAGGACCCGATGTTCGAGCTGGCCGCCGGCGCCACCCTGCGCAACGTGATCATCGGCGCCCCGGCCGGCGACGGCGTGCACTGCGAGGGCAACTGCACCCTGATCAACGTCTGGTGGGAGGACGTCGGCGAGGACGCGGCCACCTTCCGGGGCGGCACCACGTACACCGTCGACGGCGGTGGCGCCCGCTCGGCGAGCGACAAGGTCTTCCAGCACAACGGCTCGGGCACCGTCTACATCAGGAACTTCCGGGTGGAGAACGCCGGGAAGCTCTACCGGGCCTGCGGCAACTGCTCCACGTCGTACCAGCGGCACGTGGTGATCGACAACGTGGTCGTCCGGGACACCGACGCGATCGCCGGCATCAACACCAACTGGGGTGACACGGCCCGGTTCAGCCGCATCACGATCGTCGACGACCCGGACCGGGAGACCTCGATCTGCGTGAAGTACAAGGGAGTCCCCAAGGGCAGTGAGCCCACCGAGATCGGCGAGGGCGCCGACGGCGTCAACTGCCTCTACTCACCCTCCGACATCACCTACCAGTAGACCGCCCGAGCAGGCGGGCGCCCCGCGGGGCGCCCGCCCCGCTCAGGTCAGCACCGGCACGTCCGACACGTCGACCGTGTCCGGATACTTCAGGCCCGCGCCCGTGTTGAGCACCACCACCCGTTCGCCGGCCCGGATCCAGCCTCCGGCGCGCAGGTGCCGCGCCGCGGTCAGGCAGGCCGCCCCCTCCGGGCAGAGCAGCAGCCCTTCGCGCCCGGCGAAGTCCCGCAGGTCCGCCAGGATCTCCGCGTCGTCGACGGCGACAGCGGTGCCGGAGGACTCCCGCAGCGCGGCCAGGATCAGCTCGTCGCCGAGCGGCGCCGGCACGGTGATGCCGAACGCCACGGTGTGCGCGTCGGCCCACGGCTCGGCCCGATCCTCGCCGGCGGCGAACGCCCGCACGATCGGCGCGCAGCCGGTCGACTGCACCGCCACCAGCCGGGGCAGCTTGTCGCCGATCCAGCCCAGCTCCCGCAGCTCGTGAAGCGCCTTGTGGATGCCGATCAGACCGACACCGCCACCCGTCGGGTAGATGATCACGTCGGGGGCCTGCCAGCCGAGCTGCTCGACGATCTCGTACCCCATCGTCTTCTTGCCCTCCAGCCGGTAGGGCTCACGCAGCGTGCCGGCGTCGAAGATCGCCCCGTTCGACTCCGCGACCAGCTCGGCCACCCGCCGGCCGGCGTCGCCGATCAGCCCGTCGATCAGGCGCAGATCGGCGCCTGCGGCCACGCACTCGCGCCGGCAGATGCTCGGCGCCTCCAACGGCATGACGATCGTCGCGCCCATCCCGGCCCGCGCCGCGTACGTCGCCCAGGCCGACCCGGCGTTGCCGTTGGTGGGCATCGCGATCCGCTCGACGCCCAGCTCGCGGGCCCGGCTCACACCGACCGCCGCGCCGCGCGCCTTGAACGAACCCGTCGGGATCAGCCCCTCGTCCTTGACCATCAGGTCCGCGATGCCGATCTCGGCGCCGTACGCCGGCGCGCGCAGCAGCGGCGTCCAACCCTCGCCGAGCGTCGTGACGTACCGCAGGTCGTCGACCGGCAGCAGCTCCCGGTAGCGCCACAGGTCGGCCGGGCGCAGCGGAAAGCGTTCCGGGGTGACCGCCTTCGCCACCGCCGGCAGGTCGTAACGGGCCAGCAGCGGAGACCCGCACTCGCAGAGGTTCTGTAACCGGTCGGCGGCGTACTCCCTGCCGCAGCGCGGGCAGTCCAGGTGGGTCAGGTACACGTCGCTCCTCGCCGTCAGACCGCGTCGACGCTCAGCCAGCGTCGACTGCGCCGCCCCGGCTCGTAGACCGAGTCCAGCCGCTTGGCGACCACACCGGGCAGGCCCTGTTCCCGCCCGGCACGCAGGGCCTCGTCGCCCGCGCCGGGGAACCACGGCGGAGTCTGCCAGTGCGGTCCGGCCAAGGCCAGCCCATCGAGCAGTTCCCGGCGTTGCGCGTACGGCACGTCGACGCTGCCCACCCCCTCCAGCCAGAGCAGGTCGACGAGCAGGTACTGGGCACCGGCCGGGACCCGGCTGCCGGTGGCCGGGCGGACCGGGCGGACCTGACCCGCGCCGTCGATGCGGACCAGCACACCGTCGAGCACCGCCTCGGTGGGAGCGAGCGCCTCGGCCATCGCGCGCAGCCACGGGTACCCGCCGGTGATCTCCTCGTCGGTCTCGGAGAGCAGCCGCAACCGCCCGCCGGAGACGTACGCCATCGCCCGCACCCCGTCCCAGCGCAGCTCGTACCCCCACTCGTCGGGGTCGCGGGGGAGCCTGGCGGCGGAAGTGGCGTGCATCGGCCGGACCAGCTCGGGCATCGGGGTCCAGCCCGGCGGCGCGGGATCGGTGCGCCGGACCATCCAGTCCCGACCGCCGGTGGCGAACAGGACGTACCGGCCGGTCGTGCGGTCACCCGTGAGCGTCACGATGACCTCGTCGTCGCGCCACTTCTCGCACCGGTAGGTGCCCCGGTCGTGGATCAGCATCCGGCCGCCGCCGTACTCGCCGGCGGGGATCTCACCGGCGAAGTCCAGGTACTCCATCGGGTGGTCCTCGGTGTGGACGGCGAGATGGTTGCGACCCGGATCGCGGGGCAGACCGCGCGGCACCGCCCAGGACGCGAGCACTCCCTCGTGCTCCAGCCGCAGGTCCCAGTGCAGGCTGCGCGCGTGGTGCTGCTGGATGACGAAGCGGGCGCTGTCGCCGTCACCGTCGGCCGCCGTGGGGCTCCCGGACGGCACGGGCTCGGGTGTACGGGCCGCGTCCCGCCGTCGCCGGTACTCCTGGAGCCGGTCGGTCACATCCGCATTCTCCGGCAAACCGGACCGTCGCGCTGGATGCCGGAGTGTCCGGTTCACTCGGCGGCCGGGGGCGTGGCGGGGTAGAACGGACCTCATGGACCTCACCGACCAGCCCGCCGTCCTGCTCCCGGGTGACGTGCGGATGCCCCTGCTCGGCTTCGGCACCTGGCAGGCCACCGGCCAGGCGGGTTACGACGCCGTGCTGGCCGCGCTCGACACCGGCTACCGGCACCTCGACACCGCCACCGTCTACGGCAACGAGCGGGAGGTCGGGCGGGCGGTACGCGAGAGTGGGCTGCGCCGCGAGGAAGTCTTCATCACCACCAAGCTCCCACCTGACCGGGTGGGCCGGGAACGGCAGACGTTGGAGGCCAGCCTGGAGGCGCTCGGCGTCGATCACGTGGACCTGTGGTTGATCCACTGGCCGCCGTCGTCGCCGGGGGACAGCATCCCGCTGTGGCGGGAGTTGCTGGCCGCCCGGGACGAGAATCTCGTCCGGGCGGTAGGGGTGAGCAACTACGGCACCGCGGAGATCGACGAACTGATCCAGTCGACCGAGGAGAACCCGGCGGTCAACCAGATCCGGTGGAGCCCGTCGCTGTACGACAGGCAGCGGCACGCCGAGCACCGGGACCGGGGTGTGGTGCTGGAGGGGTACAGCCCGTTCAAGACGAGCGACCTGAGTGACCCGGTGCTGACCCGGATCGCCGCCGCGCACGACGTCTCCCCGGCGCAGGTCGTGCTGCGGTGGCACATCGACCACGAGATCGTGGTGATCCCGAAGTCGGTGACCCCGGAGCGGATCACCGCGAACTTCGACGTCTTCCACTTCTCGTTGACGGCGGAGGAGATGCGCGACATCGACGCGCTCGGCGAGGTCTGATCCGGTGGTTTCCTTCAGCCCGTGACTCGGCTATGAAGGGTATCGACATCGACGCTCATGACGGTATACCGTGCCCGTCATCACGTTCGTCGATGCGTTCGAACCCGCCCTCGCTGGAGGATCGCCATGGCCCGAACACCGTCCATCCGTCTGCGCCGCCGTGGGGTGCTCGGCATCCCCGCCCTGGTGGTCGCCGCGCTGACAGTCGTCGCCCGACCCGGGGCGGCGAGCGCCGCGCCGAAGGCCGAGTGCCTCGCCGACCTGATCCAGGGCGCCTGATGGCGACGATTCCCTGGCTGGTGGACGTGCTGCGCGGCGCCGGGGTCCAGGTCGTCGTCGAGGGCGACTGGCTCAACCGGATGCGGCCCGGTTCCTTCGACCCCATCGGCGTGCTCTGGCACCACACCGCCGCGACCTCCAGCGCCAGCAACCCGCACCCGGCGCTCAACATCTGCATCAACGGCCGGTCGGATCTGGCCGGACCGCTGTGCCAGGCGCTCGTCGACTACAACGGCGTCTTCCACGTCATCTCCGCCGGGCGCTGCAACCACGCCGGGGCCAGCGGCGGCAGCGGGCCGATCCCCGCCGGCGACGGCAACACCCTCATGATCGGGTGGGAGATCGACTACAACGGCGTCAACCAGGAGATGACCGCCGCGCAGTACAACGCGTCGATCGCCGCCACCGCCGCCGTGCTCACCCGCCTCGGCCGGGACAGCAGCTACGCCCGGGGGCACCGGGAGACCAGCACCAGCGGCAAGATCGACCCGTCATTCATCGACCTGAACGTCATGCGCGCCGACGTGGCGGCGAAGATGTCGGGCGGCGGGACCCCTCCGGCGTGGTCCTCCATCGTGGACAACACCACCGCCGGTCGGTTCACCTCCAGCGCCAACTGGGGCGTGTCGACGTACTCGGCGCAGCGGTACGGCGCCGACTACCGGTACGCGGAACCCGTCGCGGCCAGCGACGTCGCCTGGTACAAGTTCAACGTCCCGGCGACGGCCAACTACCGCGTCGATGCGTGGTGGCCGGCGACCTCCGGCTACAACGGTGCTACCCCGTACGTCGTCGCCACCACGACCGGCAACCGGACGATCGTCGTCGACCAGCGGGTCACCGGTGGGCAGTGGCGGTCCCTCGGCACGTTCACCCTGCCGGCCGGGGACGCCAACCGGGTGGGCGTGAGCCGGTGGAGCAGCGCGACGGGCCTCATCGTCGCCGACGCCGTACGCCTCACCCGCGTCTGACCACGATGGGACGGCGGTGGGGGCGTGACCTGATGGTCACGCCCCCACCGTCGGTGGCAAGTCCGCTCAGGCGCGGGAGCAGGTGGCCCCGTTGAGCGAGAAGCTGGTCGGCGACGAGTACGCCCCGCTCAACGTCCCCTGGTAGCCGAAGCTGGCCGTGCCGCCGGGCGCGACGGAACCGTTGTGGCTGACGTTGCGGGCGGTCACCGTGGAGCCGCTCTGGCTCACCGTGGCGTTCCAGGCGCTGGTGACCTGCTGCCCGCCGGGCAGGCTGTAGGTGAGCGTCCAGCCGTTGAGCGCGCTGGAGCCGGTGTTGGTGATCTGCACGTCGGCGGTGAAACCGTTGTTCCACGAGTTCGCCGTGTACTTCACCGCGCAGCCCGCGCCACCACCGGGCGGCGGGGTCGTCGGCGGCGGGGTGGTGGGGTTGCCGCCGCCGTTGACGTTCGCCGAGAACGAGGTCACCGCGAGGCCGACGCCACCCTGCCAGGGTTCGAAGCCGGCCTGGATGCTGGTCAGGTACCAGGAGTTGGTGATCGCGCCCCGGTTGCGGACGTCGTTGATGAAGTCCAGCACGCTGAAGTTCAGGCTGGAGATCGCCGACGGCGCGACGTAGGAGATGACGTTGTTGGAGCCGTTGCTGCCCCGCCACACCTCCCAGGTCCGGCCGGCCAGGTTGGTGGTGCCGACGACCGAGCCGATGGGCTGGATCGGGCCCTGCCTGTTGAGCCAGATCATGATCTCCATCTGGTTCACCCCGTCCCGCTTGGGCGACGGGTCCAGCCAGATGTCGTACGACGCGTTGTAGGTGGCGCCGCTGACGTACCGGTAGGAGATGCTGCTGGTGGCGCTGCTGATCTGCGACACCTGGATTGGCAGGTTCGTCCCGGGCGAGCAGTTGGTGTAGTGACAACCGAAGAACACCGAGGGGTACGCCGTGGGCGCCCCGTTGGTGGGGCTGCTGCCGTTCAGGGTGGTGATCTCGAAGCCGCTGCTGGTGACGTTGATGCACTGCTGGGCGGTGGTGCCCCAGCGGTTGTTCTGCACCACGTACCGGCCCTGGATGGTGGTCGAGCCGTACTGCTCGCAGATCTGGGTGTCGGCGGAGGCGTTGCCGCCGAGAGCCACGGCGACAAGCGAGCCTGCGAGCAGCAGACCGGTGGCGACCAGGGCCCGAAGTGGACGTTTCATGACGCTCCTTGACTGCGGCGCGTGCCCGGGCGCCGGAATGGGGACGGGCGGATGCGGGAGCGCTCCCACGCTCAACGACACATTCACATGTCTGAAACTCTCGCGCAACCGTTCGGGTCAAACTGGTGAATTGTGAGGATTGCCACGCCCCCGCCGGACGGCTGCCGCAGGAGCGCCAGCCAAGCGGCACACGTCGCCGACGAGCGGTACCGGCTGGTCCGATCGGCCCTGGTGTGCGCCAATAGCTCCGAGTAGCGTGTTGCCTCCAACGCGTGCCGTTCCCCCTCCGGAGGCGTACACCACAATGGGTGGCACCCCCCTGCGCATCCTCGTCGTCGGCGCGGGCATCGCCGGTCTGGCCGTCGCCCGGGCGCTGCGCATGGCGGGCTTCCGACCCGACGTCACCGAGAAGCTGCCACCGGGGGAGTCCACCGAGACGGGCCTCTACCTGCCGGGCAACGCCGCCCGCGCACTGCGCCGGCTGGACCTGCACGACCCGGTCCGCCCGCTCGGGCAGGTGATCCGCCGGCAGCGCTTCTTCGACGCCGCCGGCGCCCCGCTGTGCGAGGTCGACCTAGACGCCCTGTGGGCAGGCGTCGGGGAGTGCCGGGCGCTGCCCCGGGCCGACCTGCACCGCGTGCTGCTCAGCGGCGCCGGCGGCGCGGTCCGCCACGGCGCGGAGGTCCGCACCCTGGACCTGCTCCCGGGCGCGGTCGGCGTCACCTTCACCGACGGCACCACAGGCGAGTACGACCTGGTCATCGGCGCCGACGGCCCCCGCTCCTCGGTCCGCGCGCTGGCCGCTCTCGGCGGGCCACCCCGCCCGGTCGGGCAGGTGGTCTACCGGGCCGTCCTACGAGACGGCCCACCGGTCACCGAGTGGACGGCCCTGCTCGGCCAGCGCTCCGGGTTCCTCATGGTGCCGATCGGCGCCGGAAGACTGCACCTGTACGCCGACGAGGCCGGCACCGAGGCACCCACCGACCCCCTCGCGCGGCTGCGGGACCTCTTCGCCGACTACCGGGGGCCGGTGCCCGAGGTACTTGCCGCGCTCGACTCCGTGCACGTCGGGATCACCGACGAGGTGGAACTGGGACGCTGGTACCGGGGTCGGGTGCTGCTCGTCGGCGACGCCGCGCACGCCACCGCGCCGACCCTGTCCCAGGGGGCGGCCATGGCCCTGGAGGACGCCGTGGTGCTGGCCGAGTCGCTGCGCGCCGCCGGCAGCGTGGACGCGGCGCTCGTGGCGTACGAGAGTCGTCGCCGTCCGCGTACCCGATGGGTGCGGGACCGGACCCGCGACCGCAACCGGACCCGGGACGTGCCGCCGGCGCTGCGCGACCCGCTGTTGCGCGGACGCGGCGGCCGCATCTTCGGGGAGCACTACCGGCTCCTGCTCGGCCCGCTGTAGATCCGTTGCAGATCGTGTCACGCCACCCCACGCGGCGCTGCGACCTGCCGGGGACTATCCTCCTTGCGGATGACGGCCCGCCGATAACCAGCGTGTGCCGAGCGGGACAACCGAGAACCGGAGGCCACTCGTGACCACCGTCGCACCCAAGCCGGTCGTGACCCGGCCCTGGCCGGTCCGGGAGCCGGTCAAGGGGTCGGCCATCGCGCGGCTGCTGCGAACCACGGACGCGAAGCAAATCGGGATCATGTACATGGTCACCGCGTTCGTGTTCTTCATGATCGGTGGCCTGATGGCCCTGGTCATGCGTGCTGAGCTGGCCCGACCGGGGCTTCAGTTCCTGTCGCCGGAGCAGTACAACCAGCTCTTCACGATGCACGGCACGATCATGTTGCTGTTCTTCGCGACGCCTATCGTGTTCGCCTTCGCGAACTACATCGTGCCGATCCAGATCGGCGCGCCCGACGTCTCCTTCCCCCGACTGAACAGCTTCGCCTACTGGCTGTACCTGTTCGGCGGCACGATGGCGACCGCCGGGTTCATCACCCCGGGTGGCGCCGCCGACTTCGGCTGGTTCGCGTACGCGCCGCTGAGCAGCGTCGAGCACTCGCCAGGCGTCGGCGCCAACATGTGGATCATGGGTCTGGCCATCTCCGGCCTGGGCACCATCCTCGGCGCGGTGAACATGATCACCACCGTGCTGACGCTGCGCGCGCCCGGCATGACCATGTTCCGGATGCCGATCTTCACGTGGAACATCCTGGTCACCAGCCTTCTGGTGATCCTGGTCTTCCCGCTGCTGGCCGCCGCGCTGTTCGCGCTCGCCGCGGACCGCATCCTCGGCGCGCACGTGTACGACCCCGCCACCGGCGGGCCGATGCTCTGGCAGCACCTGTTCTGGTTCTTCGGCCACCCCGAGGTGTACATCGTCGCGCTGCCGTTCTTCGGCATCATCAGCGAGGTCATCCCGGTCTTCTCCCGCAAGCCGATCTTCGGCTACAAGGGCCTGGTCGCCGCGACCGTGGCGATCGCCGCGCTCTCCATGAGCGTCTGGGCGCACCACATGTTCGCCACCGGTCAGGTGCTGCTGCCGTTCTTCAGCTTCCTGAGCTACCTGATCGCCGTGCCGACCGGTATGAAGTTCTTCAACTGGATCGGCACCATGTGGCGGGGCCAGATCAGCTTCGAGACGCCCATGCTCTGGGCGGTCGGCTTCCTGGTCACCTTCCTCTTCGGTGGTCTCACCGGTGTGCTGCTGGCCAGCCCGCCTATCGACTTCCACGTGTCCGACTCGTACTTCGTGGTGGCGCACTTCCACTACGTGCTCTTCGGCACGATCGTGTTCGCCGTCTTCGCCGGCATCTACTTCTGGTTCCCGAAGATGTTCGGCCGGATGCTCGACGAGCGCCTGGGCAAGATTCACTTCTGGCTCACCATGATCGGTTTCCACACCACGTTCCTGGTGCAGCACTGGCTCGGCAACGAGGGCATGCCCCGTCGGTACGCCGACTACCTGCCCAGCGACGGCTTCACCACGCTGAACACGATCTCCACGATCGGCGCGTTCATCACAGGTATCTCGACGCTGCCGTTCATCTGGAACTGCTGGAAGTCGTACAAGACCGGCCCGGTGGTCGAGGTCAACGACCCCTGGGGTCACGGCAACTCGCTGGAGTGGGCGACCAGCAGCCCGCCGCCGCTGCGCAACTTCGACCGGATGCCCCGCATCCGCTCCGAGCGGCCGGCGTTCGACGCGAAGTTCCCCGAGCTGGCCGCTGGCCAGAGCGTTGCCGGCCCGCCGGAGGGTGGCGCCAAGCCGCTCACCAGCGAGTCGGACGGTGGGGCCAGCTACAACGAGGACACCGCCAGCGACGTCGACAGGCACTGACGCTCGACTACGCCGTACGACGGGCGCCGCCCCCGGGACACCGGGAGCGGCGCCCGTCGCCATGTCCGGCCCTGCTCGCCCTGCCCTGCTCTGCTCGGCGCAGCCCGCAGCCCGCAGCCCGCAGCCCGCGGCCGGGCCGGCTTGGTGGCCTGCGGCTCGCTGGCTCGGCAGCCCGGCAGCCCGGCTTCGCGGCCGGGCTGCGGCGGCAAGCGTGCTGACGAGCGATATACCTGTGCGGCATATTTATGACTCACAGGTATATCGCTCATCCGTCTGCGGGGGCCGCCAGCGGGGCCGCCCGCCGGACAGCCGCCACCACGCTGGAGCGGCGCTGCGGCGGCCCGCCTCCGGTCTGTGATCCCACCTCGCGGCGTGCGGGTGCCAGCTTGCAGTGTGCCCCGCCGTCGGCGTGTGGCCCGCCGGTCGGCGTGTGGCCCGCCGGTCGGCGTGTGGTCCGCCGGTCGGCGTGTGGTCCGCCGGTCGGCGTGTGGTCCGCCGGTCGGCGTGTGGTCCGCCGGTCGGCGTGTGGGCCCAACCTCAGCGGATGGCGGTGGCCAGGTCCGTCCCGGTGGGCGCCGGCAGGGTCGGCCCGGCGTCGTTGCGGCGGCGGCGCAGCTCGATCGGGAGCACCACGAGGGTGACCAGCGCGCCGAGCGCACCTGTCACGACGAAGCCCCACAGCGGCGCGCTGGCGTCGATCACGGCGCCGGCGAGCGGCGCGCCGACCGCGATGCCGACGGTGACGGCGGAGCCGTGCAGGCCCATCGCCTCGCCACGTACCTCGGCCGGAACGAGTCGGCTTACCGCGTCGGACGAGGCCGCGATGGTGGGCGCGCAGAGCGCGCCGGCCGGGATCAGCGCCAGGCAGAGCAGCCACCAGTGTGCGCCGCCCAGCCCGACCGGGATGGTGCACACGGCCAGCGCCGCGGTCAGGACCAGCGGCGAGAACGAGCGGTGCACGGCCCCGTAGGCGAAGCCGCCGGCCAGCGACGCGACCGCCCAGATGGCAAGCACCGCGCCGGTCCAGCCGACCTCTCCGCTGGCCCGCAGTACGGCGACCACGGCCACGTCGGTGCCGCCGAGCACCAGGGTCGCGGCGGTGCTGAGCGCCAGCACGGCGAGCAGCCGGGGGGTCAGCCACTCCCGGCGCGGCACCCGGCGCGGCGGGCCGCTGGGCTCGGTGGCGCCACGGATCGGCGGGTTGACCACCCACAGGGCGATGCCGGCCGCGACGATGCCGCCGCCGACGAGGTACATGGTGGTCTGGGCGGAGATCGCGGTGACCAGCGCCACCGCCAACGCCGGGCCGATCATGAAGGACAGCTCCACCGACATCGAGTCCAGCGCGTACGCCGGGCGGCGTTGGTCCTCCGGGACCAGCGCGGCGATCGACTGGCGGACCACCGAGAAGATGGGCAGGGCCAGCGAGCCGGCCACGAACGCGGTCGGCAGCAGCACGGGGTACGGCAGCGTGGGCGCGGTGGACCAGAAGATCGCCTCGGCGATGGCGGTGAGCACCAGAACCGGACGCAGGCCACGCCGGTCCACCAGACGGCCGAGCAGCGGCCCGCCGATCGCCGCACCCACGGTGACCGCCGCGCCCACCAGGCCGGCGGCCCCGTAACCACGGTCGAGGTCGAGCACCACATGGAAGGTGAGCGTCACACCTGTCGCGGTGAGCGGG
The DNA here is from genome assembly GCF_055587305.1 of Micromonospora sp. NPDC047521. NCBI lineage: Bacteria > Bacillati > Actinomycetota > Actinomycetes > Micromonosporales > Micromonosporaceae > Micromonospora > Micromonospora sp. NPDC047521. Next base: position 303,597 of record NZ_JBVJGN010000001.1, on the reverse strand, counting down.
ATGCGGGCGAGGACGGCTACCAGCAGCAACGGCCGCAGGCCGGGCAGGGCGAGCGCTGTCCGGTAAGGCTTCATGTTCACGTCGGTCCGTACCTCCGGCGACATCCTCGACCGGCGGCGGTCCGAAGGCCAACCATTTATCGCCTCATGCGGCAGTGATCACAGGCTCTCCGTGCAGGGTCACCCCGGCGCCGTCCATCGCGCGCAGGGCCACGTCCGTGGTGTCCGGGGCGACGGCCGCGGTCAGCTCCAGCAGCACGGTGGTCGCGAAACCCTCGCGGGCGGCGTCCAGCGCGGTCGCCCGGACGCAGTGGTCGGTGGCGATCCCGACCAGGTCGACCCGGTCCACGTCGTGCCGGCGCAGCCAGTCGGCCAGGCACTCGCCGTCGTCGGCGTGCCCCTCGAACCCGGAGTACGCGGCGGCGTGCTCGCCCTTGTGGAAGATCGCCTCGACCCGGCCCGTGTCCAGCTCGGGGTGGAACTCCGAGCCGGCGGTGCCCACCACACAGTGCCGGGGCCAGGAGTCCACGAAATCCGGCGGATCACCGAAGTGCGCACCCGGGTCGACGTGGTAGTCCTTGGTGGCGACCACGTGCGACCACCGGTCCGGCTCGGCGGCGAGCAGGCGGGAGATGCCGGCAGCCACCCCCGCCCCGCCCGCGACGGCCAGCGAGCCGCCCTCGCAGAAGTCGTTCTGCACGTCCACGATGATCAGCGCGTTCGCCATGGGGTCTCCCTCTCGGTCAGGTCAGCTGGCGGGTACGACGGTGACCGGCACGGCCGGGTCGCCGGCGGAGAGCTTCAGCCCCTCCCACGGGATGGAGATCAGGCATTCGCGCAGGTGCTCGCGGGACTGGTCGAGGGTGGGCAGCGCCACCGGTTCGCCGTCGACCACGTACGAGCGCTGGAGCATCCGGTCGTTGGGCTGCCGGTCCGGCACGCCCTGCGGGACGATGATCTCTTCGGTGGCGGTGCCGGTCGGCTTGTGCCGGCGCACGGCCACCTTCCGGCCGCCGATGGTCGCCTTGTGCTCCGAACGCTTCACCACCGGCCGGCCCTCGACCTCGACGAGCTTGTAGACCAACCCGGCGGTCGGTGCCCCGGAGCCGGTGACGACTGCCGTCCCCGCGCCGTACATGTCGACCGGTTCGGCGGCCAGCGCGGCGATCGAGTACTCGTCGAGGTCACCCGAAACGATGATCTTGGTTTCGGTGGCGCCCAGCGAGTCCAGCAACTCCCGCGACTGCTGCGCGATGACCGCCAGGTCACCCGAGTCGATCCGGACCGCCCGCAGTTCCGGCCCGGCCACCGCGATGGCGTTGCGGATGCCCTGGCTGATGTCGTACGTGTCGACGAGCAGCGTGGTGTCCTTGCCCAGCGTGGCCACCTGCGACGCGAACGCGGCCCGCTCGTCGTCGTGCAGCAGCGTGAACGCGTGCGCCGCCGTACCCGCCGTGGGGATGCCGTAGCGGGCTCCCGCCGCCAGGTTGGACGTGAACCGGAACCCGGCCAGGTACGCGGCCCGGGCCGCGGCCACCGCTGACTCCTCGTGCGCCCGGCGCGACCCCATCTCGATGAGCGTCCGGCCCCGCGCCGCGGTCACCATCCGGGCCGCCGCGGCGGCGACGGCGCTGTCGTGGTTGAGCACCGAGAGCGCCAGCGTCTCCAGCACCACGCACTCGGCGAAACCGCCGGAGACCGTCAGGATCGGCGAGCCGGGGAAGAACAGCTCACCCTCGGCGTACCCGTCGATGTCGCCTGTGAAGCGGTAGTCCGCCAGCCAGGCCGCCGCCGCCTCGTCGACCACCCCGGTCCGGCGCAGGAAGTCGATCTCCGCCTCGTCGAAGCGGAAGTCGCGGATCATCTCGATCAGCCGGGCCGTGCCGGCGACCACGCCGTAGCGGCGGCCGGACGGCAGTCGACGGGTGAAGACCTCGAAGACGCAGCGGCGGTCGGCGGTGCCGTCCTTCAGTGCCGCGCTGACCATGGTCAGCTCGTAGTGGTCGGTCAGCAGCGCGGGGCGGAGGGTGCTCACCGCCCCAGCCTAAGGTTCAGCCGACGTCGCCGCCCTCGTGGCCCGGGATCGACCGCAGCGCCGCCCACAGCTCGGTCCGCCCGGTCACCCCGAGCTTGGTGTAGATCCGCTGGAGGTGGTTCTCCACCGTGCGCGCGGAGAGGTAGAGCCGTTCGGCGATGGCCCGGCTGGGCGCACCGTGCGCGGCGAGGCGGGCCACCTGCCACTCGCGCTCGGTGAGCACCGGCACACCGGCGTTCAGCGCCGGCGTACGGATCAGGTCGCAGCGGCCGAGCAGGCCCGCCAGCCGCTCGCGGGCGTCGTTGGCCGCGGCCGACTGCTGCCGGCGCAGCCGCTGCGCGGCCTGGGCGGTGGCCTCGGCGGCGAACACGGTCAGCTCCAGCGCCGCGTAGTCGTCGGCGACCGCGAGCAGGTCGGTGGTGGAATCGGTCGCGGCGGCCCGGGCGTGCCGGGCCAGCAGCGGCGGCAGCACCCCGTCGACCCGTTCGGAGAGTTCGGCGAGGCGCTGCGCGACGGTACGCCGGCCGCCGTCCGAGCAGGTGGGCCCGACAGGCATCGAGGCCTGGTCCAGTCGTACCAGGTCGTGCAGGACGTGCACCTCGTGCCCGGCGAAGTTGTCCGCGCGCAGCCGGTCCACCAGGTCGCCGAGGTGTTTGACGGCGCCCGGCAGGTCGCCCGACGCGGCGAGCGTCGCGCCGCGGGCCTGCTCCAGCCACGGGTAGAGCACCGCCATGCCCGGCGCGTGGGTGCGGTCCGCCTCGGCCATCGCGGCGGCGGCCTGCGTCGCGTCGCCGCGCAGCGCCGCCGACTGGGCCCGTTCGGCCTGGGCCAGGCCGGCGTAGACGCGGCTGGTGGCCAGCACCGCGCAGGCGCCCAGCGACGTCCGCATCGCCGCGTCGCTCTGCCCGCGGAGTCGTGCCGCGTACGCCTGGAGGATGGCCAGGTAGCCGGTGCCGAGCCGGAAGTCACCGGCGCCCGCGAGGTCGGCGAACTCGTCGGCCACGATCGCGTCGATCCCGGCCAGGTCGCCGGTGAGCATGAGCCGGGTGCCCCGGGCCAGCTCCAACGCCAGTTGCAGGTACGGCATGTCGGTGCGCCAAGTGGCCGCCGCGGAGTGCACCTGGGCGATCGCGGCACCGCTGCGGGTCAGCTCGCCCTGGGCGGCCTGGACGTACGCGATGGTGGAGCGGGCCAACTCCCGGGCGGCGACGCCGGCGGCCGGCCGGTCCAGTACGCGTTGGCTGAGCCGCACCGCGGCCGTCGTGTCCAGTCGGTGCAGGCGCATGATCGCCTCGAAGGCGTGCACCCGGGCGCGGTCGGCGGAGTCGCTGATCCGCTCCGCCTTGCGCGCGATCTCCTCCACGGTGGACTCCTGGCTCAACCCCCAGTAGCTGACCATTCCCCGTACCGTCAGCCAGCGGCAGAGCCGCCGCTCGTCGCCGGGCTCGGGAGTCACCGCGTCGAGGACGTCGATGGCCTCGTCCGGCCGGTCGGCGAACATCAGGATGGTGGCCAGCAGCTCGGCGGCGTCCGAACCGCCGTCGGCGTCCAGCGCGGCGCGGGCCAGGCGGGTCGCCAGCGGTACGTCGTAGCGGGTGAACGCCTGCACCGCGGCGTCCACCAGCAGGGCCGGGTCCTGTGCGGTGCCGGAGTCCAGGCGCCAGACCGCCACCCGCAGGAGATCGTCGCGGCGGCGCTTGCCGACGTGCTCCAGCAGCTCCGCGAGGCGGGCCTGGAGGCGCCGGGTGCGGCTGACCGGGCAGCGGCGGCGCAGCACCTCGCCGTAGAGCGGATGGGCCAGCCGGACGTTTGTGCGCCGGTCATGCTGCACGACTGTGATCAGGCCGCGCTCCTCGGCCATCTCCACGTCCGCCTGGTCGGCGGCCTGGTTGAGTAGGTGCAGGCCGAGGGGCTCGCCGAAGGCGACCAGCTCACCCACCGTGCGGACGCCGTCGGTGAGCTGCCCGACCCGGGTGTCGATCAGGTCGGTCAGGTTGGGTGCCAGCTCCAGCCGCCCGGTCCACTTCCAGATCCCGTAGGTGCGCTTGAGCTCCTCGCTGCCGGTGGCGGCGTGCACCAGCTCGCGCAGCAGCAGCGGGTTGCCGGACGAGAGTCGGCCCAGCCGGTCGGCGGAGCCGGCGTCGACCGGGCCGCCCAGCATCTCCGCCAGCAGGCCGGCGGTGTCCGCCGGTGGCATCGGTGTCAGCTCGACGTGCTCGACCAGGTCGTCGGTCCACAGCGCACGGATCGGCAGGGGGATCTGCTCACCGTCGCGCAGCGTGCCGACCACAGTGGCGTTCTCGGTGCGTGCGACGAGGTGCACGAGTGCCGCGGACGGGGGATCGAGCAGGTGCGCGTCGTCGATGGCCAGGACGATCCGTCGGCCGGCGGCCTGTTGTTGCAGCACGTCCAGCGCCCAGCGGAGAATCCCGGCGGGGGAGAGGCCCTGCGGCTGCTCGGCGGGGAGGACCTGCACCAGCCCGCCGAACGGCAGCGCCGCGGTGGTGGCGCTCGCCGCGATGGACCAGCTGGCGTACCTGTCGCTGGGCAGCGTGGCGACGCCCTCGCGCAACAGCCGGCTCTTGCCGATGCCGGCGCTGCCGCTGAAGAAGAGCCCTCGACCGGCCTCGCCGGTCACCGCTGCCAGCAGGCGGTTGAGTTCATCGGTGCGGCCGACGAACTTCCATCGACTCATTCGCGCAGCATATCCATCGAGACCTGTGCGCGCCCGTACCGTCACGCACCGAAGTTGAGTAATCTCGCGATTACCGCTGAGTATCCGAGGTGTTCCGCCCGGTCACCGGCCCGCCCGTACTCTTCCGGCATCCGGGTAGCGTCACCGGAGATTCCACGCGACCGGGTTCCCCCGGTCACCTGCCCTGGGAGGCCACCCGATGAAGCAGGGCCCTCTCCCCTCGGTCGACTCGTCCGACGACGTGTCCGGCCACACCGACCTGCCCAGCTGCGGCCCGCTGCCCACCCGCACGGGCGTGACCGGTCCGGCCCCCGAGGAGCCGCTCGGCGTGGTCGCCGTCGGCCCGGCCGGCGCCGAGCGGCGTACCGTGCTCGCCACCCTGCTGGGCCTGGACCCGGTCATGCTCACCGTGCCGGCGGGCAGTTGGCTGGTGGTGCGGCATGCCAAGGTGCCGACCCGGGCGGCGTTCGTCCCCGGCTACCGCCAGCCCTACTCGTACGGGGCGGACCGTGACGCGGCCGGGCCGGCGCTGGCCCGCCCGCCCCGACGGGTCGAGTTGAGTGTGGCCGAGCCGCTGCTGCGGCACTTCACGCTCGTCGACACACCAGACACGGGCACGCTCGGCGTGGCAGGCGTCCGGGTTCTGCTGGACGCGGTGGGCAGGGCCGGCGCGCTGCTCTTCGTGATCGCGGCCGACCAGGCGTTCACCGCCACGGAGCTGAATCTGCTCGCCGAGGTCGCCCCGGCGGCCGTGGAGGTCGTCTTCGCTGTCACCCCGGGCTCGGCGGGCTGGGGCACGCCGGTCGAGTGCGCGGCTTCGACGACCCGGGACGCGGGGGCGCCCGTCGCGTCGAACGAGGTGGATCCGATCGCGGTGACCGTGGAGGCGCACCGCGCGGCGCTGCTGGCCGCGGTGCCGGCGTTGGCCGGCGCGCGCTGGTTCCCGGTCGCCGACGCCGCCTCCGCCGCCGACCTGCGCCGGGCCCTGGTGGGCTGGTCCGCGGGTGAGGGCCTGCAACGCGCAAGCGCCGATCCTCCGGTGCTGCCCGGCCAGCACGACCGGGTGGCCGTCGTCGCCGATCCGGGGGACTGGGCCGAGCAACTCGACCGGCAGACCCGCTCCTGCTCGCAGCGCATCCGTCAGCATCTCGCCCTGGAGTTGGCCAACATCCACCTGCGGGCCGTTCAGGAGATCGTCTTCGGGGTCGGCTGCCCCGGCCTGCCCGACCTGCTGGACCGGGAGATGGCCGCCCTGTCGTTGCTCGCCACCACGCAGTGCGACCACGCGGTGCGCGGCATCCTGTCCGACACGGCGGCCCGGGTGCTCGGCGCCCCACCCGCCGAGGGTGTGCGCCGCCGGATCGCCACCGCCGTGCAGTACGGCCTGACCGACCACCGCGACGGCGGCGACCTGGACCGGGTGTTGTTGATCACCAGCACGGCCGGGGTGGCCAACCTGACCGGCACGGACGCGATCGACGCGCTCGCCGGCTATCCGGCGTCGTCCCGCGACGAGGTGCTCCCGCCGGTGGCGGTGGCGCTCTCCGGCGGGTGCTGGCAGCAGTGGCGTACGCCCGGCAACGCCGACCACAACGCGGCGCGGGCCTGGTCCCAGCGGGCGTTGCGGGAGGTCGAGCTGGGGTTGTCCCGGGAGATCTCCAGGCGATTCGAGGTGATCCGTCTCTCGCTCGGCGCGGTGCTCTCCGATGCGGTCGACCACGGCATCCTGCTCGCCTGACGGCGTGGTCGACCCACCGTCAGGGCTCGCCCCACCCTTCGCGGCCGACGACGTCCGCGGCGGGTCCGGCGCGGCCGGAGTGGGCGATCCTCGCCGGGCCGGCGTTCCGGTTCCTCGGTTCCGGGAAACCGGTGGCACGATGGGGGGCATGGCGGCTCCACAGGTTGCACCGGTCGAGACGCCGGACACTGACGAGGTGCCGGCGGCTGACCGGCAATGGGTGACGATCGTGTGGGACGACCCGGTCAACCTGATGACGTACGTGACCTGGGTCTTCCAGAAGCTCTTCGGCTACAGCCGGGAGAGGGCCGAGCAGCTCATGCTTGACGTGCACCACAAGGGCAGGGCCGTGGTCTCCACCGGCGCGCGGGAGCGGATGGAGCACGACGCGTCGCAGCTGCACGCGTACGGGCTGTGGGCGACGGTGGACAAGTCGTGAGCATGTTCCGTCGCCAGGCCGGCTGCTATGTCGCCACCTTCGCCGTCGACGAGGTGCGGGTGCTGCGCAAGGTCGCCTCCGAGGTGGTCGGCCTGCTCACCGATGGCTTCGACCACACCGACCCGGTCGTCGGCCGGCTCTTCCCGGCGGTCTACCCGGAGGACGTGGCGGGCTCCGCCGAGTTCCGCCGCTACACCGAGGGCGACCTGAAGACCGCCAAGATCGATCAGGCGGGCGCGATCCTGGCCGCGTTGCCCGACGAGGCCGGTGGTGAGGTGCGGCTGGACGCCGAGGCGGCCGAGGCGTGGCTGCGGGCGTTGAACGACGCGCGGCTGGCGATGGGTGTCCGCCTGGAGATCAAGGACGGCACCGACCTGGGCGAGGAGCTGGACGACGCGGTCACCGAGGACCCGGGCTCCAGCCGGGTGTTCCAGCTGTCGGTCTACGCGTATCTCGGGTATCTACAGGAGTCGCTGCTCAACGCCTTGATCGACTAGGCGTGACCGGCACCACTTCAGCCCCCGTCCGACAGGGGTTAGGCTGGTGCACGTGCTGAGCATCGACCGGTCGATCATCGACGCGATCGTCGCCCACGCGCGCCGGGACCACCCCGACGAGGCGTGCGGCGTCGTCGCCGGTCCCGTCGGCAGCGACACCCCGACCCGGCACATCCCGATGGACAACGCGGCGCGTTCGATGACCTTCTACGAGTTCGACTCGATGGAGCATCTGCGCGTGTGGCGCGAGATGGACGACCGCGACGAGGAGCCGGTGGTCATCTACCACTCGCACACCGCCACCGAGGCGTACCCGTCCCGGACCGACGTCTCCTTCGCCGGCGAGCCGGGCGCGCACTACCTGCTCGTCTCGACCCGCGAGCCCGACTCGGAGGAGATCCGGTCGTTCCGGATCGTCGACGGCGTGGTGACCGAGGAGCCGGTCCAGATCGTGGAGGCCGCCGTCGACCCGCACGCCGTCCAGTCGTACATGTTCGGGCAGAGCCCGGCGACGGTCGACTACGAGTGTTCCGGCCGCTGATCCGTCAGCGTCCGCACCCGTTTCGTCCCGTCACCCAGGCACACCTGAACGAGGAGCACGACATCATGGCTATCGAGGTTCGCATCCCCACCATCCTGCGCAGCTACACCGGCGGCGCCAAGGTCGTCGACGGCGCCGGCGACACCCTCGGCGACCTGCTCACCGACCTGGACTCCCGGCACGCCGGGCTGCGGGGCCGGCTGGTCACCGAGGCCGGCGCCCTGCACCGCTTCGTCAACGTCTACGTCAACGACGAGGATGTCCGGTTCCTCGGCGCGCTGGACGCCAAGCTCTCCGACGGTGACAGCGTCACCATCCTGCCGGCGGTGGCCGGCGGCGCGTTCGGCTTCGCGGCCGCTGCCGCGATCAGCCAGCACGCCGTCGCTGCTCGCTGAGGACGGCCGCCGTGGCGCGGTACGACAGCCTGCTCGACGCGTGCGGGGGCACACCGCTCGTCGGTCTGCCCCGGCTCTCGCCGACGGTGCCCGAGGGTGCTCCGCCGGTGCGGCTCTGGGCCAAACTGGAGGACCGGAACCCGACAGGCAGCATCAAGGATCGGGCCGCGCTGTTCATGGTCCGTGCCGCTGAGGAGGCTGGCCGGCTCCGCGCGGGTGACACCATCCTCGAACCGACGAGCGGCAACACGGGCATCTCGCTGGCGATGGTGGCGAAGCTGCGCGGCTACCGGCTGGTCTGTGTGATGCCGGAGAACGTCTCGACCGAGCGGGTCCAGTTGCTGCGCATGTACGGCGCCGAGATCATCTTCTCGCCGGCGGCGGGCGGGTCGAACCAGGCCGTGGCCACCGCGAAGCAGATCTCCGCCGAGCATCCCGACTGGGTGATGCTCTACCAGTACGGCAACGAGGCGAACGCCCGGGCCCACTACGAGACGACCGGGCCGGAGTTGCTGCACGACCTGCCCACCATCACGCACTTCGTGGCCGGGCTGGGCACGACGGGCACGCTCATGGGCACCGGTCGCTATCTGCGGGAGAAGGTCGACGGCATCCAGGTCGTGGCCGCCGAGCCGCGTTACGGCGAGCTGGTCTACGGGCTGCGCAACATCGACGAGGGGTACGTGCCGGAGCTGTACGACGCCTCGGTGCTGTCCCGGCGGTTCTCGGTGGGCACCCGGGACGCGGTGCTGCGCACCCGGCAGCTCGTCGAGGTGGAGGGCATCTTCGCCGGGTTCTCCACGGGCGCGATCCTGCATGCCGCGCTCGCGGTGGCGCACGAGGCGGTCCGCGACGGTCGCCGGGCCGACGTGGCGTTCGTGGTCTGCGACGGCGGTTGGAAGTACCTGTCCACCGGCGCGTACGGCGGGACCCTGGCCGACGCCGAGGACGCCCTGGAGGGCCAGCTCTGGGCCTGAGCGGAGTGGTCGTTGGGTACGGGCCGTCGACGTCTGCGTCGGCGGCCCGAACGCTGCCGGCACCACTGTGAGCAGGTGTCACGTTCGTGACAAGTTCCAGCGGATGATTCTTGCCTTCGGGTCCCTCAGCGTAGGCTGCCCAGCGTGGCGTACGCGTCGGTAGAGATCATGTCTGGAGCGACGGCCGGCACCAATACTACTGACAGCGACAGTAGGACGACCAGATGCGACTGACCGTCCTGGGTTGCGCCGGCAGCTTTCCCGGCCCCGAGTCCCCGTGCTCTGCGTACCTCGTCGAGGCCGAGGGCTTCCGACTCCTTGTCGACTTCGGATCCGGGTCGCTGTCCAGCCTCCAGCGGTACGCGGGGCTGCACGCCCCCGACGCGATCCTGCTGACCCACCTGCACTGCGACCACATCCTCGACGCCGTCACGTACGTGGTCGTCCGCCGGTACGCCCCGGAGGGCCCCTATCCGGCCCTGCCGGTGTACGCGCCCGCCGGCGCTCCCGACCGGCTCAGCGCCGCGTACCACGACGACGGCACGGTGGAGGACGTCTACCAGTTCTACGCGCTGGAGCCGGGCACGTTCCCGATCGGCCCGTTCACGGTCACCGTCGACCGGGTCAACCATCCGGTCGAGACGTACGGGGTGCGGCTGGAGCACGACGGCAGGTCGCTGTGCTACTCGTCGGACACCGCGCCGTGCGACGCGTTGCTGCGGCTGGCCCAGAATGTCGACGCCTTCCTGTGCGAGGCGAGCTTCCTCGACGGGGTGGACAATCCTCCGGATCTGCACCTGACCGGCCGGGAGGCCGGCGAGACGGCGACCAAGGCGGTGGTGGGTCGGCTGCTGCTCACCCACCTGGTGGCGGCCTGGGGCAGCGAGGCGCACACGTTGGAGTCGGCCGCCTCCGCGTACACCGGGCCGATCGACGTGGTCCGGCCCGGCGCCAGCTACGACATCTGACCTCGCACACGCCCGAGGTGGTAGGCGCCGGCCGCGGTCGCCGGAATCTCCGGATGCGCGACGCGGACACCGGTCGGGACACCGCGGCGGAGGTGGATCACCGCACCGCATAGGGTGCAGGCATGGCGCGACCTGACGGGCGAGGGCCCTCTCAACTTCGACCGGTGACCCTGACGCGGGGCTGGAGCACCCACCCGGAGGGCTCGGTGCTCGTCGAGTTCGGCGGCACCCGGGTGCTCTGCACGGCGAGTGTCACCGAGGGGGTGCCCCGCTGGCGCAAGGGCTCCGGGCTCGGCTGGGTGACCGCCGAGTACGCGATGCTGCCCCGGGCCACCAACACCCGCTCCGACCGGGAGAGCGTCAAGGGCCGGGTCGGTGGCCGGACCCACGAGATCTCCCGCCTGATCGGCCGCAGCCTGCGCGCGTGCATCGACCTCAAGGCGCTCGGCGAGAACTCGGTGGTCCTCGACTGCGACGTGCTCCAGGCCGACGGCGGCACCCGCACGGCCGCGATCACCGGCGCGTACGTCGCGCTGCACGACGCGGTCAGCTGGCTGGCCGCCCGCAAGTTGCTCGCCGGCAAGCCGGAGAAGGTCATGCACCGTTCGGTGGCCGCGGTCAGCGTGGGGATCATCGCCGGCGAGCCGCGCCTGGACCTCTGCTACGAGGAGGACGTCGCCGCCGAGGTGGACATGAACGTGGTGTGCACGGGCGCGGGCGACTTCGTCGAGGTGCAGGGCACCGGTGAGGCTGGCGTGTTCGCCCGGGACCAGCTCGACAGCCTGCTCGACCTGGCCGTGGCCGGGTGCGCCGAATTGGCCGAAGCCCAGCGAAAGGCACTGCTGTGAACAAGGTCCTGCTGGCCACGCGCAACCAGAAGAAGCTTGTGGAACTCCAGCGCATCCTGGACGCCGCGCTCGGCGCGCACCGGGTCGCCCTGCTCGGCCTGGACGACGTCGAGGACTATCCGGAGCTGCCCGAGTCCGGTCTCACCTTCGGCGAGAACGCGCTGATCAAGGCCCGGGAGGGCTGCGGGCGCACGGGGCTGCCGACGATCGCCGACGACTCCGGTCTCGCCGTCGACGCGCTCAACGGGATGCCGGGGGTGCTCAGCGCCCGCTGGGCGGGCAGCCACGGCGACGACCGCGCCAACCTCGAACTGGTGCTGGACCAGATCGCCGACCTGCCCGACGACCAGCGGTCCGCCTCCTTCGTCTGCACCGTGGCTCTGGTGCTGCCCGGCGGCAAGGAGCACCTGGTCGACGGCCGGCAGTCAGGTCGCCTGCTGCGTACCCCGCGCGGTGACGGCGGGTTCGGCTACGACCCGATCTTCGTGGGCGACGGGCAGGACCGGACCAACGCCGAGTTGACCCCGGCGGAGAAGGACGCGATCAGCCACCGGGGCAAGGCGCTGCGCGAGCTGGCCAAGCTGGTCGCCAAGGTGCTGCCGCCCGCCGCCTGACGTGCGCGAGGTGCTGCCGCCCGCCGCCTGACGTGCGCGAGGTGCTGCCGCCCGCCGCCTGACGTGCGCGAGGTGCTGCCGCCGGCCGCCTGACGTGCGCGAGGTGCTGCCGCCCGCCGCCCTGACCCGCGGCGGACGACAGCGACCGGGCGGAGGTCAGCCCAGCGGGCCGATCTCCCGTTCGATGGCGGCGCGCAGCTGCGGGCCGGCCACCACCGCGCGGGCCGCCTCCATGACGGGGGCGAGGAACACGTCCGGGCCGGGTTCGCCTGCCGCCCCGCCCAGGGCGGCGACGGCGGCCCGACCGGCCGGCGACGGCACCAGCGGCGCACGCAGTTGGAGCCCGCGTACGCCGGCCAGCAGCTCCACCGCGAGCAGACTGGTCAGGTTGTCCAGGACGGTGCGCAGCTTCTTGGCCGCCGCCCAGCCCATCGAGACGTGGTCCTCCTGCATGCCGCTCGTGGGAAGCGAGTCCACCGACGCGGGGGAGGCCAGACGCCGGTTCTCCGCGACGATCCCGGCCGCCGTGTACTGGGCGATCATCAGCCCGGAGTTCACCCCGGCGTCGGGGGAGAGGAACGCGGGCAGTTCCCGGGACCGGGTGACGTCCAGCAGCCGGTCCACCCGCCGCTCGGCGATCGCCCCCACCTCGGCGGCGGCGATGGCGAGGAAGTCCGCGGCGAAGCCGAGCGGCGCGCCGTGGAAGTTACCTGTCGACTCGACCCGGCCGTCGGGCAGCACCACCGGGTTGTCCACCACCGACACCAGCTCCCGGCCGGCGACGGTGCGGACGAAGTCCAGGGTGTCCCGGGCCGCGCCGGCGACCTGCGGGGCACACCGCATCGAGTACGCGTCCTGCACGGCGTGCGCCAGGTCGTCGCGGTGCGAGTCCATCACCCGGGAGTCCTGCAACAGGCGGTGGATGTTCGCCGCCGACGTCGCCTGACCGGGGTGCGGGCGGATCGCGTGCAGCTCGGGCAGGAACGGCCGCTCCGAACCGAGCATCGCCTCGATGGCCAGCGCGGCCGTCACGTCGGCCATGGCGAACAGGTGCGCCGCGTCGTGGATGGCCAGCAGCAGCATGCCGAGCATGCCGTCGGTGCCGTTGATCAGCGCCAGCCCCTCCTTGGCGGCCAGTTCGATCGGCTTGAGCCCGGCGGCGGCAAGCACGTCGGCCGCGTCGCGCCGCTCGCCGGCCGGCCCGAGCACCCAGCCCTCGCCGAGCAGCACCAGCGCGCAGTGCGCCAGCGGCGCCAGGTCACCTGACGCGCCGAGCGAGCCGTGCTCCGGCACCCACGGGGTGATGTCGTGGTTGAGCAGGTCGACGAGCGCCTCGGCGACGAGCGGGCGGACGCCGGATCGGCCCAGTGCGAGCGACCGGACGCGCAGCAGCATCATGGCCCGGACCACCTCGCGGGGCATGGGCGCGCCCACCCCTGCGGCGTGCGAGCGGATCAGCGCGTGTTGCAGTTCGGCCCGCCGCTCCGGCGCGACGAAGGTGTTCGCCAGCGCCCCGAACCCGGTCGACACGCCGTACACGGGCCGTCCGGCGGCCTCGATGCCGTCCACGATGGCGCGGCTGGTCGCCATGGCCTCCCGGGTGGCCGGGTCGAGGACCACCGTGGCGGTGCCGCGGGCCACCGCGAGGACGTCGTCGGCGGAGATCCCGGTGGGCTGGATTGTCACGTTCGTCATTGCGGAACTCCGTTGAGCAGAACCTTGCGGATCAGGGGGACACCGGGCCGGTAGGCCAGGTGCAGGTAGGACGGCGCGTCCAGGACGACGAGGTCGGCCCGCGCGCCGGGGGTGAGCACGCCGACGTCGTCGCGGCGCAGCGCCCGTGCGCCGCCGGCGGTCGCGGCCCGGACCGCCTCCGCCGGGGTCATCCGCATCTCGCGGACCGCGAGGGCGATGCAGAAGGGCATCGACGAGGTGTACGACGAGCCGGGGTTGCAGTCCGTCGCCAGCGCGACTGTGACACCGGCGTCGAGCAGCCGGCGGGCGTCGGGGTAGGGCGAGCGGGTGGAGAACTCGGCGCCGGGCAGCAGGGTGGCGACGGTGGTGGTGTGCGCGCCCGCGAGCGCGTCGACGTCGACGTCGGACAGGTGGGTGCAGTGGTCCACGCTCGCCGCGCCAAGCTCCACCCCGAGTTGCACGCCCGGGCCGGGGCCGAGCTGGTTGGCGTGCAGTCGTACGCCCAGCCCGACGGCCTGCCCGCAGGCGAGGATGGCCCGGGCGTGGTCGACGTCGAAGGCGCCCCGCTCGCAGAACACGTCGATCCACTTCGCGTGCGGCGCGGCGGCGGCCAGCATCGGCCCGCAGACGAGGCCGACGTAGTCGTCGGGACGATCGGCGTACTCGGCGGGCACCACGTGCGCCCCGAGGAAGGTGGTCTCGGTGCTGGTCTCGGCGGCGATCCGCAGCGAGCGGGCCTCGTCGGCGACTGTCAGCCCGTACCCACTCTTGATCTCCATGGTCGTGGTGCCCTGGCGCAGGGCCTCCCCGCGCAGCCGGCGCACGGTGGCCCGCAGGTCGTCGTCGCCGGCGGCCCGGGTCGCGCCGACAGTGGTGCGGATCCCGCCGCCGGTGTACGGCTGGCCGGCCATCCGGGCGGCGAACTCGGCGGCCCGGTCCCCGGCGAAGACCAGGTGGGCGTGGCTGTCCACGAAACCGGGCAGCACGGCGGCCCCGCCGGCGTCCACCCGCCGGTCGGCGGCCGGCGCGTACGCGGCCGCGCCGACCCAGGCCACCCGGCCGTCCTCGACCAGCACTGCCGCGTCGCGGCGGATGCCCAGCGGGCCCTCGCCGAGACCGTTGGTGACCAGCTCGCCGATGTTGTCGACAAGCAGGCTGCCGCTCATGACGGCGTCACCGCCTCGATCGACGCCGCCAGTTCGGCTGGCACGTCGACGCTCAGGTGCCGGCCCTCGGCCACCACCACCCGACCGTCCACCACCACCTGGTCGACGTCCGCAGCCCCGGCCGCGAAGAACGCGCCCACCGGCGGAACCCCGGCGGTGCGGGCGCTGTCCAGCCGTACCGTCACCAGGTCGGCACGGCAGCCGACGGCGATCCGCCCGGCGTCGGCCCAGCCCAGCGCCGCGTGCCCGGTGGCGCTGGCGGCGGTAAGCAGGTCCACGGGGCTGAAGTGGCCGCGCCGGCGGGTACGCAGCCGCTCGTCCAGCTCCACAGCCCGGGCCTCCTCGAACAGGTCGATCACGGCGTGGCTGTCGCTGCCGAGGCTCAACCGGATGCCCGCCTCGGCCATGAGCCGGGCCGGGCCGATGCCGTCGGCGAGGTCGCGTTCGGTGGTCGGGCAGAGGCACACCCCGGTCCGACTGTCGGCGAGCACCGTGAGGTCGGCGCTCGTCGGGTGGGTGGCGTGCACGGCTGTCGTGCCCGGCCCGAGGACGCCGTGTTCGGCGAGCAGAGCGGTGGGGCTACGCCCGTGCACGGCCCGGCACTCGTCGTTCTCGGCGGGCTGCTCGGAAAGGTGCACGTGCAGGGGCGCCTGCCGGTCCCGGGCCCAGTCGGCGACCGTGCGGAGCTGGTCGGCGGGGACCGCCCGCACCGAGTGCACGGCCGCGCCGACCCGGGCGTGGCCGTCGGTGGGTCGGAACGCCGTCGCGCGCCCGGCCCACCGCGTCGCGTCCCCGTCACCGAAACGCCGCTGCGGCCCGGCGAGGGGCCGGCCGTCCACGCCCGCGCTCAGGTAGCAGGTGTCCAGCAGGGTGAGCCGGATCCCGGCGTGCGCGGCGGCCTCGACAAGCGCCACGCCCATCGCGTTCGGGTCGTCGTACGCGCCGCCGTCGGGCCTGTGGTGCAGGTAGTGGAACTCGCCGACGCACGTGATGCCCGCGAGGGCCATCTCGGCGTAGACGGCGCGCGCCAGGGCGAGGTAGGTGTCCGGGTCAAGCCGGTCCGCGACGGCGTACATCCGGTCACGCCAGCTGAAGAAGTCACCCCGGCCGCCGTGGGTACGCCCCCGCAGCGCCCTGTGGAACGCGTGCGAGTGCGCGTTGGCCAGCCCGGGCAGGGTCAGGCCGGGAAGCGGCACGGCGTCGGCGTACACCTCCACCCCGGCCGGTGGCCGGCTCCCGGGGGTCAGCGGCGTCACGGCGCTGATCCGGCCGTCCTCGACCTCGATCAGCACGTCGGGCGTGGGTTCGGCGTGCTCGGGCAGCCAGGCGTACTCGGCGAGCCAGCGGGTGGAGGTCATGCTCCCAGCCTCCCTTCGGTGCGACCCTCCGGCGGGCACACCACGTCGATCAGCCGCATGTCAGTTCCTCCAGCACGCGGGCCAGCGCGCGCACCCCTGCGGCGCAGTCCTCGTCGGTGGCCGCCTCGAAGGGGGAGTGCGACACCCCGGTCGGGTTGCGCACGAAGAGCATCGCGGTGGGCAGGTGAGCGGCGAGCACCCCCGCGTCGTGTCCCGCGCCGGTGGGCAGCACCGGGGCGTCGAGCAGCGTGGCCAGCCGCTTGGCAAGCCCACCGTCGAACGCGACGAGCGGGGTCACCGACTCCTCCGTGACCGTCACCTCCGTACCGTCGCGGCGGGCCCGCTCGGCGAGCTTGCCGCGTACCGCGTCGACCAGCCCGGTCAGTGTCTCCGGGTCGGCGGCGCGGGCGTCCAGCCAGCCGGTCACCTTCGACGGGATGGCGTTCGTGGCGTTGGGTTCCACGGCGACCCGGCCGACTGTTGCGTGCGCGCCGCGCAGCCGGGCCTCCTTGTTCGCGGCCAGCACCGTGAACGCGTAGGTGAGCATCGGGTCGCGGCGGTCGGCCATCCGGGTGGTACCCGCGTGGTTTCCCTCGCCGACCACGTCGAAGCGCCAGCGGCCGTGCGGCCAGATCGCGCTCGCCACCCCGACCGGCGCGTCCGCGTCGACGAGCGCGCGGCCCTGCTCGACGTGCAGCTCCACGAAGGCGCCGAACCGGCCCAGCAGGTCCGGCCGGGCGCCCGCCGGCCGGTCGCCGAGCGCCTCGGCGAAACCCACCCCGGCCGCGTCGCGCAGGCCGGCCGCGCGGTCGGCCGCAAGCGCGCCGGTGAGCAGCCGCGATCCCAGACACGGTACGCCGAAGCGCGCCCCCTCCTCCTCCACGAACGCGGCGAGCACCAGCGGCCGGGTCGGGGTGACCCCCGCGGCGCGCAGCTCGTCCACGGCCAGGAACGCGCTGACGATGCCGAGCGGCCCGTCGTACGCCCCGCCGTGCGGCACCGAGTCGAAGTGACTGCCGGTCAGCACCGCGTCGGAGCCCTCCGGGTCACCCCAGTGCGCGAAGAGGTTGCCGTTGCCGTCCCCGGTGACCGGGAGGTCCCGCCGCTGCGCCTGGGAGCGGAACCAGGCACGCAACTCCAGCTCGGTTTCCGTCAGGGCGTAGCGCAGGTAGCCACCGCTGCCGGCGTCCCGCCCGACCGGAGCGATCTCGTCCCACAGAGCCCGGAACCGGCTCGACAGGTCGTCGCTCACGCGCCGCCACCCTCCGCCATCGGCACCCGCACCCCGGTGCGCGCGGCGACGTCGCGGGCGATGTCGTAGCCGGCGTCGACGTGCCTGATGACGCCCATCGCCGGGTCGTTGGTGAGGACCCGCTCGATCTTCTGGCCGGCGAGGGCGGTGCCGTCGGCCACGCAGACCTGACCGGCGTGGATCGACCGTCCGATGCCGACACCGCCGCCGTGGTGGATGGACACCCAGGAGGCGCCGCTCGCCGTGTTGACGAGAGCGTTGAGCAGCGGCCAGTCGGCGATCGCGTCGGAGCCGTCGGCCATCCCCTCGGTCTCCCGGTACGGGCTGGCGACGCTGCCGGTGTCCAGGTGGTCCCGGCCGATGACGACAGGGGCGGAGAGTTCACCGGAGGCGACCATGTCGTTGAACCGCACACCTGCCCGGTCCCGCTCGCCCTGACCGAGCCAGCAGATCCGGGCCGGCAGGCCCTGGAAGGCGACCCGCTCACCGGCCAGCTTGATCCACCGTGCGAGGGACTCGTTCTCCGGGAACAGCTCCAGGATGGCCCGGTCGGTGGCGGCGATGTCGGCCGGGTCGCCGGAGAGCGCCGCCCACCGGAACGGGCCCCTGCCCTCGCAGAACAACGGCCGGATGTACGCGGGCACGAAGCCGGGGAAGTCGAAGGCGCGCTGGTACCCACCGAGCTGCGCCTCACCCCGGATCGAGTTGCCGTAGTCGAACACCTCGGCGCCGGCGTCGAGGAAGCCGACCATCGCCTCGACGTGCCTCGCCATCGACGCCCGCGCCCGATCGGTGAACTCGGCGGGTTTCGCCGCCGCGTAGTCGCGGGCGTCGGCCAGTTCCACGCCCACCGGCAGGTACGCCAGTGGGTCGTGCGCGCTTGTCTGGTCGGTCACGATGTCGATCTCCACGCCCCGGCTGAGCAGCTCGGGGAAGACCTCGGCGGCGTTGCCCACCACGCCGACGCTCAGCGCCCGCCGGTCCCGCTTCGCGGCGAGGGCCCGCTCGACCGCGTCGTCGAGGGAGTCCGCGACCTCGTCCAGGTAACGGTCGTGCACCCGCCGGTCGAGGCGGGTCCGGTCCACGTCCACGATCAGGCAGACGCCGTCGTTCATGGTGACGGCTAGGGGCTGCGCGCCGCCCATCCCGCCGCAGCCGGCGGTGAGCGTCAGCGTGCCCGCCAGGCTGCCCCCGAACCGTTTGGTGGCTACCGCCGCGAACGTCTCGTAGGTGCCCTGGAGGATCCCCTGGGTGCCGATGTAGATCCACGAACCGGCTGTCATCTGCCCGTACATGGTCAGGCCGAGCTGTTCGAGGCGGCGGAACTCCGGCCAGGTCGCCCAGTCGCCGACCAGGTTCGAGTTGGCCAGCAGCACGCGGGGCGCCCACTCGTGCGTGCGCATGACACCCACCGGGCGGCCCGACTGCACGAGCATCGTCTCGTCCTCGCGCAGGTCGGTGAGCGTACGGACCAACGCGTGGTACGACGGCCAGTCCCGCGCGGCCCTGCCGGTGCCTCCGTAGACGACCAGGTCGTCGGGGCGTTCGGCCACCTCGGGGTCGAGGTTGTTCATCAACATCCGCAGGGCGGCCTCCTGCGGCCAGCCCCGGGCGGTGAGCTGGCTGCCCCGTGCGGCACGGACGGGCTGGGTCATCTCTGGTCTCCTCCGGTCATCCGAGGAACAACTGTCGGCGGGCCGCGGAGGCTTCGAACGCCTCCAGTCGGCGTTGGGTGTCGGCCGGCGCGGCGTCGCAGATCGCCTGCAACAGCACCATGGCCAGGGTCATCGGGGCGGTGTGCAGGTCGAAGACGAGCTGCGCGCCGACAGCCGCGGGCAGCACCACGTCGGCGTGCTCGGTGGCCGGGCTCACCGGCGAGTCGGTGATCGCCACCACTGTCAGCCCGGCGGCGCGCGCCTCGCGCAGCGCGTCGAGCGTCTCCCGGGGATAGCGGGGCAGCACGAAGGCGAGCAGTGCGGACGCGCCCGCCTCAGCGGCCTGTTCCAGGCGGTCGGTGAGCAGGCTGCCCGCGTCGTCGAGGACCCGTACGTCCGGGTGGACCTTGGCGGCGAAGTAGGCGAAGTACGCGGCCAGCGGCGCGGCGGCGCGCAGGCCGAGCACCGGCAGCGGGCGGCTGGCGGCGAGCAGCCGGCCGGTCTCGGCGATCCGGTCCCGGTCGGCGAGCTGTCCGGCCAGCCGGTCCAGGTTGCCCATCTCGGCGCGTACCGCCTGCTGGAGCTCGTTGCCGGCGTCCACCGGCGGGCCGGCGGCGGCGGTCAGGTCGCGCAGCCGGCGGCGCAACGCCGGATAGCCGTCGTGGCCGAGCGCGACGGCGAACCGGGTGACCGACGGCTGGCTAACCCCTGCCAGTTCGGCGACCTCGGCCGCCGACAGGTACGCCACGGCCGGCGCGTGCTGCACGAGGCAGTGGGCGATCCGCCGCTGGGTGGGGGTGAGCCGCACTCCGTCGAACAGGTCCAGCACCTGCTCGACCGACGCTCCTTCATTCACAGCGTGACTCTATGCATGAAAACTTTCAGGGGGCAAGGGTCCACCCGTCCCACCACCTGTCGCTCCGCCGACCGGCGGGGCGCTGAGATGGCGCCACCTCTGTAGGATCCACGGCGGTTGAGCTAAGGAGTGGCATGCAGCCGGAGAGCCCTTACAGGTACACCCACATGTTGGGCGCGTGTCAGGTCGGTAAGGCCTGGGCCGCGGTGGACGGGCAGGGGCAGTTCGCCACCGTGGCCGTGTTGGACGGGGTCGCCGCGTCCGACGAGCGCTGGCGGGTGGCCTTCGGCAACGCGGCCAACGCACTGGCCCAGGCGGCCGGCGGTCACCGCTACGCGGACGCCGACCTGACCGCCGCCCACCCGTGGGTCGCCTACCGGGCCGAGGAGGGGCACGCGCCGCAGCGGCTCTTCCAGAGCCTCGGCATGGACTACCAGCCGGTGTCCGACCTGCCGGTCTCCGCGCCGCCCACCTCGGCCCCGCCCACCTCCGCGCCGCCCACCGCGCCGGTGTCCGGTGTGCCGCAGCAGGCCAGCGGGCCGCCGCAGTCCCAGACCCCCGAGCTGGTGTCGGAGAAGCCGCAGCTCCCGTGGGCGGTGCACATGTCCCCGGTCTCCGGCCAGCCGGTGTCGGCGTCCGCGCAGCCGGTGTCCGCCGCCCCGCAACAGGTCTCGGCCGCGCCCGCCTCGCCGGCACCTGCCACGCCCACGCCCGTCTCCGCCGCCCCGCAGTCCCCGGCGTACGCCGACAGCGGCCCGTCGGTCCCGCCGTTCGATCCACTCTCGACCTCAGGTGGTCGGCGGATCGCGCCGGTGGCCCGCAAGCCGAAGCGGCCGAACTGGGTCCTTGTCGCGGGCGGGCTGGTGCTCGCCCTGGTCGCCGGCACCGCGGGCTTCTTCATCGGCAGCAGCGGTGGCGGCGACGACAAGCCCACCCCGACGGCCGAGGCCACCCTCGGGCCGTTCGAGACGACGCAGATGTCCATCAACAAGGCCAAGTTCCAGGGTGAGTTGGCGCCGCTGGGCGAGCCCTGGCTGGCGCAGGCGGGCGGTTGCGCGGCCTACGACGAGTTGGGCGCCCCGAAGCTGCAGGCCGACGAGAAGCGGCACGTCTTCTGCCACTTCGGCGGCGCGTTCCTGCACTTCGTGATCTACGCGGGGGCGAAGGAGAAGGACGCGGCGCGGACTTTCCGCCTCCAGCTCAACCTCGCAGCGGGCGCGCTGGCGCCGGGAGTGCGCCAGGCGACGCGTACGAACGGGAACGTGACAGGTGCGCCCGGCAGCTATCTCGAGTACGCGTTCAAGCTGGAGGATGGCCGGACGATGTGCGGGATCTGGTGGGATCGGGACGATTCCCCTGCCGTTACCTACATCGAGGCGCTGTGCGAGGACGGCATCGCCGGCAACTGGGACGCGCTGCGCGACCTGTGGCGGCGCGGCAGCTGACCCGTCGTCACCTGGTCACCGCACGCTGATGACCTGGAATTCGACGGTACCGGCGCGGTTGAAGGTGAGCTGGCGGTAGTGGAAGGCGTCGAAGGGCGCCTGCCACGCCAGTTCGGCGGGGAGAGAGACCAGCAGCGGGCCGTCGGTCAGTGCCTCCGGCAGTCGGAAGGTCCCGTCGTCGGTGCCGACCTGGATCGGTGACCAGTCCTTCAGACCGAGGTGGACCACCGAGGCCAGCATCGAGCTCGGTTCGGGCCGGTAGCGGGCGACGAGAACCTCACCCGGCCCGACCTGCGGCACCGCGACGGGCGTGCCGGCGGTCACCTGCTGGGTGAGGGTGGTCTGCGGTGCCGAGCACCGGTTCTGGCCGCGGTGCAGCACCGACCACCGTTCGGCGCGGGCGCCGACCCGATAATTGCAGGCCAGCGCGAGCAGGTAGCGGGGCGTGTCCCAGCGGATGTTGCGGCCGTCGATGCCGACTGTGGTCTCCTGGAGCACGACCTGGTCGGCCGGCGCGGCGACGAGCGCCTCGGCGTTGAGTTCGTCCAGGTACGGCGTGTACGCCGAGAACGACTGGAACACAGGCACGGGACGCCAGTCCAACTCGTAGGCCCAGTGCAACGTCAGCTCGGCCGGGTCGACGTGCACCTGACGGCCACGGAGGTCGCTGAGGATGTTCTCCGGCAGCCGGTAGGTGTCGCGGGCCCGAGCGCGGGCGGCCTCGACCGAGGTCAGCCGGTATTCGTTGTTGACCAGCAGTTCGGTGCCGGTCCTCCACTGGTTGCGGGCCAGGAACGGGTCGTAGTTCGCGAGGCTGGACGGTGCCATGAGGAACGCCGTGGTGGCGGCCGCCACCACGATCGCGGGACGTCGTACCCAGGTGGCGAAACCGATGAGCAGGAACCCAGCGGCCAGGAAGAACGAGATCTCGTGCGCCGGGTCGTGCCTGGTGAACCCGTGCTTGAAGCCGAACCCGAGCATGACTACCGAGACCACGACGACCGCGGCCGTCGCGACGGCCCGGTGTCGCAGGGCCCCGCGCAGGGCAAGGACGCCGACGATGACTGCGAGGACGCCCGCCACGAGGTACCCGACGACATACTCGCCCTGCTCGATGGCGAGGGCCTCCTGGTAGCCGCTGGAGATCTCCTGGGAGCCGCGGGCCCAGGGCACGATGTCGGTGACTCGTTGCCCGGCGGCGAGCCACAGCGCCAGGAACGTCACCACGAACGTGGCCAGGCATGCCCCGGTGCCGCGGATCAGCTCCCTGATCGACCCGACGCCCACCGCGACGAGGCCGGCCAGGACCAGCAGCACCACACCCTCGGAGAACTTGACCTGGAGCAGCAGGGCCCCGACGGCGGTGAGGAACACGGTCGGAAAGGCGCCCCGCCAGCCGGTCGTCCTCGTGGTCGTCCGCTCGTGCAGCGTCAGGAGAGCGAACAGCAGGCCGGCGTAGACGAGCCGGCCGCCGGGCCCGGCCGGCCCGCTGGCGACAGTGACGGCGAAGGCGATCAGGCCGGCGACGCCTGCGGACAACCGGAGCCTGACGCAGAGGTGGATGGCCCAGTAGAGGACGACCACCGCCGTCATCGAGAACAGGAAACCCAGCACGGCCTGCGGTCGGCTGACATGCTGCGGCCAGTCGAGGAAACCCCACGGGCCGTAGTTGAAGACGATGTCCCTACCGAACCGCAGGTTGTCGGAGACCGCGAAACCGATGCCCGCCTGCCAGCTCGGGTCGAAACCAGGCGCGGGCATCAGCGTGGACGGAACGCCCGCGATGAGGATGGTGAGCCCGAACCAGGCGAGCGCCGCCGGCCCGGGAGATCGTGCGACCACCTCCCGGTACGTCGACCCGATCCGGACCCGGAGCCGGTCGGCGGGAACCGCGGTGACCCGTTCGCGCGAGGTGTCCCCGTCCGCAGGTGTCGGTTCCGCGTCAGCAGCGGATTCGCGGCTGTCCTGCTCGGCTGTCTGCATGCGTCCGTCCAACTGTCGATGTCGGGTGGCTGGGAGGTGCGGCGCGGAATCGTTCATCGTTCGCTGATCACGAAGACCGGCTCGATCCCGCCGGTCACCTGTTCCACGCGGTAGTCGGCCAGCACCGTCTGCCATGCGACGGCCTCCTCGGCGCTGACGTACGACCGGATCAGCCAGATCCGCGCGCCGCCGCGCTGACCGGCCAACCTCAGCGCCTCGTCGACGCCGAGACGGATGCCCGCCACGTCCGTTCCGGGGGCCATGACGACGTCCGACCGGGTGGGCATCTCTACCCACCAGCCGACCGTGTTGCCGAAGGGCGCCACGAGGTCGACCTCGTCGCGCCGGGAGTAGAACGCGAAGCCGTACCACGCCGAGTGGTTCAGGACGACCACGTCGTTCCTCGACCGGTGGGAGTTCACGTACTCCGTCGCCGATCGGACGTCCATCATGGTGACCGGGGTGCGTTCGAGTCCCGGCTCGTCTCCGTCGAACCGGTACCAGGAGCCGTTGTGCAGGCCGAACACCCCGAGCAGGATCGCGCAGACCACAGCGGTCACGACCGTGGAGGGCGTGCGGGGCAGTGCGCGGCCGGCGAGCCGGGCTGCCGAGTTCGCCGCGCCGACGACGCCGATGCCCGCCACCGCCGCCGACGTGACGAAGAAGAAGTGCGAGGTGCGCGGATCCAGCAGTGGATACACCTTCGTGACGCCGAGGATGACCACCGTGACCGGCAGCAGACCCACCGCGGCGGCGGTCGCGGGCCGACCCCGCCTCCCGAGCGTCACGGCGCCGACGATGACCAGAGCGACGACGAGCAGGACGGGAGCGCCGAGGATCGGCGTGAGGTCGTCGGCGCGGTCCGCGAGATAGTCGGGCAGCTCGTCGACCTGGGGAAAGCTGGCGGCCCAGAAGTGTCGCATCGCGTCGGTCCGGGCCCGCGCCGAGATCGCCAGGTAGACGGTCGTCGCGGCACAGGCCGCGACGAACCCGACCACCACCACCTCGGCGACCCGGTCCCACTGCCGCCGCAGGGCGGTGACCAGGAGCAGTCCACCGAACACGCACGGGGCGAGAATGGCGGTCACGTGGCTGAGCAGCATTCCGACACCGACCGTGGCCGCGATCGCGCCGAGCCGCCGGCGCGACCAGGACTGCTCCGTCCACGCGGTGAGCGCGAGCAGGCCGACCGCCACGGCCGCGTCGGCAGAGTACTGCTTGAGATCGTGCCGGACCTGCTGGGCCGGCAGGAGCAGCACCGCCGCTCCGGCGACGAGGCCCGCCACGACCCCCAGCCGCCGGCTCGGCCACCGCGGCAGCCGCCCGAGCGCGTACGCCAGGCCGACGGAGAGCCCGTGGAAGAGGAGCGGGACCACCCGCAGGTCGTCGGAGTCCGGGATGAGTCGCAGCAGAAAGGTCCAGCCCAGCGGGGTCGACGAGGTGGCCACCGGCAGATCGGTGAGCGGGAATCGGACCGAGAGCGCCACCCACGCCTCGTCGAGCCAGTAGGGGGCCGTGAGCATCGTCGGAATGTCGTGGACGACAGGGAGGAACGCGAGCAGCACGGCCACGGCGATCCAGTCGGCGCGCGGCGGACGGCGGCGGGCAGCGGGAGCCGGCCGCACGACGCGACGGCTCACGCGCGCCAGCTGTGCGACCACCCTGATGTCCATCCTGGGAGTGCGGAACGGTCGAGCGTCGTGCCTGGACCGCTGGTACCTGAGGCCGCGCCCGCGCGCTTCGGAAGTGGGAGCGATGACAACCGCCTCAGCTAGCCCGCTCCCGCCGGGCCGGCCGGCGACGGCACCGGCCGCCCACCCGCGTCCGGCCGGGCCGGCACCGGTGATCCGATCAGGCGTGCGGCCCGTCCGTGCCGGCGTGCGGCCCGGGGCAACCCGACAAGGAACTCGGGGAACATGCCGAAAAAGGTCCTGGCGCTGCGCAACTCCAGGGTGTGGGCGTGCGACCACTGGAACGTGTTCGTCGCACGCGCCCAGTGGTGGGTCCAGCGGACGTCACCGAGCAGTGCCACGCAAAGGCCGTGCCGCCACGCCCGCAGCCCGAGTTCGTGGTCCTCGTAGTACAGGAAGAAACGCTCGTTCCACCCGCCGATCGCCCGGAAGTCGCCGGTGCGGGCGGCGACGGCGGCGCCCATCACCCAGGCGACGTACACGGCCTCGCCGGGCCGCGCCACCACCCGGTACCCCGCGTGCATCCGGGACAGCGGCCAGACCTTCCGGTTGCCCAGCTTCGCCGTGGCGTACGGGAATCCCCGGCCGTTGGGCTGCGCGTCGCCCTCGGACGAGAGCAACTGGGGTGCGACCAGGCCACCGTGCGCGTCGAGGTGACGCCGCAGCGCGGTGAGGCCGTCCGGCTGGACCTCCAGGTCCGGGTTCGCGAACAGGACGTAGTCGCCGGTGGCCTCCCGTACACCTACGTTGTTGGCCCGGGAGAAGCCGACGTTCGCCGGCAGTCGGACCACCCGGGCACCCAACTCCTCGGCGACGGCTGCGGAATCGTCGGCGGAGCAGTTGTCCACAACGATCCACTCGTACGGCCGGGCCGCGCCCGCCCAACACCGGCGCAGGGTGTCCGCCGAGTTGTAGGTGACAGTGACGACGCTCCAGTGCTGTGCGGTCATCAGGCTCTCCGAATTCTCAGATAGCCGTACAGGGCTGCGAACCCGAACCGCCGGCCGTCCCACTGCCGACGGGCGGCCCGGCTCTCCACCAGACCCCGCCCGACGCCCCGCAGGAACGGCCACAGCAGGCCCTGGCGGACCCGGCGGGCGGCGAGCGCGAGATGCGCCAGGGCCAGTACCGGAAGGGCGAGCAGCATGAGCGGCCAGGTGAAGGTCCGTGCCGCGACCAGAAGCCGGTTGCGGGCGAGCAGGTACGCCCGGAAGCCCTGGAGCCTGGTGTCGCCCTCGACGCTGTGCCCACCGGCGTGGGGCAGGACGAGGTCCAGCGCGCGGGTCCGCAGACCCGACGCGTACAGCCGGTACGCGAGGTCGGCGTCCTCGCCCCACGCGAAGAGGTGCTCGTAGAACCCGCCGAAGCGGTGGAACAGCTCGGTCGGGAACACGGCCGCGCCACCCGACGGGCCGAGCGGCCCCCGCGACGCGGTCGCGTTCCGGTCGATGAAGAGTGAGATCGGGTTGACGTCGATGCCGACGTACCGTCCACCGTGCATGGCCAGGCCGACGGCGATCGGTACGGCAGGATCCCGCGCGACGGCGGCGCACACCCGGGCCAGCGCGTCCTCGGGCAGCCACACGTCGGGGTTGAGCAGCAGCACGTGGCTCGTGCTCGCGGCCGCCACCGCCAGGTTGCAGCCCGCCGCGAAGCCCGGGTTCGACGAGTCGGGCAGGTACTCGTACCGCTCCTGGTCGAGCCACCCGGCGATGACCTTCTCGCAGCCGTCCTGCGGCCAGTTGTCGGCGAAGACGAACCGCACCGGCAGCCCTTCGGCGCTGCGTACCCAGGTCGGCAACGTCTGGGTGAGCATGTCGCTCGACCGGTAGAGGACGGTGACGACCGTCAGCGTTTCATCCACACCGGCACCCACCTCATCGGCTTGCTGAGCAGGTACAGGGCAATGAGACCGGGCCCCAGGGCGAGCCAGAACGGTTGGACCACCGGATAGAGCTCGTAGACGCCGAAGGTGGCGAGGTAGATGACGAACGCCCGGGCCAGGTGATGCGCGGGGCTCCAACTGAACGCCAGTCGACGGTCGACGAGCCCGACGCAGAGACCCAGCAGGCCCAGGAAGAACATCGCGCCGATCGGTCCGTAGTCCAGCAGCGGTATCGCCACGAACGTCGCGGTGTTCATGTAGAACGGCTTGCTGAGACCGGCCGTGATGGCGTACATGTCGGCGGGGCCGAACAGCCGCTCGCCCACCGACCCGGTGAACGTCACCGTGTACCGGCCCCAGGTCGGCGGATGCTGCTCCCGTACCTCCCAGAGCCGTCCGAACGTCTCGGCCGACGAGCTCAGGGACAGATCGAGGGAGCCGACGCTGGCGTAGAGCGGGCTGGCCCCGTACTGCGCCCGGAACTGGTCCTCGAACTGGCCGGTGCCGGCGAGGGTCCGTTGACCGCCGAGGAAGACCGCCGCACCCACCGCGACGGCCCCGATCACCACGACCACCGCCGACACGCGCAGCCGGTTCTTCCGGCTGATGGTCGCCGAGCGGCGCACCGACAGGGCGGCGACCAGCGCGGGGACGACCCCCAGCAGGACCGAGTTCTTGCTCGCCCCGAGTGCCGCTCCGAACCCGAAGACGACGACCAGGAGGATGTACATCCACCGTCCCCGCGCCTTGCCGGTGAGCGCCCGCAGCAGCGAGATCGCCAGTCCGAGGCCCCAGAACTCCGAGAGCAGCCCGGTCACCAGGTTGGAGCGCAGTCGCAGCACCTCGCGGGCGGCGTCCGGGTTGTCGGCGAACAGCGGCGGCACCTGACCGCGGAACTTCAGCATCGCGCCGAGAACGGCGAGCAGGAGCATGAAGAGAACGAGGACCCGCAGTCGCTTCTCCGAGGGCCAGCGCAACTCGGCCCGCGTCGACTCGACGTCGGTGGGCTCGACGTCGGTGGGCTCCGCGTCCGGAGGCGTCTCGACGTCCGTCGCCGGCCTGCTCGTCGACCTGGTGAACCGGAACCGGCCGGCCGCCAGCCGACGCCCGAGATACCAGGCGAGCAGGAAGCAGGCCGCGTAGAGGCCCAGGATCGGCACCGCGGCGCGGCCCGCCGGCGAGTCGTACGGGCCCGGGATCGTGAGCACGGCGAGGAAGACGAAGCCCCACGCGGCCGTGCAGATGGCGAGCCAGGTATGGGCACGGAAGATCAGGGCCGCCACCGCGAGGAATGCGGCCGCGACACCGAACCCGGTGTGCCAGATGAACACCGCCACGACGACGGCCAGTGCGACCGCCCAGAGCACAAGCATCCGGTTCCGGTCGCTCCCGCTGTTGCTGTTGCTGGTCGTCGTGGTCACCGAAGGGACCTGTACAAGCTCTGCCACCGCTCCACACACCGATCGAAGGCGTACTCATGGGCGTACCACTCGGCCACCCGCTGTCCATCGTCGACCGACCGGCGGTCGACGGCCTCTCGGATCGCCCCGGCCAGCGCGGCGGGCGCGAGGTCCGCCCGGAACGCCAGGGTGCCCGTGGCGTGCCTGGTGACCTCGGCCAGACCGCCGGCCCCGGTGTGCACCACGGGTACGCCCAGGCTGAGCGCCTCCAGGGCGCTGAGCCCGAACGACTCGACCCGGGAGGGCACCACGAGGCAGTCGATCCGTTCGAGGAAATCCGCGGCCGTGACCCGGCCGACGAGGTTGAGGTTCGGCCGGGCGGCGATCGGCAGTGAGCCGGTGCCGGCGACCGTGAAGTCCACATCCGGCAGAAGTGCGGCGATCTCCGGCAGGAGGTCCGCGCCCTTCTCCTGCTCCAACCGGCCGAGGAAGCCGACCACCGGTCGTCGACCCGGCTCCGGCGGGTGCGCGGGCTTCGGGGCCGGCCAGGTGGCGGGCAGCGGGTTGGGGATCAGGTGGATGTTCGTGACCCGGCCGCGTTCGCGCAGCTCGGTGGCCTCGAACTCGGACACCGCGACGGTGGCGTGCGGTCGCACGCGACGCATCGCCAGGTCCAGCGTGATGTTGGACTGGATGAGGGCCTTCTGCCGCAGCGACCCGGCGGTGTCCCGGTACTGCCAGAGGCTGTTGTGCAGGGTGACGACGAGCGGGGTCCGGTGACGCTCCATGCTCAGCGCCGCTCGGCAGTGCATCGCGGCGGACAGCAGGTGGGCGCAGACCACGTCCGGCCGCACCTCGTTCACCAGGCGGCGGATCTCGCGGGCGTACGACAGGTCGATCCGGCTCGTCGCGCCGAGCCCGGTCCACGGCACACCTGCGTCGCGCAGCGCGCCGCCCACCTCGTCGTCGGAGGTCGCGGCGACGACGTCGACGCCCGTCCGGGCGTGCGCTGGAATGATCTCGGTGAGGATGCGTTCGGCGCCGCCGAGCTGCCGCCGGCCGGAGCCGCCGGTGGTGCACACGAACAACACCTTCACGAGGCACGCAGCCCCTCGACGGCGCCACGGGCGATGGCGCGGCGGACCGGGTTACCGCCCACAGCGGCGCGCAGCAGCACCCCGCACACGTACGCCGTCGTGGCGATTCGGCCTCGTCGGCCGTCCATGTCCCGGCTGGCCCGGATGAACTCCCGGGTACGGCGTTGGGAGATCTCCTCGTCGGACCAGCGCCGCTTGGCTGTCGCGTCGTCCTCGTGCGTGACCACGGCGTCCGGCACGTACGCCAGCCGCAAGCCCTGCTGGCGCACCGCCCAGCAGAGCCGCATGTCCTCGGAGTAGAAGAAGGACGTCTCGTCGACGCCACCGATCGCGTCGAAGGTGCTGCGGCGCAGGGCGACGAAGGGGCCGGTCATCCAGTCGGCCTTCTCCGGCGGCGCGACGATCCGCAGGTTCGGCAGCACGAGGCTCAACCCGGTGGCATGGGCGAAGCCGACGCCCATGCTGAGGAACCGCCCGCCCTCGGTCTGGGACACACCCGCCGGGGTCAGCACACCGGGGAACGCGGCACCCACGCTCGGGTCGTTTAGGGCGGCCACCAGCCTGGTGACCGCGTCGGCGTGCACGACGATGTCGTTGTTGGAGAGGATCAGGTTCGCCCGGGTCGTGTGACGTACGCCGAGGTTCATCCCCCGCGCGTACCCGAGGTTCGAGCCGGACTGCACGTACCTGACGCCGCGCTCGGCGCAGAACCCGCTCAGGGCCTCCCGCACGGGCGTGGAGCTGCCATTGTCCACGACGACGATCTCCGCCTCCGGGGGCAGCGACAGGACACAGGCGCGGGTGCGCTCGACGTCCTCCCACGCGAGGACAACGATCGAGACATCCATGTCAAACCGTCCCTCGGTCGGGTGACTGCGCCCGTCGCAGGCCCGCTCGGGAGGCGAACGCGTGAACGTTGTAGGCGAGCGTCGAGGCGAGGGCCGCGCCGATGACGCCGGCCCACGGGATGATCGCAAAGTAGGCGGGGATCGCGACCGCGAGGGTGATCATGGCGACGACCGTTGTCGCCCGCTCGCCCCGCTTCTTCAGCAGCAGGGCGCTCCAGCTCTTACCGGCGGCGGTGGCGAGCGAACCGGGCAGCAGGACGAGGCCGAGAACCCAGGCGTGCCGGTACTCCGGCCGCAGGTAGCCCAGCACGGCGAGCCCGAGCACAGCCGCCAGTGCGATCGGCAGGGCCGCCCTGACCACGGCCCGGGTGGGGTCGGGCCCGTCGGCGCCGTCCCGGTCGGCGAGGATCCGCTGCGCGCGTACGACGGCGCCCGCCTGCGCGAACTCCAACGCGGCGACGGCCAGGGCGTAGACGCCGAGTGGTCCGGCGCCGACGAACCTGGCCACCAGGATCTGGTTGAACCGGAGCGTCATCATCTGGGCGAAGATCCCGAGGTGGAGGTTGCCGACGGCGGCCAGGTCGGCCCGGTAGTCCGACACGGTGGCCTGCGGCGTCGGCGTCGGCCCGATCCGCCGGGCCATGCCCAGCACCAGGGCGCACACGGCCAGCGCGCTGAGCCACTGCACAGCGAGCCACACCGTGCTCCACAGGCCGCCGTCCAGCTGCCCGGCGAGATAGAGGGCGACGTAGCCGCCGACCAGAACCGCCCCGCTCGCCGCGCGCATCGAGTAGACGAGCAGGAAGCTCCTGCGCCGCAACGCGATCGACGAGACCGTGTTGAAGATGGTCAGACCCACGGCCGACCCGACCCCGACCAGGTAGCTGCCGATGCCGGCCACTGCGGTGAGCAGTCCGGCGGCCACCGCGGACAGCACGATCGACGCCCCCACCATGGCGAGAACCCACCGACGGCCACGGGAGAACACCCAGCCCCCGGGGCGGGAGAGCAGGAAGGTGTCGAGCGACAGACCACCTATCGCCGCGCCGAGCGTCGCGCTGACCATGTTCGCGGAGAGTTCGCCGCGCTCCGCCGCCGGCAGCGCCACCGACAGCACTGCGGCCAGGCCGGTCAGGCCGAGAGCGCCGATGTAGAGACGCTCGGGTGCGACGAGCCGCCGGAACAGATCAGCCGCGCGCCGGCCGGGGGACTGTGTCGTGTCAGCGCCCGGTGACGGCGGAGCGGCCTTGACCAGCGACACGCCGTTTCGCCCCCCATATTGCGATACGCGCAGTGCGACGAGTCGTGCGCCGCTGGTGATTTCTACCGGACGGCCGCCGCGCCTGCAATCGCCCGGGTGGCCGACCGCAGCCCCCGAATCGTCAACGCCCGCCGCCACGGAACACCTCCGCGACAGTACGCAGCACCACCTTGACGTCCAACCACAGTGACCAGTTCTCGATGTAGTAGTTGTCGAACCGGGCCCGGTCCGAGATCGGAGTGTCGCCCCGCAGGCCGCTGACCTGCGCGAGGCCGGTGAGCCCGACGGGGACGCGGTGCCGTGCCGCGTAGGTCGGGTACTCGGCGGAGAACTTCTCGACGAAGTACGGCCGCTCCGGCCGGGGACCTACCACGCTCATGTCGCCGCGAAGGATGTTCCACAGCTGGGGCAACTCGTCGAGTGAGGTCCGGCGCAGGAACCGGCCGATCGGCCCGACCCGGTGGTCGTCCGCGATCGACCAGGTGGTCTGCGACTCGTGCTCGTTCACCGGCCGCATGGTCCGGAACTTGACGACGTTGAACGGCTTGCCGTACCTGCCGATCCGCTCCTGGTGGAAGAAGATCCCCGGGCCGCCGTCGACGAACGTGGCGATCGTGCAGAGCAGCAGCAGCGGACTCAACAGGATGAGGGCGAACGCCGCGAACACGATGTCGGAAGCCCTCTTGATCGCCCAGCGGGGTCCGGTGAGCGCGATGTCCCTGATCTTGACGATCGGGAACGCTCCGATGTGGTCGGGGTAGCCGCTGTGCGAGCGGGACCCCCACAGGCGGGGCACCGCCCAGAGGTCGCATCGGGAGCTGTGGGGACGCAGCAGGGTCTCCATCAGCGTGGACTCGTGGCAGTCCGGATCGGCGATGACGAGCACCTCGCACTCCAGCAACCGGACGAGGTGTTCGAGGTCGGAGAGGGTGCCGCTCAACGGCAGCACCACTGTGTCCTGACGGGACGGGGCGTCGACGCAGCCGACGAACCGCAGGCCGTACTGCGGGTAGCGGCGCAGCAGGCGGGCGAGTTCGACGCCGATCGGCCCACCGCCGACGATTATCGCGTTGTGCTCCGCCCAGCGACGCTTGCGGGACAGGACGGTGAACGCCCGACTGGCCGCCCGCCCGAGGATCACGAGGCCCGCCGACAGCGCGACACCCCTCATGAACCCGCCCACGTAGGTCACCGACGAGTGACGCTCCGCCGCGATGATCGCCACGATCGCGGCGGAGGCCAGCAGGCGCCCGCAGAGGACGGGCAGCTCGTCCAGGATGCTCACGTGCCGGCGCGGCCGGTAGAGGCCCCCGGCCGCGAAGAGGGCCACCGTCAGCGCGGCGTTCGCCAGTGTGCCCTTCCAGTAGTCGTGGCTCAGCGCCAGCGGGGCGACGAGTGCGACGACGTCAACGGGGGCGGTCACCATCCATGCCCGCAGGCACCGGGTACGCGACGACGTGCGGGAACGGGCGTACGGAAGGACGGCCGTGGTGCTCAGGCCGGCCGGCTCCGCCCCGGTCTCCGGCTGCCGGGTCTGGGGCACGGGGGATGGGCTGGTCGTCGGCTGGCTTGACACTGTGAACCTCCCCGTGATCGCCCGTGTGGAGACCGCGACCAGAACGGCTACCCAACGTCAGCTCGGCCGGGACACGCCACCGTGGTCGGCGGGCACTACTGCGCGGCGGACAGAATCTCCGGCACGTTGTCGCTCCGGACCGCCTCGAAGACCCGTGCGGCCTTCTCCTTGTCGGCCAGGACCACGCTCTCGCCGCCGATCGTTCCGGTGCCCTTCGTGGGGCAGGTCAGGAACGTCAGGTTGCCGCTGCGCAGCTCCCGAAGGTCGGTGGCCAGATCCAGCAGGTTCAGCGACTTGTCCACCGCCACCGCGTCCGCCGTCGCCTTGACGAACGAGTTGAGTTTGGCCGGGTTGGCGAGCGTGCCACCGGACGCGGCCTTGTCCAGGATCGCCTTGATGACCTGCTGCTGATGCCGGATGCGGGCGAAGTCGCCGTCGGCGAAGGCGTGGCGTTCCCGGGCGTAGTCGAGAGCCGCGGCGCCGTCCATCCGCTGTCGACCGGCGGCGAACGTCCGGCTGCCGTTGAGCGCGTACAGCGTGGTGAAGCCCTTCTCGACGTCCACCTCGATGCCGCCCAGGGCGTCCACGATCTCCTTGAAACCGCCGAAGTCGACGATCGTGACGTGGTCGACGCGGACGCCCGTGAACTTCTCCACCGTCTGCACCATCAGCGGAATCCCACCCCAGGCGAACGACGCGTTGATCTTCGCGTCCCGTCCGCCGCGACCCTGCGGCGACTTCGGCACGTTCACCCAGGTGTCGCGGGGGATCGAGATGAGCTGGGCGCTGGAGTGGTCCTTCGGAATGTGGGCCAGGATGATGGTGTCGGTCCGGGAGCCCGAGTCGCTCTCCGGGTCCCGCGAGTCGCTGCCCAGGATCATGATGTTCATGGCGCCCTTGGCCTTCTCGACCACCGGCGGGCGATCGGCCTCCGGTACGCCGTCGAAGGCGTCCACACGCTCGATCCCGTTGTTCACCGAACGGTAGTAGAGCCCTCCGGCGAGCACGCCGCCACCGGCGAGCAGCACCAGAACCGCGAGGGTGATCAGCAGGGTCTTCTTCCACCGGCGACGCTTCGGTGGCGCCACAGGCGTCGGCTCCGATGGTGGCTGTGCCTCGATGAACTGGGTCTCGGGCTCCGCGTCCCCCTGGCGATACCGCATGAACTCCGATGCTACTGATCGCGGGTGCCGCTCACGTACCCCGGAGGCGGTCCACATGGGTCCGTTTGACGACTGAAATCTTTTTCCGACAAGTGGTGCCCCGGAACTGGTATGAAACAGCCGTGGATCCATCGAAGCTGCGCCGGGCCATCGCCCGTACGCCTCTCGCGCCCGTCGCCGCCTTCCCCAAGCGGTTCGCCCGGGTCGCCCGCCACGACGCGCGCGTGCTCCGCGTCTCCGCCCGCTGGCTGGTGACGTCCCGCGAGCACCACAACTACACGTACGAGCTGACCAAGCTCAGCCGCCAGCACCTGGCCTGGTTCGTCAGCGTGGTCTGCGACCAGCCGGTCAAGCAGGTCCGCGCGTGGATCGACGAGATCGAGTCCGACCAGGCGCTGCGCGAGCACATCGAGCGGGCCACCGCAGGCGCCGCCCGCCGTGGCCTCGCCGACAGGCGCGTGCGCTACGCCCGCCGGGTCGGCTGGTACGCGATCGTCCGCGCCACCCGACCCGCGCACGTGGTCGAGACAGGCGTCGACAAGGGGCTGGGCACCTGCGTCCTGGCCGCCGCCCTGCTGCGCAACGCGCAGGAGGGGCACCCCGGTCGGGTCACCTCGCTGGACATCAACCCGGAGGCCGGCTACCTCGCCGCCGGCGCGCCCTGGTCCGAGGTCGTCGACCTGGTGATCGGCGACTCGATCACCTCGATCGGGGCACTCGACCGGCAGGTCGACCTGTTCCTGCACGACAGCGACCACAGCCGCGCCCACGAGAAGCGCGAGTTCGACGTGGTGGAGCCGAAGCTCGCCCCCGGAGCGATCCTGCTCACCGACAACGTCACAAGCACCAACGTGCTCGCCGAGCACGCCGAGCGCACCGGCCGACGGTTCCTCGCCTACCGGGAGAGCCCGGCCGACCACTGGTATCCGGGCGACGGCATCGGCGTGGCATGGTAGCCGGGTGCGGCTGAGCTCGATCCACACGTACCCGGTCAAGGGCTGTCACCGGGTCGACCACGACGGCGCGTTGGTGCAGGCGTGGGGCCTGGCCGGCGACCGGCGCTGGATGGTGGTGGACGCCGACGGCGTCGGCGTCACCCAGCGGGAGACGACCCGGCTGGTCGACCTGCGCGCAGGCGTGCGCCCTGGTGGTCTGACGCTGCGCGCCGACGGGCGGCCCGACCTCGACGTGCCCGAGCCGGCCGGTGGCGAGCAGGTGCTGGTGCGGACCTTCCGCGGACGCGAGCTGTCCGTCCCCGCCGTGGCGGCTGGTCCGGTGGCCGACGCCTGGCTCGGCGCGCTGCTCGGCCGGCAGGTCCGGCTGGTCTGGCTGGCCCGACCGACCCGCCACCTGGCCGCCGGGAGCCGTGAGTACGACACCGGCGACCAGGTCAGCTTCGCCGACGCCTACCCCCTGCTGCTGACGAACACCGCCTCGCTCGACGCGCTCAACGGCTGGCTGGCCGAGGCGGGGGAGGAGCCGGTGCCGATGACCCGGTTCCGGCCCAACCTGGTGGTCGACGGAGCGCCGGCCTGGGCCGAGGACGGCTGGGCCGGCCGGTCGCTGCGCGTCGGCGGCCTGCTGATGCGCGCCGCCGGGCCGTGCGACCGCTGCGTGGTGACCACCACCGACCAGGAGACCGGGGTACGCGCGAAGGAGCCCCTGCGCACCCTCGCGCGCCACCGCAGAATCGACAGGAAGCTCCTGTTCGGACTGCACCTCGTGCCTGTCGACAGTGGACCGCTGGCGGTGGGCGACCGGGTGGTCGTCGAGCCCTGACCGGCGGGCCTGTCGCCGCCGGCACGTCCCGGTCACCGTCCGTCGACGCTGTCTTAGCTTTGGCTTAGCCCGCTTGTCCGGGTGCTCACACCTCCGGCACCATCGCCGTCGTGACGGACGGAAGCGCTCCCGCGGTCGTCGACATCGACATCGACCTGGACCGGGTTCCCGACGACCGGCCCGCGACCTCGTCCGGTCCGCTGTCCTGGCTGGTCGCCGCCGGCGTCACGGTCCTCGCGGCGACGCTCGGGCTCAGCCTGGCGCTGCGCTCCGGCTCGGCCCCGGCCTGCGCGGCCGGCCGCACCCTCGGCGCCGCGCCGCCCACCGGCACCGCCACCGCCACGCACAGCGGCAAGGCCACCTTCTACGACTCCAACGGCGCCGGCGGCAACTGCTCGAACCCGGCCGCGCCCGCCAACCGGCTCTACGTCGCGCTCGGCCCGAGCGAGTACGCGGCGGGCGCCGCCTGCGGCGGATTCCTCGACGTCACCGGCCCGAAGGGCACTGTCCGGGTGCTCATCATGGACCAGTGCCCGGAGTGCGAACCCGGGCATCTCGACCTGTCCCGGGAGGCGTTCGCCCGGATCGCCAACCCGGTCCAGGGCCTCGTCCCGGTCACCTACCGCGCGGTGGTCAACCCGCCGCTGCCCGGCCCTCTCACCTTCCGGCTCAAGGAGGGCGCGTCGCAGTTCTGGTTCGCCGTCCGGGTCGGCAACCACGGCAACCCGTTGCGCGCCGTCGAGGTCCGCCAGGGCGACAGCGGCCCGTGGCGGTCGACAGCCCGGCAGGACTACAACTACTGGCTGATTCCCTCAGGCGCCGGAGCCGGGCCGTTCAGCGTCCGGGTCAGCGACGTGTACGGCAACCGGGTCACCGCCTCGGGGATCCGGATGGCGCCCGGCCAGGTCCAGACCAGCGCGGTCCGGATGTACGGGCCCGGCCCGTCGACCAGTTCGCGGAAGTCCGCCTCGGCCCGACCGTCCGCCACCCGGGCCGCCGGTACGCCGACGCCGGCCCGCCGCGCGGCCGAGGTCGCGGTGGCGAGCGCGCCGCCGGCCGAAACGCCGTCCACCCGCCCGGCCGGGGCGACCGCCCGCTGGTGTGGCTGACCGGTCAGCCGGTAGGTGTGAGGTCGCGCCACATCAGGATCTCGTCCCGGTCGTCGCCGGGCGCGACGCGCAGCGCTCCCGGCAGCCGGCCGATCTCCCGGTACCCGAGGCGGCGGTAGAACCCGTCCAGCCCCAACCCGCCGCGCACCGTCAGGTGCAACGCTTCGTGGCCCATCTTCCGACCCAGCCGGTCGGCCTCGCGCATCAACTCCGCTCCGTACCCGGTGCCCTGGGTGTCCGGGTGGACCATCACCCGCTTCAGCACACACCAGTGCGCCTTCAGCGGGAATCTGTTGTCGCAGAAGATCAGCATGGCGACCAGCCGGTCACCCGCGTACCCGAGCAGCAGCCGGTCCGGCCCCTCGGCGATGCCCGCGAAGGTCGGGTCGGCGACCGTACGGACGTCGGCGGGGGTGACCGGCGGCACGAAACCCACAGCGCCGCCAGCGTTGCTGACGTCCGTCCAGAGGGCGACGATCTCGGCGCGCAGTCGCGGAGTCAGGTAGGGGTCGAGGACGAAGCGCAGACTCACGCCGCTCATCCTGACCCGGCGACCAGGCCCGCGACCTCGGATCGTGACGCGCCCGACAACCACCGCGCGGGGGCGCGTGCTCGTTGACCTGTGCGGGAGAGGGGATTCGAACCCCTACGCCCTTTCGGACAATAGGACCTAAACCTATCGCGGCTGCCGTTACGCCACTCCCGCCAACCCGCTGAGTCTAGAGCGTCCTGCCACGACGGTGTCGAGCCCGGGCGTCTCCGCTGCTCCCGGTCAGTCCAGGCCGAGGTCGCGGCGGAGCTTGGCGACGTGCCCGGTGGCCTTGACGTTGTAGAGCGCCCGTTCGACCTTGCCGTCGCCGTCGATGACGAAGGTCGAGCGGATCACCCCGGTCACGGTCTTGCCGTAGAGCTGCTTCTCGCCGTACGCGCCGTACGCGGTCAGCACCGCCTTGTCGACGTCCGACACCAGCGGGAAGGTGATCGCGTCCCGGTCGCGGAACTTCGCGAGCTTCTCCGGCTTGTCCGGGGAGATGCCGACGACCTCGTAGCCGGCCGCCTGGAGGGAGGCGAGCGAGTCGCGGAAGTCGCAGGCCTGCTTGGTGCAGCCGGGGGTCATGGCCGCCGGGTAGGCGTACAGGACGACCTTGCGGCCGCGCAGGTCGGCGAGGGAGAGCTGGTCGCCGGTGTCGGTGGGCAGGGTCCACTCGGGGGCGGGGTCACCGGGGGAGAGGCGGTCGGGCGTGGTCATGGCCCGACCCTACCGCCGGGTCGGGCCGTGCCGTCGCCGCCGACGCACCACCGGCGCGAGCGGCTGCGGCCCCGGGCAGCCCGAGGTGATCAACGCCATGCCTTGTTGCCAGAGTCTGGCAACAACGAGGTTGGGGAAATAGGCTGACCCCGTCGGCCCCGCACGGGTCCGCTGACGCGTGGGAGGTCGCGTGGAAACACTGGCGATGCACATCTCGAACGGGATCATCAACGGTCCCGTCGCGGGGGTCTTCGCGGCACTCGCACTTGCCGCGCTCACCTTCTGCGTCCTGCGCGCCCGGCGCGACCTGGACGACCGGCTGGCACCGATGGCGGGCCTGGTGGCCGCGTTCATCTTCGCCGTCCAGATGCTCAACTTCCCGATCTTCACGGCCGGGGTCAGCGGTCACCTGCTCGGTGGCGCGCTCGCCGCGATGCTCGTCGGCCCGTGGGTCGGCGCACTCTGCGTGGCAGTCGTCCTCGTCGTCCAGGCGCTGATCTTCGGCGACGGCGGCGTGGCGATGCTCGGCCTCAACATCACCAACATGGCGCTGCTCGGCACCGCGGCGGCGTACCTGCTCATCGCCCTGCTGCTGCGGGTGCTTCCCCGTACGCCCGCCGGCCTGGCGGTGACCGCCTTCGTCGCCGCCATGCTCAGCGTGGTCGTCGCGTCCCAGGGCTTCGTCGTGCAGTACTGGCTCGGCGGCACCACCGACCTGGGCGGCAACCTGGCCGGGCTGGCCGGCACGATGGCCGGCGTCCACCTGCTCATCGGCATCGGCGAGGGCCTGATCACCGCGACCACTGTGCTCACCGTCGCGAAGGTGCGCCCCGACCTGGTGTACGCGCTGCGCTCCCTGCGTACGCCCGCCGCTCC
This sequence comes from Micromonospora sp. NPDC047521, assembly GCF_055587305.1. Taxonomy (NCBI): domain Bacteria; kingdom Bacillati; phylum Actinomycetota; class Actinomycetes; order Micromonosporales; family Micromonosporaceae; genus Micromonospora; species Micromonospora sp. NPDC047521. The sequence continues at coordinate 264,507 of NZ_JBVJGN010000001.1, read as the reverse complement.
CGTCGTCCCGGTCGCCGGAGGTGTCCGATGAAGAACCGTTCCTGGGCCTTCCTGGCCGGCGGCCTGCTGGTCGCCCTGCTGCTCGCCGGAGTGGTGAGCAACTACGCCTCGTCCCACCCGGACGGGCTCGATTCGTCACTGCTCAAGGGCTGCACGGTCGACGCCGACGACAACATCGTCGCCGGCAGCTGCCCGGCCCAGCAGGCGAAGGACCACGAGTTGGCTGACAGCCCGCTCGCCGACTACGGCGTACGCGGCGTGGAGAACAGCTTCCTCTCCACGGGCCTGTCCGGGGTCCTCGGTGTGCTGGTGACGTTCGCGATCGGCGTCGGCGGTTTCTGGCTGCTGCGCCGCCGGGGCACCACGCCTACCGACGGCGACGCGACGCCCGCCGACGGCGACGCGACGGCGACCCGCGCCGAAGCCACGAACTGAGCAGGGGTACGCGGATGGGTGCCGGTCACGGGCACGTGCTGTACCGCGAGTCGGACTCGCCTGTGCACCGGCTTCCGCCCGAGGTCAAGATCGTGGCGATGGTGGTCTTCACCATCGCCGTGGTGGCCACCCCCCGCGAGGCGTTCTGGGCGTTCGGCGCGTACGCCCTGCTGGTGGCCCTGGTGGCGGCGTTGGCCCGGGTGGGGCCGCGGTGGCTGCTCAGCCGGGCGCTGATCGAGCTGCCGTTCGTGCTGTTCGCCGTGGCGCTGCCGTTCCTGGGCGCCGGCGAGCGGGTCGAGGTGCTGGGCCTGCGGCTGTCCGAGGACGGGCTCCACGGCGCGTGGAACATCCTGGCCAAGGGCACCCTCGGTGTCCTCGCCTCGCTGCTGCTCGCCGCGACCACCACCACCCGCGACCTGATCGTGGGGCTGGACCGGCTCCACTGCCCGCAGGTGCTCACCCAGATCGCCACGTTCATGCTGCGCTACCTCGACGTGCTCGTCGGCGAGGCGCGGCGGATGCGGGTGGCTCGGATCTCCCGCGGCGACGACCCGCGTTTCCTGTGGCAGTTGCGCGGCTTCGCCGCCGGGATCGGCGCGTTGTTCCTGCGCGCCTTCGAGCGCGGGGAGCGGGTCTACCTGGCGATGCTGTCCCGGGGCTACACCGGGCGGATGCCCGCCGTGTGGCAGGGCGACGGCGCGGCGACCGCCGGTCAGTGGCTGGTCGCGGCGACAGTGCCTGTGGTGGCGGCCTCCATCGCCGCCACCGCCGTCGTGCTGACATGATCGGTGTCGTGCCTACCGCTGTCTCGCTGGACGTTCGTGGTGTCCGGTACGCGTACCCGGACGGGCACGTCGCCCTGCACGGCGTGGACCTGACGGTGCCGCGCGGCGACCGGGTTGCGCTGCTCGGGCCCAACGGCGCGGGCAAGACCACACTGGTGCTGCACCTCAACGGCATCCTCACGCCTACCGAGGGCAGCGTGAGCGTCGGCGGGCTGACCATCACACCGGACCGGGCCACCCTGTCCGAGGTGCGCCGTCGGGTGGGCATCGTCTTTCAGGACCCGGACGACCAGCTGTTCCTGCCCACCGTGGCCGAGGATGTGGCGTTCGGGCCGGCCAACCTGGGCCTGCGCGGGGCGGAGCTGTCGGCCCGTGTCGACGAGGCACTGGCCGCGGTGGGGATGGGTGAGCACCGGGACCGGTCGCCGCAGCACCTCTCGTTCGGGCAGCGCCGCCGGGTGGCGGTGGCCACCGTCCTCGCCATGCACCCGGAGATCCTGGTGCTGGACGAGCCGTCGTCGAACCTGGATCCGGCGGCCCGTCGGGAGCTGGCCGAGATCCTGCGCGGCCTGCCGGTGACGCTGCTGATGGTGACCCACGACCTGCCGTACGCGGCGGAGCTGTGCGAACGCTCGGTGATCCTGGACGGTGGCCGGATCGTCGCCGACGCCCCCACCCGCGACCTGCTGGGCGATGAGACCCTGCTGGCGAAGCACCGCCTGGAACTCCCCTACGGCTTCACTCCGCCGGCGTAGCCCCGCGCCCGGTGGCCTCGACCCGCCGAGCCGGTGCGGCGGCGCGGGAGGTGGCGTGCAGGCGAAGGACGCCGGCGGCCGTCGCGCCGGCGCCGGTGACGAGCACCGCCGCGACCATCACGCGTGCTGCTTCGGGCGCCCACGGCACCGGGGCGATGGACCTGGCGAACACGGCGGCGTTCGCCGTGCCGGCGAGGAGCGCCAGGCAGGCCCCGCCCAGGGCGACCACGAAGTCGGCTCCCGGCCGGCGGGCCAGCGCGTACCAGCCGGCGGCGATCGCGCCGAGGCCGGTGAGCAGCGACCAGACCTGCCCGGACAGCAGCCCGACCAGCACGCCCCCGACACCGTGGGCGCCGGCGTCCAGCTCCCGGCCGACCGGGTACACCACGGCTACCGCCCCGCCGACGATCAGCAGCACACCGAGGGCGGACAGCGCCCGGGCGCCGGCGGGGGAGGCGGCCGCGAGCAGGCCGAGCGCCCCCACCGCGAGCAGCCCCACGATGGTCGCCGCCCACCAGGTGTACGCGTCGGGCGGCGGCACCCAGTCCAACGTGCCGTCGATCCGCAGGGGGTCGGTGCCGTCGCGCAGCGGTACCGTCCAGTCCCGGACCCGGTGTTCGCGCTCCGGCGCGGCGCGTACCGCCTCCGGCGGAGCCGACTCCTGCCACAGGGCGCGCTGGTCGTGCCAGCGCGCCGTGTCCCCGTCGGCGATCCGCCGCCAGGACGCCGGCGCAGCCGGGTCGGCGTCGGCGGGGAGCGCCGTGTCCCCGGCGAGGGTGCGGTTCAGGTAGGTGGCCGGGGAGCGGCTGTTCTCGTACACCCCGTCCGGGCCGATCCGCAGGTATGGCTCACCTGAGTAGCCGAGCACCTCGATCGGGCGGCCGGTGCGGTTGGTCAGCTCCAGGCGGGCGCCCGCCTCGACGACGCGTACCTCCAGACCGGGCCGGGCCGGGGTGACGCCGGCGGCCCGGGTGCGGTAGTCGGTGCCGTTCGGGGCGTCCGCGCCGTGCGCGAAGGCGGGCGCCGCGGTGACCAGGGTGGCCACGCAGGCGGCGGCGGCGACCAGGCCGGCACGGGCCAGCAGGGTACGGATCACTTGCCGGCCGCCGCCACGGCCGCGGTGAGACCCTGCGGGCTGCGGTCGGCAAGCGGCTGGCCGTTGACCAGGATGGTCGGCGTGCCGGTGACGTCGCTGCGGCTCGCCTCGTCGGTGACGTGCGCGGTCCACGTCCGGTAGGTGCCGTCCTTGACGCAGCCGCCGAACGAGCCGCGGTCGAGGCCCACCCCGGCGCCGATGTCGATCAGCTCGTCGTTGCTGAGCCCGGCGCTGCCCTCCGGTGGCTGCTTCGCGAAGAGCGCCTTGGCGTACTCCCGGAACTTCCCGCCGGCCGCGGCGCAGCCGGAGGCGGCCGAGGAGCGGGTCGAGTACTCGGTGGTGGAGAAGCGGTTGAGGTACGCCACCGGGTGGTAGACGACAGTCGCCTTGTTCTCGGCGACCAGCTGCTCCAGGGTGGCCCCGCTCGTCTGCTCGAACTGGTTGCAGGCCGGGCAGAGGAAGTCCTCGTAGACGTCGATGGTGACCGGGCCGCCGCCGGTGACGATGCCGGTGCCGTCGGCGTTCGCTCCGGGCGGGGTGGTGAAGGTGTCCGACTTCTGGCTGGACCAGACGCCCCAGCCGATCACGCCGGCGATGATCAGCACGGCGACGGCGGCGACGGAGACCCAGATCGTGCGGCGGCGGCGCCGCTCGCGGGCGAGCTGCTCGCGGACCACCCGGGCGGCGTCCCGCTGCCCCTTACGACTACTCATCCTCGTCCTCCACAGCGGGTTCGCCGGACAGCCACCCGTCCACCGATACGGGCGTACGTGGCCAGATCAGCAGAAATCCGGCCAGTACCAAGAATCCCAGGTCGCGCAGGATCTCCGGGAGGTAACTGGGTGCCTGCCCCTGCGCCAACTGCCCGCCGCTGCCGAAGCAGCCGCAGTCGATGGACAGGCCGCGCGCCCACGCCGAGGCGATCCCGGCGATGAAGACCACCAGCAGCACGGCCGACACCCCCGCGCCGAGCCGGGTGGCCAACCCGAGCAACAGGAGCACGCCGAGCGCCAGCTCGACGAAGGGCAGCGCCGCGCCGATCACCGTCGCCACGTCGTACGGCATGACCTGGTACGCGTTGACGGCCCGCCCGGACGCGGCCAGGTCGCCGACCTTCGACGCGCCGGCGATCAGCCAGACGGCGGCGAGGCCGAGCCGGGCCGCGACGCCGAGCCAGGGGCGGACGACGGCCCAGCGGCCGGCCCGGGTGGGGGGTGCTGTCACGCTCATTTGTCGTCCTGTCTCCGCCGGAAGTTCCGCGTTCAGCCGGCCAGGGCGTCGCCGACCGCCTCGACCAGCTCGTCACGGGCGCGCGCGACCCGGGAACGGATGGTGCCCACCGGCACCCCCTCGATCGCGGCGGCCTCCGCGTACGACAGGCCGAGCAGTTGCGTGAGCACGAACGCGGCACGCCGCTCGGCGCTCAACCGACGGACCAGGTCGCTGGCGCCGAACTGCCCGGCCGGGTCGGGATGCGGTCTGTCGGTGTACGCGTTCGCCGTCAACCGCTCGTCGAGCCGGCGACGGCGCACCACGGTCCGCAGGTGGTCGGCGCAGGCCCGCCGGGCGATGCCGAGCAGCCAGGTGCGGACGGTGGAGCGACCCTCGAACGCCGGCAGCGCCCGGAACGCCCGCAGGTAGGTCTCCTGGGTCAGATCGTCGGCGCTGTCGGTGTCGACCAGGGCCGCGGCGAAGCGCCAGACCTCGGCCTGGGTCAGCCGGACGAAGGCGGCCTGAGCGGCCGGATCACCGTCCCGGGCGGTCAACGCCCACTCGGTCGCCGGATCCCGGACGGCGTCACCTGTCGGCTCGGTCGGACCGGAGGCGCCGGTGTCACGCGGGACAGGGATCACGACAACCCAGGTTACGCGGCGCCCGGCGGAGCGTCAGGGTCCTTCGGCCCTTGGATGGTCTGCGCCACGTCGGGAACTTTTCCCCGCGCCGCGCCGACTACCTGCTCATGACACGCGACCAGGTACGCGCGGCGCTGGTGGCTGGGCGCAGGTGAGCCGTTCACCCGCCTCGGGTCGCCGAGAGCCACGTCGGTCGGCGACCATGGCCGGCATGACTGTCGCCCCCCGCCGTTGGATCGCCCGGCTGGCCGCAGCCGCCGGTCTCCTGGTCACCGTCGTCGCCCTGTTGATCGCACCGGCCACCCCCGCCAGCGCCCACGCGGTGCTGTCGAGCAGCAGCCCGGCGGCCTCCGCGGTGGTGCCGAGCGGGCCGTCCGAGGTGGTCCTCACGTTCACCGAGTCGGTCCGCAAGGTCCCCGACAAGGTGAGGGTGATCGCGCCGGACGGCTCCCGGGCCGACCGGGGTGAGCCGTCGTTCGACGGCGCCGTGGTGACCATCCCGGTGGACCCGGCTGGCGGGCGCGGCACCTACCTGGTCACCTTCCGGGTGATCTCCGCCGACAGCCACCCGGTCTCCGGCGCCTTCACCTACTCGGTGGGCGCGCCCTCGACCCCGCCTGTCGACGCCGGCAACGACAGCCGCGCCAATCCGGTGGTGGTCAACGCGGTGAAGGTCGCCCGTTTCCTTGGCTACGCCGGCCTGGTGCTGCTGGTCGGGCCTGTGCTGGTGCTGGCCGCGCTGTGGCCGCGGCGGCTCTCCCGGCGGGGGCCGAGCCGGCTGGCCTGGACCGGCCTCGGGTTGGTGGCCCTGGCCACCATCGCCGACCTGTGGTTGCAGGTGCCCTACACCGCAGGTGGTGGCATCTTCGCGGTGACCGGCGAGGGGTTCGGCAGCGTGTTCGGTAGTGCCTTCGGCGCCGCCCATCTGGTCCGGCTCGGCCTGCTGGCGGCCTCGGCGTTCCTGCTCCGGCCGATGCTGGCCCGCCCGGCCGGCCGCGCGGACGCCATCATCCTGGCCGTGCTGGGCGCGGCCGCGCTGCTGACCTGGCCGCTGGCCGGGCACCCGGCGGCGTCCCCGGCGCCGGCGGTGTCGGTGGTCGTCGACGCGGTCCACCTCGGCAGCATGGCGGTCTGGCTGGGCGGTCTGCTGATGCTCGCCGGTTTCCTGCTGCGCCAGGCCGACGAGCGGGAGCTGGGCGCGATCCTGCCGATCTGGTCCCGGTGGGCGGCGCTCGCCGTCTCGGCGCTGCTGCTGGCCGGCACCGTCCAGGCATTGATCGAGGTGGCCACCCTGGACGCCCTGGTCAGCACCACCTACGGGCGCCTGCTGCTGGCCAAGATCGGACTGTTCGCGATCGTCATCGCCGTGGCCGCGTACTCCCGGCAGATGGTGCGTCGACGCGTCGCCGCGCAGCGCCCGGTGCCGGTGCGCCGGGCGGTCTGGGTGGAGTTGGCCGTCACCGCCGTGGTGCTGGGCCTGTCCGCGACGTTGGTGCAGACCACACCCGCCCGGACCGCCGTGGAGGAGCCCTCCGGCACCCAGGCCGGCCTGTTCGCCACCACCCTGTCCAGCCCGCTCTACTCCCTGCGTGTCGAACTGGACCCGGCGCAGCGCGGCAACAACTCGATCCACCTGTACGCGTACGCCCCGGACAACCAGTCGCAGCCGCTGCCCGTGGCGGAGTGGAAGGCCACCGCGGCGCTGCCGTCGGCCGGGATCGAGCCGATCGACGTCCCGCTGCTGCCGCTCGTCGACAACCACGCGTACGGCGACGTCAGCCTGCCGGCAGCCGGCGACTGGCAGCTGAAGATCACTGTCCGGACGACGGACATCGACCAGGCCACGGTGACCGCCACCGTGCCCATCCGTTAGAGAGGTTCGCGAAACCCATGACCCGACTCCGGCGTACCGCAACCGCCGCTGCCGCCCTGGCGTTCACCGCCGTCGCTGTCCTCGGCTTCGCCGGGGCCGCGTCCGCCCACGTCACGGTGAACCCGAAGGAGGCCACCCAGGGCGGCTACGCCCGGGTGGCGTTCCGGGTGCCCAACGAGAGCGACACCGCGTCGACCACCAAGCTGGAGGTGGTGCTGCCGGAGAACGCCCCGGTCGGCTCGGTGTCGACGCAGCCGGTGCCCGGATGGACCGTGGCGGTGGAGAAGCGCAAGGTGGATCCGCCGATCGACGTGCACGGCAGCCAGATCACCGAGGCGGTCTCCAAGATCACTTGGACGGCCACCGGGGACGCCGCGGTCAAGCCGGGCCAGTTCCAGGAGTTCGGGGTCTCGATGGGTCCGCTGCCGAAGGTCGAGTCGATGGTCTTCAAGACCCTCCAGACGTACTCCGACGGCAACGTGTCTCGGTGGATCGACGAGCCCCAGCCGGGCGGCGAGGAGCCGGAGAAGCCGGCGCCGGTGCTCACCCTGACGGCCGCCGCGCCGTCGGCGTCGGCCGCGCCGTCCGCCGCCGTGGCCGCGCGCGACGACGATGACGACGACGAGAGCGACGGCCTCGCGGTCGGCCTCGCGATCGCCGGTCTCGTCGCCGGGCTGGCCGGTCTGGCGCTGGGCGGGCTGGCGTTCGCCCGGACCCGCCGGGAGCCGGTCGCCAGGTCCTGACCCACAGCGCAGCCGCTGGCCCGCCGGACATCCGGCGGGCCAGTGTGCTTTCCGCTGCCGGGACCGGCCGTGCCGTGGATATCCCCTGATCAGACGGTCGACGTCGGTAAGGTCGGCCGGGTATCTGGCTACGGAGGGGGACGGTGCGAATGCGTTTCGTGCGGGTGATCGCCGGAGTGCTGCTGTTGGTCGTCGGGATCCCGGTGCTGTTCGCCGGTGGAGCGCTCTGGCTGGTGACCCGGCACGCCGACCCCGGCGGGTCCTTCGCCGCCCGCTTCGAGACGGTACGCGCGCCCGGGCACGCCGTCGTCGTCGGTGATCTCGACAGGCTGCTGCGGCAGGAGGCGCCCTTCGCGCGTACCGCACAGACCCGGCTGCGGGTGGACGCCCGCACGCCGGACGGCCCGGCGTTCGTCGGCCTGGCGCCCACCGCCGAGGTGCGCCGCTGGCTGGAGTCGGTGCCGCACGCCACGGTCCGCCGCGTCGCGTTGGCCCGAGGTCCGCTGCCGGTCCGGCTGGACCCGGCCGGCCCGACCGTCGCGCCGGGCGCCGACACAGCGGCCAGCCCGCTGGGCCGACCCTTCTGGGTACGTGAGGGGATCGGCTCGCTGGAGTGGACTGCCGACGACCTGGCCGGCGAGCCGATGAGCCTTGTGGTGATGCGCCCGGACGGCGGCGCCGACCTCGCGCTGGACCTGCGGGCGGAGTTGCGGGCAACGTGGACCGGCCCGGCGACCTGGGGCCTGCTCGCCCTCGGGGTGCTGCTGGTGGTGGGCGCGGTGCTGCTCCTGCTGCGACCACAGCGCCCCCGCGAGGTGGTCTTCGTTGTCGAACCGGACCAGGTGCCGGTGCTCGCTGGCCGCCTCGGGGTCACCTCGCTGAGTGGCCTCGGCGTCCGGGAGCCCGCGACCCCGCCGCTTCCGGCGGTGCGGCAGCTCGCTCCGGTCGGCTCGGGTGAGCGACCCCGCTCGGCGATCGGCGCGGAGCCGGCCCGCCCGGCCACCCTGGCCGATCTGGAGGCGCCGACGGAGCGGCCACACCCGCCTGAGGTGACGTTGAGTCTGGCCTGGCCACCGGCCGGGGCCGAGCCGACGGCGCAACCGGTGGCGGTGGACGAGACGGCGAGCGGCCCTCCGCGCTGCCGACGCGGAGGGCCGCCCTCACCGGGGGATCGGTGCTACCCGAGCGACGCTTGAGGTAGATGAGGTCAGATTAGCGCCTATAGCGGCTACTGGGGATGTCTGTCCATTTGGTGCGATTTTTCCTCGGACTGCGGCTGGTCGGCCTGTCGGCGGCGGACCGACCGCACCGGCAGGGCCGCCAGCAGCAGCAGACTGAGCAGCACGTAGCTGTTCTGCGTGACGAAGTCGACCGGGTCATGGGTGCGGACCGGCGCCGTGCCCCACTTCTGGAACGTCACCACGCCGTAGACGATCACGGCGGTCGTACCGAGGGCGAGCCCGGCCAACCATCGGCGCCGGCGTGCCTCGTCCGGACGCTCGGCTCTCAACGCCGCGTCCGCGAGCAGCACCACCGCCGGCACGAACCAGTAGATGTGATGGGTCCACGTGATCGGGCTGACCAGGGCACCGACCAGGCCGGTCAACGTCAGGCCGGTCAGCAGGTCACCGGCCCGGGCCGCGCGGGCGGCCCGCCACAGTCCGTAGGCGACGACGGCGGCGACCACCAGCAGCCAGAGCAGCCGGTCCGGCTTCTCCGGCGCGGTGAACCTGCTGAGCAGACCGAAGAGCGACTGGTTGCCGACGTAGTCGGTGCGGCCCACCCGGTCGTTGTCCCACAGCTCCCGGGTCCAGAAACGCCACGAGTCCTCCGGCGCGATCGCCGCCGCGAGCAGCGTCGCCGCCGCCGCTGTCGCACTCGCCACCACCGCGGCCCGCCACCGGCGGGTGGCCAGCAGGTACACGATGAAGATGCCGGGGAACAGCTTGAGCGCCGTGGCCAGCCCCACGCCGACCCCGGCCCACCGCCGCGCCCGCGGTACGGCGAACAGCAGGTCGGCCAGGATCAGCACCACCAGGAGCATGTTGATCTGCCCGAAGGTGATCGTCTCGCGGGTGCTCTCCACGGCCAGCACCAGCAGCACGGCGACGGTGAGCGTGAACGCCCGGGGCAGGCCGTGCCTGTCGATCACCGGCGTCACCAGCCACCTGGTGGTCAGTACCACGGCCAGGATGGTGAGCACCGTGAAGATCGTCACTGTGGCACCGAGCCGCAGCAGCCCGAACGGCCACAGCAGAAGGGCGCTGAACGGCGGGTAGGTGAAGTACAGCTCGCCCTGCACCCGGTCCGGCTGGACGTAGTCGTAGAGCGGGTTGCCGGCCGTCCACCACTGCATGGCCGACATGTAGATCTTCAGGTCGAAGAAGTTGTGCATCAGCCCCGGCAGGTACAACGCCGGCAGCACGGCGGCCAGGGCCACCACCGCGACCAACCGGCGGACCGTACGGCCGCCGGGATCGTCCTCGGTGACGGCGGGCGGAGCGACGGGTTCTGCTGGCACTCCGAAACCCTAGCGGTCTGCCGCACCCGGAGCGCGCAGCCGCGGGGCGTGGGCTGCGCGTAGGCTGTGCCGGTGGCTGAACTCCTCGTCTGGATCGACTGTGAGATGACCGGTTTGGACCTCGGTAGCGACAAGCTGATCGAGGTCGCGGCACTCGTCACCGATCCCAATCTCAACGTGCTGGGTGACGGGGTCGACGTGGTGATCCACGCCGACGAGGCCGCGCTGGAGGCGATGCCGGAGATCGTCCAGACGATGCACGCCAAGTCCGGCCTCACCGAGGAGGTCCGCCGCTCGGCGGTCACCCTGGCCGAGGCCGAGGACCTGGTGCTGGAGTACGTCCGCACCTTCGTCAAGGATCCGCGTACGGCGCCGCTGTGCGGCAACTCGATCGCCACCGACCGGGGCTTCATCGCCCGGGACATGCCCCGCCTCGACGCCCACCTGCACTACCGCATGATCGACGTCTCCTCGATCAAGGAGCTGTGCCGCCGCTGGTACCCCCGCGTGTACTTCGGGCAGCCGCAGAAGGGGCTCGCGCACCGGGCGCTCGCCGACATCCGGGAGAGCATCCGGGAGCTGGAGTACTACCGGCGCACCATCTTCGTCCCGCTGCCCGGCCCCGACGTCGAGACCGCCAAGGGCATCGCCGCCGAACTCTGACCTCTCGGACACCGAGCCGGGAACCCGCTGGACGTGCCCGGCGGCGGTGTGGCTATTATTGGTCCGCACCCCGCCCGGGGCGAACGACCGGGCGACGGCGGCATGGTGGCTGTAGCTCAGTTGGCAGAGCACCGGGTTGTGGTCCCGGTTGTCGTGGGTTCAATTCCCATCAGTCACCCCACTTGTTTCACTGCTCAGGCCCCCTCCTCGGAGGGGGCCTGAGTCGTTGTGAGGGCGATGCGAAAGCCCCCTCCGAGGAGGGGGCTTTCGTCGTTCCGGTCGCTCAGGCGGTCGGGGTGGGGGTGGGGGTGACCGCATCGTCAGGCGTCGGCGAGGTGTCCGGGTCGGCCGGCGGCTCGTACGGCAGGGCGCTGCCCTTGACGTACTCGTCCCAGCTCATGTTCCAGTCGGTCCAGCCGTTGCCGTTCTGGAGCTTGCGCTCGGTGCCCTTGACCGTGATCGGGTCACCGATCTGAGTGTTCTTGAACAGCCAGTCGCCGTTGGCCATCGACACGTTCACGCAGCCGTGCGAGACGTTCACGCTGCCCTGCTGGCCCTCGGACCAGGGTGCCGCGTGGATGAACTCGCCGCCCCAGGTGAGGCGCTGCGCGAAGTCAATCTTGGTGCGGTAGCCGTCCTCCGGGCCCAGCTCCTCGAACGTGTCGAAGACCGTCTTGCGCAGCTTCTCGATCACGACCATGGTCCCGCTGGACGACGGGGTGCTCTTCTTGCCCAGGCTGACCGGGATGGTCTTGATCACGGCGCCGTTGCGGGTGACAGTCATCCGCTTGGTCTTGTTGTCCACGGTCATGATCACCGCTGCGCCGATCTTGATGTCCACGGAGAGGTCGGCGCGGCCGTACCAGCCCGACCCCATCGGCAGGCCGCCGGCCTGCACGCGGTACGAGACCTTGCTGCCGGTCTTCCAGAACTCCTTCGGCCGGTACCGGACCTCGGTGGGGCTGACCCAGTGCCAGATACCCTCCTGGGCCGGCGTGGAGGTCACCGTCATCCGGCGCTGCACATCGTCGCGGTAGTCCTCCGGGACGGCCCGGTCGAACTTCACGATCAGCGGCATTCCGACGCCGACGACCTGGTTGTCGCCCAGGAAGCTGCTCACCCGGATCTGCTTGCCGGGCTTGGCCATCGTGGTGAAGGTGCTGGTCGCGGTGGCCGGGCGGCCGTCGTCCCCGGTGGCGGTCACGGTGGCCGTGTAGCTGGTGCCGTACTCCAGGGCGCCTGCCGGAAGCCAGCTCTTGCCGTCCGCGGCGAGCTTGCCCTCGACCGCCTTGCCTGCCGCGTCCTTCAGCTCGACGGCCGTCTCCTCGGCGTCCTTCGTGGTGAAGGTGATGCCCGTGGACGCCGGTACGTCCTTGGCGTCGGCCGCCGGCTCGCTGATGGTCGCCGCGGCCTTGGGGGGCCGGCTCTCGCCGCCGCCCTGCCACGAGGACGGCTTGCCGCCGTCGTCGGTGCAGGCGGAGGTGAAGGCCAGCGCCACGGCGAGCAGCCCCGCCGCGAGCACGCGGCGTCGCCCCCGGGGCCGGATCAGCTGGTCCTGGCTAGCTCGCATGATGTCCTCACAGTCGTGGTCCCTGACCCATCGTCTCCTAAAGACGCGCCGGAACCGGCCCCGGTTGCCGAGGGTGAACCGGAACACGCCGACCATGATGCCGGAATTTTGCTACTATCCGGCGTTTCGTGATTCGGGCTCGTCTTCGTGTCAGGTCTGAGGGGTCGCCGCCGTCATCGCGTCGCGGGCAGTGCCAGGGTACGCGCCGGCCCGTGCCATCGGCAGGGCCGGCGCGTAGCGACCGGACGACTCAGAGCGCCGGGCCGGACCCGCCCTTGGGCACCGGCAACGCGCTGCCCTTGATGAACTCCGACCAGCTCAGACTCCACGCCGTCCAGCCGTTGCCGGCGGCGATCCTGCGCTCGGTGCCCTTGATCGTGATCGGATCACCGATCCGGGTCTTGTCGAACAGCCACTTGGCGTTCGCCATCGACACGTTCACGCAGCCGTGGGAGACGTTCTGCCGCCCCTGCACGTGCTCGGACCAGGGCGCGGCGTGGATGTACTCGCCGCCCCAGGTGAGCCGCTGGGCGAACTGGATGTCGGTGACGTAGCGGTTGGCCGGGTCCGGATCGTCACGGGTGTCGAAGACTGTGGCTTCCTTCTTCTCCATCACGACCATCGTGCCGCTCGACGACGGCGTGCTCTTCTTGCCCAGACTCACCGGGATGGTGCGGAGCAACGCGCCGTTCTCGTAGACCAACATCTTCTTGTTGGCGTTGTCGACCTTCATCTCGAACGACCGGCCGATCTTGGCGGTGGCCTTGCGGTCGATGTCGCCGTACTTGCCGTTGCTCAGCGGCATCCCGCCAAGCGCGATCCGCACCGTGATCGTGGTGCCGGGCTTCCAGTACTGCGGTGCCCGGTAGTACGCCTGGGTGCCGTTGCTGACCCAGTGCCAGGCGCCCGGCTGCGGCGGGTCGGTCTTGACGAACATCCGCTTCTGCACCGCCGCGCGGTCCTTCTTCGGGATGCCCGGGTGGAACTCGGTGACCACAGGCATGGCCACCCCGTAACTCTTGTCGTCGAACAGGTACAGCCCGGACCCGATCGTCGACTTCGGCTTGGCCATCGTGGTGAAGCTGCTGGTGCCCTGGCTGCTCGTGCCGTCGGGCGTGCTCGCCGTCACCGTGGCCGTGTACCGCGTCCCGTACTTCAGGGGCGCGGACGGCACCCAGGACGAGCCGTCGGCGCGCAGCTTGCCCTCCACCGCGCCACCACCATCGGCCGTCAGGGTGACCGCCGAGACCTTCGCGCCGTCCGGGAGCTTGGCGCTGATCTCCGTACTCGCGGGCCTGTTCTTCGCGCCGTCCGCCGGGCTCAGCGTGAGTGCCGGCCCGCTCGGCGTCGCCGGAGCCGAGGGCGCGGCCGAGCCGGCATCGGCGCCAACGCTCGCCTCGGACGACGTCCCGCCCACGAATTCCGGCTTCTTCTGCTCGTCGCCGCACCCGGTCAGTGCCAGCGACGCCGCCAGGGTCAGAGCGCCCACCACCGCCCCGGCTCGCGTGAACCGTGCCATCCCCACCTCTGTTCTCGCGTACCTGGCGGACATCGTGCCGTATCAGCGCCGGGGTCCATGCCCCTGACTTCCGCGCGCTGGTGCCTTTGTAGCCATATGCCCGGTAAGCTCGACCGAAGGGGGGAGCCGGGTAACCGGATTGGAGCCCGGCTCGACCGGGTGCTAATCTTTTCTCCGTTGCCGATCGAGCGCCGCTAGCTCAACTGGCAGAGCAGCGGACTCTTAATCCGCGGGTTCGGGGTTCGAGTCCCTGGCGGCGCACCAACGAGTAAGGCCCTGACCTGGTGGATCACACCGGGCCGGGGCCTTCTTCGTGTCCGGTGCTGTGGGTCCCGGGTCCGGCGATCGGGCCTGCGGCTCACTCATGATCGTGATTTCTTCGACCGGCTGGAATGGGGCGCCTCACGAGCGGGCATCTGCCGGCACCTTCCAGATCACCTCGTCGAGGAAGCTCTCCACCGCTCGCCCGATCGTGCCCAGCACGGAGGCCGAGTCGGTGAGAGGACCCGGGACCCACATTCCGTGGTCCGCGTGCTCGACCTCGACCACGTGCGGCGTCAGTCGACGGGCGAGCGTACCGTCCCACGCCGGATCGCCCGTGCCCCCGACCAGCATGAACGGTGCGTTGCTCTTGGCGAGCGCCGTCACTACCGGCTCCTGCTGCAGCAGGGGGGTGAGCCAGATCGCCGGAAGCCCGCGCTCCACCGCCACCGCAGCCGCGTGCGACCCCAACGACTTGCCGATGAGCAGTGGCACTGCCCCTGGCCGGGCCGCGGCCAGCTTGTCGAGGACCAGGGTCACCTGATCGACGACCCATGGAGCCAGGTCGAGACTGGACCGGCCCTTCGGTGGCTGCCACGACAGGGGAAGGACCTGCGCCGCCCGAACGGCGGCGGCGCGACTCGCGTAGGCGAGCACGGGGACGTGTGGGCCGAACTGCATGCCGGGAACGACAACGACGAAACGCTGAGATGATGGTCGATGCATTGGACGGAGTGTACCGAGGTGTGCGTCGTCAATGGAGCCCCGATCCGCGACGAGCGGTACGGGTGACGTCAGGGCTGTGTCCGATGCGCTGCCGCTGGCAGACTGCGTCGATGGTTGGATCCACGAACATCGAGATCGAACGCAAGTTCCTGTTGGCCTCCGATGCGTGGCGGAGGGAGGTGACCTGCAGTAGGCCGATAACGCAGGTGTACCTCGCCTCGACCGCCGTCTCCCAGGTGCGGTTACGCCGTTACGGCGCGGCGGCGTTCATCACGGTGAAGGGGCGGCGGAAGGGTCTGGCGCGCCCGGAGATCGAAGCCGAAATCCCGCCGGAATTCGTCGACGCGGTGCTCGCCGCAGGCCTCTCTCCGGTTCCACCGCTGGTCAAGGTCCGGCACGTCGTCCCGGTCGGCGCCTTCTGTTTCGAGATCGACGAGTACGGCGGGGACAACGAGGGGCTGGTCACCGCCGAGGTCGAGCTGCCAGCGGAGGACGCCGATTTCCCCCGCCCCGGCTGGCTCGGCGCTGACGTTTCCGGCGACGTGCGTTATGGCAATGTCTATCTGACTCAGCACCCGTACAAGTCCTGGTAGCCGGCGTTCTGCCGCCCTCATCCTACTGCTCAATAGATTGACGCTCGTGGCTCGGTGCATGAGGCTCTGAGCAGGCGCGCGCCACAGGGACGTTCCGACAAACCGACGGAGGGGAGGTGCAGGATATGGAGCTTGAGCAGCTTGACGAGGTCATCGAGAACCTCCAGGAGTTGGACGCTACCGAGGACGGCCGGGAAGCACTGGCCGCGGTCCTCATGGAGTTCACTGACGGCTGATCCGTAGCCACGCACCATGACCATGGTCAGGTCGGGGCCGGGTCGACCCGGCATCACGATGCCGGGTCGACCCGGCCCCCCGCGAAGTGTGGAGAGTCGCCGATGCGGGAGAGCCGTCTCAACTCCCACCACGAGGTGTTCCAGCGGTACGAGGATCTCGCCCAGATGCTCGCGTTTCGCTACGGGTCGGGATCCCAGGGCATCATCTTCGTCCTGTACGACCAACTCATCGCCCTGCGCCGTCTTCTGGCGCAGCAGCCTGGATCGATCGTGCTGCGGGCCTGGGTCGCGCATCTCGCAGATCGCCTCCGGCAGCGCTACGAGGACGAGTTCCCCGCTGCCGCGATGAGTCATCCGACGGCGGTGGTCAGCACCGATCCGGTAGTGGTGCAGTACTCCCGGGCGGCGTTCGAGGACAAGTACCGGTCGGTGATGGACGTCGTCCAGCCGGAGACGATCGAGCTGACCGGTCCGGTGCTGCCGGCTCCCGTCCGCGAGGGCCGACCGTACATGTATGTGATCGACGAAGATGGCCGGTTCCTGTTGTGGACGCGGTCCTTCAGCTTCGAGGAACTGGTGTTCGGGCGTAACAAGGCGACAGTCAATGACGTGCCGGTCGGGCATCCGATGCTGGTTCCCGACCGGTTGAGAGCCAGCGCGGCGGGTGAGGTCGTCTTCATCGGCGGTCCCCAGGTGCGCGCCGTGGTGATCAACAACAAGTCAGGGCACTTCCGCTTTCCGCCCTCGTCCCGGGAGGTCATCGTGGATTGCTGCCGACGGATCTTCCGCCTTCCGGACGATGCCGTCGACGTCTTCGTCGTCGGTGGATTCGAATCGCGTCTGGTTGAGCGGGCCCTGGTTCTGGCTGACGAGCCGGAGACCGCAACTGGAAAGGTCGAAGTATGACGAGCCCGACGGCGCTGGTGGACTTCGACCCGGGGACCGACGACGTTCCACCCGGGATCGTCATCGGCGTGGAGCAGGAGTACAAGTGGCGTCTCGGCGACGACGGGCTGTTCGGCAACCTGCAGCCGACGCTGGACGACCTGGCCGCCGCGGTGCCGCCGCCGGACGACGCGGTGGAGGAGTCGCGGTTCCAGCACACCCAGTCCACCCTCTACTTCGACGACCGGTGGCAGTTGACCGACAGGCAGATCGCCCTGCGTGCCACGATCAACCCGGGGACGATCAAGCGGGTCTCCTGGCTGGGCGTCAAACAGACCCTCCGGTGGGAGGACGGGTGCCGTGACTCGCTCGAGCTGGGCGGGCGCCTGGCGGCGAAGGACATCGGCCGTGAGGTCCGCAACCCGCAGAGCCCCGCGCTGGCGTACGCGCACCGCCTGCTCGGTGTCGCCCTGGAACCAGACGTCTTCGCATCTGTCGTCCAGCACCGCCGCAAGGTCTTCTACCGCACCAGCGTCAACTCGCTGCTCCAGGTGACCTTCGACCGCGCCGAGTTCAAGGCACTACCGGACGGGCAGCCGCAGATCACCTACTGGCTGGAGATCGAGAACAACGGCCGCGAGATGCATGCACGGGCAGCCCTCGAACGATGGGCGAGGTCGGTGTCCGAACGCGTCGGCGCCCCACCGGCGACCAGAGCCAAGGCCGAAGTCGCCGCAGAGCTGGCTGGTTGGACCCGCCGCGGATGACGAATCTCGCCAAGACGCCCGGCCAGAGGCGGCTGCCCACCGACTTCTACCTGGTGCTCAGCAGTCAGGGCGTCTCGCTGATCGGCAGCGAGATGCAACAGATCGCGCTGCCCCTGTGGGTCTACCAGGCCACCGGGGGATCGACCCTGTCGGCCGGTGTGGCCTTCGCCTTCCAGTTCGTGCCGATCGTGTTGCTCGCGCCGTGGGCGGGATACATCGCGGACCGCTTCGACCGGCGGAAGCTCATGATCGTCTGTGAGTTGTCCGCCACCGTGATGGTCGCGATCACGCTGCTCGGGCTCCACTACGGCATCGTGCCCCTGGTCATCCTCACGGCCTCGGTCACCCGGGTCTTCAACGCCGTCACGATGCCGGCCATGCAGGCGATCATCGTCAACACCGTGCCCGAGGAGGACCGCGCCCGCAGTGCCTCACGTAGCACAGCGTTGTTCGCGATAGTCCAGATCGCCGCCCCGCTCGCCGGAACCGCGATCGGCGGTACGCTCGGCTTCCAGGTCGTGCTGATCATCGACATCCTGTCGTTCCTGCTCTCGGCTCTCCTCCTGCTGCCGCTGGCGCCCTGCCCGGGCGCACCCGCCCTGCGCAACGCCGTCCGGTCCACCTGGCACGCATTCCGCGACAACGCCAGCACCCTGTTCCGCTGGACACTCGGCACGGAGGCGGTCTTCTTCCTGCTCTGGGGCGCCGACGCGGCACTCGCGCTGCTGATCCTCGGAGACCGTTTCAGCACGGCGACCGCGGGCCTCTTCTCCGCGGCCATGGGTGTCGGCTGGGTGCTCGCCTCGGCGCTGATCCCGGCCCGCTTCAAACAGCAGCCGATCCGCATGATCGCCGCTGGCGCGGCGTGTGGCCCGATCGCGGCCATCGCCTTCGTGGCCCTGGTCCCGTACGGCCTCGCGGCGGCCTTCCTGCCGGGCGTGCTGGTCGGGGTGGGCAATCTCGCGGTGGTCATCGGCGCCACCACGATCTTTCAGAAGGAAGCCGGCGCGGAGGTGGCCGGCCGGCTCTTCGCCGTCCGGCGGGCCGTGCTCAACTCCATGCTCACGGTCTCCTACCTGCTCCTTCCCGGAGTGGCGGCCGCCGGTTTCGGCAAGGGGCCGACCCTGATCCTGTTCTCGATCCTCATGTTCGTCGCCGTGCAGGCGATGGCGTGGCTGACGGTCCGCCGTACCGCCGACGCGACAACCAGGAAGGAACCGGAGGTGCTGGTTCGTGGTTAACGCCCCTACGACGCGCCGTCGCGAACTGGAACTGCCACACGCGCCGGCCCTCGGCTGGGATCTGCCCGAAGGCCACGCCGACGACCCGCCGGAGGCTGTGGGTCGGGCCGCGCTCGCGGCCCGCTACCTTGCCCACGCCCTGGCTCGGGACCCTGCCACGGCGGGCTGGATGCGCCGCCACCGGCTGACCGAGCACGCCTCCCAGTTCTCCTTCTGGTCTCCGGACGCGCGGGGCGAACGCCTCGCGGAGGCGGTGTCCCGGATCGACCCGGAACCCGCGTCGGCGTTGCTCCAGTCCCTGGCCGCGGCGCAGCTCACCCAGGCCCGTAACCAGCGCGCCAACCCGGTCGTCACCATGTTCCGGGCGGTGGAGACCGCCGCCTGGGGCGGCTCGCCGCAGGAGGCCCTCGGCGACCAGGACACGCTGACCAACGCCCGGGGCGCCGAGCTGGGCGACTGCCTGCGGCGCTGCCTGGCCCGAGCCCGACAGGTGGACCCGTCGGCCGGTACGGCGTCGCCCGCTCCGGCGCCGGCCCCGGGCTCCTGGCGGGGTGAGATGGTCCTGGTCGACCGGCCGGGGGAGCAGTGCCGGGTGATTCTGCAGTTCCGGCTCGCCGAGGAAATCGAGGACGCGGCCTCCGCGGCGGTGCTGGCACAGCTTCTCGACGGTTCCGACGGCCTGCTGTACCGGCGACTGCGGACCGAGGCGGGCCTGGTCTACGGCACCGTGGCCGTCGCGCGGGACGACGGGCGACCACAGACGCTGACCATCGGCGCCTCTCTCCTGCGGGAACGGCTTCCGGCGACGATCGACGCCATCCGGCGCTGCGTCGCCGAGATCGACGAGGGCGAGTTGCCCGCCGAGGCGCTCGGTGTCGCGGTCGGCCGCGTCGTGGACCGGGTGCTCACGAAGCTGGATGAACCGTTCGGAGCGCTTGACGACCACCGGCGCCAGCTCAACGGGCAGCACTCCGCGGCTGTCGTCGCCGAGAAGGCCTCGGCGGCTCCGGACCGGTTGGCCCACGTGCCGCGCCTGTCGTCCAGGCATCGGCCGGCGGTCGCCTACATCGGCCCGGTGGACGAGACCGTTCCCGACCTGATCGGAAGAATGCGATGAGTCGAAGCACCGTGCTGGAGACCGTGGTCGGTGGCCTGACGGTCGTCGCGGTGCAGGTGCCGCACTTCCGCTCCTGCGTCGGCGTTCTCAGCGTGCCGGTCGGCTACGGTGCCGATCCGGCCGGTCAGGAGGGCACGGCCCACCTGACGGAGCACATCTGCGTGGCGACCGCGGCCAGCCGCGAGCGGGTGCAGATGGCGGCCCGTACGGAGGTTTCCGCCACCCGCTACTCGGCGCGAGCGACACCGGGCTCGTCGGCGGCGCTGATCGCCGCGCTGACCTCGACCCTCGACGCCCGGCCGTACCCTGCCGAGCTGCACGAGACGGAACGACGCGCGGTGCTTACCGAGAACGCGCGAGTACGCGACCAGCCCCAGTTGCAGATCGCGCCGGCAATCGCGGCCAGGGTGGCTCCGACGCTCGACCTGGGTCTTCCGGACACCACCACCGAGACCTCGATCGGCGCTGTGACCCCGTCGGACATCGTGGCCTTCCGGCAGCGTTGGTACCGGCCGGACGGGTCGGTGCTCTGCCTGGTGAGCCCGAACGATCCGGACAAGCTGGTCGCCGAGGTAGAGGCCGAAGTGGCCGCGGTGCCGCCGCCGACCGACCCGGAACGGGCACCCGGGCCGCGGGCCCCGGCGCGGCCGTTCGATGTCCCCGGCTGGTCCGACTGCTTCATCTGGGCGACCATGACCCCCACGGTCACCACTCCCACCGACCTGCTCGCCCGGCAACTCGCCACCGAATTGCTGACCGGTCGCGCCGGGCTGCTGGACGAGGAGAGTTCCGTGGTGGGCACCCGGTCGACCGGCTTCGCCACACTTCCCGGCCGGCACGCGGACCTGCTCGTCACCGCGTGGCCGTTCGGGCCGCACCGCGAGAGCCTGGCCGCCGGGCTGCGCGACAAACTTCCGGACGTGTTGTCGAACGGAGGCGCTGCCGCAGCTGTCGGTAGGGCCCGGGCCAGACTGCGAACCAGGGTCGCCTTCGAACAGCAGTCGCCCGGTGGCCTCGCGTCGATGCTGGTGCGGTACGCCCTCGGACAGGGGGCGTGGCCGGACGTCCGCGAGATCGACGCGGCGGCGGACGACCGAGTGGTCGAGCTGGCGGTGCGGATGCTTCGCGAGGCCACGTTCTGGCAGATAGCGGATGGCCGACTCGGAGAGGTGGCGGTACAACAATGACCCTGCTCAGCGTCGTGCACGACGAGTGTTCAGCAGCGGTGACGGATCGACTCGTCAGTCGTGGTCTCGTCGACGTGGTCACCGTCGGGAACACTGCGGCGCAGAAGGCCTGGGCCGGACACCCGAGCGCCAAGACGGTCCGGCTGGTCACCGAGGCCAGCGTCACCAGCGGTGAGCGGAAGCTCGCCGACGTGGGCGAGGTGCTGGTGTGGGGCCTGCTCTCCGTACCGCGATGGCTGTCCCGCGCCGCGCCCACCGCGGCGTGGTACCAGGTGACCGCCACCTGCCAGGGCGGGATCGTGGTCGCCGACCCGTTGCAGTGGTGCGTGCGGCACGGCCAGACGGACTTCCGGCTGACCCTGCGTCGCCCCGGCACGGACCTGTCGGCGGAACCGGTCGCTGTCGACGTGGCGGTCCGACTCGGCGACCTGGACTACGTGGACGGCCTCGACGTGGTCGCCGACGACGTGGTGCGGGCCTTGACGGCCGCCCGGTCGGCCGAGCCGCAGCCGGCGGACCGGACGGCGGTGCCGGACAGTGCCGAGCCGGCGGAATCGCTGCCGCTGGACCGGCTCGCGCTGCGCATCGACTGGTCGGAGACCGCTGATCGGGTGACCCGGCTGATCCGTTCCGGAATCGGTCGGACGACGCCCGCATGGACGTACCTGAAGCGCTTTCCCGTCTCGGTGGGGGCGGCCGAAGTGGTCGAGGCACCCCCCTGCGAGTTGGCAGCCGGGACGATCGTCCGCCGCGACTCCACGGGCGTGGTGGTGCAGACCGGTGACGGGATGGTGCGCGTCTCACAGGTACGCGATGCCGTCGGCGTACTGCCCACCACGTCGCTTCGGCCGGGAACGCGGTTCGGCATCGACCCCGAAGATGAGCTCCGGTCGCTGTGGCGCCGGGTCGCCGATCTCGAGCGTACGGTGCAGTGGATCAGCGGGCAGGTGCTGCCGCCGCCCCAGGAGACCGGTCCCGCGCTCGCCGCGCATCTGCCGCCAGACCTGACGTGAGCCTTCTGTGTGATCTGACCGGACCGGGCCACCTGTGGGAGCGGCCCGAGCTGACGGTGTGGCGCCGCGCCACCGTCAAGGCGCTCGGGCAGGTCGATCCGTCCCTCGGCGCGCCCCTGGAGGGTGACCCGCTGCTCCGGGAGTGCCTCGCGGAGCTCCTGCGGGTGCGCTACGAGCGGATCGTCGTCACCGCCGGAATCCGGGCTGCCGTGGGACCGCTGCTGCGGGAGGCGGACGAGGTACTGGTGGAGCGTCCGACGTTCCGCGGGGTGCTCACGGCGATGCGGCGCGAACGGCTACGCGTCCGCACCGACACCTGGGAACGGATGATCGATGCGGGCGCCGATACCACGGGAGCGGCCCTGTGGTTCACGGCTCCGTGCCGGAACCCCGATGGGCGTCGGGTCGACGCGCGTTTCGTGGCCGCGGTCGGTGCGGCGGCCGAGCAGGGCCGTCGGGTGGTGTGCAACACCGCTTACCGGTGGTTCGCTCCGGTGCCGGACCTGTCGGAGGCCGTGCTCACGGTCGGCACGCTGCACAAGCTCGCGGGACGTGGGGCCCGTCTCGGCTGGGTGGTCGCGGTTTCGGGCGACGGTGAGATGTTTCCCGCCCTGGCGGCGTCCGCCCCGTCTCTGCACTGGCAACGGGCATGGGCGCACTTCCTGATCGATGGGGGCGCGGCCCTGCTCCTGCGACGCCACCAACAGCTGGGCGCGGCCCGGGCTGCCTTCTTCGCCGCCCTCGACATGCCGACGGTGGCCACCGGCCAGGAAGGACCGAACATCCTGATCCCGGTGGCGCTGCCCGAACCCGAGGCTGTGGCGAGGCTCGCCGCAGCCGGAGTTCGGGCATCGCCGGGAAGCGCGTTCCACGCCTGGCAGCCGTCCGTCCGGGTGTGCCTGACGCAGATCAGCCCTGCGGTCGCGGGGCAGGCCGGCGAGCGAGTCGCCGAGGTGCTTGCGGAGGCGCGATCGGCTGACGTGCCCCGTCCTCCAGCATGCGCAGATGCTGACGCCGGACCAGGTTGAACCGCAGCGCCAGCTGCACCAGGGCGTTCCGTCGACTGTGCGCGACGACGGGTGCCGGCGCTCCCACGATCGAGGAGTAGGCGTCAACGAAGCCCCGTAGCTTCCGGGTGCACAGGTAGTTGAGGTGGAAGTCCACGGCCGCGCTGGTGATCGACCGGTACGCCGGCAACCGGCGTAGCCGCTGCGCGATCTCGGCCGAGGTGGGCAACGTGCTCATGGGACCGTAGCGAAGAGCCGGCTCGCAGAGGGCCACCAGCACTCCGAAGTACTTCGCCCTGTGGTTGAGTGGCGACGTGCCACCGTCCGCAGTTGGCCCGGCCGGTACGCGTGGGGAGTATCCCGCCGTCTGCACGGAGAACGCGACGATGCCGGTGCTGCCGAAGACGAGTACCCGTGCCGACGTGAACGGCACCGGCATCTCCATGCCGGCCGGCACGGACACGAAGTCGTTGCCCGAGGCGTTCTCGACGAGCATCGGGGTTTCCGCTGTCGCGTTCTGGATGGTCCAGTGACTGTCGCCGGCGATCACCCGGCCGAGCAACCCGGCGGCATGCTCGTCCGGGATCACCAGGTCGGCGACCTTCTCGTCGCTGCCGAACACGATGTTCCCGTTCGGGGGCAGCGCTGACCAGCGCTTGTCGGTACCGGTCCAACCAGCGCTCACGCTCACGGTCGTCATTCGCTGGCCTCATGCGTGCCAGCCTTCGGCTCGGCCACGACCAGTTTGCTGCAGAAGAGGTAGTCGACAGTGGGCAGGAAGACGTCGTCGCGGAAGCGCAGCAGGTCGCCGTCCTCCACCTCGATCAGTTCGAGGTTCTCGGCAAGCTTCGTGTGTCGTCCCTGCACCGGCACCCGTTCGTGTCGGTTGGCGATCCGCCGGATGAGGGGCTGGGGAGCGAGCCGCACGCAGGTCCAGGGATTCATGTCCGGCAGGCGGTGCGGCTGGCCACCGGAGGTGCGCAGGCGGAACGAGCGCGGGCTTCCGTACGCGTGCTCGGCGTTGCGGGCGATGCGTTCGGCCGCTGCGGCGTCGCCCGTCATGCTCTCCGCCACACGCCGGGTGTGTGCGGTGACCAGGCCGGTCCGGCGGATGTCGTCGTCCGTGGCGGCCAGCGGCACGTCCTCCGGGGCATCGTCCGTACGGAGCCGGCGCAGCGTCGCCCGCTGGTCGTCGCGCAGGTCACAGACCTCTTGGACGCGGTCGACGACGGTGTTGAGGAAACCCGTCAGACCCGCCTGGCGGAGCGTCTCGACGACGTACCCGAAATCGAGTTGGCGGCTGGCGGCCAGGACGACATCGTTGATGGCCTTCGCCTCGATGAAGCAGTCACCGGCGGCATTTCCGATCACGGCGCAGAAATTGTCCTCGTCGGCGAGTGGCGTCCAGACTTCATTTTCACGGGAACGGGAGAATTCGATGAGGCCGCAGTAGCGGACCGAATAGGGGCCGATGTGAATATCGACATCCACCTGATCAGGGGCGGGGTGTTGCATCCGGAACTGCCCGAGTAGCGTGCCATTCATGTCTCGTTTCAACCACGGCATCTCGCCGGGTTCGTACGTGAAGCCGAGATCCCGCAGCATCGAGGCTATCTGCAGGCCGCTGTCCATGTCCGGCACCCACAGGTCGGCATCACCGATGTCCCGGCGCTGCCCGGCCGGGTACCACGAGCGCACACCGAGACCCTTCATGAGACGCACGGGGAGGTCGGCGGTGCGGGACCGAAACTTGGCGACCTGCGCGTCCAGGTCGGTTCCCCGGGTTTCCCGGGGTGCGCCGAGGCGGGCGACCTCGGCATCGAAGCGTTGCAGCAGGGCGACGTCGCTCTCGGACGCGGTCGCGAGAGCCGCCCCGACGCGTTGACGCGCGATGCGCCGGACCTTGTGGCGGGTGATGATTTCGGCGGCTGCGGTCGGACCGATTTCTCGTACCGCTTCGAGGCCTTCGTGGAAAGTTGCTTTCGGCTGGAGAATGCCTAGTCCGAGCACGCCACGCAGCACTTTTCCGGATGTCAATGTAGCCCCCCGTGGGCAGTTTGCTTGCCTGGACCTTGACAGAAGTGGAATCGGCGCGCGCCTGTGGACTGTCGCTCTGGCGTCGCTGGCGGTTCCCTCTTCGACGTCGAAACCCAACATAACCGCGCTGACGAAATCTATCAACCCATACATCGCGGTAGATTCATCTTTCGTCGTTGCATTGTGGAAGTGACGTCGGTCATGACGTGGCGATCGCTGGGGGACCCGTCCGGCTGCACGCCGCTGACGACCGTCTCCACGCCAGCTTCGGTTGGTCGCCCATCATCCTGACGACCTTGCGGGCGCCCGCGCGTCGTGGTCAGCCGCCGCGGAAGCTCCGCCGGTACGCCTGCGGGCTGGTGCCGGTGATCCGCTTGAAGCGGTCCCGGAAGGCGGTGGTGGAACCGAACCCGACCTGCGTCGCCACCCGGTCGACGGGATGGGCGGTGGT
Organism: Micromonospora sp. NPDC047521; assembly: GCF_055587305.1. Lineage (NCBI taxonomy): Bacteria > Bacillati > Actinomycetota > Actinomycetes > Micromonosporales > Micromonosporaceae > Micromonospora > Micromonospora sp. NPDC047521. The sequence continues at coordinate 239,173 of NZ_JBVJGN010000001.1, read as the reverse complement.
CTCCAGGAGGTGTTGCGCCTGGTGGACGCGGACCCGGTGCAGCCACCGCAGCGGTGTGGTGCCGGTCTGGTCGCGGAAGTGCCGGTTCAGCGTCCGTGTGCTCATGCCGGCGTGGCGCGCGATGTCGGTGAGGGTCAGCTCACGGCTGGCGTTGTCGCGCATCCAGGCCAGCAGCGGCTCCAGGGTCGCACCCTCGGGGGCCGGCGGTTCGTGGGTGATGAACTGCGCCTGCCCGCCCGCGCGTTCCAGCGGCATGACCGACAACCGCGCCGCGTCGGCGGCGACGGCGGCGCCGTGGTCGCGGCGGACCAGGTGCAGGCACAGGTCGAGCCCGGCGGCGGCACCGGCGGAGGTGAGGAACTGCCCGTTGTCCACGTAGAGCACGTTCGGGTCGACCTGGATCCGCGGATGCTGGGCGGCGAGCTGGCCGCTGGCGAGCCAGTGCGTGGTGGCGCGGTGCCCGTCGAGCAGGCCGGTGGCGGCCAGGGTGAACGCGCCGCCGCAGATCGAGGCGATCCGGGCGCCGTTCGCGGCTGCGGCGCGCAGCGCGTCGAGGACCGCCGGAGGTGTCGCGGCGGCGGGGTCGGAGACACCCGGGACGATGACGGTGTCGGCGTCGGCAAGGACGTCCAGGCCCCACGGCACCGCCATGCTGAACGCGCCCGCGGCGACAGTCGGCGTGGCGGCACAGACGAGGACGCGGTAACCGGCGCGGCCGTCGGGGAGGCGGGTGCGCTGGAAGACCTCCATCGGCGTGGCCAGGTCGAACGGGACGACGCTGTCGAGGGCGAGCACGGCCACCGTGTGCATGGCGGAATTCAACCAGTCAGGACCGCGCGGTGACCGGCGGGCGCACATCGGCCGCCCGGCGAGCGACCCGGTCGTACAGGTCTCGGACCGACAGGCCACCGGCGAGGCACCAGAGCGCGATGACCGGATCGCAGAGGGCGCAGCCGAACGACGAGTCGTGCAGCGACGGGATGATCGGGGTGCCGCGCCTGTGGTGCAGGACGTCCCAGAGCGTGTGCAGGAGCCATCCGACGCCGATGAAGGTGTACGAGGTGAGCCCGGCGTAGCCCACCACCAGCAGCAGCGCGCAGAAGGCCAACTCCCACAGCCCGAATCCACCACCGCTGATGTAAGCGGCCCCGGCGCCGGTGACGACGAGGGCGTTCAGGCGCCGCCGGTGCGGCTCCGGCACGAAAGAGTTGAGCCCGACGTAGACCAGCCCGATCACCACGGGCATGACGTAGCGAAGCACGATCCAGCCCCGTTCCGTTCCTGTTGACGCGTGTCGGGAAGGAGCCTAGGAAGCCCTGCCGTGGCGGACGAGAGGCGAAAATGCCATGGTCCGCCGGATTCTCGCCACCGGTGTCTCGGGCCGGCGGCCGGGCGTGCTAACGTCTCGTCCCGTTGTCAGCGAGCGCCGCTAGCTCAACTGGCAGAGCAGCGGACTCTTAATCCGCGGGTTCGGGGTTCGAGTCCCTGGCGGCGCACCAACAATCGAGGCCCGATCCGGTGGTACTCACCTGGTCGGGCCTTTCGTTTCCTCTGACGGCTCTACCCGAGCAGCGCCGCCGCCGTGGCCACTGTGACCAGCGACAGTGCCGTGGTCACGACCACCGCCCGGTTGGCCACCGTCTCGCCGACGCCGTACTCCTGGCTGTAGATGAACGTGTTCTGCGCTGTCGGCAGGCCCGCGCACACCACCACGGCGAGCAACTGCGGGGCGGACAGGTGCAGGGCCAGCCCGGCCGCGTACGCGATGGCCGGCTGTGCGACGAGCTTCAGCGCGGTGATCACGGCCAGCTCGGCCGGGTTCGCCGGCTCTGCCTGTGACGGTGCCGTGCGGTGCAGCGACGCGCCGAGCGCGATCAGGGCGGCCGGCACCGCGGCGCCCGACAGCAGGGTGAGCGACGCGCCCACGGCCGACGGCGGGTGCAGGTCGGCAGCCGAGCAGGCGACACCGAGCAGCGACGCCAGGATCACCGGGTTGCGTCCCGGTAGGGAGGCGATGCGGCGGACCCGTACCCGCCCGGCGGGGTCGCTGTGCCGGTCCAGGGCGACCAGGATCACGGGCGTCACCACAAGCACCTGGAGCAGCACCACCTGCGCCAGGAACGACACGTTGCCGAGAACCTGCGTGGCGATCGGGATGCCGAGGTTCGCCGAGTTCACGTACCCGGCGGCCATGCCCCAGATCGGCCGCTCGCCGGGCGTGCGACCGAACAGCCAGCCCGCGCCGGCCCAGCCGAACCCGATGACCGCGGTGGTGCTCACCCCGAAGGCCAGCAGCGGGCGACCGGCGAACCCGGAGAGCGGCATTCGGGACAGGGCCAGGAACAGGGCGGACGGCATCGCGAGTTGGAACACGAACCGGCCGAGCACCGACGCCGCCGCCTCGCCCAGCAGGCCCCAACGACAGGCCGCGTAGCCGACCGCGGTGAGGATCCAGATCGGTACGAACGCCGACACCAGGCTCATCCGGTGGTCACCGCCGGGCGGGCGTCACGCCACCACGGTGCGTGCCAGGCCGCGGGGCAACCGGAGGTTGTCCAGATGTACGTCGATCGGTGAGCCACGCGTTCAGCCTGGCATCCGGTCCGGACCGGGCAAAAATCCCGCTCATCCGCCGCCTCCGCCGCCGAGGGAACGCCGGGTCTGGTCCGTACGGGCGGCGGGGTCTAGGTTCTTCGCGGTTGGCATCGACGACGGCGGGGGTACGGCGTGGGCGACGAGAAGCTCTACGAGGCAGGCGTCCGGGGCGGGTTCGACCTGCTCGTCACACCCGACGTCCGGTTCACGCGGCTGCTGCGACGGGACCTACGGCGCATGAGTTGGCTGTTCGTCATCTCGGGTGTGCTGCTGTCCATCACGAGTCTCGGTACGTTCACGGCCGATGGTGGCTGGTTCTTCGCGGGGCTGTTCGGCCTGCCGTTCGGGGTGGTCTGGTTCTTCGCGGGGCTGATCAACGGTTCGGCGTACCTGCGCAGTCACGCCGCGTTGCGCGCGCCGGTCCGGTACGTGTTCACCGCGGAGGCCATCGAGTGGCACACCGCCCATGCGGCGTTGCGGTTGCCGTGGACGGCGATCAGGCATGCGGCGCGGATGCGGGAGGCGTACCGCCTGGACTGCGCGGACCAGCAGCCGCGGTACCTGTGCCGGACGACACTGACCCCGGCTGAGGATGCGCGGGTGGCCGCGTACCTCGATGAGCGGGTGGCCGCGCGGCTGGCCGCCGAGGCGTCCGTGCGGCCGATGCCACCGGTCGGTGGTGGGTCGTAGGCGGGCGGGCCCGGCGACGCCAGTCGCCGGGCCGGAGAGCCTCAGTAGTCGATGTTGATGGCGGCGATCTGGCGGGTGCCGTTGAAGACGATGGCGGGGCCGGCGAAGCGGGAGCTGGCGTAGGTCAGTGCCGTCTTGTGGCCGGGACTGTTGAACCAGGCCTCGATCATCTGCTCGGGCGAGGAGTTGCCCGAGGACGCCCACAGGACCTCGTGCCCGCAGTGTTCGAAGGTGCCCGCGTCCAGGTTCTGCTTCACGCAGGTCTCCGCGGCGTTCTGCTCGTTGGTGCGCATCCCGACTTCGGGCAGTCCGAGCGCTCGGCGTCGCTCGTTGAGCAGCACCAGCAGGCGTTGTTCGGCGGCGGACACGCCGGCCGGCAGGGCGGCCGACTTGTTGGCCGACCTGGTCGGTGTCGGGGTGGGCTTCGGTGCTGTGGTTCGTGTCGCCGACCGGCTGGGGGTGGGGCTCGGCTGCGCGGTGGTCGGGGAGGGTTCGGGTGCCGTGGGGGAGGGCGACTCGGCCGCGGGGTCGTCGGTCTCGGCGGCGACGTCGGTGCTCGCGGTCGAGGGCCGGGCCTCGGCGACGCTCGCGGGCTGCTTCGTCGGCTCGTCGCCATAGGTGGTGAGGATGAGCCCGCCCCCTCCGAGCACGGCGACGGCGGCGACGGCGCCGACCAGGGTCTTGGGCAGGGACAGGGCCGTGAGGTGGGCCTTGTGCACCAGCCCGGCCTTCGCGTGCGCGCCCACCGACGCGGCGGCCTGCGACGAGGAGACGAGGTGCACCTGGTGGGAGACGTCCGAGGCGAGGCGGGTCGGGACCGGTGTGAGCGCGAGGCCGGCGAGCAGCCGCTCGGCGGGAACCAGGTCCGATGTGGTGTTCGGGCAGTACGTGCAGTCGCGGATGTGTCGTGCGAGGCGCTTGCGCCACACCGGCGCGGGTTGGCCGTCCCAGTCGGAGGCCGTGTCGATGAGGCCTGCGCAGCCGGGCCGGGCGATGAGGGCCCGTACGACCAGCCGTGCGATGTCCAACTGTGCCTTCATCCGGGCCACGCGGACGGTCACGTGGTGGGGGTCGATCTGCAGCGCGTCGACGAGGTCGGCGCGGGTGAGGTGACCGGCCTCGACCAGCCACCACAGCGAGAGCAGGTGCCTGTGGTCGTCGTCCAGCCAGCGTGTGGCCAGGACCACCTCCCGGCGCTGGTCGGACAGGCGTAGCTGGGTCAGGGTCAGGTCCTCGAAGTCGGAACCCGGGGCGACCATGTTGTCGATGTCCTCCGGCGGCGTCGGTGTGGTGTGCCGGTGCTGCCGGTAGGCACGGACCTCGTTCATGGTGACGGCCACCAGCCAGGACCGGAAGAGCCGCGGATCGCGTACGCCCGCCAGCCCTCGTACGACGCTCAACATCGTGTTCTGCACCACGTCGTCGACGTCCGCGGAACGGCTCATCGCCCGGCCCACGATGTTGTAGACCAGGGGCAGGTAGTGCGAGACCAGTTCGTCGGTCGCGGCGTGGTCGCCGCGGCGGGCCGCGTCCACCACCGCCGTCAGGTCGGTTCTGTTCGGGTACGCGTGATAGGTCACGCTCACAACCTCGCCTTCACGGGACATCCTCGTACACCGTGGAGATGGGTTGACACCCGCACAGGTCACACAAACTGAGCTGTCACCTGTCGCTGTTGAGGCGGACGATGGCACCGTTGAGGGCGGTGGCGAAGAGTGTCCACGCGGCGTACGGGGCCAGTGCGGCAGCCGCGACGTGGTCGGCACGGGAGGCGCGGCGGACGAGCGCGAAGTTCGAGGCGTTGAGGGCGGCGATCTCGGCCAGCGCGACGGTGGGCCTGCGGGCCTTGAAGAACAACGCGCTCCACCCGAAGTTGAGAGCCAGGTTGAGCGCGTAGGCGCGGGTGAACGCCGCACGCTCGGTGCCGCCGGTGCGGTCCAGCACGCGGGCGCCGGCCACCGCGATCAACGCGTACAGCGGCGTCCACGCCAACGGGAACGCCACGGGCGGTGGCTGCCAGCTCGGCTTGCGCAGCCGCCGGTACCAGCCGTTGGAGGTGTCGTTCACCGCCGTACCGGCGGCGGCCGTGACGGTGACCGCCGCGGCGGTCTTGACCAGGGTTGGTAGTCGCATGGTGTTCAGCTACCCGGCCGGCGGCGGATCAAGCGCGGGCGGTCACCGGGACTCGACGAAGGCGGGCGACCGCTACCCCCGCGATGCCTCAAGTAATGCTCAAATTACGTTGATCCGAGCCGATGCCGTCGAAGATCAGCATACGCTCACCGGACTCGCGCACGGCCCCCGGATCTTCCCGCCACGCCAACCATCGCCCATGCCCAGACCCAGGATGCGCGAGCGTCAACCGTCCGTCCTATATGGACCATTGCGAACACGAAGGAGGGGATAATGCGACGCAGACAAAGGCGCATCGCGTTCGTGGCGCTGCCCGCCCTGTTGGCCGGCGTCCTCGTGTCGACCGGTCCGGCTGGCGCGGATCCCGCACTGTCGACCGCCACGGCCGGCTCCGCACGATCTGAGCTTGAGACCCGCGACCAGGTACGCCGCGTACACGTCAAGCTGGCCGGCGCCGACATGCTGGACCGGGTTGTCGCCGCCGGCTTCGACCTCGAACACGGCCTCAAGCGCGTGCCGACCGGCATCGAGGGCGAGGCGGTGGTCACCGCCGAACAGATCGCCGAACTGACGGCGATGGGCGTCGAGGTCCTCGGCGACGACGAGGGCTTCGCCTGGAGTGACGAGGCCGACGGCGGCATCCAGGGCAATGCCGCAGCCCGCGCCGCGCAGCCGGCCAGCCACGAGGCGACCGTGCGGATCGCCCGTGCCGACTGGTTCACCACCAAGGGCCAGGGCTTCCTGTACGTCGAGGCACGCACCACCGAGGGGCAGCAGGCCGAACCGGTAGTGGAGATGCAGCTCGAGAACGACTCGGGCAGGGGCACGTCCTTCGGCTTCCCCCGGACGATGAGCCGATTCGTCGACTCCGGGCAGTACATGTTCCACAGGAACCTGTTCAAGCTCGATGCCCGGCCGAACCAGATCCGGGTCACCAGCTCGACCGGCGGCGTCGCCACCGGCAAGGTCTCCGACTGGCTGGAGGACGCCCCGCCGCCGCTGACGGCGAACCCGTCCTACAAGTCGGACTTCGTGGACGGCTACAAGCACCCGCAGCAGCTCTACAGCCGCGCGAAGGAGATAGCCCGCCAGTACCCGGACATCGCCGAGATCGTCTACCTGCCGAACCAGACAAACGGCTACCAGCGCAAGGCGCAGGCCACGATCGGCGGTACGGACCAGTCGGCGGTGGTGGTCAGCTCGGCGGCGTGGGGCCACGAGGGTGGCAACGACATCACAGTCGAGTTCGTGGGCCGGCCGGAGGCGGACCTCCCGCTCACCGTGGAGGTCGCCGGCAAGGCGGTCCGCGTCCTGCTCGCGACGGACGCCTCAGGTGCGCCGGCGAGTACCGCCACCCAGGTGGCGGACGCGCTGAAGGCCCGGTCCCAGGGCCTCATCGACCGGGCGCACCCGTACCGCACCAACGCGGGCACCGGAATCGTCGCGCCGACGGCCGGCCCGGTCGCGTTGACCGACTTCCTCGACCAGAAGCGCGTCGGAGCGCCGGAGGGTGAGGTGCCGCGGGGCCCGGTCACCATTCCCGTCCTGCGGATCGGCAAGCACCGTGACGGCAAGAAGCCAGGCGTCCTGATCCAGGCCCAGGACCACGCCCGCGAGTGGGTGCCGGCGACGACCAGCCTGGAGTCGGCCGAGCGCCTGGTGCACAACTACCGGTCCGACCGGGAGACGAAGAAGATCGTCGACAACACCGACGTCTTCTTCATCCTCTCCAACAACCCCGACGGGGCGAACTACAGCTTCTACAACTTCGCCTCCCAGCGGAAGAACATGACGAACCACTGCCCGGACGCGACAGCCGATCCGGGGCAGCGGAACTCCTGGGGCGTCGACCTGAACCGGAACTACCGGGTCGGGTCGGGCCACGACGGCTACGCGGGCGGGTCGACCAACTGTGTCAGCGGCACGTACCAGGGGCCGGAGGAGCTGTCCGAGCCCGAGTCGAAGAACATCATCTGGCTGGTCGAGAAGTACTCGAACATCAAGTTCATGATGTCCGTGCACTCCAACGGCGGTCAGCTGTTCTGGCAGCCCGGCGCGTACATCGCGGACGGGCGGATCACCACGCCGCGCCCGCCGCTCGGTGACGAGGCGTTCTACTGGCAGTCGGCGTCCCGGATCCTGTCGCAGGTCAAGGCACACCGGGAGACCGTCGTGACGCCGGAGAACGTCGGCGGCTCGTCCGACGTCCTCTACTCCTCCGCCGGCAACGTGCGCGAGGACCTGTACTACACGTACGGGATCTACGCCTTCGGTTGGGAGGTCGGCGGCTCGGTCTACAACCCGGCCACGGGCGACTGGCAGGGCGGCTCGTTCCAGCCGGAGTGGGCGGGCAACCCCGAACTGGTAAGCGGTCACGCCGAGACGATGGAGTACGCCAACGGGATCATGGAGATGTTCCGGGTCGCGGCGGACTGGGGCCGGGACCGGAAGGACCCGACGTCCGAGCTCGTTCCGGGCGGCGGGACGTACCGCGGGCCTGTCGACGTGCGCTTCGAGACGAGTGAGCCGGCCACCATCTACTACACGACCGACGGCAGCCGGCCCACGCTCCAGTCGCCCCGTTATGCGGCTACCGAGTTCCGGGAGCCGGGGCAGGTGTTCCACGTGACCGAGACGACGACGTTCAAGTGGTTCTCGGTGGACAGCGCCGGCAACATCGAGAAGAACTACGACCCGACGAAGAACGACAGGCGCAACAACTACCGTACGGCGACCATCAAGATCGCCACGAGATAGTGCTCGTCCCGTGATCGTTGCCCCGCCGGTCGGTGTTACCCGCACCGGCGGGACAGCGGTCAACAGGGCCCGCGCAGGTGTCGGCAGCGCGGATAGGTCCTCGTTCGGTGGGTAAGCGGCGCGTATGCCCGCGAGCGAGGATTCGGCCGCCGACCTGGAATCGGCACAACACGGGCCTTCTCGTGTCGACCGGGTGTTCGGCAGCCTGCGGGAACGGGCGCGGCACGCCTCGCGCGTACGCGCCTGGCGGTTCCGGCTCTACGGTCTGCTCGCCGTGCAGGCCGCCATCGGGGCGGGCATCGCCTGGTTCGTCGCGTACAAGTTCCTCGGCAATTCGTCCCCGGTCTTCGCGCCCACCACCGCGGTCGGCATCACGGCCGCCGCGATGGGCTCCCGCCTGCGGCGCACCATCGAACTGCTGGCCGGGGTGGTGCTCGGGCTCGCCGTGGGTGACCTGCTCATGCCGCTCTTCGGCATAGGACCCTGGCAGACCGGTGGCGTCGTCCTGCTGGCGATCATCGTGGCCATCCTGCTCAAGGGTGGCGGTTCACTGCTCACCCAGGCCGGTGGTACGGCCGTGCTCATCGCCACCCTCGAACCACCGGTCCGCGAGTTGTCCATCCCCCGGTTCGTGGACGCCGCGGTCGGAGGGCTGATCGGGCTGGCGGTCAGCCTGCTGCTGGTGCCCATCCACCCGCAGCGGACGCTGCACCGCTTGGCCGAACCCGTGGTGGGCCCCGCGGTGACCACCATGCACTGTCTGGCTTCGGCGGTGCGTGGGCGTGATCTCGTAGGGACGGAGCGGAGCCTGCGCGATTTGCGGAACGTCGGCCCGCAGGTCCTCTCCTTACGCGAAGGGATGGCCGCCGCCCAGGAGGTGGTACGACTGTCGCCTCTGCGCTGGCGCCAGCGTCATTACACGGCCTTTCACGCCGAGTCCATCCGACATCTGGAGCGCAGCCTGCACGCCTGCCGGTCAATGGCGAGACGACTGGCCAGGGCCGTGAAGGAGGACGAGCCGATACCGGAGGAGTTTCCGGCCGCCATCGACATGCTTGCCGACACCGCGCAGGCGCTGCGCGGCGCGATCATCGCGCGGGAAGAGCCACGGGAGGCGCGCGAGCGGATCCTGGCGGCTGTCGACCTGGTCGGACGGGCACAGGGGGAGCGCGCCCGTGACCCCACCCGCCCGCACACCCACCGTCTGGGCTACTCGGGGATGATGGCCGCGGGCGAACTCCGGACGTTGGCCTACGAGATGCTCATCGCCAGTGGGTTGGGCTCCGAGGAGGCTGCCGCGTTGGTGTACCGGGCGGGCGCTCCGGGCGGGCACGACTGACCGGCCGGGCGGAGGGTTCAGCTGGACGGCCTCCTGGGGAGCAGCAGCTCCTCGTGGTCGAGTTCGCGTTCCAGAACGCGCAGTTCCTCGTCGGGCAGCCGGCCCGAGTCGCGCCAGCGCACGAGTTCCTCCCGCTGGGCGTCGATCGCCGTCCGGCGGACCTGGAGCGCCGTCTCGTACTGCGGTGAGGTCGGCATCTCGGACGATCCGCTCTGTTCGAGCAGGTCGAGCCGCCCGCGGTAGCGCGCGAGGCGGGCCAGCAACTGGGTGCGTGTGGTGTTGACGGCCACCGCGCTGTCCGGATCCTCGGCGGCGACCTCGTCCAGCCGGGCCAGAGCGGCCTCGACCGCCGCCGAGCGGGCCTCGTTGCGGACCCGGGCCTGGTCTGTCTCGTTGGCGCGTAGGCCCAGCCTCCGCACGAGCGGCGCGAACGTCAGGCCCTGCCCGACGAGTGTCACGAGGACGACCACGAAGGTGCAGAACAGAAGCAGGTCCCGGTCGGGGAAGGGCGCGCCGCTGTTGGTGGTCAACGGCAGGGTGAAGATCGCGGCCAGGCTGATGACCCCACGGGTGCCTGACCAGCTCAACGCCGTCACCTCGCGCAGGGACAGCCGCTGGGCGTTGCGGTCGGCGCGGGCGACCTGCCGGGCGCTACCCGGCTCGTCGCTGTCGTCCTGCTCGGAGATGCCGCCCAACCGGGTGTGCAGGGACCGGGGGAGGGACTGGGTCAGCACCAGCCAGGCGGGGCGCAGCAGCAGCACCACGCCTACCGACACCGCGACGGCGATGACGATCGTCGACGTCTCGTACTGGCGCAGGCCCTTGACGACCTCGGGGAGCTGCTGGCCGATCAGCAGGAAGACGAAGCCCTCGAGGAGGAAGTCGACGAGCCGCCACACCGCGCTGGTTTGCAACCGGGCGGCGCCGGAGCCGAGCTGGGGCGTCTGGTGACCGACGATCAGCCCGGCGATCACCACGGCGAGCACACCTGAGACGTGCAGCTCCTCGCCCACCAGGTAGGCCACGAACGGTGTCGCGAGGGAGATGGCGTTCGACAGAAGCGGGTCGGTGGTGAGCGGCCGGGCCAGACGTACCAGCCAGGCGACGGCCGCGCCCACCGCCACCCCGCCGACCGCCGCCAGCACGAACTTGCTGACGGCGGACGGGAGCGAGAATTCGCCGCCCACGGCGGCGGCCACCGCGACGCTGAGCATCGTCAGGGCGGTGGCGTCGTTCAGCAGCCCCTCGCCCTGGATGATCGTGACCATCTTCGGCGGCAGGTTGACCCGGCGGCCCACCGCGAGTGCGGCCACCGGGTCGGGGGGCGCGATGGCGGCGCCTACCGCTATCCCGGCGGCGAGTGTCGCGCCGGCGACGAACAGGTGGAAGCCGATGCCGACGAGGACGCCTGTGAGAAGCACCAGCAGCACGGACAGGCTGACCACGATGCGCAGGTTGCGGCGGATGTCCAGCAGCGAGGAGTCCAGTGCGGCGCTGTAGAGCAGCGGCGGCAGCACGACCATGAGCACGAGGTCGGGATCGAGACCGACGTTGGGGCCGGGGAGCAGCGCGTACGCGATGCCGATGAGCGGCAGCAGCGCCGCGGCCGGCAGTCCGGTGCGGGCCGCCACCCACCGCACGGCGACGATGACCGCGACGGCGGCGAGCACGAACAGCAACATCGAGTGGGTGCTCACCTGGTGACGTCCCCCTGGAGCGGCGCGAGCGGAATGGACTGCGGGGCCGCGACGCGGCGGCCAGCCGTACCTGTGACACCTGTCGGTGCCGTGCGGACAGCACGGTACGCAGCGGTAACAAGCCTACCCGGGTGATCAACCGGACTGCCCGGTCGACGACCGGGTGGGATCGTCCCGGCCCGGATCCGTCGGCGGCCACTGGTGCGGTTCATCGGCCCGCATCTATAGTTGCCGAAATCACCAGATCATGGCCGTGGTCCCTGCGGCCTGATCGTCGAAGCGCTTCGACGATCAGTCGTCCAGGCCCGTCAGCCGGGTGTCGAGCCTGGCCACGCCGGTCTCGGCGTCCCCGTGACGTCGGTCGTACGACATGAGGAGAAACCGCATGCGCAACAGGCGCCTTCGGCGCGGAATCACCGCGCTCGCGCTCGCACTGCTGGCCCTGCCTGCCGTTCCCGGCACGGCGCTCGCCGAACCCACCTACCCCTTCCGAGATCCCCACCTGCCGGTGAACGCCCGGGTCGACGACCTGCTGGGGCGGCTCACGCTGGACGAGAAGATCTCCTGGCTGCACCAGTACCAGCCGGCCATCCCCCGGCTGGGCATCGGCCTGTTCAAGACCGGCACCGAGGCCCTGCACGGGGTTGCCTGGTCGACCGACATCGACAACAACGGGGCCGTCGTCAAGGCCCGCGGCACCTCGTTTCCCCAGCCGGTGGGCATGGCGAGCACCTGGGACACCGACCTGGTCAACCGGGTCGGCTCGGCCGTCGGCGACGAGGCGCGCGGCTACCACGCGCAGAACCCACGGGTCTGGGGCCTCAACCTCTGGGCGCCTGTGGTCAACCTGCTCCGCGATCCCCGCTGGGGTCGCAACGAGGAGGGCTACTCCGAAGACCCGCTGCTCACCGCGGCCATCTCCACCGCGTACGGCTCGGGGATGACAGGCGGTGACCCGGACCATCTCAAGAGCGCACCCACCCTGAAGCACTACCTGGCCTACAACAACGAGGTCCGGCGTGACGTGACCTCGTCGAACGTGCCCCCACGGGTGCTCAACGAGTACGACCGCGCCGCCTTCAAACCGGCCCTCGCCGCCGACGCGGCGACCGGGGTGATGGCCGCGTACAACCTGGTCAACGGTCGACCCGCGACTGTCGATCCGGACCTCGCCACGGTGGTCCGCGGCTGGACCGACAGGCCGCTGATGAACGTCACAGACGCCTGGGCGCCGAACAACCTCGTCGCCTCCCAGGGGTACTACGCCACCCAGCCCGAGGCCAACGCGGCGATCGTCAAGGCCGGCCTGAACAGTTTCATCACCGACGACACGAACGCCCAGCCGACAGTGACGGCCATCAAGCAGGCGCTGGCCGCCGGGCTGCTCACCGAGGACGACATCGACGCCCGGATCCGGGAGATCCTCAGCGTCCGGTTCCGGCTGGGGGAGTTCGACCCGGGCGGCGGCCGGTACGGCGGCATCACCCCCGACGTCATCAACAGTCCGGAACACCAGCGGCTGGCCCGGCAGGCAGCAGGCGAGGCGATGGTGCTGCTGAAGAACTCCCGGCAGGCACTGCCCCTGGACCCGACCCGCACCCGCAAGGTGGCAGTGCTCGGTCCTCTGGCCGACACCCTCTACTCCGACTGGTACGGCGGCGACCTGCCGTACGAGGTGACCGCGCTCGACGGCATCCGCGAACGCTTGGGTGACAGGGCCAGGGTGAGCGGGCTCGACGGGGCGGACCGGATAGCGCTGAAGGACACGGCGACCGGCAGGTACGTCTCGGCCACCGGCACCACCGACGCCGACCCCGTCCTCGGGACCGGCGCCACCCCGGCGCTCGTCGCCCAGTTCGACGTGGTGGACTGGGGCCAGGACGTGGTGACGCTGCGCAACGCCGCCAACGGCCGCTACCTCGGCTACAACTGGGGGCCGTTCGTCACCCGGGACGCGCAGCCCAACGGCTGGTACGTCCAGCAGCAGTTCAAGCTGGAGCCCCAGGCCGACGGAACGGTCGTGCTGCGCTACGCCGGCTACGAGACCAAGGAGAGCTGGTTCGGCCCCGACAGGTACGTGACTGTCGGTGCCGACGGCGCCCTGAAGCTCGGCGCATCCACCCCGGCTGCGGCGACCCACTTCAGTCGCGAGGTGATCAGCAGCGGGATCGACAGGGCCGTGGCGGCGGCCAAGGCGGCCGACACCGCGGTCCTGGTCGTCGGCAGCAACCCGTTCATCAACGGCCGCGAGGCGCACGACCGCACCTCTACCGCGTTGAGCGCCGGCCAGGAGGCACTGGTCAAGGCCGTGACCATTGCCAATCCGCGTACGGTGCTGGTGCTCCAGACCAGCTACCCGGTCACCCTGACGTGGGAGCAGCAGCACGTTCCGGCAATCGTCTGGACCACCCACGCGGGCGCGGAGACCGGGCACGCCGTCGCCGACGTCCTGTTCGGCGACCGCAACCCGTCGGGCAGGCTCACCCAGACCTGGTACCGCTCGGACGGGCAACTGCCGCCGGACCTGCTGGAGTACGACATCATCTCGTCCGGGCAGACGTACCTGTACAGCACCGCGAAGCCGCTCTACCCGTTCGGCCACGGGCTGTCGTACACCCGGTTCCGCTACGGCCAGCCGCGCCCCGGCGCCACCTCGGTCGCGGCCGATGGCACGATCTCGGTCAGTGTGGACGTCACCAACACCGGGAGCCGGGCCGGATCCGAGGTGGTGCAGCTCTACACCCACCAGCGCACCTCACGGGTCAGGACCCCGATCCGCCAGCTCAAGGCGTTCCAGCGGGTGGACCTCGCGCCCGGGCAGACCCGTACGGTGGTCCTGCGGCTGCCCGCCGCGGACCTGGCGCACTGGGACGTCACCCGCAGCCGGTGGGTGGTCGAGTCGTCGGTGCACGACCTCATGGTCGGCGCGTCCGCCGGGGACATCCGGGCGCGGACGCAGATCCGGGTACGCGGTGAGACGGTCCCGGACCGGGACCTGTCCCGGCTGACCCGTGCGGAGAACTTCGACAGGTACTCAGGCGTCCGGCTGCTCGACGAGACCAAGGCCAGCGGCACGGTCGTGGGCGCGACCGGAGCGGGACAGTGGATCGCCTTCGCCGACGCCGTAGTGCGTCCCGGCGCCCGCACTCTCACCGCGCGGGTCGCCCGGGCCGGGGCGGGCACCGGCACGATCCAGGTACGACTGGGGTCGCCGACCGGCCGGCTGCTCGGCACGGTCACAGTGCCCAGCACCGGAGACGACTACCGGTACGTGAGCGTCGAGGCCGACCTGGTACGGGCCGCCGGCACCCACGACGTGTACCTGGTGTTCGACTCTCCGCTGCGGCTGGCGACGTTCAGCATCAGGTGAGCAGGCCCGGGCCGGGGCGGTGGCACGCCCCGGCCCGGCCTGGTTCCGGATTCATCTGATGACCGGACGGTCGCGCTGAGTCCGGTGGGCCGATCAGCGCCGGTCGCGCATAGATGGACTGCGATCGACCGTTGCATTCATCACACGTGTGACCTACGCTTCGGAAAGATTTCGGGGCGATTACATCCGTACTCATCGCTCGATGCACACGGGGTTCCCTGTCGACGGCACGTGAGAGGAACGGGTCCGTGAGGTCAATCGTGTCAACCGCTCGAACGTCACTGCTGGCGGTGGCTGCTCTCGTCGCCGCCACGCTGCCGGGCGTGCTCGCCGACCCGTCGCCGGCCTCGGCGGCGGTCCAGGCGACCTACTACGTCGCCCCCGACGGCAACGACGCCAACCCCGGCACGCTGGCATCTCCATTCCGGACGGTCCAACGCGCACGGGACGTCGTACGGACGGTCAACGCGAGCATGACCGGCGACATCACCGTCTACCTGCGCGGTGGCAGGTATCCGGTAGGCGGCACCATCGAGTTCGGCGCCGGTGACTCCGGCACCAACGGCTTCCGGATCAGCTACGCCGCCTACGCGGGGGAGACACCGATCCTGGACGGCGGCGTTCAGGTGACCGGGTGGACCCAGCACAGCGGCAACATCTGGAAGGCCCCGCTGGACCGCTCCACCAAGCTGCGGGCGCTCTACGTCAACGACAAGCGCGCGTACATGGCGTCGAAGACGGTCGGCTCGGCCGGGTGTTACGGCACGTACACCGTCACGGCCGGTCAGGCCGACTGGGCCTGGGAGTCGGGCTCCCAGTGCGACGGTGCCAAGTACAACCTGGCCGACTTCCCCGCCATCGCCCGCAACCACGACGACATCGAGATCGAGACGGGGACGACCTGGACGACGGCGATCGTCGGCGTCCGCCAGGTGACCACGAGTTCCGACGGCGCGAACCGGGTGGCCCTGTTCCAGCAACCGGGTGCGGCGATCGCCCAGGGTGCGTTCAACGGCAACGCCCAGGTGGGCGGCACCCACAAGCTCATGAACGCGTACGAGTTCCTGGACGCCCCGGGCGAGTTCTACTTCGACAAGAGCAGCAGGACCGTCTACTACTACAAGTCCAGCACCGAGAACATGGCGACGGCCGCGGTCTACGCGCCGAACAACGTGTCCACCCTGCTGCGGGTCGCCGGGACCTCGACGAGCAGCCACGCGCGCAACATCTCGTTCTCCGGCCTGACCGTGCAGCACTCCGACTGGAACCTGTTCTCAGTCGCCGGCTCGTCCTTCAAGCAGGCGCAGCAGGGCAACCTCGGCGCGCAGGCGTACGCGAAGGGCAACTTCCACGTCTACTACTACCGCAACGTCGACGTGACCCCCGGCATGGTCCAGGTGCAGAACGCCGACGGGATCCTGCTGCAACGGAACCGAATCCAGCACTCCGGCGCCGACGGCATCAGCCTCGTCAACGACGTACAGAACACGCAGTTGATCGGAAACCACACCAACGACATCGCCGGCTCCGCCATCGACGTCGGCCACCCCCAGCACGTCTACATCGGAGACGGCACGTCGACCAACCGCGAGAAGTACTCCCCGCAGGTCGAGGGGCTGCCGAAGAACATCGACATCAAGAACAACTATGTGTACGACAGCGCGGTCCTCTTCAACGGGCACAGCCCGATCTCGGCGTACTTCGCCGACACCCTCACGATCCAGCACAACCGGATCGAGAAGAGCCCCTGGTCGGGCATCACCCTCGGCTGGGGCTGGTGGAACTTCGACGGATCATCAGGCTCGATCGTGCCCAACCGGCCGACCACGACGGCGCGGAACAACACCATCAGCTACAACCACATCATCGACACGGTGCAGCGCCTCAGCGACACGGCGCCCATCTACACGCTCGGCAGTCAGCCGGGGACCACGATCACCAACAACTATCTCCAGGGCGTTCCCTCAGGTCACAAGTACGGCCTGCACCCGGACGAGGGATCAGCGTTCATCACGTTCCGCGACAACGTCCTGAGCATCGACAAGAACGTCACCTGGATGATCAATTCCGACGACTTCGGGCGCAAGCACGACCTGAGCATCACGCAGATCTACGGCCCGATCAACAAGGTCTCGAACAAGAACCTGCCGAACAGCACGATCGGCGACATCCTCGTCTCCTCCGACTACGTCTGGCCGGCGGCGGCGTACGCGATCGCCGCGAACTCCGGCCTCGAGGACGCGTACCGGGACATCCTCCCGGCGAGCACCTTCTCGGCACCGAACTACGTGCTGCCGGCCAGCACCTTCGTCACCAGCGCCACGGCGTCGATCCCGATCCGGAGCACGGGTGACGCCACCAGGTCGGTCTGGCTGGCCCCCTCCGGCACCACCACCTTCGTCGCCGGGCCGACGATGACCAGGGCGTCAGGCACCGCCACCTCCATCGCCGTGCCGACGTCGCAGGGGGAGTACCGGCTCTACGTCGTCGACGCCCAGGGCAACCGGTCGGCGGAGTCGACAGCCATCGTGCGGCAGCAGAGCGGCGGCGGCACGCCGCAGGGCGGGCAGCTCGTGGGCGGCCAGTCCGGTCGCTGTGTCGAGGTGCCCAGCTCGACGACCACGAACGGCACCCAGGTGCAGCTCTGGGACTGCGGCAGCGGCACGAACCAGCGGTGGACCGCTACCAGCGGCAGGCAACTGACCGTGTACGGCAGCAAGTGCCTGGACGCGTCCGGGGCGGGCACGGCCAACGGCACCCAGGTCATCATCTGGGACTGTCACGGCGGGCTCAACCAGCAGTGGAACGTCAACGCCAACGGCACCATCACGAACGGCCAGTCCGGGCTCTGCCTCGATGCCAACGGCGCCGCCACCGCCAACGGCACGAAGCTCATCCTCTGGTCGTGCAACGGCGGCTCCAACCAGCAGTGGAGCCTGCGCAACTGACGGACCCGACGCCGGTCCTTTCCGGCGACGAAGGCTCCGGCCTGGTGGTTTCTCCACCGGGCCGGAGCCCCTGCCGCTCCGCCCCACCTGCGCCGGGCACCGTGTCGGAGGGCCGCGCTACCTTCTCCGCCATGCCGATGATCACAATCGCCGATGAAGTGACCGGAGCGCCGGACGGACCTGAGTGGACCATGGAGGTCTTCGAGGAGTCGGTACGCCTCGACGAGTTGATCCGGCGGCGCACATTCCTGGAGATCGCCGAGTCCGGCGCGGACGTCGACCCGCAGGAGCGGACGCGGGCGGCTCTCGACGCGTTTCGCCGCAACGGGTTCGTGGTGCTTGTCGACGACCGGCAGGTGACGGCCCTGGACGAAAAGGTCCGCCTGCACGCGGGGTCGCGGGTGACGTTCCTCAAGCTCGTGCCGCTGGTGGGTGGCTGAATGGACACGTACGACCCGGAGCTGGCACTGCGCGACGTGGTCACCACCGTCAGGGGTTGGTGCGAGCGCAACGGCCAGACCCTCAACGCCGTCGACGGGCAGGACTTCGTCCGTCGGGTGGCCACGGTCTGCGGCTGGGCGCCGGCGGGCACGGGGTCCGCGCTGCTCGCCGCGCTCAACGATCCGAACGGGCCGTATGATCTCGCTCCGCCGCAGGTCGAGCTGCTGCCGGAGGCCACGCGGCAGGGCGAGTTGCTCGCCGCCGCCGTGGCGGATCTGGACGGCCGCGACGCGGACCAGGATCGCCGTCGTGCCGCGGCGATGACGGTGGTCGACACCCTGCCGAGACTGGCGTACCGGATCGAGACGCCGTGGGATCTCGCCCGCCGAGAGATGTGGGCCCGGGCGGAGCAACTGCTGGCCGCGCAACCGGCGTCGGTCCGGCAGGCGGTGTTCGACGCGTTGACGGTGCCGGGGGAGAACAGCGACGGGCGGGGCACCCTGATCAAAGCTGTGCGCTCCGGCGGCGGGCTCGACGGCGCCGTCTGGCTCGATCGGCTCGGCGGTCAGGCGTGGTTGGGCTTCGGTTACTGGAGCACGCAGCTCAAGTGGTTCACCTGGGAGTCCATCCAGGCGGAGGCGTCGGTCGGGCGGGTGAACCCGGCGGCGCTGGCGGCCTGGCGCCGGACCCGGATCGAGCGTTCGCTCAGCGACATGAGCGACGAGGCCGACCGGATGTGGCCGATCCCCAACGTCGGCGAACAGTGGGCCGACCGCGCGATCGCGGACGTCGAGGCGATGCCGGCGGACCGCAGGTCCGCGTGGCAGGCGCTGCTGGCCCACTGTTCGGTCGAGGCGGACAAGGCGAAGCCGTCGGCGGGCTGGCGCAAGCAGGCTCGGCCGCTGCTCGACGCGGTGGGCGGCGACGAGTTCACCGTCCGGCTCGACGACTGGCTCCCGCTCGTGGGGCAGGCGCGTACCCTGCCGCTGCGCATGACCACGTGCTGTCCCGGCCACCTCGCGGACGTCCCGCCCCGGATGATCGACCGCTACAACGTCGGGCTGCTGTGGGGCCTGATCTGGCTGCGGACGATTCTGCCGTCGTCGGAGCAGACCCTGCGCAGCCTCGGCCAGATCGCGGAACGGGCCGCCCGCAAGATTCCCGGCCACGGCCCGGCGAGCCCGAAACTGGCGAACGTCGCGGTCGCGGCGCTCGTCGAGACCGATCATCCCGCCGCCCTCGCGCAACTGGCCCGGCTGGCGTCGCGGC
The DNA here is from genome assembly GCF_055587305.1 of Micromonospora sp. NPDC047521. NCBI lineage: Bacteria > Bacillati > Actinomycetota > Actinomycetes > Micromonosporales > Micromonosporaceae > Micromonospora > Micromonospora sp. NPDC047521. Next base: position 219,934 of record NZ_JBVJGN010000001.1, on the reverse strand, counting down.
TGACCTACAAGAGCACGCTGCGCATCGTCGAGAAGGGTCTGGCCCGGCACGCCGAGGCGCTCGGCGTCAGCCGCGAGGACGTCGAGGAGATGGCCCTGCCCGGCTTCGGGTTGCCGCTCGGCGACAAGCTGGGCGACTGCTCGTACGAGCTGGAGGTGCGCGGCGTCGACGCCGTACTGGTGTGGCGCAACGCGGACGGCAAGGTGGTCAAGGCCCCACCGGCACAGGTGCGCAGCGACCACGGCGACGAGCTGAAGGAGTTGAAGGCGACGGTCACCGACGTCGCGGCGACGCTTGTCGCCACCCGCGACCGCCTGGAAGGGCTGCTGCGGCGTGACCGGTCGTGGACCGTCGAGCAGTGGCGGGAGCGTTTCCTGGACCACCCGCTGGCCCGGACGCTGGCCCGGCGTCTCATCTGGACCGTCGACGGCGTGGCCTGCTGCTGGGATGACGGTGCCCTCCGGACGGTGGACGACGCGGTGGTCGAGCCCGCCGACAGCGCCACGGTCCGGCTGTGGCACCCGGTCGACGACCCGGCAGCGGTCCGCCCCTGGCGGGACTTCCTGACCCGGCACGCGGTCACCCAGCCGTTCAAGCAGGCACACCGGGAGCAGTACCTGCTCACCGACGCCGAGCGGGCCACCGGCACGTACTCCAACCGGTTCGCCGCGCACATCGTTCGCCAGCACCGCCTCAACGCGCTGCTGTCCCGGCGTGGCTGGTCGTACGTCCAGCACCGCAACGACGGCGCCAGCTACGACCTGCCCTGGTTGGCCCTTCCCGACTGGGGTCTGCGCGCCCAGCTGAACGTCGCGGGCATCGAGGACCGGGGTGACGACGCGGTGTTCGACACGATGGCCACCGACCAGCTGTGGTTCGTCAGGGGTGAGCGCACCCCGGTGCCGTTGGAGGAGGTTCCGGCGGTGGTGCTGAGCGAGGTGATGCGCGACGTCGACCTGTTCGTGGCCACGGCCGGGGTGGGCGCCGACCCGAACTGGTACGACGGTGGCCCCGCCGGCCGGTACCGCGACTACTGGTCGCGGAACAGCTTCGGCGACCTCACCCCGACCGCCCGGACACGCCGGGAGGTGCTGGCGGAGCTGATTCCCCGGCTGGCGATCGCCGACCGCTGCGCCGTCACCGACAGGTTCGTCGAGGTACGCGGGGATCTGCACACGTACCGTATCCACTGCGGCTCGGGCAACATCCTGATCGCCCCTGACGACAGGTACCTGTGCATCATCCCGGACTCGGCGAAGGCGAAGGAGCCGGAGATGTTCCTGCCCTTCGAAGGCGACAGCCGACTCGCCGAGATCATCAGCAAGGTGCTGCTCCTGGCCGCCGACAAGAAGATCAAGGACCCGGTGATCCTGCGTCAGCTCTGAGATGTGGGCGGAGCAGGAGGCGGCCGGCACTAACGCGGGGGCGAGAGGTAGAGCCTGGTCCCGCACCCCGTCTCGCCCGGCGCCAACCAGGCGGGGTCGTACCCGGGCGACTCGACGGCCCCGCCGGCGGTGCGGACCAGCAGGAGGCATTCCCGTTCGGCGGGTACGCCCACCGCTGCGACGAGGGCACCCTCGTGGGTGGCCGTGTCGACGGTGACGTGCCGCTCGGGGAACGCCGCGCGCACCGCACCGGCGAGCGTGCTCGGTGTGGCGGTGCGCAGGGCCGCCGTGAGTCGGGCGAGCGCGTCGTCGGGTAGTGCCGGAACCGGTGCGGCGCTGGGCACCGGCGGTGTGGCCACGACCGGGCAGTCGATCTCCTCGTGGGACGTGGCACTGTGCAGTTCGAGCAGGTAGCGGTAGCACCGCGTGGCCTGCCCGGCGGAGTGGCCACCGTCGCCGAAGGGCGACCCCTGGTCCTCGGCCACCGTCACGGCGATCCGCACGTCGATGACGGCCTGCTCGTGGGGCGCGGTCCGGCCCGACCAGGCCAGCGCCTCGATCCGGACGGGAGAGCTGTCGCCGGCCGCCACCGGGGGGAGACCCGTCGCGGCGATGTACTCGGCGTCCCGGATCCGGTCGCCGTACCCGAGGTCGGCGACGAGGCGTCCGGCTTCGGCGGCCGCCATGTCCCGGGCCATCTCGTCGCCGTCGCCGTAGTCCGCGCATCCGCTCAGCAGCAGGCAGGCCACCACCGCCAGCGCGCCGATCCGGAGAGGAGGTGCCATGGCGTCGAGCATGCCTGCCGGCGCTGGCAGCGGGATGAGTGTTCGTACTCATCCCGCTGCTTCTGTGGCAGCATCGACGGGCGGGGTCGGACCGTTCTAGGGGAGTGGGCATGGCACTGGGACCTGTGCTGGTGGTCGGTCTCGATCCCCTGAGGATCTCGGGTTGGGACCCGGAGCCGGTGGTGGCGGCGATAGCCCGCGGTCAGGCCCGCTTCGGAGAGCACGGCATCGAGGCCGACCTGTGCCTGGTGGTTCCGGACGAGAGCGCCGAGGCGGCGATCGTCGAGGCGCTGACCCGCAGGGAGTACGCCTGCGTGGTGGTCGGCGGCGGTATCCGCAAGCACGAGCCGCTGCTTCCGCTCTTCGAGAAGGTGGTCAACCTGGTCCGGCAGCATGCCCCGGGCGCGGCGATCGCCTTCAACAGCAGTCCCGACGACACCGCCGACGCCGCCCTCCGGTGGCTGCCCGGCGATGCGCGGGAGCGCGGTGGCCAGTGACGCCGCCCCGACCGGCAACCCGGACACGATCCTGATCTGCGTGCGGGGCAACTCGGGCTCGGGCAAGAGCAGCATCGGCCGGGAGTTGCGGCGTCGGCATGGCCGCGGGTGTGCACTCGTCGAACAGGACTACCTGCGCCGCATCGTGCTGCGCGAGCGGGACCGGCCGGGCGGGGTGGCGCCGGCGTTGATCGGGCAGACCGTCCGGTTCGCCCTGGACCACGGCTACCACGTCGTGCTGGAGGGCATCCTGCACACGAGCCTCTACCGGACGATGTTGACGAGCCTGCGGGACGGCCACCGGGGACTCTCGTTGTTCTGCTACCTCGACGTGTCCCTGCCCGAGACCCTGCGCCGGCACCTCACCCGCCCCCAGGTCAACGAGTTCACCGCCGAGTACATGAGTGGGATCTATGACGCCCACGACGTCCTGGGCTGGGCCGGCGAACTCGTCCTGCCGGAGAGCACCACGCTGGAGGGGGCCGTCGAGGCCATCGCCGCGGCCGCCGGGCTGCCCCAGACCGGACGTGGGGACGACCTTCCGGTCGTCCCCTGAGCCCGGTGACGCGTCAGCGCCGTCGAAGGGCCGGGTCGAGCAGGGCGGGCGGGGTGTCGAACTTCTCCTGCGGGGCGAGGTCGACGCCCGGAGCGACGATCGCGTCGATCGCGTCGAGCACGTCGGCGGAGAGGACGGTGTCCGCGGCGTCGAGCTGGGAACGCAGATGCTCCATGGTGCGGGGGCCGATGATCGCGCTGGTCACGGCCGGGTGCGCGGTGACGAAGCCGAGCGCGAGCTGGATCATGGTCAGGCCCGCCTCGTCGGCGACCGCGGCCAGCCGCTCGACGGCGTCGAGCCGGGCCTGGTTGGCGGGGATGGTGGTGTCGAAGCGTTGCGGCAGCACGGCCGAGCGGTGGGTGCTGATTTCCCGGCCGGAGCGGATCGCGCCCGACAGCCAGCCCGAGGCCAGCGGGCTCCAGGCCAGAACGCCGAGCCCGTACTCCTCGGTGACGGGAAGGACGTGCGTCTCGATCCCGCGTTGCAGGATCGAGTAGCTGGGCTGCTCGGTGACGTAACGGCCCAGGTGGCGGTCCCGGGCGGTCCACTCGGCCTGCACGATGCGGTACGCGGGGAACGTCGACGAGCCGAAGTGGCGGATCTTCCCGGCGCGCTGGAGGTCGGTCAGGGCGGACAGCGTCTCCTCGTCGCTGGTGCGCGGGTCCCAGCGGTGGATCTGGTAGAGGTCGACGTGGTCGACGCCGAGGCGGCGCAGGCTGTTGTCCAGCTCGGTCACCAACCAGCGCCGCGAGCTGCCCTGGTGGTTGCGTTCGTCGCCCATCGGCATGCCGGCCTTGGTGGCCAGCACGATGTCGTCGCGGCGGCCCGCGATGGCCTTGCCCACCATCTCCTCCGACTCGCCCTGGCTGTACATGTCGGCGGTGTCGACGAGGTTGACGCCGGCGTCCAGGGCGGCGCCGACCAGGGCGGTGGCCTCGTCCTGGGTGACGCGTCCCAGGCTGCCGAAGTTCATCGCGCCGAGCGCGAGGGTGCTGACCTGTACGCCGGTGCGGCCCAGGGTGCGGTACTGCATGACTGTCCTCCACGAAGGGTTGGCTGGCGAATAAGCGGATCGCCGTTCCGTTAACCACTCTACGGAACGTTGTTCCGTTTGCCAACCCGGCCCCTCTGATGTGGCACGATTTGGGCCGTGACCAGCACACCTGCCGAGGAGCAGCGGCTACGCGATCTCGCGCGGCTGCGCCGCGTCCGGGACCGGATCGACCGGGAGTACGCCCAACCACTTGACGTCGAGGTGCTCGCCCGGGGCGAGCACATGTCGTCGGGGCACCTCAGCCGGGAGTTCCGGCAGGCGTACGGGGAGTCCCCGTACAGCTATCTCATGACGCGACGTATCGAGCGGGCGATGGCCCTGCTGCGCCGGGGTGACCTGAGCGTCACAGATGTCTGCTTCGCTGTCGGTTGTTCCTCACTGGGCACCTTCAGCACCCGCTTCACCGAGTTGGTGGGTGTCCCGCCGAGCGTCTACCGACGCGAGGCGGTACGCGCGACCGCCGGGATACCGTCCTGCGTGGCGAAGCAGGTGACCAGACCGATCAGGAATCGAGAAGCAGCGCACGTCCAGCCGCACCTAGCCTGAGTGACATGGACATCAGCATTCACTCGAGCTTCCTTCCGCACAGCGACCCGGACGCCTCGCTGGCCTTCTACCGTGACATCCTCGGTTTCGAGGTGCGCAACGACGTCGGATACCAGGGCATGCGCTGGATCACCGTCGGCCCCGTCGGGCAGCCCGACACGTCGATCGTCCTGCACCCGCCGGCCGCCACGCCCGGCCTGACCGACGACGAGCGCCGTACCATCGCCGAGATGATGGCCAAGGGCAGCTACTTCGGTGTGAACCTGGCCGCCACCGACCTGGACGAGACGTTCGGGACGCTGGAGCGTAGCGGCGCCGAGGTGGTCCAGGAGCCGACCGACCAGCCGTACGGCGTGCGGGACTGCGCCTTCCGCGACCCCGCTGGCAACATGGTCCGCATTCAGGAGAAGCGCTGAGCGGTCGCCGGGGCCGGGTGGCAGATGGAGACACGATGAAGAAGCCGTCCGGGCCGCACGCGGCCGACAGCCACGACCTGATCCGCGTGCAGGGCGCGCGCGTCAACAACCTCCGGGACGTCAGTGTCGAGATCCCGAAGCGCCGCCTCACGGTGTTCACGGGCGTCTCCGGCTCGGGCAAGAGTTCCCTCGTGTTCGGCACCATCGCCGCCGAGTCGCAGCGGATGATCAACGAGACGTACAGCTCGTTCGTGCAGGGTTTCATGCCGACCCTGGCCCGCCCGGACGTCGACCTGCTGGACGGTCTCACGACGGCGATCATCGTGGACCAGGAGCGGATGGGCGCGAACTCCCGCTCGACCGTCGGCACCGCCACCGACGCGAACGCGATGCTGCGGATCCTCTTCAGCCGGCTCGGGAAGCCGCACATCGGCTCGCCCAACGCGTACTCCTTCAATGTCCCTTCGGTGAAGGCCAGCGGCGCGATCACCGTCGAGCGCGGCGCGGGCCGGACGAAGACCGAGAAGGCGACCTTCACCCGCCTGGGCGGGATGTGTCCGCGCTGTGAGGGCATGGGCTCGGTCACCGACATCGACAGGTCCGCGCTGTACGACGACACCCTGTCGCTCAACGAGGGCGCGATCACGATCCCCGGTTACAGCATGGAGGGCTGGTACGGCCGAATCTTCCGCGGCTGCGGCTACTTCGACCCGGACAAGCCGATCGCGAAGTACACCAAGCGGGAGCTGGACGACCTGCTGCACCGGGAGCCGACCAAGATCAAGGTCGACGGCATCAACCTGACGTACGCCGGCCTGATTCCGTCGATCCAGAAGTCCTTCCTGTCCAAGGACATCGATGCGTTGCAGCCGCACATCCGCGCCTTCGTGGAGCGGGCGGTGACGTTCACGACCTGCCCCGACTGCGGCGGGACCCGGCTCAGTCAGGCGGCCCTGTCCTCGAAGATCAAGGGCAGGAACATCGCCGATGTCTGCGCGATGCAGATCAGCGACCTGGCCGCCTGGGTGCGGGGCCTCGACGAGCCGTCGGTGGCGCCACTCATCAAGGGGCTGCAACACCTCCTCGACTCGTTCGAGGAGATCGGGTTGGGCTACCTCTCGCTCGACCGCCCGTCCGGCACGCTCTCCGGTGGTGAGGCGCAGCGCACCAAGATGATCCGTCATCTCGGGTCGTCGCTCACCGACGTCACCTACGTCTTCGACGAGCCGACCATCGGGTTGCACCCGCACGACATCGCGAGGATGAACGAGCTGCTGTTGCAGTTGCGCGACAAGGGCAACACCGTGCTGGTCGTAGAGCACAAGCCGGAGGCGATCGCGATCGCCGACCACGTCGTCGACCTCGGTCCCGGCGCCGGCACGGGAGGCGGCACGGTCTGCTACGAGGGCAGCGTCGAAGGGCTGCGGAGCAGCGGCACCATCACCGGCCGCCACCTCGACGACCGGGCCCAGCTCAAACCGGCGGTGCGCAAGCCCACCGGGGCGTTGGAGATCCGCGGCGCCAACGCCCACAACCTCCGTGACGTCGACGTCGACGTTCCACTGGGGGTGCTCTGTGTCGTCACCGGCGTCGCCGGGTCCGGCAAGAGTTCGCTGATCCACGGCTCGATCCCGGCCGGCGCGGGAGTGGTGTCGATCGACCAGGGCGCGATCCGCGGCTCGCGGCGGAGCAACCCGGCCACCTACACGGGCCTGCTCGACCCGATCCGTAAGGCGTTCGCCAAGGCCAACGGCGTGAAGCCGGCGCTGTTCAGCGCCAACTCCGAGGGCGCCTGCCCGACCTGCAACGGCGCCGGGGTCATCTACACCGACCTGGCGATGATGGCCGGCGTCGCCACCACCTGCGAGGACTGCGAGGGCAAGCGGTTCCAGGCCTCGGTGCTGGAATACCACCTCGGCGGTCGTGACATCAGCGAGGTCCTCGCGATGTCGGTGTCGGAGGCCGAGAAGTTCTTCGGCGCGGGCGACGCTCGTACGCCCGCCGCGCACGCCATCCTCGACCGGCTCGCGGACGTCGGGCTCGGCTACCTCAGCCTCGGCCAGCCGCTCACGACACTGTCCGGTGGCGAGCGCCAGCGGCTCAAACTGGCCACCCACATGGCCGACAAGGGCGGCGTCTACGTCCTCGACGAGCCGACAACTGGCCTGCACCTGGCCGACGTCGAGCAACTGCTCGGTCTGCTGGACCGGCTCGTCGACTCGGGCAAGTCGGTAATCGTCGTCGAGCATCACCAGGCGGTCATGGCGCACGCGGACTGGATCATCGACCTCGGTCCGGGCGCCGGGCACGACGGCGGCCGGATCGTCTTCGAGGGCACCCCCGCCGACCTCGTGGCCGCCCGCTCCACCCTCACCGGAGAGCACCTGGCGGCGTACGTCCGCTCCTGAGCCCCCCAACGGCGTCGGGGCCGGGGACCACGCGTCCCCGCCCCGGCACGGTGTGAGACGCCGATTCCCGGGTAGTCGCCGCCGTCGGATCTAGCGGCGGGAGACAGGGTGGAAACCTACCCGGCACTGGAGGAGCACGGCCTGATCGGCGATCTGCAAACCGCGGCCCTCATCACCGCCGACGGTACGATCGACTGGTTCTGCGCACCCCGTTTCGACTCCCCGAGCATCTTCGGCGCCCTGCTGGATCGCCGCACGGGTGGGCACTTCCAGCTCGCACCCGACGGCGTCGCGTACACGAGCAAACAGCTCTACCTACCCGGCACGCCGATCCTGATCACCCGTTTCCACAGCGCGGACGGTGTGGGCGAGATGCTGGACTTCATGCCCGTCACCGGCGCGGAGGCCACCGACCAGCACCGGTTGATCCGGCTGATCCGGATGGTGCGGGGGACGATGCGGTTCCGCTTCGACTGCCAGCCCCGGTTCAACTACGCCCGGGACGCGTGCGAGATCGACGTGCACCCCGAGGGCGACGTGTTCCGTAGCCCGACCATGAGCCTCACCGTCACCCCGTTCCGGAACGTCGAACGGCTGATCGGCGTGGACGGAGTTCGCCGGGACGCGGAGGGCGTGTCCGCGCGGTTCACGCTTCACGCCGACGACATCGGCGGGGTGGTCCTGGAGACCGCCTGCCCGCACGCGCCCCGGGCGCTCAGCACCGAGGAGGCGTGCGAGCTGCTCGCCCAGACCCGCGACTACTGGCGGCGGTGGCTCGACCATTCCCGGTACACCGGCCGGTGGAGGGAGATGGTCGAGCGGTCGGCGATGACGCTCAAGCTGATGACGTACGCCCCGACCGGCGCCCTGGTGGCCGCGCCCACCACGGGGCTGCCGGAGCAGGTCGGTGGGCAGCGGAACTGGGACTACCGCTACACGTGGATCCGGGACGCGTCCTTCTCGGTGCACGCGCTGCTCCGGCTGGGCTTCACCGACGAGGCCGCGAAATATCTGCACTGGCTCGACGCCCGCATCCGGGACGCCCGGGACGGCGACCTTCCCCTACAGATCATGTACCGCATCGACGGCTCACCCGACCTCCCCGAGGAGGTGCTGGGCCACCTGGAGGGCTACCGCGGCTCGGCGCCCGTACGCATCGGCAACGGCGCGGCCGACCAGTTGCAGCTCGACATCTACGGTGAGGCGCTGAACTCCCTGGAACTCGCCGACCGGAGTGGACTGATCGCCCCGCACGAGGGATGGCGTAAGACGGCCGGGCTGATGGACTGGCTCTGCGACCACTGGGATCAGCCCGAGGACGGCATCTGGGAGACCCGGTCCGGCAGGCAGGACTTCACGTACGGGCGGATGATGTCCTGGGTGGCGCTGGACCGCGCCGTCCGCCTCGCGCAGCGCCGGGGTCGCCCCGGCGACACCGCCCGCTGGGCGATCCAACGCAACGCCATCTACGAGCAGGTCATGGCTCGTGGCTTCCACTCCGAGCGTCAGGCGTTCGTGCAGCACTACCAGACCGACATCCTGGACGCGTCGCTCCTCGCGATGCCCGGGGTCGGCTTCATCTCGGCGAGCGACCCGATGTGGAGGTCGACCCTGCGGGCGGTGGACGCCGACCTGGTCTCCGACAGCCTCGTCTACCGCTACGACCCGAGGGCCTCCCCGGACGGGCTGGCGGGCACCGAGGGCACCTTCAGCATGTGCACCTTCTGGTACGTACAGGCCCTCGCCCAGGCGGGCCGGATCGACGACGCCCGGCTGACCTTCGAGAAGATGCTCACCTACAGCAGCCCGCTGGGCCTCTACTCGGAGGAGATCGCCGCCACCGGCGAGCAGATCGGCAACTTCCCGCAGGCGTTCAGCCATCTGTCGCTGATCAGCACCGCGTCCCACCTCGACGAACTGCTCGACAAGCGCCGCTGTCCCTAGAAGAGTGTGAGCGGTCCGACAGGTATCGGATCGGGCAGCGGGTCGAGCCCGGGCACCCGCGCCCGTACCTCGTCGTGGAAGCGGCGGGCGAGCACCGGCGCGTCGGCGTTGTCCGGGGTGTGGACGAACACCGTCGGCGAACGCCCTTCTCGCAGCCAGTCGACTGTGACGTCGACCCAGCGCCGCCACCCCTCGACGGTCCGCGTGGTGTCGTCACGACCGAGGTAGCGGACGATCGGCCGGTCGGTCAGCGCCGCCGTCCGCAGCGGCACGCGCGGCTTCTTCATCCAGGCGTCCCGCTCCGCGTCGCTTGCCGGCGGGGTGGTGAAGAACGCGGTGGTGTCGAACGGGATCCACTCGGCGTCCGTGTCGGCGAGGGTCTGTTCGAGGAGCCGGATCGCGCCGGCGTCGGTGAAGAACGCCGGGTGTCGGACCTCGACGGCGTACCTGTGGGATCGGGGAAGCTGGCCCAGGAACCGGCCCAGGGTCGGGACGTCGGCGGGGGAGAACGAGCCGGGCAACTGGACCCAGAGGGCGTGGGTACGCGGGCCGAGTGGCTCGATCGCGTCCAGGAAGGCGCGCAGCGGCTCCCCGTTGTCGGTGAGCCGGCGTTCGTGCGTGACCACCTTGGGGAGTTTGAGAACGAACCGGAATTCCGGGTCGGTCTGCGCGGCCCACGACGCCACCGTCTCCCGGGCCGGAGTGGCGTAGAACGTCGTGTTTCCCTCGACGGCGTCGCACCAGCCCGCGTAGTGCCGCAGCCGCTCCTGCGGCGGAAGCGGATGTTCCAGCAGCCGGCCCTGCCATGCCCGGTGGGTCCACATCGCGCACCCCACGGCAAGCCGCACGACCGCCTCCCTCCGCCGCACCGCGCCCGACCGGAGCCCACGGTATACGCGCGCCGACGCGACCGGGCCGACAGGTGTGGCGGGTAGGGTCCGACGCCATGCGTCTGCTGTTCGCCAGCCTCGCCTCCGTCGGCCACACCTACCCGCTGATCCCACTGGCGGTCGCCGCCCGGGACGCCGGCCACGAGGTGCACTTCGCCACAGGTACGGCGGTGCACGAGCCGCTTGCCGCGAACGGCCTGCGACCGTTCCGTCCGGGCGACGCCTTCTACGAGGTGTACGCCGAGGATCTCGAACCGGAGCTGGCCCGGCTGCGCCCGGATCTGGTGGTGCACGAGTGGGGGCTGCCCGGGGCGGCCGTCGCGGCCCGACGGGCCGGTGTCCCCGGCATCTGGCACGGGTTCGGCCGGATGTTCCCCGACGGCATCGGGCTCGAACGGCCGACCGGGAACGCGGAGGTCGTCGGCCGCCCGCACGTCGACATCTGCCCGCCCTCGCTCCAGGACAGGGACTTCATCGCCACCCAACGGCGGATCGGGCTGCGGCCGGTCCCGTTCTCGCCGCCGGGCCCGCTGCCCGACGTCGCCGGTCGCCAGGGCTCCCGACCGTTGGTCTACCTGACGCTCGGTACGGCGTTCGGCACGCCGGAGCTGTTGACCACTGCCATCGCGGGGCTGGCGACGCTCGGCGTCGAGGTGGTGGTCGCCGCCGGTCGGGTGGGGCCGGAGGAACTCGGCGACGTTCCCGACCGCGTCACGGTGCGTCGATGGCTGCCGCAGGCGGAGCTGCTGTCGCATGTGGACCTCGTGGTGCACCACGGCGGCAGCGGCACGACCCTCGGCGCGCTCGCGGTGGGCGTACCGCAGCTCATGCTGCCGCAGGGCGCCGACCAGTTCGCCAACGCCGACGCGGTAAGCGCCGCTGGTGCCGCCCTGCGCCTGCTTCCGCACGAGGTGGACGTGGCCGCCGTCGCCGAGCAGGCCCGCAGGCTGCTGCCGCGGCACGGCGGGACCGAGCACCGCGACGCGGCCCGCGCGCTCGCCGGGGAGATCGCCGCCATGCCCTCGCCGGCGACCGTCGCGCGACACCTGCCGGAGTACGCCGCGACCGCCTGAAGCGTCAGGGGACCGCTCATCGTCAACTTCTGGTTGACGAAAGGGTATCGTCAACCTATGGTTGACGTATGACGGATCCCATCCAGATGAGCAACACGGTCAAGCTCGACGACCTCATCCAGGCCATCAAGAAGGCGCACACCGACGCGCTCGACCAACTCACCGACGCGGTCATCGCGGCAGATCACCTCGGCGAGGTCGCCGACCACCTGATCGGGCACTTCGTCGACCAGGCGCGACGCTCGGGCGCCTCCTGGACCGACATCGGCCGCAGCATGGGGGTCACCAAGCAGGCGGCGCAGAAGCGTTTCGTGCCGAAGGCCACCGACGCGGCGGCGCTCGACCCGAACGCCGGCTTCGGCCGGTTCACCCCACGGGCCCGCAACGTGGTGGTGGCCTCGCAGGAGGAGGCCCGGGCCGGCGGTCATGCCGAGATCGGGCCGGAGCACCTGGTGCTGGGCCTGCTGGCCGAGCCGGAGGGGCTGGCCGCCCGGGTCATGGCCGGTCGCGGGGCCACCCCCGAGGGGGTACGCCAGGCGGTCGGCGCCGCCCTCCCGCCACCGGCCGACCAGGTCCCGGACCTCATCCCGTACGACGCGCGCGGCAAGAAGGCGCTGGAGCTGACCTTCCGGGAGGCGCTGCGCCTCGGGCACAACTACATCGGCACCGAGCACATCCTGCTCGCCCTGTTGGAGCAGGAGGACGGCTCCGGTGTGCTCAGCGACCTCGGCCTGGAGAAGTCGGCGGTCGAAGCCGACCTCTCCGCCGCGCTCGCCGCCGCCGTCGCGCAGAAGTGACAGGCCCCGGTCAGGAGACGTCGGGGAAGCCGTAGCGCAGGGCGTGCTCCGGATCGGCAGGGTCGATCTGGCGTACGCCCGCGTCGGCGAGGCGCTTGTTGACCTCGTCGAGCCGCTCGCGCACCAGGCGGGCCTCCTCCTCGGTGACCCGCCCCCGGTGCGGCTTGCCGGCGTGCTCCAGCGTGCCGTAGTCGATCTTCTCGGCGCTCTTGCGGGTCTTGGGTGGGCGGACGCGCTCGGCGGTCTTCAGCAACTGCGCCATCGGCACGTCGGTCGCCATCGCGTCGAACTCGCTGGCGGTCAGCACCACCCGGCGGGGTTCGCCGCCACCGTGCCGGTCGTGGATCTCGACCACGGCGACGTCCAGGGCGGCGTCGTCGATGTTCTCCACCTCGGCGGGGGTGGCGTCCAACTGCACGGGCCCGGCGACCAGGTCCGGGTGCTCCAGGACGACGACGCGCACCGCCTCGTCGTCCTGCTGCAGAACGGTGCCGGTGAAGTCGGAGACGTGGATCGTCTTCTTGCCCATGCGCGGAGCTTCTCCTGTCGTAGGCCGGATGCCGGACCACAAGAAATTACCCGACAGGTGTGCGAAAGCCGCCGCTGGACCTCCACCGGTGTGTCGTTCGGCGCCCGCTGGCCGACACCACCTCACGCACGAGCGTGGTGGGTCAGTGCGTGTTCAGGCCGTGCCTGCTGGAGCTGCCGATGCGCAGTCTGTTCAGTTCGCCCCACGACATGCCGCCCGTCGCACGCCACCCGTGGTGACGGGGTTGGACCGGAAGGTGTTCCAGCGCCTCCGCTGGCCACCAGAGTCGCTCCGGGTCCTGGTGGTGGCTGTCGTTCGGCTGATTCGGCATGGCCATACCGTCCCAAACAAAGGTGTCCATGTATGGAAATACCTATGACGGTCAATAGTTGCGGTCGGTTCCCGGATCTCCGGCCCGGGGTGGTCCCGGTCACTGGCGGCATACCCCCGGGGGGTATAACGTGTCGGGCATGGAGAACACGAATCCGACCCGACTGGCCATCGCCGCGACGCTGCACTGCCTGACCGGCTGCGCCATCGGCGAGGTGCTCGGCATGGTCATCGGCACCGCTCTCGGCTGGTCCGACCTGGCCACCATCGCCCTCGCCGTCGTGCTGGCCTTCGTCTTCGGCTACGCGTTGACGATCCGTCCGGTGCTCCGCTCGGGCCTGCCGCTCGCCCGGGCGATCCGGGTGGCCCTCGTCGCCGACACGGTAAGCATCGCGGTCATGGAGCTGGTCGACAACGGCGTCATGCTCGCCGTGCCGGGCGCCATGCGAGCCGGCCTCGCCGACCCGCTGTTCTGGGGCAGCCTGGCCGGCGCGCTGGCGGTGGCCTTCGCGGTGACCGTGCCGGTGAACCGCGCCCTGATCGTGCGGGGACGGGGGCACGCGGTGGTGCACCAGCACCACCACGGCGGCCACCACCCCACCGCACCGACGGCGTCGTGACCCCCGCCCGGCGGCCCGGGGGATCGCCCGCCGGGCGGCCCCGCCCGGCGTACGGTGATCCACGACGGGCCGGGTGACGGGGAGGTGCTTCATGCTCGACCGGCGGCTCCACCTGCACCTGGCCACCTGGCTCGGACAGTGGCCGGCGGGGCCGGGCCTGCACGTGGTCGGTTCGTACCGACGGGCCCTGCCGGCCTGGGACGGTCGACTGCGTCCGGCGCTCGCCGTCGACACCGGGCGCAGCGCCGTGCTCTCCGTGGCGCCGGACCGGGTGGACGCGGTCCGCACGCTGGCCCACGGCACGCCGGGCCGGCTCCTGGGCGCCCTGCCGCAGGCGGTCGGGCTACCGCAGTGGTGCGTGCACGACGGCCCGTTCCGGTGGAGCCTCGCTCCCGCGCCGCTTCCCGACGTGGGGGAGTGGACCGCACCCACCGCCCCCGGGCTGCCGCAGTGGCTGCGGCTGTTCGACAGGCAGGTGCTTGTGGTCCGCGACGCGGACGGCACCTACCTGGCCGGGTTGGGGATCAAGCGGCACGACGCGTACGGGCGGGAGTTGGCAGTCGGCACCGTGCCCGCCGCCCGAGGTCGCGGCCTCGCCCGTCGGCTGGTCGCGCAGGCGGCGCGGCGGGTGCTCGACGAGGGAGCGGTGCCCACCTACCTGCACGAGCGGGACAATCTCGCCTCCGCCCGGGTCGCCGACGCCGCGGGTTTCCCGGACCGGGGCTGGCGTGCGTACGGGGTCTACCCGCGCTGACCTCGCGTCGGGCGCGGACCGTGGATCCCGGGCCGGATCCACGGTCCGCGACCTCCCCCCAGGTCCCGGTTCGGGCGACCGCCCTCGCGCGCGGGGCGGGGCCGGTCCGTGCCGATCACGCTACGTATCGAGCACACTCGGTGCAAGGCGTGAGCTGTCGGTTCGGAGTGTCGAATAGTGGACTTGACCTGCGGCTCGACCATGCCGAGGGTGCGCGCCGGGTCAGTGACGTAGCGTGCGGATCAGGTCGAGCACCTGCCGGGTCACGGGGCGCAGGACCCGGAGCCGGGACAGCGCCGTGAGCCGGTCGATGAGCGGGACGACGCCGTCGATCAACTGCCTGGTCTTGGTCTGCCCGGGCGACCGGTCGTGCACCCAGTAGAGGACCACGCCCATGTACGCCAGCCAGAGCAGCTCGGGCAACTGCGGACGCAGGTCGGCGTCGACCTTGGCTGTCGAGCCGTCCAGCACCTCGGCGAAGAGGGCGATCGCCGCCTCCCGGGGGCCGGAGGACTCCGCGGAGAAGGGGCTGAGCGGCGAGGTCGGCTCCGCCGCCGTCTTGAAGAAGGTCGCCGCGAACTCGTGCGACGGCGTCAGCACGTCGATCCCCGCGTGCAGCACCCCGGCCAGCCGGGCGCCGAACGACTCCTCCCGGTCGAGCACGGGCTGAGCGGCGGCCCGGTGCTCGACCTGGGACTGGGCGTAGAACTCCTGGATCAGGTGGTCCTTGGAGCCGAAGTAGTAGTAGGCGTTGCCGACCGCAACGCCTGCCTCCTGCGCGATGGCCCGCATGGTGGTCTGGGCGTAACCGCGCTCGCGGAACAGCCGCATCGCGGTGTCCCGGATCAGCTGCCGGGTCTGCTCGCCACGGGCGGTGGCAGGATCACCCGCAGTGGTCGTCGGCGCAGGCTGCTCGGTCATCCGGGCCACCGTATCCCGCCAGCTCGTCGGTCGGCTCGACCCGTGGGTCGCGGACCCGCTCCCGGATCGCCGAGGCGGCGGCCACCACCTGCCGGGCGAGCGGCATCAGGTGGGGGCGGGCCAACCGTTCGGCGGTGGACCGGTGGTCGGCCAGTGCCCAGAGGCAGGCGAACCAGGCGCCGTCGCCCGCGTACACCTCGCCGGTGTCGGCGACAACGGTGAGGTCGCGCAGGGTGGCGTCGTGGTCCAGGCCGGGGAAGCGCCGCCGGGCCTCGACCGACCCGGCCGCGACGAACTCCAGGGGTACGAGTTGGGCGCGCGACGCGAGCCACCGGCGGGCGGCGCGGCAGAGCGGGCAGGACGCGTCGAACAGGACCGTGAACCCCCGGATTCCACCGCCCCCGTGTGCGGTGGAATCCGGGGGCCGGCCGGTGCCGTCGGTCGATGGCCCGGTCATCGGGTCGGCGGTGGACCGGCCGGCCCGCCGCCCGGCTGCGGAGTGGTCGGGTGCGGACCGCCCGGGTGGGGGGCGACGGGGTAGGGGCCGTGCGGTCCGGTCTGCACGGGAAGCCTGCCGATCGGTGCGACGGGCGGGTGGGTGGCGAGCTGGCGGAGCCGGTTGCGGCGGTAGCGGCCAAGCGCGAACACGTTGAAGAAGTGCAGTGCCCCGAGTACCAGCAGCACCAGCCCGATCTTGAGGGACAGCTCCTCCATGGCCTGGCTGGTCGAGAGCACCGGGTCGTCGTGCTTCATCGCCACCGTGACGTAGCCGAGGTTGAGCAGGTAGAAGCCGACCACCAGGAGGCTGTTGACCGCTCGGGCCAGTCGTTCGTCGGAGAACACCTCCTCCAGGAAGACCTGGCCGTTGCGCGACAGGGACCGGGCCACCCAGATCGTCAGGCCGACGCTGACCGCGAGGTAGACCAGGTACATCCAGACCTTGGTGTCCATGGGGGACGCTCCTCTTGAACGCGTTCAACTACCGACGCCATCAGCGTAGGTGAGTTCTTGAACATGTTCAAGAGTGTCCGGACGGTGGACGGCTCAGCCGGCGAGCCCCAACGCCTCGGCCGCCGCCCGCCCGTTGGCGTGGCTCGCGCCGTACGTGGTGACGAACGCGCGGACGCCGTCCGGACGCCACTGTGCCGGCCAGCCCATCTCCACAACGGTCACCGGATGCCCGGCGGCCAGGCCGGAGATCAGCTCCGGCCCCCCGGGCAGGCGGTGCAGGTGACGACCGACAAGCACGATCGGCCGGTCACCGGCCAGCCCCCGCAGCGTCGCCGGATCCGTCTCGGCCGCCACCACCCGGATCTCCTCGATCCCGTCCAGGTGTGGGCCGAGACCCCACGGCACCCGCCCCTCGGCGATTGTGGACTCGGTGTGCAGTTGCACCACGAGAGGGCGGCCCAGGCCGGTGAGGACTCCGTCCACCTGCACCGCACGGCGTGCCGCCGCGTACCCCAGATTGGTGTCGACGGTGAGCGGCGCGGCGCCCGCGCTCCGGGTCCAGGCGGCGAGCGCGGCGGCGCGGCCGGCCGCCTCCTCGACCCGGGCGGTCGCCAACCGGCCGTCGCCGAGCGCGTCGACGATCTCGGCGGCCACCCGCTCGACGAGGTCCGCGTCGACAGTCGCGCCGATGCAGAGCAGGTCGGCGCCGGCGGCCAGGGCCCGCACCGCGGCCGGCCCGACCCCACCGGCCGCCACCGCCGCGCCCTTCATCTCCAGCGCGTCGGTGACGACGGTGCCGGTGAAGCCGTACTCGGTGCGCAGCAGGTCGACAAGCACGGCCCTGCTGAAGGTCGCCGGCCCGTCGCCGGTCAGCGCCGGCACCCGGATGTGCGCGGTCATCACGGCGCGCGCCCCGGCGGCGATCACCGCGGCGAACGGGGGCAGGTCCCGCTGCCGCAGCAGGCCCGGCGGGACGTCCACGGTGGGAAGCTCGTGGTGCGAGTCGGTGACTGTCGCGCCGTGACCGGGGAAGTGCTTGGCGCAGGCGGCCACCCCGGCGGCCTGGAGGCCGGCCACGGCGGCGGCCGAGTGGGCGGCCACCCGCACCGGGTCGGCGCCGAACGACCGGGTGCCGATCACCGGGTTGTCGTCGGCGGTGTTCACGTCCACAGTGGGGGCGAGGTTGACGGTGATGCCGAGCGCGGCCAGTTCCGCGCCGATGGCCTGGTAGACGCGACGGGTGAGCGCCACGTCGCCGATCGCGCCGAGGGCGGCGTTGCCGGGGTACGGGCTGCCGGTGGCGTGCGCCAGCCGGGTGACGTCGCCGCCCTCCTCGTCGATGGCGATCAGCGCGTCCGGGCGGCCGGAGCGCAGCGCTGCAGTACTGGCCGCCACCTGGGCCGGGTCGTGCACGTTCGTGCCGAACAGGGTGTGCCCGGCCAGCCCGTCGGCCAGCAGGTCGACCGCCCAGTCCGGCGGGACCGGCCCCGGGTACGCGGCGAGCAGGGTGCCCAGCGCGAGCCGACGTAGTCCTGGATCCAGCCCCACGTGATCGTCCTCCTTCGGTGCCGGCGGGTCGCAACCTCGTACCGGCGGTGGTCTACGCCCTGCCGGGTCGGCCGAGCGCTCCGCCCGCGGGTGGCCGTTACGCTACGGCTACCCGTTCGCAGGTCGGTTTACAGTTAGCAAAGTTTACTAAAACTAGAGGACGTGGCATGAGTGCGACCCGGCTGCCCGGTACCCCCCGTCTGTTGCGGGCGCTCAACGACCGAGCGGCACTGGAACTGCTCCTGGAGCGGGGCCCGCTGACCCGCGCCCGGCTCGGGGAGCTGACCGGGCTGTCCAAGGTCACCGCCTCCCAGTTGGTCGAGCGGCTGGAGGAGCGCGGTCTGGTCAGCCGGGTCGGCGAGCAGGCCGGCGGGCGGGGGCCGAACGCGCAGCTCTACGCCGTGCGCCCGTCCAGCGCCCACGTGGTAGGGGTGGACGTCGGCCCGGACCGGGTGGTGGCCGCCTGCGCCGACATCACCGGCGCCGTGATCGGCCGGGTGGAGCAGTCCACCCGGGACACCGACGACCCGGTGGGCGTGGTGCACAACGCCGTGGTGCAGGCCGCGAGCAGCGCCCAGGCGCAGCTGAGCAGCGTACGGCGGATCGTCCTCGGCACGCCGGGTCTGGTAGACCCCGGCACCGGCGACATCACTTTCGCCTTCAACCTGCCGCGTTGGCACAGCGGTCTGCTCGCCGCACTGCGGGACGACCTGCACACCCCTGTGGTGTTCGAGAACGACGTCAACCTGGCCGCGGTCGCCGAGGCACAGTCCGGCGCCGCGCAGGGGCTCTCGGACTTCGTGCTGGTCTGGGTGGGCGCCGGCGTCGGTCTGGCGATCATGCTGGGTGGGCGGCTGCACCACGGCAGCAGCGGCGCGGCCGGAGAGATCGGCTACCTGCCGGTGCCCGGCGCGCCCATTCCCCGCGACGTCTCCCGCCGCGCCAAGCCGGCCTTCCAGCAGCTGGTCGGCGGAGACTCGGTGCGGGCGGTGGCCCGCGAACACGGGTACCCGGACGTCGACGCCGCCGATGCCGTCCGCGCCGCCGTCGCCGACGCCGACGGTGGCGCGATGCTCGACGAGCTGGCCCGCCGGCTCGCGCTCGGTGTGGCAAGCACCTGCGTGGTGCTCGATCCGCCGCTCGTGGTGCTCGCGGGTGAGGTCGGCCAGGCCGGCGGGGCGGCGCTCGCCGAGCGGGTGCAGCAGGAGGTCGCCGCGATCACGCTGGTCCAGCCTCGGGTGGTGCCCACCGGGCTGACCGAGGAACCGATCCTGCACGGCGCGCTGCGCACCGCGCTCGACGCCGTCCGCGACGAGGTGTTCGGCTCCACCGTCGGCTGAGCGCGCTGGGGCGGTCATGTGAAGAAATATTTCACCGCTCGACGGCGGGTTGCAACCTCTTGCCGAGCCTGTGCGGGGCCCGTCGGGCAGCCCGGGGCCGCCCGACGGGCCGGCGATCAGATCAGATCGCGACGACGGAACACGGCGAACGCCGCCGCCGTCAACCCACCGGTGATCAGGAGCAGGACCAGCAGCGCGGGCCCCCAGGTCAGGCTGTAGAAGCTGTCGCAGGTGACCCCCGGCCGGCTGCCGGCGCAGAGCTGGGAGTCCCAGAACTGGGCCTCACCGGTGAGCCACGCCCCGATGTGACTGGAGAGCATCAGCAGATCCGGCCGCCGGGCGTCCACGATCTCCAACACCAGACGGCCGCCCAGCTCCCACACCACCGCGTACGCGGCGACCGCGCCGAGCGCCGCCGAGGTGTGCCGACCCAGCGCCGCGATGGCGAAGCCCAATGCGGTGGCCAGCAGCACAAGCACCAGGCCCCGCCCGTGCACCGCGCCCAGGGAACGCCAGAAGTCACCGCTCAACCGGCCCGCCAAACCGGCGGTCTGCCCGATCACCCAGAACGTCGCGAGATAGAACAACGACGCCACCACCGACACCACAAGCACCCCGCCGAGCAGGGTGCCCAGCTTCGCGCCGAGCACCGTCAACCGACGCGGACGCCACAGCAGCAGGTTCACCACACCGCCGGAGTTCAGATCCGCGCCGATGTAGGAGGCGCCGACCAGGAACCCGAACAACACGAGGAACGCGATCAGGAAGTACAACAGCGACTGGGCCTCTTTGGCGAAACTGAAGACGCCCGGCAGGAAGTCGGCAGCGACCGGCAGCCGTTCGGACCGCAGCGGATCCAGTTCCGAGCAGTCCGCGGGATACCAGTCGCCGCTCTCGTCCACCGGAGTCAGGCCGTTCTGCCGGTCCAGGCACGCCTGGTGGGTGATCTCCATGTCCCGGCGAGCCTCGACCGCCTTCGCCCGCGCCGAGGTCACCTCGTCGGCGCTGGGCTTGTGCGAGCCGGCGAGCGTGGTCGCCGCGGTGACACCGAACGCCAGCACCAGCAGGACGACCATCAACTGCACGAAACGGCGCGCGGACAGCCGCTCCACCTCGGCCCGGACCAGGTTCACGCGTCCACCCCCCGTACGTCGAGATCGATCAGGTCGCCCTCGTCGCCCGGCAGGGGCGTCGCATGGTCGACCTGGCGGGGCACCGACGGATGCTCGCCCGCCCCGGTCAGCTCCAGGAAGACGCTCTCCAGATCCGGCCGCAACGGCGTCAACTCACCCACCCACAGCCCCTGCTCGCCGAGCACCCGGCTGATGACCGTCGAGTCGGCCACCCCGCCCACCACAAGCGCCTCCGCGTCGACGGCCACCACCAGCCCGGCCGCCCGCAGCAGCTCGACGGCGCGCTCCGGCTCGGCCACCCGGACCAGGAACTCGTGCCGGTCATGGCCGGCCAGCACCTCGTCCACGCGGCCCGTCGCCACCCGCCGCCCCCGCGAGATGATCGTGACGTGGTCGCAGATCAGCTGGATCTCACCCAGGATGTGGCTGGACACCAGCACTGTCACCCCGGACGCCGCCAGCGACCGCATCAGGTCCCGCATCTCCCGGATGCCTGCCGGGTCCAGACCGTTCGCCGGCTCGTCCAGGATGAGCAGCCGAGGATCCTTCAACAACGCCGACGCCACAGCCAGGCGTTGCTTCATGCCCAGCGAGTAACCCTTCACCCGCTCGTCACCCCGGTCGCGCAGACCCACCAGATCCAGCGCCTCGTCCACCCGCGACACCGGTACCCCACCGGCGCGGGCCAGCAGCCGCAACGTGCGGTACCCGGTGAAGTTGCCGAAGAACTGCGGGCTCTCCACGATGGCGCCGACCTGGGCCGCCACCCGGGGCAGCAACTCCGGCGACGGCTCGCCGAGCACGCTCATCCGCCCGCCGTCGGCCCGGACCAGCCCGAGCAGGGCGCGCAGGGTGGTGGTCTTGCCCGAGCCGTTCGGCCCCAGGAAGCCGTGGATCTGACCCTCCTCGACCAGCAGGTCGAACCCGTCGACCGCCACCCGTTTGCCGCCGCGCAGGCTGCGGAAGCTCTTCCGCAGGCCCTCGATCTCGATGACCGCGCTCATCCGCGCGGCTCCGTACCCCGACCGAGCATGGGTCGTCCTCCGGGTTTGGTGATCAACGACACGGTGCCCCACCCTATGGCCGAGGCGCCGCCCGTGGGGGGCGCCGCGACGGTGCGTGGTTGGATGGAGTGGTGACTGGTGACCTGATCCCCGGCGCTGCCGACACCACCTCCGGCGCCGCTACCGTCGACCCGGATCTGGTGGTCAGCCTCGACGGCGTCGGCGTACGCAGGTCCGGCACCGCGCTGTTGCAGGACCTGACCTGGCGGGTGGAGTTGGACGAGCGCTGGGTCGTCCTCGGGCCCAACGGAGCCGGCAAGACGACGCTGCTCAACCTCGCCGCCGGCCGGCTGCACCCCACCACAGGTGTCTCGCACGTGCTCGGTGAGCGGATCGGCCGCACCGACATCAACGAGCTGCGTACCCGGATCGGGCTCTCCACCGCCGCCCTCGCCGAGCGGCTGCCCGCCGACGAGCAGGTCAGCGACGTGGTCGTGACGGCCGCCTGGTCGGTGGTCGGCCGCTGGCGGGAGAACTACGAGCGCGGCGACGAGGCGCGGGCGCGGGCCCTGCTCAGTCAGCTCGGCATCGGCGGCCTCGCCGAGCGCCGCTACGGCACCCTCTCCGAAGGCGAACGCAAGCGGGTGCAGATCGCCCGTGCCCTGATGACCGACCCGGAGCTGCTGCTGCTCGACGAGCCGGCCGCCGGGCTCGACCTGGGTGGCCGCGAGGACCTGGTCGCCCGTCTCGCCGAGCTGGCGTACGACCCGGACGCCCCGGCCCTGGTGCTGGTCACCCACCACGTGGAGGAGATCCCGCCCGGGTTCACCCACGCGCTGCTGCTGCGCGAGGGCTCGGTCGTCGCCCAAGGACTGCTGGCCGAGACGCTCACCGGCGACAACCTCTCCAAGACCTTCGGCCTGCCGCTGGTGGTCGAGCGGTCGGGCGGCCGCTACACCGCGCGCGCCAGCTGACGGGCGGAGGGCCTGACGTGTCCCAGACCCGGGTGGTCGTGGTGGGCAGCGCCAACATGGACCTGGTCGCGATGGCGCCCTCGCTGCCCCGTTTGGGCGAGACGATGCTCGGCACCGACTTCGTTATGGTGCCCGGCGGCAAGGGCGCCAACCAGGCGATCGCTGCGGCGCGGGCCGGCGCCTCCTGCGCCTTCCTCGGCGCGATCGGCTCCGACGCGTTCGGCGTCACGCTCAGGGCGCGGATCACCGCGGCCGGCGTGGACACCGCCCAGCTGCGGGTCGCCTACGGCACCTCCGGGGTCGCCCTCGTGATGGTCAACGCCCAGGGGGAGAACGCCATAGTGGTCACCCCCGGCGCGAACGACGCGCTGGTCGGCCTCACCGACGAGGAGTTGGCGACGGTACGCGGGGCCGACGTCCTGGTCGCCCAGCTGGAGATCCCGGTGCAGACGGTGACCGCCGCCGCGACGGCCGCCCGGGCCGCCGGCACGCGCGTCATCCTGAACGCCGCACCGGCCCGGGACCTCCCTCCGGAGCTGCTCGCGGCGGTGGACCTGCTGGTCGTCAACGAGGGCGAGGCGCAGGCCCTCACCGGCCGGGGCCGGGAGGAGCCGCGGGCGCTGCTCGACCTGGTGCCCCGGGCCGTGCTCACCCATGGCGGCGCGGGCGCCTGGTACGTCGACCGGGACGGCGCCGACCTGCACGTACCCGCGTTCCAGGTGGACGTGGTCGACTCCACGGCGGCGGGCGACGCGTTCACCGCCGCGCTCGCCGTCGGCTGGGGCGAGGGGCGTGACCTGGTCGACGCGGTGCGCTGGGCGTCGGCGGCCGGCGCCGCCTGCGTCCGTCGACTCGGCGCGTCGGTGGCGCTGCCGCAGCGCGCCGAGATCGACGAGCTGTACGCGGGGGGCTGACCCCCGCTCCGCTCAGCCGACGGGTTCCTCGCCGAGCCGCTCACCTCGGCGACGCAGCATGCCCAGGCCGGGGATGCCTGCGACGGCGAGCTTGAGGTCACGGGTGACGTCGAGCAGGTCGTGCAGGTCCGGTCCGACCCGGTCCAGGGTGGCAAGGATCGGCAGGATGTCCGCCGTCAGGTGTTCCTTGAGCTTCGGCAGTTCGTCGATGAGGTGGATCGCCGCGGTGATCTCCTCGTGGCTCAGTTCCTCGACGAACCTCCCGGCCATCGGGGCGGCACGGCGCAGCGCCGGCTCGTACGCCGACAGCAGTTCCGTGGCGGTGGCCGCCGCCTGCGCCGCGGTGCTCACTGTGCTCGCGGCGCTGCCCGCCACCGCGTCGGCCTCGGTGACGACCGTGGCGGCCTGCCGGGCGACCTGGTCGGCCTCGCTGACCACGGCGGCGGCTGCCGTCGCCACCCCGGTCGCGGTGTCGATGGCTGTGGTCGCGGCGGCGCTGATGACCGCCACCTCACGCACCGCCGCTTCGGCGTCGGTGAGCACCCGGTCGGTCCGGTCCAGGGTCGTCTCGATCCGGTCCACCACGCCGTTGATCCGGGTGAGCAGGGCTTCCACGCCGTCCAGCACCGCGAACGCGCGGGCGGGCACGGCGGCGAACGAGGCCGCCGAGCCGAGCGCCTGGTCGACGGCGGAACGGGTCAGGCCGACCATCGCGGCCGGTGTGGGGAGGGGGATCGCCATGGGATCCAGTGTGCGTCGCCCGCGCCGCAACCGCTCGTCCGGCGTCACCTGCGGGGCCGCCCGCGGCGGTAGGGTGCCGGCATGCCGGCACCCTCGCCGCACCGTCGTCCGAGCAACCGGGCCGCCGTCCTGCTGGCCGTGGTCGCGGCGGTCACCGCCGCACTGGGCACGCTGGTTCTGGTACGCGCCGACGCCGGCCTCACCGTCCGCCAGCTCACCGTCGACGGTGTGCCGTTGACCGAGGTGCGCGCCGAGCTGCCGACGCCCGATGTACGGCGTCCCGGTGTGGTCGTCGCGCACGGTTTCGCCGGCTCGGCCCGCCTGATGCGCCCGATCGCCGACAGCGTCGCCCGTCGGGGGTCGGTCGCGCTGCTCGTCGACTTCGCGGGGCACGGCGCCAACCCGGCGCGGCTCGACAGCGCCGCCTCCGACACGACGCTCGCCGCCGACCTGGACGTCGCCGTCGGGTACCTGCGGTCCCGGTCGGACGTGGACCCGGAGCACATCGCGCTTGTCGGGCACTCGATGGGCGCCGGGGCGGTCACCCGCTACGCGGCCGGGCACCCGGAGATCGCCCAAACGGTGGCGATCTCGCTGCCCGACGCCGGCGAACTCCCCCCGGGCCGACCGACGCGGCTGCTGCTGATCGTCGGCGGCGCGGAGTTCCCCGGTTTTCGGCGTGCCGCCGACGACGCGGTCCAACGGGGTGCGGCGGTGGGCCGGCGACCGGCGGTGGTGGTACCGGCCGTGGAGCACATCTCGGTGCTGTTCGCCCCGCGCACCCACGACGAGATCGTCAACTGGCTGCCCAGCCTCGACGGAACCGCCGCGCCACGGCCGCTCGTCCGGCTCGCCGGAGCGGCGCTGCTGCTTGTCGCGTTCGGGGTCGGCGTGGTTCCGCTCGCCGCCCTGCTGCTGCCTCGAAGGCCCACCGGCGGCCCGCCGGCCGATCCGGTGCCCGCGACAGCGGGCCGCCTGCCGGGCCTCGTCGAGGCCGTGCCGGCGCTGCTCGGGTTGGCTGCCGTCGCTGCTGGTGTCGGCGCGGTCGCCGCCGCGGTGCTGCCCACGGCCCGAATTCCACTCGCAGTGGGCGGCTACGTCACCGTATTCCTGCTGGTCGCCGGCCTGCTGGTGCTTGCCGGGCGCAGGTGGTTGCCGGGCGGGCGACGGGCGACCCCCACGTCGGGATCCGGCCAGGCCGTGGCCGCCCGGCCCCGGGCCGCGGTCGCCGCCCTTGCCCTGACCGGGTACGCGGTCCTGTCCGTCGCGCTGCCGATCCACCTCGGGCTGACGTCGGCGCTGCCGGTCGGCGCCCGCTGGTGGCTGCTCCCGCTGGTGGTCGCCTCCTGCCTGCTGTTCCTGCTCGGCGTCGAGGTGGTCGCCGCCGGCCGGGCCGGTCGGCACCTGCTGGTCGTAGCGGTCACCGTGCTGGTGCTGACCGGGTCGGCGCTCGTCGGTCTGGCGCCCGGGTTCGTGCTCCTGGTGGTCCCGCTGTTCGTGGTCCTGCTCGGCTGGCACGCCGCCTGGGCGGCGGTACTGCGGCGGTACGCGGTCCCGCGCTGGCTGCTGGCCACGCTCGGCGCCGTCCTGGTGGGCTGGCCGATCGCCACCACCCTGCCGTTGAGCTGACCGGTCATCGATGGTCGCCCTGCTGTTCGACGGCGCGCTGCACGGCCCGGTAGATCTGGCCGAACCGCAGCGCGTCAGGCGTGCGCAGCAGCAGATCCTCCCGGCCGTGGTGCTGCACCCACAGTTCGTGCACGTGGCTGCCGCGTTCGTAGGAGCGGTCCAGCCACCCGAGGGGAATCTCCAGGAACGGGATCGACGCCAACGCGCCCACCGCGAAGGCGGCGAGGACGACAAGCGTCACCTTCCAGTTGCCGCGTTCCTGCGCCGACCAGACCAGCGAGACGACGCAGATCAGCGCGACAAGCGGCGGCAGCGAGAGCAGCAGCACCAGGACACCGCGACCGAGCACCCGGCCGCGCACCGCGAGCGTCTTCGGACCGCGCGCGTGCCAGACGTACGTCACGTCGGAGAGGGCGACCACGTGACCACCCGAACGAATCGACTCGGAGGTCACCTGCACCGCGTCGTCCCGGTAATAGAGGGTCATCACTAAGCCTAACCACCGGCGGGCAACCCGCCCCGCGCGTTCCTCCGCCGCCGCGACGGCGGCGCAGAACGCCCGCAGGCTGGTCGGCTAGCGTCGGCTGGTCGGGCGGGCCGGGTTGGTGTGCTCGACCGCGCGCTGCACCGCCCGGTAGATCTGACCGAAGCGCAGCGAGTCGCCGGTGCGCAGCAGCCGTACCGGCTGGCCACGCCAGCGGGCCCACATCTCCAGTTGACGGCTGCCCCGGGCGTACGAGCGGTCCAGGTGTTCGAAGAGGAAGTCGGCGACCGGCCCGACGGCCAGCCCGACGAGCACCGACGCGCCGACGATAGCGATCGTCACGGTGGGGGAGCGGTGCAGCCAGACGGCCACGGCGATGCCGAGTACCGCGGCGATCAGCGGGCCGGCCAGTGCGGCGCCGATCGCGCCCCGGCCGACGAGCACCCGCCACGAGCGGGTGCCCCGACGGTGCCAGACCATGGTGATCTCGGCCAGTGGGTAGCTACGGCCGTCCACCCGGACGGCGGTGGAGGTGACCTGCACCGACCTGTCGTCGTAATACGTGATCATGGCTGGACTCCCGCCCGCGGGGCTGACACCACACTACTTACCCAAACGAGCCGGGTCGTAAGGTTGGCACGCGACTTCGACGAGGAAGTGAGGGCAGCGTGGGCGACTTCGTTCGGCTGGAGACCACTGACGGCATCGGCACCATCCGGCTGGAGCGGCCGCCGATGAACGCGCTCAACAACCAGGTACAGGAGGAGTTGCGCGCCGCCGCCACGGCGGCCACCGACGACCCCGGGGTCCGCGCCGTCATCGTGTACGGCGGGGAGAAGGTCTTCGCCGCCGGCGCGGACATCAAGCAGATGGCCGAGATGTCCTACGTGGACATGGCCGACCGGGCCGCGAACCTGTCAAGCGCGCTCGGCGCGATCGCCCGGATCCCCAAGCCGGTGGTCGCCGCGATCACCGGGTACGCCCTCGGTGGCGGGTGCGAGCTGGCGCTTGCCTGCGACTGGCGGATCGTGGCCGAGGACGCCAAGCTCGGCCAGCCGGAGATCAAGCTCGGCATCATCCCCGGCGCGGGCGGCACCCAGCGGCTGGCTCGCCTGGTCGGCCCGGCCCGCGCCAAGGATCTGATCATGACGGGTCGGATGGTCGACGCCGAGGAGGCGCTGCGGATCGGCCTGGCCGACCGGGTGGTACCGGCCGCCGAGGTCTACGAGGCAGCTGTCGCGTACGTGAAGCCGTACCTGACCGGTCCGGTGCAGGCGCTGCGCGCGGCGAAGCTGGCTGTGGACGGCGGCCTGGACATGGACCTGAACTCGGGCCTGGCCTGGGAGAGTCAGCTCTTCGCGGCGTTGTTCGCCACCGACGACAGGCGTGAGGGCATGACGGCCTTCGTGGAGAAGCGCAAGCCGGACTTCACCGGCCGCTGACGATTAGCCGAGAACTGTTCACATTGTTCCTACCGGCCAGTAGCGTGGGGCCTCGGTCACGAGGGACGAAGGGGAGCGGCGAATGACGGAGCGGATCGAGGGTCACGGCGGAGAGTTGGCGCTGGCGGCGCTACGCGCGCACGGCGTACGGGAGATGTTCACGCTGTCCGGCGGGCACGTCTTCCCCCTCTACGACGCCGCGCACAAGACCGACTTCCCGATCTACGACGTCCGGCACGAGCAGTCCGCGGTCTTCGCCGCCGAGGCGGTGGCCAAGCTCCAGCGCCGCCCCGGCCTCGCCGTGCTCACCGCCGGCCCCGGCGTCACCAACGGCATCTCCGGCATGACAAGCGCCTTCTTCAACGCCTCCCCGGTGCTGGTGCTGGGGGGCAGGGCGCCCGCGTTCCGCTGGGGCTCGGGCAGCCTCCAGGAGATGGACCACCTGCCGCTCGTCGCCCCGGTCACCAAGCACGCCGAGACGGTCTTCAGCACCGACGACATCCCGCGCGCGGTGGGCGCAGCGCTCACCGCCGCGCTCACCCCGCACCGCGGCCCGGCGTTCCTCGACTTCCCCCTGGAGACGGTCTTCTCCGTCGCCGAGGTCGAGCTGCCCGCCGTGGCGGGCGTCGACCCGGTCGTGCCCGACCCGGACGAGGTCGGCCGCGCCGCTCTGCTGATCGCCGCGGCGCAACGACCTGTCATCATCGCCGGCTCGGACGTGTACGCAGGTGACGCGGTCGCCGCCCTGCGCGAGGCGGCCGAGGCGTTGCAGGTGCCGGTCTTCACGAACGGCATGGGTCGCGGCTCGCTCCCGCCGGAGCACCCGCTCTCCTTCGCCAAGGCCCGTCGGGCAGCGCTCTCCGGCGCCGACGTGGTCGTGGTGGTCGGCACCCCGCTGGACTTCCGGCTCAGCTTCGGTGACTTCGGCGACGCCAAGGTGGTGCACATCGTCGACGCGCCCAGCCAGCGCGCCGCGCACGTGCAGCCGGCCGCCGCACCCGCCGGCGACCTGCGCCTGATCCTGTCCGCGCTTGCCGACCACTCCGGTGACCGCGCCGACCACAGCGACTGGATCGCGGACCTGCGCACCGCCGAGGACGCCGCCAAGGCCCGCGACGCGCAGGAGATGGCCGCCGAGACCGACCCGATCCGTCCGGCGCGTATCTACGGCGAGCTGCGCCGGGTGCTGGCCCGCGACGCGATCACCATCGGCGACGGCGGTGACTTCGTCTCGTACGCCGGTCGCTACCTGGAGCCCGCGCAGCCCGGCACCTGGCTGGACCCGGGCCCGTACGGCTGCCTGGGCACCGGGATGGGTTACGCGATGGGCGCCCGGGTCAGCCACCCGGACCGGCAGATCTGCGTGCTGATGGGCGACGGCGCGGCCGGCTTCTCGCTGATGGACGTCGAGTCGCTGGTCCGCCAGAAGCTGCCCGTGGTGATCGTGGTCGGCAACAACGGCATCTGGGGGCTGGAGAAGCACCCGATGCGGGCCATGTACGGCTACGACGTGGCCGCCGACCTCCAGCCGGAGCTGCGCTACGACACGGTGGTCAGCGCGCTGGGCGGGGCGGGGGAGACGGTCGCGAAGGCCGCCGACCTGGGGCCGGCGTTGCAGCGGGCGTTCGACTCCGGTGTGCCGTACCTGGTGAACGTGCTCACCGACCCGACCGACGCGTACCCCCGCTCGTCGAACCTGGCCTGAGTCGCACCCGCCGCCGTCGCCCCCAGTGGGGTGGCGGCGGCGCGCTCACACCTCGGGCCGGTCGCCCTCACGCGGTGGCTCACCGTCGCGTCGGCGCAGGTCGTCCTCGCGCCGGCGCAGATCCTCTTCCCAGCGGCGGAACAGTTCCTGGTCCTGCTGCTGGGCGCGTTCCTGCACGGAGCGGAGGAACTCGGGGTCGTCGTCGGGAGCGAGCGGGCGACGCGGCCGTTCGACGGTGCCACCGCCGGTCGGCCTGGTCCCCCGGGTGCCGGGTTCCCTGCCGGCGACGAACCAGGCGATCGATCCGACGAGCGGGAAGAACAGGATGATCAGCACCCAGGCGATCCGGGGGAGGGTGCGGATCTGGCCCTCCTCGGCAGAGAGGCAGCTGATCAGGGCGCAGACGGCGAGGACGATCTGCGCCAGGAAGAGGAGTACGTAGAGCCGGGCCATCCACCCATCATGGCGCACCCGGTCGCGTCACCACAGTCCGCGAAGCGCGAGCAGCACGCCCAGCGCCGCGAGCGTGACGGTGCCGAGTGCGACGAGGGGCAGCGTGCGGCCGCCGGTACGTGCCGGTCCGGTGCCGGTGCCCCGGGGCCAGCACAGCGCGAGCAGGGCTCCCCAGACCAGCACGGCGACCCCGGCGGCCAGCGCGCCGGCGGTGCCGCCTGTCGACCCGAGCCGTACGGCCAGCGCGGTCACCACTGTCAAAGCCAGCATCATGCGCCGCCACGACAACCGGGTCCGTTCCGGCTGCAACCCCGGATCGCGTCCGGCGCTCACCCTTCGCCGACCGCCCTGACCAGCACGGCGACCACCAGCAGCACCGCGCCGGAGCCGACGGCGATGGCGAGCACAGCGGGAAACCGGGAGGCGGGCAGCTCCTGACCGAGCCGGATGGCCCGTTCGGTACGCGCCCAGTGGTCCACCGCGCGGATCGCGACGAGGCCGCCGAGCAGCAGCAGCGCTACCGCGATCACCTCCCGCAGGTGGCTCATCGGCAGCGGCGGAAGGAACTGCGCGGCGGCCAGCCCGCCGCCGACGAGCGCGAGGCCGGTACGCAGCCAGGCCAGGAACGTCCGCTCGTTGGCCAGCGAGAACCGGTAGTCCGGTGGCTCGCCGACCGAGCGCAGGTCCGCCGGGTCGAACCACCGTCTCATCGCCTCCCACACGCTGCCGATTATCCGCTTGATCTCCGGCTTAGCCTGAGCCGGTGACCGATCTCGACGTACTGACGCTGCGTGACGCCTACGACAACCAACTCCGTCCGGAGATCCCCGACCCGGTCCCGGCCGGTGTGACGGTGGAGCGGGACGGGCCGCTGGTCCGGATCCTCGGGCTGGACGCGGGTGGATTCCTCACCTACCGCGACCTGGGCGGGTTGACCGGGGACGCGCTTGACGAACTGATCGCACGGCAGGTGCAGCTGTTCCGCGAGCGTGGCCAGTCCGTCGAGTGGAAGCTCAACGAGCACGACGAGCCGGCGGATCTGCCCGACCGCCTGCGCGCTGCCGGCTTCGTGCCGGAGGAGCGGGAGACCGTCGTGATCGGGCCGGTCGCGCCGCTGGCCGCCGCGCTGCCTGTCCCACCCGAGGGGGTACGCCTGCGTGAGGTGACCTCCCGGGAGGACCTGGAGCGGATCGCCGCCATGGAGGAGGAGGTCTGGCGGGAGGACCGCTCGCACCTCGTGTGGGGGCTGGCCAAGGAGATCGACGCCGACAGGCACTCGATCACCGTCGTGGTGGCCGAGGCGGACGGGACGGTGGTCAGCGCGGGTTGGGTGCGTTTCCCGGCGAACACCGGCTTCGCCACCCTCTGGGGCGGCTCGACCCTGCCGCAGTGGCGTCGCAGGGGCATCTACCGCGCGCTTGTCACCTACCGGGCCCGGCTGGCCGACCAGCGGGGTCGGACGCTGTTGCAGGTCGACGCGTCCGAGGACAGCCGGCCCATCCTGCAACGTCTCGGTCTCGTCCCGGTCACCACCACCACCCCGTACGTCTACACTCCGTGATCATGGAGCAGCGGTTGACGGACGAGGAGCGGTTGACCCTCAAGACCGGTGCGTTCGGCGCCGTCCTCCTGGTCACCAACGCCGACCCGGGGATGGTGGGCGTGTTCCGGGAGAGCTTCGCCGCCTCCGGCGCGCTGGCCGGCGCCAGCGGCGTGGTCAAGGAGGCGCTGACCACCGGCCCACTGCCCTGGCTGCCCCGCGACTCCGAGTTGGAGATCGAGTCTGTGGTTTTTCCGGCGCTCACCGGGGCGGTCCGGATCCTGCGGGAGAAGGCGCCGACGGACGTCGAGACGTACCGCTCGGTGGTGTTGACGGCGGCCGACCGTGCGGCCCGGGCGCACAACGGGGTGGCGCCGGCGGAGGCGGCGGTCATCGACCGGATCCGCGGCGCCTTGGCCGAGTCGGCCTGACCGCGCGGGTGTCGGTGAGCTGTGTCACTCTGAGTGCCCGGGAGCTGCAACCTACTGGCAGGTAACATTGCGTCGTGGGCAACCGCACAACAGCCCGCGGTTGACCAGGCGTCGACCGACGCGCGAGGCTGCGGCCCAGACCGGGCGAGCGAATCGCATCACCACACAGGAGGGTCGTCGAAGCGCGATGAATATCGTCGTACTCGTCAAGCAGGTGCCTGATTCGGGCGCGGACCGCAACCTGCGCAATGACGACAACACCGTCGACCGCGGTTCGGCGAACAACGTGATCAATGAGATGGACGAGTACGCCATCGAGGAGGCGCTGAAGATCAAGGAGGCGCACGGTGGCGAGGTCACCGTCCTGACCATGGGTCCGGACCGGGCGACCGAGTCGATCCGCAAGGCGCTCTCCATGGGCCCGGACAAGGCCGTGCACGTGGTGGACGACGCCCTGCACGGGTCCTGCGCCGTGGCCACCTCGAAGGTGCTCGCCGCCGCGCTCGGTCAGCTCAACGCCGACCTGGTGATCTGCGGCGCGGAGTCCACCGACGGCCGGGTCCAGGTCATGCCGCACATGATCGCCGAGCGGCTCGGTGTCGCGGCGCTCACCGGCGCCCGCAAGCTCACCGTCGACGGCGGCACGCTGACCGTCGAGCGGCAGACCGAGGAGGGCTACGAGGTCGTCACCGCCTCCACGCCGGCCGTGGTCTCCGTCTGGGACACCATCAACGAGCCGCGGTACCCGTCGTTCAAGGGGATCATGGCCGCCAAGAAGAAGCCGGTGCAGACCTTCTCCCTGGCGGACCTCGGCGTCGCGCCGACCGAGGTGGGCTTCGACGGCGCCACCAGCGCCGTGGTCGAGCACTCCAAGCGTCCGCCGCGCTCCGGCGGCGCCAAGATCACCGACGAGGGCGAGGGCGGCGTCAAGCTGGTCGAGTTCCTCGCCACCGAGAAGTTCGTGTGAGAGCGGGTCTGGACATGTCTGAGGTTCTCGTCGTCGTCGAAGCCACCAAGGAATTCGGCGTCAAGAAGGTCACCCTGGAGATGCTCACCCTCGCCCGTGAGCTGGGTACGCCCAGCGCGGTCGTGCTCGGCGGCGCCGGCGCGGCCGAGGCGCTGAGCGGCAAGCTGGGCGAGTACGGCGCGGAAAAGATCTACGCCGCCGAGGGTGACGAGATCGACGGCTACCTGGTGGCCCCCAAGGCCACCGTGCTGGCCGAGCTGGTCCAGCGGGTGCAGCCGGCGGCCGTGCTGCTGGCGTCGGCCCAGGAGGGCAAGGAGATCGCCGCCCGCCTCGCCGTCAAGCTGGACAACGGCATCCTGACCGACGTCGTCGGCCTGGACGCCGACGGCACCGCCACCCAGGTGGCCTTCGCCGGTTCCACGATCGTCAAGTCCAAGGTCACCAAGGGCCTGCCGCTGGTCACCGTGCGACCCAACTCGCTCACCCCGAGCCCGGCCGCCGCCACCCCGGCGATCGAGCAGCTCACCGTGTCGGTCACCGACACGGACAAGCTGGCCAGGGTCGTCGAGCGGGTCGCCGAGCAGAAGGGCTCCCGCCCGGAGCTGACCGAGGCCGGCGTGGTCGTCTCCGGCGGCCGCGGTGTCGGCAACGCCGACAACTTCAAGCTGGTCGAGGAGCTGGCCGATCTGCTCGGCGGAGCCGTGGGCGCGTCCCGCGCGGCCGTCGACTCCGGCTTCTACCCGCACCAGTTCCAGGTGGGTCAGACCGGCAAGACGGTCTCCCCGCAGCTCTACGTGGCACTGGGCATCTCCGGTGCCATCCAGCACCGGGCCGGCATGCAGACCTCGAAGACCATCGTCGCGGTCAACAAGGACGGCGAGGCGCCGATCTTCGAGCTGGCCGACTTCGGCGTGGTGGGCGACCTGTTCAAGATCGTCCCGCAGGCCGCCGAGGAGATCCGCAAGCGTAAGTGACCCCCTGCGCGACAGTGGCCGCCCCGACGTGTCGGGGCGGCCACTGCCTTTTCCAACGAGGGAGCTGATCGGCGGGCCGGGGAGCTGAGCCGGCCCACCGATCAGCCCGTCAGGGTGCCCCTCAGCAGGCTGTCGCCGGAGTGGCGGGTGTTGTTGTCGAACTGCTCGGCGGAGACGTCGACCACCGAGTAGGTCTTGAGGTCGACGTTCGGGGGCAGCGGCAGCAGAGCATCGGAGCCGCCCCCCAGGGTGCCGACCGAGAACATCTCCATCGTCGTCGGGTTGATGAGCCAGACCTCGTAGTACCCCGGGACGCTCGGGAGATTCGCCACATGCAGATGCAGTTGGCCGTCCTGGAGAACCCGGGCGTCACCAGTGGCCGCCGGCGGTGTCGATCCGTACGCCGCGAGTGGCGCGCGGGCCACCACCGCCTGCGGCGGAGCGGGAGTCGGGTCGTCCGAGCGCAGTACGGAGGCCGTCCCCACCACACCGACCGCCGCGGCGGCCGCCGCGGTCACCGCGACCGACGCCCAGCGGGACCAGCCCCGGCCCCGGCGGGACCGGCCCGCCGAATCCAGGCGGGTGACCGTCGTGCGGGCGGCCGGCTCGGCAGTCGTGCTGTTCGCCTGCTCAGGCACCTGTTGCCGACGGGAGTCGGAGAGCGACGGCAGGGCCTCCGCTGCTCTGATCTCCGCCGCGATGCCCTGCCAGATGTGCTCAGGCGGGTCGGGCAGGTCGGCGAGGCCCTGCGTCTCGGCGCCGAGACCGGCGACCTGCTGGAGCGTCGCCATCTCCGCCCGGCAGTGTGCACAGGTGTCGAGGTGGGTGCTCTCGCCGTTGTCCGCCTCGCTCTCACCGAGCGCCAGAAAGACCAGCCGGTCGTGGTCCAGGTGCTGCACCGTCCACCTCCCATCTGCGTTTCAAGCTCGCCATGCCGCGCCGGATGTGACTTTTCACAGTGCCCAGCGGTACGCCTGTCACCGCCGATATCTGCTGGTGTGTCAGGTCGTCGTAGAACGCCAACTCCAGCATGCGCCGTTGGTCGTCCGGGAGTCGGGCCAGCTCGTCGGCGATGACCAGCCGGTCCACCACCCGGTCGGGGTCCGGGCCCGTCTGTGCCGGCTCGGGCAGTTGGCGGACCGTCTCGGCCACCCGGGTCTCCCGGGCCGAGGCCCGCATCCGGTCGATCACCTTGCGCCTACCGATGCCGAGCAGCCAGCCGATCAGCGACCCCTTGGCTGGATCGAAGGTGTCCCTTCCCAGCCAGGCGGCGACGAATGTCGCCTGGGTCACGTCCTCGGCGTCGGCGCGGTTGGCCAGCATGGTGGTGGCCAGGTGCAGGACGGCCCGGCCGTAACGGTCGTAGGCCTCGCGCAGCGCCGCCTCGTCGCCAGCGCGGAACCGGAGGGCTGTGTCGTCCACCGGAGGGTCTGGATTCTGGGGTGGCGCCGTCATCAGGCGGCTCGCCTTCGATGGGGCATACCCGACTGTAGCTGCCACAGCCTCCGCCCCACTTTCCCGGTCGATGTCATCTCACCTGCTCTTCGTCTTTCGCCATCGGTACGGATGCGGACGACGCCGAAAAAGAAAAGTTCGTCAGGTGCGCATCCATCCGCCTCGGAGCCGGCGTAACCCGTTCTGCAAGCCAGGCCTGACGAATCAGCAGTAATCACCAGGAGGCAGACATGCAGCTCTCGTACTTCCGTCGGGTCGCCGCGGGCGGCGCCGTCGCCGCGCTGGCCTTCGCCGGCGTCGGCGCGTTCACCGCCAGCCCCGCGTACGCCGCCACGTCGAAGGTCTCCGTCGTGCACGGCATCCCGGACACCCCTGTCGACGTGTACGTCAACGGCAAGAAGACGCTCGACAACTTCAAGCCCGGTGACGTGGCCGGCCCGCTGAACCTGGAGGAGGGCGACTACGACATCGCGCTGACCAAGCCGGGCGAGCCGGTCGGCAGCGCGATCCTCAAGGTCGACAACGCCGCGGTGCCGGGTGGGGCGAACATCAGCATCGCCGCGCACCTCGACGCCGCCGGCCAGCCGAAGATCACCCCGTTCGTGAACGACGTCTCCAAGGTCGACGCCGGTAAGGCCCGGCTGATCGTCCGGCACACCGCCGCCGCACCCGAGGTGGACGTGCGCGCCGGTGGCACCCCGGTCTTCAAGAACCTCACCAACCCGAACGAGGCCAAGGGTGACGTCGACGCGGGCAACGTGAAGGCGGACGTGGTGCTGGCCGGCACCGACACAGTGGCCATCGGCCCGGCCGACCTCAACCTCAAGGAGGGCACCGCGACGATCGTCTACGCGATCGGCTCCGCCGAGGGCAAGACCCTCGACGTGGTCGCCCAGACCATCACCGGTCTGCACTCCGCCCCGGGTGGCGTGCCCAGCGGTGACGGCGGCCAGGCCGGCACGGGCGTGAACACCTGGTGGTACGTGCTCACCGGCGCCGGCGTGCTCCTGCTGCTCGGCGGTGGGGTGCGGATGGCCACCGCGCGGACCGGCCGCAAGTGACGGTGCGCAACCGCGGCGCGCTGGCGGCCCTGGCCGCCGGCGTTGCCGCGCTCACCGTCGCCACGCTCGTGGCGTGCGGCTCCCAGCCGGCCGAGGACGTGGGCGCCGACGAGGCGGCCAACCTCGCAACCG
Organism: Micromonospora sp. NPDC047521; assembly: GCF_055587305.1. Lineage (NCBI taxonomy): Bacteria > Bacillati > Actinomycetota > Actinomycetes > Micromonosporales > Micromonosporaceae > Micromonospora > Micromonospora sp. NPDC047521. The sequence goes on along the minus strand of NZ_JBVJGN010000001.1, from coordinate 183,551 downwards.
CCACCCCGACCCCGTCGGCCAGCGCGGCCGAGGGCCAGCCGGTCCCGGTGACCGCCGGGGAGCTGCCGGCCGGGGCGGAGATCGTCCCGCCGGTCCGGCTGGCGATTCCGGCGATCGACGTCACCGCCACGATCAACGCGGTGGGCATCAACAAGCGGACCAACGAGTTCGAGGTGCCGCCGAGCGTCGACAAGATCGGCTGGTACCGGTACGGCCCCGGCCTGGAGGCGGACGCCGGCTCGGTGGTCATCGCCGGTCACGTGGACAGCGCCCAGCAGGGCAAGGGCGCGTTCTTCCGGCTGCGGGAACTCGACCAGGGCGACACCCTGACGGCGACCGGCAGCGACGGCAAGGCCCGCAAGTACCGGGTCGTGGCCCGGGAGGAGTACGACAAGACCAAGATTCCGTTGGACCGTTACTTCGCCCGGGACGGCAAGCCGCGACTGACCCTGATCACCTGCGGTGGGCCGTTCGACGCCAAGGCCCGCAAGTACCGCGACAACATCGTCGTCACCGCGGTGCCCGCCTGAGCGGGTGCGTGGTCGCGAGCGGCCGGGGTGGGGAGACCCACCCCGGCGGCTCGCGCACAGGGCCCCTCCGCCCTCCGCATCCCGACCGCTCGGCCGTAGGCTGAACGGTGATGGCTTACCTGGATCACGCGGCGACGACTCCGATGCTCGACGAGGCACTGGAGGCGTACGTCGCCACCGCCCGCGAGGTCGGCAACGCGTCCTCCCTGCACGCGGCGGGTCGCCGTGCCCGCCGCCGGGTCGAGGAGTCACGCGAGCGGGTGGCTGCCGTTCTCGGTGCCCGGCCGTCCGAGGTGATCTTCACAGGTGGTGGCACGGAAAGCGACAACCTGGCGGTCAAGGGCATCTTCTGGGCCCGCCGGGACGCCGGCTCCGACCGTCGGCGGGTGGTGTCCAGCGCCGTCGAGCACCACGCCGTGCTGGACGCGGTCGACTGGCTCGCCGAGCACGAGGGTGCCGAGCTCGGCCTGCTGCCTGTGGACGACGCCGGTCGGCTCCACCCGGAGACACTGCGCGCGGAGTTGGCCGCGCACGCCGACCGGGTGGCCGTGGTCACCGCCATGTGGGCGAACAACGAGGTGGGCACCGTCCAGCCGGTGACCGAGTTGGCCGCCGTCGCCGCCGAACACGGCGTGCCGTTCCACACCGACGCCATCCAGGCGGTCGGCCAGGTGCCTGTCGACTTCGCCGCCAGCGGGGCCGCCGCGCTGACGGTCACCGGGCACAAGCTGGGCGGCCCGACCGGCGTGGGCGCTCTCCTGCTCGCCCGGGACGTGGCCGCCACACCGCTGCTGCACGGCGGCGGTCAGGAACGCGACGTCCGCTCCGGCACGCTCGACACCGCAGGCATCGTCGCCTTCGCCGTCGCCGTGGAAGCGGCGGTGAAGGGCCAGCAGGAGTACGCGGCCCGGGTGGCCGCGCTCCGCGACGACCTGATCGAACGGGTCCGCCGGGTGGTGCTCGAGGTGATCTACAACGGCGACCCGGTCGACAGACTGCCCGGCAACGCGCACTTCTCCTTCCCCGGCTGCGAGGGCGACGCCCTGCTGCTGCTGCTCGACGCCCAGGGCATCGCCTGCTCGACGGGCTCGGCCTGCTCCGCCGGCGTGGCGCAGCCATCACACGTGCTGCTGGCGATGGGCGCCGACGACGACCGCGCCCGCTCCTCGCTGCGTTTCACACTCGGCCACACCAGCACCCAGGCCGACGTCGACGCCGTCATCGCGGCCCTCCCGGCGGCGGTCGAACGAGCCCGCCGGGCCGCCGCACCCCGTACCCCTCGCTGACCAGCGCGGGAGCCCGCTCGCGCCGGTGCGCCGGGCGGGCGGGAGACCGGGGCGGTTCGGGGTGGCGGATAGGCTTGTGCGGGGCACGGCGAAGGCGCGCGGGGGGATGGGAGTGAGCTGGTGAGGGTTCTGGCGGCGATGTCGGGCGGGGTTGACTCGGCGGTGGCGGCGGCGCGGGCGGTGGCGGCCGGGCACGACGTGACAGGTGTGCACCTGGCGCTGGCCCGCAACCCGCAGACCTACCGCACCGGGGCGCGCGGCTGCTGCACCCTGGAGGACTCCCGCGACGCCCGTCGGGCCGCCGACGTGATCGGCATCCCGTTCTACGTCTGGGACATGGCCGACAGGTTCCACGAGGACGTGGTGGACGACTTCGTGGCCGAGTACGCCGCCGGCCGTACGCCGAATCCCTGCCTGCGCTGCAACGAGAAGATCAAGTTCGCGGCGGTGCTGGACCGGGCGGTGGCCCTGGGCTTCGACGCCGTGGTCACCGGCCACCACGCCCGGCTCGGCCCGGACGGGCTGCTGCGCCGCAGCGTCGACGTGGCGAAGGACCAGTCGTACGTGCTGGCCGTGCTCACCCGCGAGCAGCTGGACCGGTCGATGTTCCCGCTCGGTGACTCGACGAAGGCGCAGGTCCGCGCGGAGGCCGCCGAGCGGGGCCTGGCAGTGGCGGACAAGCCCGACTCGCACGACATCTGCTTCATCGCCGACGGCGACACCAGGGGCTTCCTCGCCGGCCGGCTCGGCGAGACGCCCGGCGACGTGGTCGACGCGAGCACCGGCGCGGTGGTGGGCAGCCACACCGGCGCGTACGCGTACACGGTGGGTCAGCGTCGTGGGCTGCACCTGGACCGGCCGGCGCCGGACGGGCGGCCCCGCTACGTGCTGTCCATCACGCCGACTACCAACACGGTGACCGTCGGCCCGGCCGAGGCGTTGGAGGTGTCCGAGGTCCGGGCCGTCCGTCCGGTCTGGACCGGCGGCGCGCGCCCGGACGCCCCGGTGGAGTGCGAGGTGCAGTTGCGGGCGCACGGCGACGTGGTGCCGGCCACCGTGGCCCTCGCCGGCGACCTCCTGCACGCCGAGCTGCGCCGCCCGGTACGCGGTGTCGCCGCCGGTCAGGCCATCGTGGCGTACCGGCCGGACCCGGCCGGTGACGTGGTCCTGGGCTCCGCCACCATCGCCGGCTGACCGTCCGGTCGCCGCGCGGCCCGCACCCGGACCGGGATAGCCTTCGGCCGTGACAGATCAGGCGTGGCCCTGGCCGGCCGGCGCGGCGACCGGAATCGGTTCGCTGCCCGGCACCGACATCGCCGAGGCGCAGAGAGTGGTCCTCGGTGAGCTTCCCGCGCTGCCCCATCTGCCCGAGTTGCCGGCCCGTGGTCCGGGGGCCGACCTGATCGGCCGTACGGCCGGGCTGCTGGTCGAGCTGCCCGTGGAGCTGTACGCCGGTCGGTGGCGGGTCGCTCCCCGCCCGGGGCGGGACCTGCGGCGGTCCCGCGACCTGATGGAACGGGACCTGGACCAGCTCGCCGAGCAGGCCGAGGAGTACGCCGGCCCGATCAAGGTGCAGGCCGGTGGCCCACTCACACTTGCCGCCTCGCTGGAGCTGCCGATCGGCGGCCGGCTGCTGCGCGATCCGGGCGCGGTCCGGGACCTGACCGGCTCCCTGGCCGAGGGTCTGCGCGCACACGTGGCGGCGGTGGCCCGGCGCCTGCCCCGGGCCTCGGTGCTGCTCCAACTGGACGAACCGTCACTGCCGACCGTGCTGGCCGGACGGGTGCCGACCGAGAGTGGGCTGGGCGCGTACCGGGCGGTGGAGTCGGCGGACGCGGCGGCACTGCTGCGGACTGTCGTCGAGGCGGTCGGCGTGCCGACGGTGGTGCACTGCTGCGCTCCGGAGGTGCCGCTGGAGCTGATCCGTTCCACGGGCGCCGTGGCGGTGGCCCTCGACCTCGACCTGGTCACCGACCTGGACCCGCTGGGCGAGGCCATCGACGCCGGCCTCGGTCTGCTGGCCGGGGCCGCGCCGACCCGGCCACCGTCGGCCGGTGTCGCGCCGACCTCCGCGCAGGTCGCCGACCGGGTACGTCAGCTCTGGGACCGCCTCGGCTTTCCTCGCCGGCAGCTCGCCGAGCAGGTCGTCGTGACGCCCGCCTGTGGCCTGGCCGGTGCCACCCCGCAGTACGCCAGGGCGGTGCTCACGGCGTGCCGGGACGCCGGGCGGCGGTTCACCGAGGACTGACGTTTTTCCGTCGTACCCGGTGGGCAGGATGACGGCCATGGTTGGACAGCTGCGTTCAGTGGTGATCGACTGCCCCGACCCGAGGGCGTTGGCGGCGTTCTACGCCGAGTTGCTCGGTATCCCTCTGGTCGAGGGTGATTCCGACGACGAGTGGGTGGTGCTGGGCGGGCCACCCGGGCACCAGCCCCGGCTGGCGTTCCAGCGGGCGCTCAACCTGCGTCCGCCGGCCTGGCCCGATCCGGAGCGGCCCCAGCAGTTCCACATCGACGTGACTGTCGAGGACATCGAGGCGGCCGAGAAGGCGGCGCTCGCCCTGGGCGCCCGGCGGCTGCCCGGTGAGGGTGAGGGCTGGCGGGTCTACGCGGATCCGGCCGGCCATCCGTTCTGTCTCTGCTGGGACTGACCCCGGCGGGGTTGCGGCGGCCGGGCATCATGGCCGCCGTGACTCCTCCCTCCGCCCTGCGCGCCTCCGGCTCCTTCTTCGGCCTCGCCTACGGTGACGCGCTGGGCAAGCCGACCGAGTTCCTGTCCGTCGCCGAGATCGAGCGCCGGTACGGCCCGACGGGTCCCCGGGAGTTGTCGGGCGAGCCGGCCCTGGTCACCGACGACACCCAGATGGCGTTGGCGGTGGGGTGGGCGTTGCACGAGGCGCCGTCGCTCGCCCCGGAGGCGGTGGAGCCGTTGCTGCGGCGACGCTTCGTGGCCTGGTCGGTCAGTCCGGACAACAACCGCGCCCCGGGGATGACCTGCCTGCGGGCCTGCGCCGGGCTTGGTCGCGGGCTGCCCTGGCAGGCGGCGACAGTCGCCGGGTCGAAGGGGTGCGGGGCCAACATGCGGGTCACCCCGGTCGGGCTGCTCGACGTCGACGCGGACACGCTCGCCGGTCTGGCCCAGTTGCAGGCCGGGATGACCCACGGGCACCCGACCGGGCTGGCCGCCAGTGAGCTGACCGCGTACGCGGTTCTCGCCCTGCGCGGCGGCGCCGCCCTGCCGGAGCTTCCCGCGCTCCTCGTCGAGCGGGCGCGGTCCCAGCGTGGGGTGTATCAGGAGCGTTGGCTGGGCGACCTGTGGCAGCGCGCGGGCGCCAGCTCCCCGGAGGCGTTCAGCGTCGAGGGCTGGGACGAGTGCCTGGCGGTGCTGGGTCGGCTGACGGCGGCGCTGGAGCAGCCGGACGACGAGGGCGACCCGTGCCGGGCCACAGGTGAGGGCTGGGTTGCCGAGGAGGCGCTGGCAACCGCGCTGCTCTGCGCCGTACGACACGCCGACGACCCGGTATCGGCGCTGGCCCGGGGCGCGACCACCGCCGGCGACTCCGACTCGATCGCCGCCCTGGCCGGCGCGTTTGTGGGCGCCGCCGCCGGGATGGCCGCCTGGCCGGCCGGGTGGGCCGACCGCATCGAGTACGCCGACCAACTCGCTACCCTCGGCGCCGCCTGGGACTGACCGGGGACGGTCAGCTGGTGGGCAGGTGGCGCAGCGCGCGGACCTGCTGCCACAGGTCGGCGTCGCAGCGGCCGGCACGGTCGGCGAAGTCGGCCGAGCTGATCCGGATCGGCTCGGTCAGGCTCAGGTAGCTGTCGTGCTCGGCCCCGGGGTCCCAGTCCCGGGTGGGGATCCGGACGTGGTCGTCCCTGTCGCTCTTGTCCTGGCTGGTGATCTTCAGGACGTCCGCGCCCCGCGAGTCGGCGCGCAGCACGAGACAGGGGCGCACCTTCGATCCGCTGCCGTCGGCGTACGGCACGTCCGCCCACCAGATCTCGCCGGCTGCCGGAGTGCCGCCGGCGCTGTCGCCCGACCGCGGCCGGGGCCGGCCGGCGTCGCGTGGACGCGGTGGGGTGGGGCGACTGCCGCGGGTGTCCCGACCCGGTCGGGTGCTCGGAGGCCGGTTCGCCACCCGGTGCCGCCAACTGTTCCACGCCCAGCCGGCGGCCACCGCCAGCAGGATCACCGCCGCCCAGAGCAGACCGTCGCGCATGCGTACCTCCTCGTGCGACACCTGCCGCTTCGTCCGGCGATCCTCGCACGCGGCGGCCTGCCGCGCCCGGCAGCGCCCCGGCGGCCGCGGCGCCGCTCGGCGTCCGGTGGGCACGAGGCGGCCGGCTCCGACAGGCGCGGGCGGCCGGCGGATTGTCACCCCGGCCCGATACCGTGCCGGAGTAGCGTGATCAGGGAGGTCGCAGGCGTGTCCGAAGGTGGCGGGGTGTCCGAGGAGCAGATCGGCCAGCAGGTCAGCCCGGCTCAGGAGGCGGCGGCCGGCGTGGAGCCGCCGCCGCAGGCGCGCGAACGGCACGCCACCCTGAGCCGCGAGTTGACCGAACATCAGTACCGCTACTACGTGCTTGACGCGCCGACCATCGCCGACGCCGAGTTCGACAGGCAGTTGCGCGAGCTGGAGGCGCTGGAGGAGGAGTTCCCGGCGCTGCGTACGCCCGACTCCCCGACCCAACGGGTGGGCGGCACGTTCTCCACCGACTTCACCCCTGTCACCCACGCCGAGCGGATGCTGTCACTCGACAACGCCTTCGCTGACGAGGAGTTGGCGGCGTGGGCCGAGCGGGTCGAGCGGGACGCCGGCGGCCCGGTGCCCTACCTGTGCGAGTTGAAGGTCGACGGGCTGGCGATCAACCTCACCTACGAGGGGGGCCGGCTGGTCCGCGCGGCCACCAGGGGTGACGGGCGCACCGGCGAGGACGTCACCGCGAACGTGCGCAGCATCAGGGACGTGCCCGGGCAGCTCACCCCCAGCGCCGAATATCCCGACATCCCCGAGTTGCTTGAGGTCCGGGGCGAGATCTACTTCCCGGTCGCCGGGTTCGCCGACCTCAACGCGGGGCTTGTCGAGCAGGGTCGGGCACCCTTCGCCAACCCGCGCAACGCCGCGGCGGGCAGCCTGCGGCAGAAGGACCCACGGGTCACCGCCTCCCGGCCGCTGCGCCTCGTGGTGCACGGCATCGGCGCCCGTCGGGGGTTCCAGCCCACGGCGCAGTCCGAGTCGTACGCGGCGCTCAAGGCGTGGGGGCTGCCGACCAGCGACCGCTGGCGGGTGGTGCCGGATCTGGCCGGTGTGGCGGAGTACATCGCCTACTACGCCGAGCACCGGCACGACGTCGAGCACGAGATCGACGGCGTGGTGGTCAAGGTCGACCCGGTCTCGATCCAGGGCCGGCTCGGGTCGACAAGCCGCGCGCCGAGGTGGGCCATCGCCTTCAAGTACCCGCCGGAGGAGGTGACCACCAAGCTGCTGGACATCGATGTCAACGTGGGGCGTACCGGCCGGGTCACCCCGTTCGCCGTCCTGGAGCCGGTGCGGGTGGCCGGCTCCACTGTCGCGCTCGCCACCCTGCACAACGCGCGCGAGGTGGAGCGCAAGGGTGTGCTGATCGGTGACACGGTGGTGCTGCGCAAGGCCGGCGACGTGATCCCCGAGGTGCTCGGCCCGGTGGTCGACCTGCGGCCGGCCGACGCCCGGCCGTTCGTCATGCCGACCAACTGCCCGGCCTGCGGCACGCCTCTCGCGCCGTCCAAGGAGGGCGACGTCGACATCAGGTGCCCCAACACCCGCAGCTGCCCGGCGCAGCTGCGCGAGCGGGTGTTCCACCTCGCCGGCCGGGGCGCCTTCGACATCGAGGTGCTCGGCTACAAGGGCGCCGCTGCCCTGCTCGACGCGGAGATCATCACCGACGAGGGTGACCTCTTCCAGCTCGATGCCGAGCAGCTGGCCCGGTCCCCGTTCTTCGTCAACAAGGACGGCAGCCTGGGCAGCAACGCGGTGAAGTTGCTCGACAATCTCGCGGTGGCCCGGGAGCGGGACCTGTGGCGGGTGCTGGTGGCGCTCTCCATCCGGCACGTCGGCCCGACGGCGGCCCAGGCGCTCGCCCGGCACTTCCGCTCGATGGACGCCATCGACGCGGCAAGTGAGGAGGAGCTGTCCTCTGTCGACGGGGTCGGCCCGACCATCGCGGCGAGCATCCGGGAGTGGTTCGCGGTGGACTGGCACCGCGAGGTGGTCCGCAAGTGGGCCGAGTCGGGCGTACGGATGGCCGAGGAGGCGGTGGACGAGGGGCCGCGCCCGTTGGAGGGGCTGACCGTGGTGGTGACCGGCACCCTCGCCGGTTTCTCCCGTGATCAGGCGGCCGAGGCGGTGCAGAGCCGGGGCGGCAAGGTCAGCGGGTCGGTCTCCAAGAAGACGAGCTTCGTGGTGGTGGGGGACAACCCCGGGTCCAAGGCCGACAAGGCGGCAAGTCTCAAGGTGCCGGTGCTCGACGAGGACGGGTTCCGGCTGTTGCTGGACGCCGGTCCCGACGCGGCCCGGGAGGTCGCCCGGGTCGAGGGCTGACCTCGTGGCGGGTCGGATGCGGCCGCTGGCGCGTATACCAACTTAATTACGACTACGACCGATTCGTGACTGTCATACCGGGAAAGCTGGGGCCGAGGGCGTTTCATTGGGTCACGGCGTGCGCACGGGCACGTCGACAGTCGGTCGGGAGGTGTGGTGGAGGTCGCCGACCCGCGCAACTCGCTCCCGCCTGGTCGGGTGGCGCCGTTCGCCACCTTCGTCGGTGGGATCCTGACGGTGGCCGCGCTGACCGCCGCAGGTCCACTCGCGACGCTTCCGGACGAGCTGCCCCAGCTGCCTGTGGCGTTCTGGACGATGGCAGCCCTCGCCGTGGTGTGCGACGCCCGCCCGTTCGTTCCTCCCGGGCGCCGGCAGACGTCGGCGGTCTTCCCGTCCACCTGTTTCACCTTCGCGATCCTGCTCGGCTGGGGCCTCGGCCCGGCGGTGGCGGTGCAGGCGGTGGGGGTCGTCGTGTCCGGTTGGCGGATGCGGCACGCCCCGTGGCGGACGGCGTTCAACGTCGGCCAGTACGCCTGCGCCCTCGCCGCCGCGTACGGCGTCCTCGCGCTCGGGCCGGGCATGGTCTTCTCCGGCGGTCGGCTGCACTGGACCGACGTCGCCGCCGTCGGTGGCGCCACGGTGGCCTGGTTCGCTGTCAACTACGGGCTGGTCAGCTGGGCGGTACGACTGCGCTTCGGTGACCGGTGGTGGCCCACCCTGCGGCAGGGTCTCGGCTTCGAGTTGCTGTCCACCGGCTCGTTGCTGCTGCTCGCGCCGGTGCTTGTCGCTGCCGCGCGGGTCAGCGCGGCGCTGATTCCGCTGGTGCTGGTGCCGCTCTTCGCCGTGTACCGGATGGCCCGGCTGACCGTCGAGCAGCAGCACCTGGCGGCCGCCGACCCGCTCACCGGCCTGCCCAACCGCAAGGCGCTGCTGACCGAGGTGGCGGAGCAGGTGCACCTGCACGCCGAGCGGACCGCCCGTGGGGAGCCCGACGGTCACCTGGCGCTGCTCCTGATCGACCTGGACCGCTTCAAGAACGTCAACGACGCGCTCGGGCACGCGGTGGGCGACCGGCTGCTGGTCGAGGTCAGCGCCCGACTCACCGACGTCCAGCCGCGACCGCAGATGGTCGCCCGCCTCGGCGGGGACGAGTTCGCCGTCGTGATGACCGGTCTGACCGATGTGGGTCAGGCGCGTGAGCTGGCCGACCGGGTGGTGGAGGCGCTCGCCGAGCCGGTGCCGCTGGACGGGCTGCCACTGGACGTCGGCGGGTCGATCGGGATCGCCCTGTTCCCCGAGCACGGTGAGGACTTCGCCACCCTGATGCGCCACGCCGACGTGGCGATGTACGACGCGAAGCACCGTAACGACACGGTCGCCGTGTACGCCCCGGAGTCCGACCACAACTCCGCCGAGCGGCTCGGTCTCCTGGCCGATCTGCGTCGGGTGCTGGAGGCGGGGCCGTCGACGGACGACCTGTTCGACGTCCGGTCGGGTGGAGGCGACCAGCCGGCGGAGTCGACGCGGTCCGAGGCGAGCGAGGCCGTGCCGGTCGAGGCGTCCGACGTACCCCTGGACACGGCGACGGAGGTGCGCGGCGGGGATGGCGCGGCCCTGCCCACCGGGGCGCCGACCGGGGCCGTGTCGCCTGGGGACCAGGCGCCGGTGGTAGCCACGGCGCCGAGGCTCGGCGGCCGCTGGTGGGGTCGCCGCCGGCGCTCCGACGCCGACCTCGTGCACGCCGACGAGCTGATCAACCGGATTGCGACGAGCGCCGACCCGATCCGGGGGCGGAACGCCCGTGCGCTGGTGCCCGGCAGCCGGTCCGGTCCGGTGCGGGACCGGCACTCCGGGGGCGGCCGGCGGCCCCGGAACGGTGGCGCGGTGCCCGCGCCGGAGCGCGGCGGTCCGGCGCCGCGGGGTGACGGCGGGACGCAGCCGTCCGAGCCGTCCGGGTGGGCGCACCCGACCGGCGAGGCGGCCGACGACGCCGGTGAGATCACCATGTACTACCAGCCGCAGATCGCCATCGCGACAGGTGAGGTGGTGGGCGTCGAGGCGTTGCTGCGGTGGCGGCACCCGCGCCGGGGCATGGTCGACCCCGAGGAGCTGATCCGGGTCGCCGAGCAGAGCGCGGTGATGCGGCTGCTGACCCGCCGGGTCGTCGACGACGTGGTGGAGCAGCTCGCCAAGTGGTCGGCGGCCGGCATCGGGTTGCGCGCGGCGCTCAACGTGAGCGTCCGTGACCTGCACACCGGTGAGATCGCCGACCAGATAGCCGACCGGTTGGCCCGCTACGGGGTGCCGGCCGAGCGACTGCAACTGGAGATCACCGAGGGCGCGCTGATGGCCGATCCGCGCCGGGTGCTGGCCACCATCTCCCGGCTGCACCGGATCGGCGTGGCCATCGCGCTTGACGACTTCGGCACCGGCTACTCGTCGTTGCAGCACCTGCGCCGGTTGCCGCTGTCCGAGGTGAAGGTGGACCGCTCGTTCGTGCTCGGCATGGCCGACGACGCCGACGACGCGGCGATCGTCAGGTCGATGATCGAGCTGGCGGGCGCGCTCGGGCTGCGGGTGGTCGCCGAGGGCGTGGAGGACGAGCGGACGTGGCGGATGCTGCACGCCGCCGGCTGCGACGCGGCCCAGGGCTGGTTCTACGCCCGGCCGATGCCCGCCGAGGAGCTGGTCACCTGGCTGGCCCGGTACCGTCCGGTCCGCCCCAGCGGCGGCCCGGAGCCGGACGCGGGTCGTCGACTGACCCGCTGACCCGCCCGCCGACCCACCCGAGCAGCCGGCGGAGGGGGCGGAACAATAGACTCGCTCCGGTCACCGCGCGTCACGCCGTACGCGCCGCGCGGCAGGCACACCGCCCGATCAGCAGGACATCAGAAGGGGGCACGGATGGCCGCCATCTCCCGCGAGGAGGTCGCGCACCTGGCGCGCCTGTCGCGGCTCGCCGTCACCGAGGAGGAGCTGGACACCTTCGCCGGCCAGCTCGACGTGATCCTCCAGGCGGTCGCCCAGGTCGGTGAGGTCGCCGCCGCGGACATCCCGCCGACCTCGCACTCGGTGCCGCTGACCAACATCTTCCGCGAGGACGTCGTCACGCCGTGCCTCACTCCGCAGGAGGTGCTGTCGGGTGCGCCGGACGCCGAGGACCAGCGTTTCCGCGTGCCGCGGATCCTGAGCGAGGATGTGGCCTCATGAGCAGCGACCTGACCAGATTGACCGCGACGGAGATCGCCGCGCTGGTCGCCGGCGGCGAGACCTCCGCCGTCGAGGTGACCCGGGCGCATCTGGACCGGATCGCCGCCGTCGACGACCGCGTGCACGCCTTCCTGCACGTGGACACCGACGGCGCCTTGGCCGCCGCCCGCGCCGTGGACGAGCGCCGGGCCGCCGGCGAGGAGCTGGGCCCGCTCGCGGGTGTTCCGGTGGCCGTGAAGGACGTGCTCGCCACCCGTGGCGTGCCCACCACAGTGGGGTCGAAGATCCTGGAGGGCTGGCGCCCGCCGTACGACGCGACGATCGTGCAGCGGCTGCGCGAGGCCGGCACGGTGATGCTCGGCAAGACGAACATGGACGAGTTCGCGATGGGTTCCTCCACGGAGTACTCGGCGTACGGGCCGACGCACAACCCGTGGGACCTGAGCCGGATCCCGGGCGGTTCGGGTGGTGGCAGCGCCGCCGCGCTTGCCGCGTACGAGGCGCCGCTGGCGATCGGCTCGGACACCGGTGGCTCGATCCGCCAGCCCGGCGCGGTCACCGGCACGGTCGGCGCGAAGCCCACCTACGGCGGCACCTCCCGCTACGGCCTGGTGGCGTTCTCCTCGTCGCTGGACACGCCCGGCCCGTGCGCCCGTAACGTGCTCGACGCGGCCCTGCTGCACCAGGTGATCGGCGGGCACGACCCGCGCGACTCCACGTCGATCCCGCAGCCGGTGCCGGACGTGGTGGCGGCGGCGAAGCTCGGCGCGACTGGCGACCTGACAGGCGTACGTCTCGGCATCGTCAGCGAGTTCGTCGGCGAGGGCGCCGAGCCGGGCGTGATGACGGCGTTCCGCGAGTCGGTGGACGCCCTGGCGAAGATGGGCGCGGAGATCGTGGAGATCTCCTGCCCGACGTTCGCGTACGCGCTGCCGGCGTACTACCTGATCGCGCCGAGCGAGTGCTCCTCCAACCTGGCCCGGTTCGACGGCGTCCGGTTCGGCCTGCGGGTCGGCGACGACGGCAACCGGTCGCTGGAGGAGGTCATGTCGCTGACCCGGGAGACCGGCTTCGGCCCCGAGGTCAAGCGCCGCATCATGATCGGCACGTACGCGCTGTCGTCGGGGTACTACGACGCGTACTACGGGCAGGCGCAGAAGGTCCGGACGCTCATCACCCGGGACTTCACGACCGCGTTCGAGCAGGTCGACGCGCTGATCTCGCCGACCACGCCGTCGGTGGCGTTCCCGATTGGCGCGCGGACCGCCGACCCGTACCAGATGTACCTGGCCGACCTGTACACCATTCCGACGAACCTGTACGGCGGGCCCGGCATCTCGGTGCCCTGCGGCCTCTCCGAGGGGCTGCCCGTCGGCCTTCAGGTGATGGCCCCGACGATGGCCGACGACCGGATGTACCGGGTCGCGGCCGCGCTGGAGTCCGCGGTCGGCACGTTCACCCCACCGGCACTGTGAGGCAGGAGCCCAGATGACGACGACGCTTCCCGCGTACGACGAGGTCGTCGCGCGCTACGAACCGGTGATCGGCCTGGAGACCCACGTCGAGCTGGGTACGAACACCAAGATGTTCTGTGGCTGCCCGACGGACTTCGGTGGCGAGCCGAACACCCGGGTCTGCCCGGTGTGCCTGGGGCTGCCCGGGTCGCTGCCGGTGGCCAACAAGGCCGCCATCGAGGCGATCATTCGGATCGGTCTGGCACTGAACTGCTCGATCGCCGAGTGGTGCCGTTTCGCCCGGAAGAACTACTTCTACCCGGACATGCCGAAGAACTTCCAGATCAGCCAGTACGACGAGCCGATCTGCGTCGACGGTTACCTGGACGTCGAGGTGGGCGGCGAGACGGTACGGATCGAGATCGAGCGGGTGCACCTGGAGGAGGACACCGGCAAGACGCTGCACGTCGGTGGCGCGACCGGCCGGATCCACGGCGCGACGGAGTCGCTCGTCGACTACAACCGGGCCGGCATACCGCTCGTGGAGATCGTCACCAAGCCGATCGCGGGCACCGGGGCGCTCGCGCCCGACGTGGCGAAGGCGTACGTCGCCGAGCTGCGCGACGTGATCCGCACCCTCGGGGTCTCCGACGTGCGGATGGAGGAGGGTTCGCTGCGCTGCGACGTGAACACCTCGCTCAACCTGCCGGGGCAGGAGTGGGGCACCCGCACCGAGACGAAGAACGTCAACTCGTTGCGGTCGGTGGAGCGGGCGGTCCGCTCCGAGATGCTGCGGCAGGCGTCGGTGCTGGACGCGGGCGGCCGGATCACCCAGGAGACCCGGCACTTCCACGAGGACACCGGTGACACCACCCCGGGGCGCTCGAAGGAGACGGCCACCGACTACAGGTACTTCCCGGAGCCGGACCTGGTGCCTATCGCTCCGGACCCGGCCTGGGTCGCCGAGTTGAAGGCCGCCCTGCCGGAGCTGCCCCGGGTGCACAGGCGTCGGCTCCAGGAGCAGTGGGGCCTGTCGGACCTGGACATGCAGTCGGTGCTCAACGCCGGCGCGGTCGAGCTGATCGAGGCCACCGTGGCCGCCGGCACCACCCCGGCGGCGGCCCGCAAGTGGTGGCTTGGTGAGCTGTCCCGCCGGGCGAACGAGACGGGCGTGGAGCTGGCCGACATCGGGGCCACCCCGGCCCAGGTCGCCGAGTTGCAGGGTCTGGTCGACGCCGGCAAGCTGAACGACAAGATGGCCCGTACGGTGCTGGAGGGCGTGGTCGACGGTGAGGGTTCGCCCACCGAGATCATGACCAGTCGGGGCCTGGAGGTCGTGTCGGACACGGGCGCGCTGACGGCCGCCGTGGACGAGGCGATCGCCGCCAACCCCGGCATCGCCGACAAGATCCGCAGCGGCAAGGTGGCTGCGGCCGGAGCCCTGGTCGGCGCGGTCATGAAGACGACCCGTGGCCAGGCCGACGCGAAGACCGTCCGCGAGCTCATCCTGGAACGCCTCGGCGTCCAGGGCTGATCCGCGGGGACGAACGGGCTGGCGCCGCGCGCGCCGGCCCGTTCGCCGTACGCACCGCCAACCCCTCGCGAGGGCGTCAACGGCGACGCCCGGATGGAGTCACCGTGAACCAGCACGACCTCGATGTCCTCGACGAGATCCAGCGGCGGGTGCTCTGGCTCGCCACCCGGATCGTGGACGCCGCCAACCACGACCGGGTCACCGGCGACGGGGTGAAGGTCGGCGGTCACCAGGCGTCGAGCGCCTCCCTCGTCACCGCCATGACCGCGCTGTGGTTCGCGCACCTGGATGCCGAGGACCGGGTGGCCGTGAAGCCGCACGCCTCCCCGGTGTTCCACGCCCTCCAGTACCTGCTCGGCAACCTGGACCGCTCGTACCTGCCCCGGCTGCGGGCCCGGGGCGGCCTCCAGTCGTACCCGTCGCGCACCAAGGACCCCGACGAGGTGGACTTCTCCACCGGCTCGGTGGGTCTGGGCGCTGCCGCGCCGCTGTTCGCCGCCGCCGCCCGCCGCTACGTCGACGCGCACTTCGGGGCCCGACCGCACTCCCGGTTCGTGGCGCTGATCGGCGACGCCGAGTTGGACGAGGGCAACATCTGGGAGGCCGTCGCCGACCCGGCCACCACGGGCCTGGGCAACGTGATGTGGCTCGTCGACTTCAACCGTCAGTCGCTGGACCGGGTGGTGCCCGGTATCCGGATCAACCAGTGGCGGGGCCAGTTCGAGGCCGCCGGCTGGCACGTCGTGGAGGTCAAGTACGGCCGCCGGCTCGCCGAGGCGTACGCCCGGCCGGGCGGCGGGGCGCTGCGCGACTGGATCGACGCGATGCCCAACGAGCAGTACCAGTCGCTGTTCGGTCTGGACGGCGAGGTGTTGCGCAAGCAGTTCCTGGACGGCGCTCCGGCGGGCATCGCGGAGTTCATCGCCGACATTTCCGACGAGGAGTTGGGCCCGCTCGTCACCGACCTGGGCGGGCACGACCTGTCCGCGATGCTCGACGCGTACGCCCAGTGTGACGCGGTCACCGACCGGCCCAGCGTCGTCTTCGCGTACACCGTGAAGGGTTGGGGGTTGCCCATCGCCGGCAACCCGCGCAACCATTCCGCGCTGCTCAGCACCGAGCAGGTGGACACGCTGCGGGCCGCGCAGGGCCTGACCCGCGACACCGAGTGGGACCGCCTCGACCCGGCGTCACCGGCCGGCATCCGGGCCGGCGCCCGCCGCGAGGCGCTGTCCCGCGCGCCGCGCGAGCGCGCGCTGGGGGTCACCGTCCCGGAGAGCACGGGAGTACGCGCCAACAAGCCGATCTCCACGCAGGAGGTCTTCGGGCGGGTGCTCGTGGACCTGGCCCGGGACCGGGAGGTCGGCCGCTACCTGGTCACCACCGCCCCGGACGTGGCCACCTCCACCAACCTGGCCGGGTTCATCAACAAGACCGGGGTGTTCGCACCCACCGAGCAGCGTTCCTGGGCCGAGGACCGGATGCTGCGCTGGACCGAGAGCCCCGCCGGGCAGCACATCGAGCTGGGCATCTCGGAGATGAACCTGTTCCTCCTGCTCGGCCAGCTCGGCCTGTCCTGGGACCTGTCCGGGCAGCCGCTGCTGCCGGTGGGGACCGTCTACGACCCGTTCGTACTGCGCGGTCTGGACGCCTTCCTGTACGGCACGTACTCCGGTTCCCGGTTCGTGGTGGCGGGCACCCCGTCGGGCATCACCCTGGCCCCGGAGGGCGGCGCCCACCAGTCCACGATCACCGCCTCGGTAGGCCTGGAGCTGCCCGGCGTGACGTTCCTCGAACCGGCGTACGCGGCAAGCCTCGACTGGCTGCTCTGCGACGCGCTCGGGCAGATCGCCGGCGGGTCGACCCCGGCGGCGACCGCAGCGCCCGCCGAGGACGGGGCGTACTACTTCCGGTTGAGCACGCGTCCACTGGACCAGGCGCCGTTCGAGTCCGCCCGGGCCCGGCTCGGCGACGCGGTGCTGCGCCGGCAGGTGGTCGCCGGGGCGTACCGGCTCGTCGACGCGCACCAGGCGTACCCGCACCTGGCCGACGCCCCTGTGGTGCAGCTCGCCGCGTCCGGCGCGGTGCTTCCCGAGGTGCTGGCCGCGGCGGCCGAGCTGGCCGAGGAGGGCGTCGCCGCGCACGTGGTCGACGTGACGTCGCTGGACCGGCTCTACCGGGCGTGGCAGCGCACCCTGCGTCAGGGCGTGCGCACGGCCACCGTGCCCAGCGTGCCGGGCGCGCTGCGGTCCGCGTTCGCCGACCGGGTGCCGGTGGTGACCGTGCACGACGCTGCGTCGCACGCCATGGCCTGGCTCGGGTCGGCGCTCGGTGCTCCCGCGGTGCCGCTGGGCGTGGACGAGTTCGGTCAGTCAGGCACCGTCGCCGAGCTGTACGAGGTGCACGACCTGCTGCCCGGCAGCATCGTCAACGCCGCGCTGGCCGCCATCGCCCTGCGCTGACCGTCGGCCCCCCGGCCCGCGCTCAGCGGGTCGGGGTCGGGGTGACCGAGGCGGGCGCGCCGGCTGTCGGGGTCTGCACCACGTGCCGTTCCAGGTTGACCTGGGCCTGCCCGGTGCCGCCGACGGTGATGTCGTCGTACGCCTGGAGCATTTTGTCCTGGTCGAAGTAGAGCACGCTCATGGACAGCGGGGTCGGCTTCTCGCCCTCCAGGCCGCGCAGCCCGGCGCCGCCCGTGGAGCCCTCCACCATCAGGGTGGTGGGCTGCTGCCCGGGGGCCTCGGGGAGCTTGGAGATCTGTCGCGCGTGGGTGTGCCCGGCCAGCACCAGCGGGCAGGTGCCGGCGAGCGGCCCGGCCGACGCCGGGTCGTGTACGAGCGCGATGTTCACCGGCCGGGGTGCGCGGCGCACAGTGGTGGCGAGCTGCTCGCCGGCGCCGATCACCTGGTCGGCGACCTGCTGGGTGAGGCCGCTGCCGGCCGGGGAGGTGTTCTTGTCCGGGGTGAAGCGGGGGTCGCCGATGCCGGCGATGGTCAACCCGGCCACCGTCGTCGTCGAGTTGTTCAGGACTATCGCGTTCGGTTGGCGGGCGACGGCGGCGGCGGTCTTGCCGGAGTCGTGGTTGCCCCTGATGAAGATGTACGGCTTCTTGAGCAGGCCGATCGAGCCGACGAAGGACGCCTCCGGTTCGCTGCCCCAGTCGGTGATGTCGCCGGTGTCGATCACCACGTCGATGCCGAACTGCTCCACCACCGTCCGGATCAGCTGCCAGCCGGTCGGGTTGAGGTGCATGTCGGAGACGTGCAGTACCCGGGTGGTGCCGGGCGCGGGCTCGTACACCGGCAGCGCCGACACGGTCGTGTAGAGCTGGCTGACGTTGCCGACCAGGCGTTGCAGCTGCTCGGCGTACTTGGTGTAGTCGTTGGCGATGCGGCGGGCGTCACCGACGATTGCCGGCGCGTTGACCAGCAGCCCCTCGTAGCGGGGCTCCTCGATGGCCTGGGGACGCAGGGTCGCCGCCGCCGCGCCGAGGCTCCCGGCCGTGACGAGCAGCGCCAACCCACCCGCCCAGGCGGTCCGCCGTACGTTGCGGAAGATCAGCCCGGCCAGGACCAGGGTGACGAGCACCGTCGAGGCGAGGGTCCGCAGGCCGAGCCGCATCACCCCGGTACGGACGTCCTCCACGGCGCTCTGGCTGGCCCGACTGATGCTGGCGGGGTCGTCGAGCAGCGCCTCGGTGCGGCTCTGGTCCAGCGCGCCCAGCCGCACGGTGAGGTGGACCGGCCCGTCGTGGCTGTCCAGCAGCAGCGCGCCGAGCGGCGGCACGTCGACTGTGGTGCCGCCGGCGCTGGCCGGCGTGAGGGCGAGGTTGGCCCGGAAGGGCCCGATGTCGGTGTCCACGTGCCCGCCGGCAAGCACCCCGAGCACCGCCCCGCCCAGGCCCACGGCGAGGACGGCGAGGATCACCCCGGTACGCCGCAGCGGGCCGGGCCGTCCGCCCACCGGCGGCGACGGGTCGGCACCGGTCACCGGGTCGTCGGCCCGGCCACCGGTGTCGTCATGCTGCTCGTCGCGCTGCCCGTCCATGCTGAGATTCTGACCTGCCCGTCGGAAGATCTTGGCAAACCTGAACGGATGGTGACAAGGATCAGCTGCGACCGCCGTCGCCGCCGGCGAACACCACACGCAGCAACCGGTCGTCGTCGGCCGCCGGATCGCCCCGCCCGTCGTGGTTCGAGGTACTCACCCACAGCGAGCCGTCCGGCGCGGCGGCCACCGCGCGCAGCCGGCCGTACCTGTTGGTGAGCAGTTCGCTGGGCTGGCCGAGCAGCGTGCCCGTGTCGGTCACCTCCAGCACCCACAGCCGCTTGCCCCGCAGGCAGCCGGTGACCAGCAGCCGGTCCGTGGCGGCCAGCCCGGAGCAGGAGGCGTCCGAGGTCGCCCACTGGGTGATCGGGTCGACGTACTTACGGTCACCGGCCCGCCCCTCGACCTGCGGCCAGCCGTAGTTGCCGCCCTTGGTGATCTGGTTGATCTCGTCCCAGGTGTTCTGACCGAACTCGACCGCGTACATCCGCTTGCCCGCGTCCCAGGTGAAGCCCTGCACGTTGCGGTGGCCGAGAGACCAGACCGGGTTGCCGGGGTACGGGTTGCCGGGGGCGGGTTTGCCGTCCCGGGTGACCCGCAGGATCTTGCCGCCGAGGCTCTTCGTGTCCTGGGCGAGGGGGCGCTCGCCGGCGTCGCCGGTGCTCACGTAGAGCTGCCCGTCCGGGCCGAAGCCCAACCCGCCGCCGTTGTGCACGTTGGCCTTCGGGATGCCGGTGAGGATCGGCGTCGGCTGCCCACCGAGTTGCAGCCGTACGACCCGGTTGTCCTTCTCCGTCGTGTAGTAGACGAAGAGCGTCCGGTCCTGGGCGTAGCCGGGGGAGACTGCGATGCCGAGCAGGCCGCCCTCGCCCGCCGCCGCCACGTCGGTGATGGTCTGCGCCACCCGGACCCGCAGCCCGTCCGGCCCGGATTCGGGGCCGACCTGGAGGATCCGGCCGCTGTCGCGTTCGGTGACCAGCGCGCCGCCGTCCGGCAGGAAGGCGATGCCCCACGGCACCCGCAGCCCCTTGGCGAGAACCGTCGTCACCGCCTGCCGGTCGGCGCCGCCGGGGCTCGCCGACGTCGACGGCGTCGGCAGGTTGGGCGGCTCACCCGCCGGGTCCGGCTCCGGCTCACCGAAGCTGCAACCAGTGGTGAACAGCAGCGCCGCGCAGGACGCCGCGAGGACCGCCCGGAGGCGGCGGACGCGAGGGTACGGGGGACGGGCGCTCACCCGGCCCAGGGTATCCCTCCCGGCGGCCCGGCCGGGGCCGACAGATGGGCACGGTGTCCGGCGGGACCGCTCACCGGGCCCGTACGGCGAGCAGCGCGGTGTCGTCCTCCCGGTGCTGGATCGAGGCGAGCAGCAGGTCACACAGCTCGTCCAGGGGCACGCCGCCGGTGCCGGTGATCCGGTTGACCAGCTCGGCAAGTCCGTCGTCGATCGACCGGTCCCGGCGCTCGATCAGCCCGTCGGTGTAGAGCAGCAGCGTGTCGCCGGTCGCCAGGCTGGCCGAGTGGCTGGACCGCCGCGACGGCCGGGCCAGGCCGAGCAGCGGTTCCGGTGTCGCCTCGAGAGCTTCGACGGTGCCGTCGGCGCGCACCAGCAGGGCCGGCGGGTGCCCGGCGTTCGACCAGGTCAGCTCGTGCACACCGGCGCGCTGGGGGCAGATCCGGACCAGCGTGGCGGTGGCCGCGATCGGCAGCCGCAGGCCCCGGATCGCGCCGTCCAGGTGGGTCATCAGCTCCCCGACCGCGTCCGGCCGGCCGAAGGCGTTGCCGCGTACCAGGTTGCGCAGCTGGCCCATTGTCGCCGCCGCCTCGATGTCGTGCCCGGCCACGTCCCCGATCGCCGCGATCAGATCCCCGTCGGGCTGGACGAAGGCGTCGTACCAGTCGCCGCCCACCTCCACCCGGTCGGCCGCCGGCTGGTAGCGGGCCGCCAGCTCCAGCTCGGTCACGGCGGGCAGCCGCGGCAGCATGCTGTGTTGCAGGACCTCGGCGACGTGCCGCTGCTCGCCGTACATCGAGCTGTTGCCGATGGCCTGCCCGGCGCGGCGGCCGATGTCGATGGCCGTGAGCAGGTCGCGGTCGTCGAACTGCTGACCGTCGGCCGCGTTGACGAGGGTGATGGCGCCCAGCACGGTGCCGCCCGCCGCGCGCACCGGAACGCTCAGGAACGAGCTGATGCCCAGCCGCTGGGCGATGGCGCCCATCTCCGGATCGGTGGTGCCGCGCGACACGTCGGCCAGGGACGCCACGCTGCCGAGCCGGGGCTGACCGGTCCGCAGCACCGCCCTGATGACCGACTCCTGGCTCAGGCCGCTACGCAGCAGCTGGGCGAAGCGGTCGACGTCGGCCGTCCGTTCCGGGTCGCGGTGCACGGCGACGACCTCGCGGGGCTGACCGGTCGGCCCGACCAGGGTGAGCAGGCACCAGTCGGCCAGCAGCGGCACCATTGTGTCGGCGAGTCGACGCAGCGCGACACCGACGTCCAGGGTGTCGGCAAGCGTCTCGCTCACACCTGCCAGCAGCTCCAGCCGTTCGTGCGCCTGCACGACCCGCCGGCGGGCCTCCTGCGCGCCGTCGAGCGCGATCCGCAGCCGCAGCTCCGACGAGCAGGCGGCCGCCAGGTCGGCAAGTGTCCGCAGCTGCGCCGCCGACCAGGCGCGGGGTTTGCTGTCGATGGCGCAGAGCGAGCCGAGCACCCGGCCGGCGAGGTCGGTCAGGGGCATCCCGGCGTACGCGACCACGCCGAGGTCCTCGATGGCGAGGTTGGTGCGTACCCGGGGGTAGAGCCGGGCGTCCGGGAGCACCATCGGCACCTCGATGTCCACCACGTGTTGGCAGAACGAGTGGCTCAGCGGTGTCTGCCGGCGTTGCGACCAGGGCTCGGGCAGGCCGACCGCTCCCGGGAAGAA
Source organism: Micromonospora sp. NPDC047521 (assembly GCF_055587305.1). Classification (NCBI taxonomy): domain Bacteria; kingdom Bacillati; phylum Actinomycetota; class Actinomycetes; order Micromonosporales; family Micromonosporaceae; genus Micromonospora; species Micromonospora sp. NPDC047521. Next base: position 161,985 of record NZ_JBVJGN010000001.1, on the reverse strand, counting down.
CTGCCTGTCGGCGGACACCAGGGACACCAGCGCGACCGGGACGTCCAGCAGGTCGCTGACCAGCCGGGCGAAGCGGTCGAACGCCTCGTCAGGGACGGCGTCCAGCCCGGTGTCGGCGAGCGCGCGCAGCCGTGCGGGATCGCCGAGCGCCGGGGGCGGTCCGGGCGTTCGGCGAGGGCTGGCGGGGGAGCCGTCGGTCATCGGGCACCTGTCTGGCGGGGTGGAGGCCGACCGGCCCTCCGGGCCCTCCGTTATACCTCGTTGAGGGCGTGGGCGAACATCGCTGTGCTGAGTCTCGCCCGCCGCGGCGGCGCGCGCCACCGGCCGTGAGGTCGGATCACGGCCGTGCCCGCGCGGCCCGTCGCGCCGGCGGCTATCGTCGGCGGACGTGAAGGTATGGATTCCGCACGAGGCCGGTCTGGATCTCATCGGCGAGGTGCCGTCGGACGTGACGGTGGAGGTCGTGGAGCGCGCCGACCGGCTGCCCTCGACGGGGGCCGGGGTGCGGTTCTGGGTGCCGCCGTTCCTGGGCGGCACGGACTCGACGGCGCTGGTGCGTGAGCTGCCCGACCTGGCGGTGGTGCAGCTGCTCTCGGCCGGCGCGGACGCGTGGGTGGGGCGGACGCCTGACGGTGTGACGCTCTGCGACGCCCGAGGGGTGCACGACCCGTCGACGGCGGAGTGGGTAGTCACCGCGATCCTGGCTCAGCTGCGGGCGTTCCCGGCGTTCGTCCGGGCGCAGGCCGACCGCCGGTGGGCGTACGACGGGGGCACCCCTACCGACGAGCTGACCGGTAAGCGGGTGCTGATCGTCGGGGCCGGTTCGATAGGTACGGCGGTGCGGGACCGGCTCGCGCCGTTCGAGGTGAGTTTCACACTTGTCGCCCGTACCGCCCGCCCCGAGCAGGGGGTGCACGGCGTCGACGAGCTGCCCCGGCTGCTGCCCGAGGCGGACGTGGTGGTGGTGCTGGTGCCGCTCACCGAGCAGACCCGTGGGCTTGTCGACAAGGAGTTCCTGGCGGCGATGGCGGACGGGGCGCTGCTTGTCAACGCGGCCCGGGGGCCGGTGGCGCGTACCGAGGCGCTCGTCGCCGAGCTGGGCACGGGTCGGATCTCGGCCGCGCTGGACGTCACCGACCCGGAGCCGCTACCTGCCGACTCGCCGCTGTGGACGATGCCCAACGTGCTGCTCACCCCGCACGTGGCCGGGTCGGTACGCGGGCTGCTGCCGCGCGCCTACCGGCTGGTGGGTGACCAGGTGCGGAGGTTCGCCGCCGGCCAACCGCTGATCAACACGGTGGTCGACGGTTACTGACCGGGCGCCCCTGCCGTCCCGTCGGGAAACGTCTGCCCGGTGGCCGAGACCAGGTGGGGCAGGTCCACACCGCGTACCGCCGGCAGGGTGACCTGCTGGCCGTCGTCGAGCCGGGCGACGGCCCGCCCGCGCGGGTCGGTGGCCAGCTCGACGACCTGGTCCCAGTCGATGCGACGCTGCCCGACAAGCGCGCGCAGGCGAAGCCCCCGGGCGTCGGCGTCGGTGCCGGCCCGCCAGGCCCACACCGCGACGCCGAGCGGGACGAGCAGCACCGGCAGCAGGTAGCCCCGCGCGTTCGCCAGGGGCAGCGCGCCGATGAAGGCGATCACCGCGGCGACCAGGATGGCTTGGTTGTGCCGGAAGCGGACCATGTCGGACTTACTCACCAGGCGATGATCCCACCCCCGGCGGATCCGGGTCGCGGCGGGCGGTGCCGGGGCAGCCCGGTCCGCCGTACAGTGACACAGGTCATTGCTTCCGTCCGATGACCAACGCGTAACTCTTTCGGCCTCTGGTCGTTCTCGACTGGTGGGCAGCGGACCCGCAACGTCCGATGCCGCCGCACCGCCCCACCGCCGCACCGCCCCCGTGCCCCCTCACGAAGGCGACCGCCGTGCTCCTCGCGTACCCGTTCCGTGTCCACGTCCCCCGCCGTGCGCTCCCGGAGGCCGCCGTGTCCACGGCGGTGGCGCTGCTCGTCCTCGCCGGCGCCGCAGATCTGGTGCCGACCTCGGTGGTGATCGCTCTGGCCGGTGGGGCGGGCGCCACGCTCGCCGGTGTCCGGCTCTCCCGCCTGGCCATCAGGCATCCCGCCGGTCCCGGATCGCCGTCCGGGCGCGCGGCGGGCGTACGGCTCGACGCGGCGGTGGTGGCGGCCGGTCTCGCCGCCGCCGTGCTGCCGTTGGTCGCCGACGGGCACCGTACCGCCGCGCTGGCCGGGTCGCTGGTCGTGGCGGTGCTGTCGGTGACCGGGCTGCGCAGGCTCCCCGGGTGGCGGCGACCACCGTCCGGGGTCCGGCTGCGGTCGCTGGTCGAGGCGGCCGGCCCGGCGCTCGGGTTGGCCCTCGCCGGCTGGCTGCTGCTGCCCGGCGGCTACCTGCCGGTTCCGGGCCGGCTGGCCGCCGCGCTGGTGCTGGGCGCGCTGGGGATGGCCGCGGTCAGCGCGTTCACCGGACCTGATCGGCACTCACCCGCGGCAGTGTGCCGGGGTGGAGTGCTGCTCACGCTGCTCGGCCTGGCCCTGCTGGCGGCGCTGCCGCCCGGGGTGAGCGGTCGGACGGCCCTGCTGGCCGTGCCGCCGCTGGTGCTCGGGATGCTGCTCACCGCCCTCGGCGCGGCCGCCGCGGTGGACGCCGCAGGCGCGGAGCCGCCGGAGGACCGGGCCGCCCCGGCGTGGCCCCGGGCGGTGCTCCCGGCGACTGTGGTGCTGCTGGCGGCGGGCCTGCACGTGGGGGCCGGCCGGGCACCGGACCGCACGAGCGTGCTGCTGGCCCTGGCCGCGGTGCCACCGCTCGTGCTGCGGGAGCTGCTGCGGGCCGGCGACACGGCCACCCCGGAACGGCGCGCCGCGCACCGTAGGCGTACCGGCCGCCGGGTCCGGCACCGCCGCGCGGCGGGGTCACGCTGGCCGGGGGTGCAGCCGTCGCCGGGCGATCAGGCGTCCGGCGCGACCGGGCGCTCCGGCGCCTCGGCAGGTCTCGACGCGGCCTGGCCGTCGGACGACGGCGTGGCCCGGGTGGGGCAGGGCCGGCCCCCCGTCCCGCCCGGCGACGGCCCGGGAGACCGGGCGGCCCTGCTGGACGCCCTCGCCGCGATCGGCGACGTGCCCGCCCCGGCCGGCGCGCTGCTGCTTGTGGACCTGCACGGAGGCGACGTGCTCGGCCCGTCGGCCCGCGAGGACCTGCTGGCCGAGGCGGTCGCGCGGGCCCGCGCGACAGTGGCACCCGGCGACCTGGTCACCTGCTGCACGGGCACCGGGTTCGCGGTGGTCACCGCCGCAGGACCGGTGCTGGCGTACGCGCTGGGCACCCGACTGCTGACCGCGCTCGGCCCGCCCTATCTGCTGGGTGGGTCGGCCGTGCGGGTACGCGCGAGCATCGGGCTGGCCGAGGTGGGTGGCGCCGGGCCGGCGGACGTGCTCCGCCAGGCCGAGCTGGCCCGCCGGCGAGCCGTGCAGCTGGGTCGGGACCGGGTCGAGTGGTACGACGCGTTCCTGGAGGAGCAGCTGGTCCGCCGGCTCGACCTGGAACGCGAGTTGCCCGGAGCGGTGGCGCGCGGCGAACTGGACCTCGTCTACCAGCCGGTGCTCGACCTGGCCGACCGGCAGCCGGTGGGCGCGGAGGCGCTGCTGCGCTGGCGTAGTCCCGTGCTCGGCACGGTGCTCCCCGCTGAGCTGCTGCCGGTGGCGGAGGACCTGGATCTGATAGGTGAGCTGGAGTGGTGGGTGCTGGACCGGGCCTGCCGGCAGCTGTCCCACTGGTCGGCAGGCGTCCGGGAGTTGTGGATGGCGGTGAACGTCACCCCACGGGAGCTGACCACACCCGACTTCGTGCAGCGCGCCGCTGCCGTTCTTGCCGCGTACGGGGTGTCGCCGGAGCGGCTGGTGGTCGAGGTGTCCGAGCCGAGGATCGCCGCCGACCTGTCGACCGTGGTGGCCCGGTTGGCGGGGCTGCGGTCGTTGGGCGTGCGTACCGCGCTCGACGATTTCCGGGCCGAACACGCCTCGCTGGCCCAGCTGCGCCGGCTGCCGATCGATCTGCTCAAGGTGGGCCCGGAGCTGGTGGGCTCACGGCCGGACGGGCAGCCGCCGTTGATCGACGTGGTGGTGAACGTCGGCGAGCGGCTGGGGGTGGAGATCGTCGCCGAGGAGTTGGAGTCGCCCACCCAGGTCGAGGGCGCGCAGCGGGCCGGCTGCCGGTACGGGCAGGGCTTCGCGCTGGCCCGTCCGGCGACCGCCGAGCGGGTCGAGGCGTACTTCGAGGAGTTTCCGTCGGCGTCCCGCTGACGCTCCGGGTGGTGAACCGGTTCACCTCTCCCGTGGCGGTGCGGTGCTGCCGCGCGGGGTCAGGTGCGGTGTCTCGTCCTGCACCCGGCTGGCGGGCTGCCCGGCGATGACGGCGAGGAGCTGGCGGGCGGCGTGCGCCCCGTACGCCGGGATGTCCCGGCCCAGTGCGGTCAACGGCGGGTGCACGAGCCGGCAGAGCGGCGAGTCGTCCCAGGCCACGATGGACAGGTCACCGGGCACGGTGAGCCCCATCTCCTGGGCGACGGACAGCCCGGCGATGGCCATGACGTCGTTGTCGTAGATGACAGCGGTGGGCCGCTGGGCGGAGCTGAGCAGCCGGCGGGTCGCCCGCCCACCCTCCTCGCCTGAGTAGTCGGACCAGACGGTCACCGCGTCGACCAGGCCGAGCTGCCCGCACACCGCAGTGAAGGCGTCGGTGCGGATCTGCGTGTGTCGCAGGTCGGGCAGGCCGCCGACCCGGGCGATCCGGCGGTGCCCGAGCGCGACCAGGTACTCCACGGCCTCGGTGAGCGCGGCGGCGTCGTCGGACCAGACGCTGGCCAGGTCGCCGGTGCCGCCGGGGCCGCCGATCACCACGGCTGGAAGTTGGAGCTGTTCGAGGGCGGGGATGCGGCGGTCGTCGGTGCGCAGGTCGCAGACGAGAACACCGTCGACCCGGCGTTCGCCCCACCAGCGTCGGTAGACGGCGATCTCGGCGTCCTGGTCGGCCACGACCTGGAGGGTCAGCGCGTACGAGTGGGCGGAGAGTTCCGCCTCGACGCCGCTGATCAGCTCCATGAAGAAGGGCTCGATGCCGAGTATGCGGGCGGGGCGGCACAGGGCCAGCCCGACCGCCTCGGCGGTGGCCCCGGAGAGGGCGCGCGCCGCGCTGCTCGGGCTGAACCCGATCTCGGTGGCGATGGCCAGGATGCGTTGCCGGGTGGCCTCGGAGACGCCGGGCTGCCCGTTCAGCGCGTACGACACGGCGCCCTTGGACACTCCGGCGCGTCGGGCGACGTCGGCGATGGTCGGCCGCTTCACCGGCGTGCTCCTCCACTCTCCGCCCCGGGCGGGGTCGTGACTGCCGCGGCCGGTCCGGGCCCGTCGGCCGTGTCCGCGGCCTCAACCTAGCGCAACAGGCCCGCGAGGGGATCCGCTTGCCCGGTTCAGCGTACCGGCGGGGGACGCGCGACGGAATGCCGGCCGGTGAGCCCACATGCGATGGAAGGCCTTCCACCACGCGTTTTCGCGCTGAAACGGGCCCATCCACGCATCGATCGGCGGCAGATTTAACGGGCCGTTGACACTCCTGATGTCGAACCGTACGGTGACTTCACTTATCCGGTTCAGTCAACGTCTCTCGATGTAAGGGGCGCTGGGAAGATGTGCGGAGGATGACATGAAACGGTCCTGGACCCGATGGGCCCGCACGGTCGCCGTGGGGGCGGTAGGCCTCGCCCTGGTCGCCGCGTGCAGCGGCCGGAGCGGTCAGGATTCCGGTACCAGGGACGGGCAGGTCACCCTGAAGATCAATTTCTGGGGTGACTTCGGCCTTCAGGACCTCAAGACGAAGTACGAGACGGCCCACCCGAACGTCAAGATCCAGCTGAACTCCGGCGAGTACAACGCCCAGCACGAGGACCTGCAGAAGAAGCTGGTCGCCGGCTCCGGCGCACCCGACATCGCCGCCATCGACGAGGGCTTCATGGTGCAGTTCCGGAGCCAGTCAGACAAGTTCGTCAACCTGCTCGACAAGGGCGCCGGCTCGTTCGAGGGCAAGTACCTGCCCTGGAAGTGGAAGCAGTCGCTCTCCGCCGACGGTAAGACCCAGATCGGCCTCGGCACCGACGTCGGCGGCCTCGCCATGTGCTACCGCACCGACCTGTTCAAGGCCGCCGGTCTGCCCACCGCCCCCGACCAGGTCTCCGCCCTCTGGCCCACCTGGGACAGGTTCATCGAGGTCGGGCAGCGGTACACCGCAGCCAGCAACAAGAAGTTCATCGACGCCGGCAGCAACCTGTTCAACCCGATCCTCGGTCAGCAGCCGGTCGGCTTCTACGACGACCAGGACCAGCTCCAGATGGAGCAGGGGCCGAAGATCGCCTTCGACTACACCATCAAGGCCATCCAGGCCGGCCTCTCCGCCAACCTGGCCAGCTTCCAGGCCGACTGGGACAAGGGCTTCACCAGCGGGTCCTTCGCGGTGCTCGCCTGCCCGGCCTGGATGCTCGGGCACATCAAGGACACCGCCCCCGGCACGCAGGGCAAGTGGGACATCGCGGCGGTGCCCGGTGGCGGCGGCAACTGGGGTGGCTCGTTCCTGACCATTCCCAAGCAGAGCAGGAACGTCGACGAGGCGTACGAGCTGTTGGAGTGGCTGGTCCAGCCGGAGCAGCAGATCGAGATCTTCAACAAGGTCGGCAACCTGCCGTCCCAGCCCGACCTCTACCGCGACCCGGCCATCGCCGACTTCAAGAACCCGTTCTTCAACAACGCGCCGGTCGGGCAGATCTTCCCGAAGATGGCGCAGGGCCTCACCCCGCAGTACCTGGGCAGGAAGAACGGCCCGACCCGCGTGGCAGTGGAGAACGTGCTGATCCGGGTGCAGAACAAGACCCTCAAGCCGGAGGCCGCCTGGGCGGAGGCGGTCAAGGAGGCGCAGAAGGCCAGCACCTCCTGAGCCCTCGGCGTGGGGCGGGCCGTTCACCGGGCCGCCCCACGCCCGCCCGTACCCCCGTCTCTTCGGCCCTGGAGTGTCCCGATGTCCACCACCCGCGCCGCCCCCGCGTCGCCGGGCCGCCGAACCGCCGATCCGCAGCGCGGCCACGGCGCCGACCCGGACCACCACCACCGGCTCGGCTGGCGCGACCGGCTGTACCGGTTCGACATGCGCTACATGCCGTACCTGCTCATCGCGCCCTTCTTCCTGATCTTCCTGGTCTTCGGCCTGTTCCCGTTGGTCTTCAACGGCGTCATCGCGCTGCGCACCTACCGACTGGACGACCCCGCCGCCGCCGGCTGGGCGGGGCTGGACAACTTCCGGCAGCTCTTCGGCGACGAGGACTTCTGGAACGCGCTCTCCAACACGTTCGGCATCTTCCTGCTCTCCTCGGTGCCGCAACTGCTGCTCGCGCTGATCGTGGCGTCCCTGCTCAATCGCCGGCTGCGGGCGCAGACGTGGTGGCGGGTCGGCGTCCTGCTGCCGTACGTCACCCCGATCGTCGCCTCGACGATGGTGTTCAGCGTCTTCTTCTCCCGTGACTTCGGCATGGCCAACTGGGTGCTCGGCCTGTTCGGCGTCGGCGGTGACGAGCCGATCAACTGGCGGGCCGACAAGCTGCACTCCTGGATCGCCATCGCCACCATGGTCAACTGGAAGTGGATCGGCTACAACGCGCTGCTGTACCTGGCCGCCATGCAGTCCATTCCGCGTGACGTCTATGAGGCCGCCGCGGTCGACGGCGCCGGCCCGTGGCGTCAGCTGTGGCGGATCACCGTGCCGATGATCCAGCCGGTGATCGTGTTCACGGTCATCCTGTCCACCATCGGCGGGTTCCAGCTCTTCATCGAGCCGATGCTGTTCGACCTCAACGCCCAGGCCGCCACCGGCGGACCGAACGGCGAGTGGCAGACCATCGCGCAACTCATCTACAAGGTCGGTTGGAAGGACCTCAACCTCGGCTACGCCGCGGCGATGAGCTGGGCACTCTTCCTGATCATCCTGGTCGTGGCGGGGATCAACACCCTGCTGACCAACCGACTCTCCGGAGGGCGATCCAGGTGAGCGCCGTCGACACCGCACCACGGGTCACCAGGCCCCGCCGGCGGGCCGCGCTGATGGGCCGCGCGCCGCAGGACACCCCGGCCGGCATCGGGACGTACCTGCTGCTCGCCACCACGATGCTCTTCGCGGCGTTCCCGCTGTACTGGATGTTCGTCATCGCCACGAGCAACGACGAGGCCCTGGCCCAGATCCCGCCGACGGTGGTCCCCGGCGACCGGTTCCTGGTCAACCTGGAGGAGGTCTTCTCCCTCCAGGACGTCTACTTCGCCGCGTCGCTCGTCAACAGCGTCATCGTCTCGACAGTGGTGACCGCCTCGATGCTCTTCTTCTGCTCACTGGCCGGGTTCGCCTTCGCCAAGCTGCGCTTCGCCGGCAGCCGCTGGCTGATGCTGTTCGTGGTGCTCACCCTCACCGTGCCCAACCAGCTCGGCGTCGTGGCGCTCTACATCGTGATGGGCAAGCTGGGCTGGAACGGCACCCTGCTCGCGGTGATCGTGCCCGGCCTGGTCACCGCGTTCGGCGTCTTCTACATGCGCCAGTTCATCCTCAACACCGTGCCCGACGAGCTGGTGGAGTCGGCGCGGATGGACGGGGCGACCACCATGCGGGTCTACCGGTCCATCGTCCTGCCGTCGATCCGGCCGGCCCTCGCGGTGCTCGGCCTGCTGACCTTCGTGGCGACCTGGAACGACTTCCAGTGGCCGCTGATAACCCTCGGTGGCACCGACTACCCGACCTCGATGGTCGCCATCTCCGACCTGGCCAGCGGCAACTACGTGATCTACCGTCGGGTGCTCGCCGGGGCGTTCGTGGCGACGATCCCCCTGCTGGTCATGCTGTTCATCGGTGGACGCCAGATCGTCCGCGGAATCATGGAAGGCGCGGTGAAGTCTTGAGCCGACAGGCACTCCACGACGGCTGGACCCTGCGGGCCACACCTGGGGCACAGGTGCCGGCCGAGATCGCCGGGCGGGCCGTGCCGGCGACCGTGCCCGGTTGCGTGCACACCGACCTGCTCGACGCCGGGTTGATCCCCGACCCGTACCTCGACGACAACGAGCTGGCACTTGCCTGGATCGGGCGCACCGACTGGACCTACCGCACCACCTTCACGCACACGCCCGGCGACGACGACCGCATCGACCTGGTCTGCGCCGGCCTGGACACCGTCGCCACGATCACCCTCAACGGGGTGCCCGTCGGCCGCACCGAGAACATGCACCGCGGCTACCGGTTCGACGTCCGGTCGTTGCTGCGCGACGGCGACAACGATCTGACGGTCTCGTTCGACTCCGCGTACCGCTATGCCGAGGCGCAGCGCGACCGGCTCGGCGACCGGCCCAACGCCTACCCGGAGCCCTTCCAGTTCATCCGCAAGATGGCCTGCAACTTCGGCTGGGACTGGGGGCCCACGCTCGTCACCGCCGGCATCTGGCAGGACATCGGCCTGCACGCCTGGTCCACGGCCCGGCTGGCCAGCGTCCGCCCGCTTGTCACCGTCGACGGCCGCGACGGCCGCGTCGAGCTGCACGTCGAGGTCGAGCGGGTCGCCGACGTCCCGCTTACCGTCCGCGCCGCCGTCGCCGGCGTCGGCGCCGACGTGGTCGTCCCGGCCGGGCAGCGCACGGCCGTGCTGACCCTCGCCGTCCGCGAGCCCGCGCTGTGGTGGCCCAGGGGGTACGGCGAGCAGGCCCGCCACCTGCTGGAGGTGACCCTGCACGCGCCCGACGGCGACACCGTGGACACCTGGTCCCAGCCTGTCGGCTTCCGCTCGGTCCGGCTGGACACCACGCCCGACGAGCACGGCACCCCGTTCGTGCTGTCGGTCAACGACGTGCCGGTCTTCGTCCGTGGCGTCAACTGGATCCCCGACGACGTGTTCCCCACCCGGATCACCCGCGAGCGGCTGGCCGGGCGGTTCGAGCAGGCCGCCGACGCCAACGTCAACCTGCTGCGTGTCTGGGGCGGCGGCCGGTACGAGTCGGAGGACTTCTACGACCTCGCCGACGAACGCGGCCTGCTCGTCCAGCAGGACTTCCTCTTCGCCTGCGCCGCGTACCCGGAGGAGGAGCCGTTCGGCAGCGAGGTGGCCGCCGAGGCCGCCGAGCAGGTGACAAGGCTGGCGCCGCACCCGTCGCTGGTGCTGTGGACCGGCAACAACGAGAACATCTGGGGCTGGCACGACTGGGAGTGGCAGGAGCCCCTGGCCGGGCGTACCTGGGGCCGGGGCTACTACCTCGACGTGCTGCCGCGCATCGTCGGCGAATTGGACCCGACCCGTCCGTACTGGCCGGGCAGCCCCTGGTCCGGCACCGACGAGCTCCACCCCAACGACCCGGCGCACGGCACCACCCACATCTGGGACGTGTGGAACACCGATGACTACACCCGATACCGCGAGTACGTGCCGCGCTTCGTCGCCGAGTTCGGCTACCAGGGCCCACCGGCGTACGCGACGTTGCGCCGGGCGCTGAGCGACGAACCCCTGGCCCCGGACTCGCCGGGCATGGCCCACCACCAGAAGGCGGCAGGTGGCGACGCCAAGCTCCAGCGGGGTCTCGACGCGCACCTGCCCGCTCCGGCGGACTTCGACGACTGGCACTACCTCACGCAGCTCAATCAGGCCCGGGCCATCCAGCTCGGGGTGGAGCACTTCCGCTCCCACCGGGACGTCTGCGCGGGCACCATCGTCTGGCAGCTCAACGACTGCTGGCCGGTGACCTCCTGGTCGGCGGTCGACGGCGACGGTCGCCGCAAACCCCTGTGGTTCGCGCTGCGCCACGCGTACGCCGATCGGCTCCTCACCGTGCAGCCCCGCGACGGCGGGCTGGCCCTGGTGGCGGTCAACGACGGCGGCGTCACCTGGCGTGCCTCGGCCTCGGTGACCCGGGTGACCCTCGCCGGCGAACCGCGGGCGAAGACGACGATGGAGCTGGACGTCCCCGCGTACTCGGCGGTGACGCTGGCCCTGCCGGCGGAGCTGGCCCGGCCGGACGAGGCCCGACAGGAACTGCTGGTCGCCGAGGCGGGGGAGAGCGCCGAGCGGGCGCTCTGGTTCTTCGCCGAGGACCGGGATGTGGACTGGCCGGCGGCGGCGTGGGACGCGACGGTCGAACCGTTCGACGGCGGGCAGCGGGTGCGGGTCACCGCCACAACCGTGCTGCGCGACGTGACGCTGTTCGCCGACCGGCTCGACCCCGCGGCCACCGTGGACAGCGCCCTGGTCACCCTCCTGCCGGGCGAGTCGGCGACGTTCGCCGTGCGGGCGGGCGGGTCACTGGACGAGGCGGCTCTGACCAGTCGGCCGGTGCTGCGCTGCGTCAACGACATCGAGCGGAGCTAGGCGGGCGGACAATGCGGCAAGCGTCATACCTGTGAGTCATATTTATGACCCACAGGTATGACGCTCGTCGCCGCATGTGGTCTCCGACCTGAGGGCGTGTCCCGGCCGCACCGTGCGCCGGCTGGGCGCACGTAGTTGAAGACTTATTCAAGTGATAAAGTTTTCCTGTCGATCGGGAGGGTGCTCATGTCGGTGCCGCTGTACCAGGCGAAGGCCGAGCTTTTCCGCACCCTCGGGCATCCGGTGCGCATCCGAGTGCTGGAGCTTCTCCAGGACGGCCCGAAGCCGGTCCGGGACCTGCTCGCGGCGATCGAGGTCGAGGCGTCGAACCTCTCCCAGCAGCTCGCCGTGCTGCGCCGCGCCGGAATGGTCACCTCACACCGCGACGGCCCCCTCGTCATGTACGCGCTCAGCACCCCCGACGTGGCCGACCTGCTGGCCGCCGGTCGGCGGATCCTCGGCGCGGTCCTCACCGACCGGGACGGCCTCCTCGACGAGTTGCGCGCCACCGGCGGAGACAGGTGAGCGGCGTCATCCCTGTCGTCCGCGAGCGGCTCACCGGGCTGCTGCCCGGCCGGGCCGACTGGGCGGCCGTCCACCGATCACCGCGTCGGGATCTGCTGGCCGGGCTCACCGTGGCGGTGGTGGCGCTGCCACTGGCCCTGGCGTTCGGCGTCACCTCCGGGCTGGGTGCCCAGGCCGGGCTGATCACCGCGGTGATCGCCGGCGCGGTGGCCGCTGTCTTCGGAGGCTCCAACCTCCAGGTCTCCGGGCCGACCGGGGCGATGACAGTGGTGCTGGTGCCTGTGGTGCAGCAGTTCGGAGCCACCGGCGTGCTCATGGTCGGGGCGATGGCCGGCCTGGTGCTGATCGCGCTCGCCGTGGCCCGCCTGGGGCGGTACGTCCGCTACCTGCCCACCCCGGTGCTGGAGGGATTCACCGCCGGCATCGCCGTGGTCATCGCCCTGCAACAGGTGCCCGCCGCGCTCGGCGTCGTCGACGCGCACGGGGAGAAGGTCTGGTCCGTCGCCGCCGACGCGGTCGCCCGCTTCGTCGTACACCCGAAACCGGCCGCACTCGCGGTGGCCCTCGCCGTCGCGGCGCTGATGCTGCTGGGCGCCAGGTGGCGGCCCGGCCTGCCGTTCTCGCTACTCGGTGTGGGCGCCGCCACCGCCCTCGCCGAGCTTGCCCCGGTCGACCTGGTGCGGATCGGCGCATTACCGCAGGGTCTGCCCGCGCCCTCGCTCGGATTCCTCGACCTCGGCGCGGTGGGCGTGCTGCTGCCCAGCGCGCTCGCCGTCGCCGCGCTCGCCGCCCTGGAGAGCCTGCTCTCCGCGACTGTCGCCGACGGCATGACAGTCGGCGAGCGGCACGACCCGGACCGGGAACTCTTCGGTCAAGGGCTTGCCAACCTCGCCGCCCCGCTCTTCGGTGGCATCCCGGCGACCGCCGCCATCGCCCGTACGGCGGTGAACGTTCGCGCCGGGGCGGCCTCCAAGCTGGCCGCTCTCACCCACGCCGTCGCCCTCGCGGCGATCGTGCTGGCCGCCGCGCCGCTTGTCGGCCGGATCCCCCTCGCCGCCCTGGCCGGCGTGCTGCTGGCCACCACGGTTCGCATGGTGGAGGCCGGCTCGCTGTGGGCGTTGGCACGGGCCACCCGGGGCGACGCGGTGGTGCTGGTGCTCACCTTCGCCGTCACCGTGATCTGGGACCTCGTCACCGCCGTCGCGGTCGGCGTCGGCGTCGCCGTGGTGCTCGCCCTGCGCGCGGTTGCCCGCAGCGCCCGGCTGGAACAGGTGCCCCTCGACCTCGGGGAACACAGCGCCGAGGAGTACGCGCTGCTCACCGAACACATCGTCGCGTACCGGCTGGACGGTCCGCTCTTCTTCGCCGCGGCCCACACCTTCCTGCTCGAACTGTCCGAGGTCGCCGACGTCCGCGTGGTCATCCTGCGGATGTCCCGGGTGACCACGATGGACGCCACAGGCGCGCACGTCCTCGGCGACGCGATACGGCGGCTGCGCGGGCGCGGGATCACCGTCCTGCTCTCCGGCATCACCCCCGCCCACGACCAGGTGTTAGCCACACTGGGGGTGGCTGACGACCTGCGCCGCGAGGAACTGCTCTTCCCGGACACCCCCGCCGCCATCCGGTACGCCCGGGCGGTCGCGCTCTCCACGGCCGCCCCGCTGTCGCCTTCCGGATAGCAGGGGATTCGCGGAGGAGGTACTACCGGTTCAATGACAGGCATGCGGAGATCCAACGGCACGGTGGCGGCGAAAGCACTCATCCTGGCCGCCATTCCCATCGGTGGTGTCGGCTTCTTCGTCGCCGGGCCGTGGGCGGTCGCCGCGATCGTCGCCAACCTCCTCCTGCTCGCTGCCGGCGGCGCTCTGTGGTGGCTGGACTTCCACCGGAAACGCCGCCGGCTCCGCCTCAATCGCGGCGTCGTGCCCGGCACCCGGACGCCTGACAGCGGAATCACCACCTCCATCGCTGACTATCGCGGTGGCCGGCAACCGGTCTTCGTCGAACAGCGTCGCCGGCACCGGCTGATGTTGTCGGCGACCAGCCGGGTGCGGCGCTTCGGCGGGCGCCGGCACGTCGCGGGCGAGCCGCCGCGTGACGCCGAACAGTTGACCCTGGTGGTGGACAACGTGGCCCGGATTCAGCATCTGATCGATACGGGGCAGCAGCGATCCCGGCGTGAGCAGTTGTGGTGGCTGGTCGCGGGTCTGGGGGCATCAATCCCGATCGGCGTGGCCATCAATCTCGTCACCGGCTAGTGGCGGACGCACCGGACTTTCGGATCACTCCTCCAACTGGCCGCCAACTGGAGAACTGCTGTCCCTCACCGTCGGCGTATCGAAATCCGGACTGTCCTGGGACGAAATGGCGGTGGAGACTAGGCTGGCCGCGACCGGCTGCACGGGTGCGACGTCATCGGGCGTACGCAGGTGCGGCGGCGCGGGCATCCATGGCTTCAGGTTCTGGATGATCTGCTCGTAGAAGTCGTCGATCGCCTGTAATACCGAATCGATGAAGGCACCCCGTCCGCTGCCACGCTTCGTTCCCGCCGCCGTGCTCTGGGCGACCCGGAACGCCGGCAGCTCCCCTGTCAGCGATTCTGTCCGGTAGCTGACTGCGGGCCGGTCTACTCCCGCGATCAGGTGATCGGGGTGGCGGGGTGGCACCAGCAGACGGAACATCCCCGTGCCGGGAATCCTCGTTGTCGGCAGTTGCGACTACGGTGGAGCGGCACGGATTCGTGACACCCCGCGCAAGGAGACAGCACCAAGCATGACCAACGACCGGATCTGGCATGGTTGATCGTTTTGCGCGGCCCTCCGCGACGACCCATGACACGCTTGCCATTCCACTCAGCCTGTCGGAGTTAGAGCAGTACCTGGCCAGGGCGGCCGATCTGCTGCGCGGAAGCATCGACCAGGCGGACTTCAAGGCTTACATCTTCCCGCTGATGTTCTTCAAGCGGATCAGTGACGTCTATAGCGAGGAGTACCAGCGCGCGCTGGCGGAGTCGGACGGCGACCACGAGTACGCGTCGTTCCCCGAGAACCACCGCTTCGGTATCCCCACCGGCAGCCTCTGGGAAGACGTACGCGCACGCACCGAGAACATCGGCCAGGCGCTGGTGACCGCCTTCCGGGCGATAGAGAAGGTCAACCCGGACGTGCTGTACGGCATCTTCGGCAGCGCTGCCTGGACGAACAAGGACAAGCTGCCCGACGCCAAGCTACGCGACCTCATCGAGCACTTCTCGACCCGGACGCTGAGCAACGCGGCCGTCCCGCCGGACGTGTTCGGGCAGGCGTACGAGTACCTCATCAAGCGGTTCGCGGACCAGTCCAACAAGAAGGCCGGCGAGTACTACACCCCCAGGTCGGTGGTGCGACTGCTCGTCGACATCCTCGACCCGCAGGAGGGCGAGACGGTCTACGACCCGGCCTGCGGCACGGGCGGCATGCTCATCGAGGTCATCCAGCATGTGAAGCGCCAGGGTGGCCGACCGCAGACCCTCTGGGGCAAGCTCTACGGCCAGGAGAAAGTGCTCGCCACCTCGGGCCTCGCCAAGATGAACCTGCTCCTGCACGGGGTCGAGGACTTCAACATTGCCCATGACGACACCCTGCGCACTCCGGCGTTCTTCGACGGTCCACGCCTCACGCAGTTCGACTGCGTGATTGCGAACCCGCCGTTCTCGCTCAAGAACTGGGGTGAGGTGGCGTGGGGCACCGACCAGTGGGGACGCAACCGGCTCGGAGGTGTGCCGCCCAAGGGGTACGCCGACTGGGCCTGGGTCCAGCACATGATCACCTCCGCAGCGCCCGGCACTGGTCGCGTCGCTGTGGTGCTTCCGCAGGGCGCGCTGTTCCGTCAGGGCGCTGAGGGGCGCATCCGCGAGTTCGTGCTGAAGGCCGGCATGGTGGAGGCCGTGATAGGCCTGGCGCCCAACCTTTTCTACGGCACCGGCCTGGCCGCCTGCGTGCTGATCCTGCGCCGACGCAAGGCCGAGGACCGCCAAGGCAAGGTGCTCTTCGTCAACGGTGAGACGCTGTTCAAGCGCGGGCGTAACCAGAACAGTCTCGAACCCGAGCACGCGGACACCCTGCTGCGCACTGTCCAGGCGTTCGCTGACGCACCCGGCCTGGCGGCGGTCGGCACGCTCGACGACATCAAGAACAACAACTTCAACCTCAACATCCCGCTGTACGTCGCACCCGTCGACGACGGCGAACAGCGCACCCTGGAGCAGGCCCTGACCGACCTCGAAGTGGCCCACGCCGCCGCCCGCGAGACCCGCGCCGCGCTGGAAGCCGAACTGGCCAAGTGGGGCCTCAGCCCGAGCGAGGTGACGGCGTGAACGCCCGCATCACCCAGCGCGAACTGGAGTCCTACCTGTGGGGCGCGGCCGTCGTGCTACGCGGCCTCATTGATGCCGGGGACTACAAGCAGTACATCTTCCCGCTGGTCTTCCTCAAGCGCCTCTCCGACGTGTACGACGAGGAACATGCCGCAGCACTGGCCATCTATGGTGACGACGCGCTGGCCGACCTGCCGGAGAACCACCGCTTCGCCATCCCCGACGGCGCTCATTGGCAGGACGTCCGCGAGGCTGGCAGCAATGTTGGTGCGGTGATCCTCGCCGCAATGCGGGCGATCGAGTCGGCCAACCCGGACACGCTGACCGGGGTGTTCGGTGACGGCGACTGGGGCAACAAGAACCTGCTGCCCGACCGGACCCTCAAGGAACTCATCGAGCACTTCTCCACCAAGACGCTTTCGGTGGCGAACCTGCCCGAGGACGAACTCGGTCAGGGGTACGAGTACCTAATCAAGAAGTTTGCCGACGACTCGGGTCACACCGCCCAGGAGTTCTACACCAACCGCACTCTCGTCCACCTGATGACGATGATGCTCAAGCCCGAGCCAGGGGAGTCGGTCTACGACCCGACCTGCGGCACCGGGGGGATGCTCATCTCCACCGCCGCCGAGCTGCGCCGGCAGGGCAAGGAGTGGCGCAACCTCCGCCTGTACGGACAAGAACTCAACTACGGGACGTCGGCCATCGCCCGGATGAACCTGTTCCTGCACGGCATCGCCGACGGAGATATCGCGCACGGCGACACGCTTACCAAGCCGGCGTTCCTCGACGGTGCCCGGCTGCGCACCTTCGACGTGGTGCTCGCCAACCCGCCGTACTCCATCAAGGCGTGGAACCGCACCGCGTTCGTCAACGACCCTTACGGCCGCAATATGTGGGGCGTCCCGCCACAGGGCCGCGCCGACTACGCCTTCTTCCAACATATCGCCGCCAGCCTCGATCCCGAGACCGGCCGCGCCGCAGTTCTCTTCCCTCACGGCGTGCTCTTCCGCCGCGAGGAGGCCGCTCTCCGTGAGAAGTTGGTAACGTCCGACCTGCTCGAAGCCGTCATCGGGCTCGGAGCCGGGTTGTTCTACAACTCACCGATGGAAGCCGTCGTCGTCACGCTACGCGCCAACAAGCCCGCCAAGCAGCGCGGCAAGGTCCTCTTCATCAATGCGATCAACGAGGTCGCCCGTGAACAGGCGCAGTCGTTTCTGCGCGAGCGGCATCAGAGTAAGATCCTTGCCGCGTACATGGCATTTGCTAGCGAGGACGGTTTCGCCAGCGTCGCCACCCGTGACGAGATTGCCGACAAGAAGTATAGTCTGGCGATCCCGCTCCACGTCACTCGCGTCAGCGCGGTTGCTGGTGCCGAGACAGTGGCTGTCACCGAGGCGTTGGCCTCGTGGCGAACTTCGGCTGTTGAGGCTGACAATGCGATTGACGGTGTCCTCGACCTCCTACGGCAGGAGATGGCCCCATGACCCTGAACCTCGACAAGAGCGGCTGGAAGCATGTCGCCTTCGGTGATGTGGTCAAGAATTTGAACGTCACGGTTAAGGACGCGAAAGCTGCCGGAATTGACCGTGTAATCGCAATGGAGCACCTCAACCCCGGCGAACTGAAGATCAGCCGATGGGGCAGCGCCGAGGACGGAGGCACGTTCACTCGTCGCGTCAAGCCTGGGCAGACCCTTTTCGGCAAGCGCCGAGCCTACCAGCGTAAAGCAGCCCTTGCTGAGTTCGGTGCCATCACCTCCGGCGACATCCTCGTCTTCGAGGCAGATGACACCCAACTCTTGCCCGAGTTCCTACCCCTGCTTGTTCAGAGCGACGGCTTCTATGAGCATGCCCTCGGCACCTCGGCCGGCTCCCTCTCGCCGCGCACCAATTGGCGAGATCTTGCCACCTATCAGTTCCGCCTGCCGCCCCTCGACGAGCAGAAGCGCCTGGCCGACCTTCTGTGGGCAGTCGAGCGTGAGCGACAGGCGGCGAATCGAATAGTGGCGACTGTTGACCGCGCAATCGAGGACCTAGTTGATGCTCTCCTCACTGCTTCAGGTTCTCCCGAGCGCCGCATTGCTGACGTCCTCCGTTTGTGTCAGTACGGTCTTTCGGTGCGTGCTAGCGAAGAGGGCGCTTATCCTATGCTCCGCATGACGAATTTGTATGCGGGTGCCGTGGTGGATCGAGATCTTAAGTATTGCGATCTCAGTGATCCTGACCTTGCCGCGTATCGTGTCGCCAAGGGTGATGTGCTCTTCAATCGCACGAACAGCGTCGAGCATGTTGGTCGTTCAGGAATATTTGACTTGGATGGCGACTTTGTATTCGCCTCATACCTTGTCCGGCTCAGGCCGGACCCGCGGGCCCTTGTCTCAGAGTATCTGAACTACTTCATCAACTCGAAGCTCGGCCAAAGCCGCATTCGGGTGCATATATCAAAGGGGGTTCAGCAGGCGAATATTAGCGCTGCCAAACTCAAGACGGTCAGCATCCCAGTGCCCTCGGTGGCGGAACAACGCATCATCGTCGACCGAATCGAAGCCCTCGACCCGCCGCGCAGCACGGCAACGAGGCGCGTTCGCGATGCCGGCATGCTTTACGGGGCGCTTAGTCGCGAGGTCTTCGGAGGCGGGGAATGAGCTTCAACGAAGCCAACACGGTTCGCGACTTCGTTCGTGACCTGGTTGAGTCGCCTGGCATCCAATTCGTGCCCGGCAAAGAGTTGCCGCGCCGGGAGGATGAGGTGCTGCTGGAGGGCCTGGTCAAGGAAGCCCTGATCAGGTTGAACCCGGTCATCGAGGCTGATCCGCGGCTGGCCGACGAGGTGATCTACCAACTGCGGGCGGTCATCTTGTCCGCTCGGCGCACGCCGAATCCCGTGGTGGCGAACGAGCAGTTCGTCGCGTGGCTGACCGGGCAAAAGTCGATGCCATTCGGCCCGGCCGGAGAGCACGTCACCATCCGGCTCATCGACTTTGTAAATCCAGAGCCGAGCGCCAACCAGTGGATGATCTCCACGGAGGTGACGTCCCGGGTCGGGCGGGTCGAGCGCCGCTTCGACCTGGTGCTGTGGTGCAACGGAATTCCGCTGGTGGTCGGCGAAGCGAAGTCGCCGGTCCGACCGGCGTACACGTGGATCGACGCGGCGGCGCAGATCAACGAGGACTACGAGGTCAACGTCCCAGCCTTCTTCGTCCCCAACGTCTTCAACTTCGCCACTGAAGGCAAGGACTTCCGGTACGGCTCGGTCGGCATGCCAGTCGACCTGTGGGGCCCGTGGCGGGAGGAAACCGACGAAGACGTCCCGGCGCGGACCGCCCTCGCGGTGGTGCGCGAGGCCGTCGAGGGCGTGCTGTCACCGGTGGCGGTGCTGGATTTCCTGCGGTTCTTCACGGTGTTCGCCACCGACAAGGAGCACCGCAAGATAAAGATCATCGCGCGCTTCCAGCAGTTCCAGGCGACGAACCTCGTCGTCGAGCGGGTATTGCACGGCGAGATCAAGCAGGGCCTGATCTGGCACTTTCAGGGTTCGGGGAAGTCGCTGCTCATGGTGTTCACCGCGCAGAAGTTGCGCGCGACAGCCGGTCTGACCAACCCCACTGTGATTATCGTGGTGGACCGGATCGATCTGGACACCCAGATCACTGGCACCTTCAACGCCTCGGACGTGCCGAATCTCGTCTCGACCGACAGTCGCAAGGAGCTGCAAGCACTTCTCAAAGCCGGCGCTCGCAAGGTAATCATCACCACTGTGCACAAGTTCGGTGAAGCGCCCGGGGTGCTGGACGACCGCGACAACGTCATCGTAATGGTTGACGAGGCTCACCGGTCCCAGGAGGGCGACTACGGGCGCAAGATGCGCGAGGCCCTGCCGAACGCCTTCATCTTCGGCCTGACCGGCACCCCGATCAACCGGCGAGACCGCAACACCTTCATGTGGTTCGGGTCCACCGAGGACGAGGGCGGCTATCTCTCGCGGTACTCGTTCCAGGACTCGATCCGGGACGGGGCAACGCTGCCGCTGCACTTCGAGCCGCGCCTATCGGAAATCCACCTCGACGCGGCCGCGATCGATGCCGCCTTCGCCGAACTGGCCGACCAGCACCGACTCACCGAGGCTGACAAGACCACACTCTCGAAGCGCGCCGCCTCCCTGGAGGTGCTGATCAAGGCCGACGAGCGTGTCCACAGGATTGCCGCGGACATCGCCGAACACTTCCGCGCCAAGGTCGAGCCCCAGGGGCTCAAGGCGCAGGTGGTCGTCTACGACAAGGCGACCTGTGTCGCATACAAGGCGGAACTCGACAAGATCCTCGGACCGGACGCGTCGACAGTCGTGATGAGCGCCGGTGACTCAAAGGAGTGGAAGGAATACACCCCTGGCCGGGACGAGCTGGAGCGGATCACCGCCCGCTTCAACGACCCCGCCGATCCTCTGAAGATCCTCATCGTCACGGCCAAGCTACTCACCGGCTTCGACGCCCCGATCCTGTACGCGCAGTACCTGGACAAGCCGCTCAAAGAGCACAACCTGCTTCAGGCGATCACGCGCACTAACCGCGTCTACCCGCCGACCAAGACGCATGGGCTGATCGTCGACTACCTGGGCATCTTCGACGACGTAGCCAAGGCGTTCGCCTTCGACGAGAAGAGCGTACAGCAGGTCATCAGCAACATCTCCGTGCTGCGGAACCAACTCCGCCCGGCCATCGATGCCGCACTGGCCTTCTTTCCCGGCGTCGACCGGACTGTGGGCGGCTATGAGGGGCTCATCGCCGCGCAGACCGCGATCAGTAGTGACGAGGCCCGTGACCACTTCGGCGCTGCCTTCAGCGTCGTCGCCCAACTCTGGGAGACCCTCAGCCCGGACCCGATCCTCTCGACTCATGCCACCGACTACCGGTGGCTCACCGATGTGTACGAGTCGGTGCGGCCGTCGGATATTGCCGGTCGGCTGGTGTGGCACACCCTGGGCGCCATGACGTTGGAACTCATCAACGAACATGTCACCGTCGAGGTGCCCCGCAGCGACCTCGACATGATCGTCCTGGACGCCCAGGTGATCGAAGACCTCATGACGGGTCGGCGGAAGGACGTCGACCCGGGCGAGGTCGAAAAGTGGATTACCGCCCGTATCGCCAAGCACATCGGTAATCCTGTCTTTATTGAACTCGGCAAGCGGCTCACTGCCCTGCGAGAGAAGTACGCCCACTCCCAGCAGGCGAGCCTGGACTTCCTCAAGGAGCTGTTCGCCCTCGCCCGCGACACCGTGGCCGCAGAGAAGGCCGCCGCCGAGGTGCCCCGCGAGGACCAAGGCAGGGCGGCGCTGACGGAGCTGTTCCAGTCACTCAAGGGCAACGGCACCCCGATCATCGCCGAGAAGATCGTCGACGAGGTCGACGAGGTCGTTCGGGCGGTGCGGTTCACCGGCTGGCAGGACACCCGCGAGGGGGACCGCCTGGTCCAGCAGTCCCTCCGCAAGACCCTGTGGACCAAGTTCAAGATCCGCGACAATGACGTGTACGAGCGTGCGCTCGGCTACATCCGCGAGTACTACTGACGACCTCGCGCTGAGGGCGCAGGTAATGCGTTTTCAGCCGGGACGCTGATGTAGGTAGCGGCGTGCCGCCTCCGTCTGCCGATCGCGCTAACGGTTCACGTTTGCGTGGTCGGACGGTCACTATCCGGTAGGAAGCCGGCACGCAGCCCTGCATCCATGAGTCAAGATCAGGCACCGCCACTACGGATGGGGTGTCCGGTGTGGTGGGCGACGGTAGCTTCACGGGGTGCACGAGAACACGACGGGCGAGCCGGGGCCATGGCGGATTCTGGGCGAGCGGACGGTGTATGAGGACCGTTGGCTGCGACTTGATCTGGTCGACGTGGTGCCGCCAGGACTCGAACCCTTCGCCCACCATGTCGTTCGGCTGGATCGTGTCGCCGTCGTCGCCGTGCTTGACGAGCACGATCGAGTTCTGATGTTGCGGCGCTACCGATTTATTCCCGGTGAAACAAGATGGGAACTGCCCGGCGGCATCGTCGAACCGGGCGAGGAGGCGATAGCGGCGGCAAGCCGGGAAGTGGAGGAGGAAACCGGCTGGCGGCCCTCGCCCCTGACCCGCGTGGTCACCTACCAGCCGATGATCGGCATGGTCGACTCGCCACATGAAATCTTCGTTGGGCGCGGTGCCACTTATGTCGGCCCGCCAACGGACGCGGAGGAGGCCGGTCGCGTCGACTGGGTGCCGCTGAGTGACATGCCGGACCTGATGGCGCGCGGCGAGTTGGCGGGGTCGGGAACCTTGGTCGCGATCCTGCACGTCATTGCTGGCCTGGCAACGAACCCGTCTGGCTCTTGATCCGATCTATCCGGCGTCGGTATCGCACAGATCCGGTCAGGTTGACCAGTGAACCGGCCTCCCGTAGATGGGCGCGGGCCTCCTCACTTTCTCCCCGAGCCAAATGTGCCTGCGCGAGATCGCAGCGCATTCCCGCCGCGGCTCGCACGAAGGTATCGTCCATCGCGACCAAAGCCGCCGACAACTCGCCGATAGACCGAGGGTCGCCCAGTAGCGCCAGCGAATGTCCACGCCATCGGCGGAGGTGAGTCTCGTCGAGGAATATCCCTGGCAGAATGGGGTCGCGAACTCCTGTGACGCCTGAGAGATGCCCGCTCGCCCGGTCGAGTGAGCGGCGGCAATCGTCCTGGCGTCGGCTGAGCGCCCACAGCTCTGCTTCAGCGGCAGCCAACCAGGACGACAGTCGAGGCGACAACCGACTTCCTCCGCAAGCCTGGGCTTCCTGCACGAGCTGCGCCCCCAGCTCCGGTCGACCGGCATCGGCCAGGACGTATGCCTGCTCGCCCATGGCATGGGCGAGGTGAAGCGGGTCGTCAGCCTCCCGTGCGGCGCTCTTCGCCAGTTCGTAGTGGTGCCACGCGCGATCCGCCGCGCCGACATCGAGGGCCTGCCACGCCGCGAGCGATGCGGCTTCTGCCAGAGCGCGGGCGAGCGGTTGCCTGGCAGATGGCAGCACGGTAAATGACAGGCTCTCCTGAAGGCGGGACAGATGGCTCTGCATCTGGTCGACAAACTGCGCCGCCCCGAGCTGACGGTCCATGGTGCGAAGAAGTTCCGTCTGATGCCGAAGGGTGCGCACCATCGATTGGCCGACCGAGTGCGAGGCGTCGAGTTGTTCGACCAGTCGTGCGTAACCGTTCCCGTCGTCGTCAACGGGCACGATATCGGAAAACAGTTCGTCGTCGGTCGTGCCGAGGAGGCTCCGCAGGATCGCCGCGTAACTGCTTGAGATCTTCCGCCGGCCGTTCTCCCATTCGGAGACGTAGACCCCAAGGCTGTTGGTAGAAGCGATCATAAGCATGCGTCGGCGGCCGTACTGCTCGATCTCATGGACCAGCCTTGCCTGGGACCAACCCCTGGCAAGACGAGCGCGCCGCAGGTGATTTGCCATAGCCCCCTGCCGATCGATGATGCCGGGTTCAGCTTGCCGCAACTGTGTACCCGTTCCAAGCGGCAGCGGTTAACAGCAGCGGGTTAACCCCTGTTGTCTATCGCAGACCTATGACACCCGGTCTGCTTTGGGCAGCACTCCACTGCTGCCGCAGAACCAGTTGCGGCGATGGGGTGGGCGACGCCGCCTGAGCGATGCTGCTCTGGCGACGTCGCCTCCAGGGTCGTCACCTGCCGAGAAGGGCATTGTCGTGCGCGCGTTTCTCCGTCATCTCCGGGCCGAACCACCCCGGCCGGCGTCCTATCGGGCGGCCAACTACGTACCTCTGAAGCCGTGGCAGGTACGCGGGCGCCGGTTCACCCGGCGAGGCCGGCGTGGCGTGGATGCCGTGGAGGTCGCCGAATTCCTCGACCGCGTCGCCCACGATCTGGCCGAGGTGTATGCGGCGCTGGGCAGCAGCCGCCGGGAGACCGAGCGGATCAAGGATGCGCTGAAGTGCTGGCAGTCACGGCGGGCACGCGAGGACCTGGCGGCCCGCCGATGAGCGCCCGGTGGGTGGCGCACCTGCCGTTCACCGCCGCCGACCTGCCGGCAGCCCAGCACTTCGCCGGCACCCTGGCCCGCTCCCTGACCTTCCTGTCCGAAGTGGACGCGGGCGAGACCACCGTGTCCGTCGAGGACGCCCAGGGCGTACGCCATCGGGTCTTCTGCGACCTGCCCCTCGACGGCGGTCGGCGGTGCGTGCGGCGGGTCGAGCACGACGGTGACTGCGCGGCCCGGCGGTGTCGGTGACCGCCGCCCCCGTCGTCGTCTGCCCGGACTGCGACGGCATGACCATCACGCTGGAACCGTGCCGGTGCACCACCTACGGTGACCGGTTCCTCGCCGACGCCGACATGCTCGGGCCGCGCCGGGAGGCGTACCGGAGTTGCGAGCAGTGTCGCGGCGCGGGCAGCCTCGCGTACCCCTGTTATCGCTGCGGGCGGCGCGGCCGGCGGCGTGCGCAGCTCGTGGTCACCGTCGCCAACCTGGACACCGGCGCGGTCGCGTCCCACCAGGTCGTGCCCGGCGGCCTCGACCCCCGCCGCGACCCGGCGGGTCACTGGGTGGTCGACCTTGCATCCCGGGTACGCGAACTCGCCGCCACCGTCGGCTCGGTCGTGGACGATGCCGACGCGCCTTCGCTGTGGCTGGACCGCCAGTGGCGACCCGACCTGCCCGCAGCGCAGCGGCACGAGCTGGAGGCCCACGCCATCCTGCGGACCGATCACGCCCCCTGGCGGCTGGTGCTGGGCCGATCCACCGCCCCGGCGACTGTCGACCCGGCCGCACGACTGGCCCGGCTGTGCGCGCTGGCCGACCTGTTGCTGCTCGACCTGGTCGTCGAGGCCCGTCGGCAGGGCGCGGGGTTCTGCTGGGCCATCCGGTACGAGGTGCCCGGCTCCCCGGTGCCGCTCGGGCCGCCCGGCTGGTGCCGGGACCTGCCGGAGGCGCTGACCCGCACGGACGTGGCCGACGCCCTCACCGGCCTCGCCGAGCGTGGCCTGGCCGTCCCCGCCCGGCTGCTGCGCCCCGACTCGCCGCGCCCACCCGCCGCCCCCGTCGTGGACGTCGACCAGCTCGAACGCCGCGTCCTCGCCGACTGCGTCGACCTGGCCGGGGGCGAGTTGCCCGGCGCGCAGGCCCTGTGGCGCAACGGCTGCTGGTGGCACACGACTCTGCGGGCCGACGAGCCGGTGGAGATCCTCACCGAGCAGCCAACCGGCCAGGTGGTCCGCCGGGTGCAGGTGCCGGTGACCCGCGGCTACCAACCACCCGACCCGTCCTGGCTGGGTGGACCCGTCGACTGGCGGTCCTGCCCGGACTGCCGGCCACACAGCCGGCTACGCGCCTGCGACTGCCGGCTCGGCGGTCACGCGGCCGACCCCGACTGCCCGCACTGCTGCGGCGCTGGCCTGCGCCCATCCGCGCTGCACTGCTACACCTGCGGCGACACCCGGCGCCTGCATCAGACCGTGCTGGTCACCGTGACGGACCTGCGGCACCGGGTGGTGCACCTGGCCTGGCAGGCCGGTACGCCCGAAGTCGCTCCGCTGGTCGCCACCCAACCGGGCGGCAAGCCCGTCGTCCAGCTTCCGGGCCGTTACCGGCTCGGCTCCTGGGCGGCCGTGCTCGGCGCGAGGCCCGACGATCTAGCCGACGCCGACGGCGGGCAGCAGATCAGCAAAGACCTTCGCGACGGGTACGTCACCCTGCCCTGGGCCGGGGCCGACCCGGTTGGGGAGCACATCCGCAGCACAGGCCGGGGTACGCCGGCCGGCCGCCTGATCGTGGTGGCGACGCCTCCCGATTCGCCGCCGCTGCCCGAGTTGCTGCGGCTCGCCCTCGGCCTTGACCTGACCCTCGTGGTGGCCGTGTGCGACCTGCGGCACAACGCCGCAGACCCACTGCTGGCCGACGGATTGCGCTGGTCTGTCGAGGTGAAGCCGCTTGATGCAGCCGTCCGCCCCGACGACTTCCCCTACCGGCCGAGCCTGGCCGCCGCGCTCGCCTGGTGCGTCGAGTGCCTGACCGACGCCGTCGCCGGGGCCGCCCCGACCGATCCGACGGTGCCCATCCCGGTGCCCTGCTCGGGGCCGCGCGACGTCGCCGATCCCGAGCCGGAACTGCTACGCCTGGCGGCCCAGCACGCCGGGCAGGTGGTCACCGTTCGCTTCACCCGCGCCGGCTGCACGGCGTACCGACACGACGACGACGGCGTCAGCCTCCTCGCCGAAGCCCCCGACCTGCGCGATCTCGGCTGACCCGGGATCGGCTGTCAACGAGGCGCGACGAGCGGGCGGAAATGGCACTGCCCGGCCGGGTGCGTCTCCGCGCCGGCCGGGCAGCATTGGTGTAGTGGACGGTGGCCGCCCCGTTCAACATTGGCGATCCAGTGTCGACCGCGAGCGGCGGTTACTCCGGGACGCGGCGGTAGGCGCCGTCGCTGGCCGAGGTGGCCATCGAGGCGTACGCGCGCAGCGCCGCCGACACCGGCCGCTGCCGATCGACCGGGGTGTACGGCTTGTCGCGCTTCTCCTCGGCCACCCGTCGCGCCTCCAGCTCGTCCTCCGGCACGTTCAGGGAGATCGATCGGCCCGGGATGTCGATGACGATCTCGTCACCCTCGCGGACCAGCGCGATCAGTCCACCGGAGGCGGCCTCGGGAGAGGCATGGCCGATGGAGAGCCCGGAGGTGCCGCCGGAGAAGCGGCCGTCGGTGAGCAGCGCGCAGGACCGGCCCAGCCCGCGCCCCTTGAGGAACGAGGTGGGGTAGAGCATTTCCTGCATGCCGGGGCCGCCCTTCGGGCCCTCGTAGCGGATCACCACGACGTCGCCCGCGACGATCTCCTTGGCGAGGATCGCGGTGACGGCGTCGTCCTGCGACTCGTAGACCTTCGCGGGTCCGCGGAAGGTCAGGCACTCGTCCGGAACGCCGGCGGTCTTCACGACGCAGCCGTCCGGGGCCAGGTTGCCGTGCAGGATGGCCAGGCCGCCGTCGGCGGAGTACGCGTGCTCGCGGTCGCGGATGCAGCCGCCGGCCGCGTCGGTGTCCAGCGACGACCAGCGGTTGGTGGTGGAGAACGGTTCGGTGGTGCGCACCCCACCGGGCGCCGCGTGGAACAACTCGACGGCGGTCGGGGTGGGCGAGCCGCCGCGCACGTCCCAGTCGGTCAGCCACTGCGCCAGCGAGGGGGAGTGCACGGCGTGCACGTCCCGGTTGAGCTGTCCGGCCCGGTCCAGTTCGCCGAGGATCGCGGGGATGCCACCGGCCCGGTGCACGTCCTCCATGTGGTAGTTCGGCGAGTTCGGCGCGACCTTGGCGAGGCACGGCACCCGCCGGGAGATCGCGTCGATGTCGGCGACGCCGAAGTCCAGTTCCGCCTCGCGGGCGGCGGCGAGCAGGTGCAGCACCGTGTTGGTGGAGCCGCCCATCGCCACGTCGAGGGCGACGGCGTTCTCGAACGCGGCCTTGGAGGCGACCGTGCGGGGCAGCACCGAGTCGTCGTCGCCGTCGTACCACCGCTTGGCGATGTCCACGACGGTGCGGCCGGCCTCGACGAAGAGCGACCGGCGCGCGGCGTGGGTGGCCAGCGTCGAGCCGTTGCCGGGCAGCGCCAGGCCGATCGCCTCGGTGAGGCAGTTCATCGAGTTGGCGGTGAACATGCCGGAGCAGGAGCCGCAGGTCGGGCAGGCGGAGCGCTCGATCTCGCCGAGCTGCTCGTCGGTGACCGATTCGTTCGAGGAGGCGATCATCGCGTCGATCAGGTCGATCTTGCTGTGCACGACGCCCTCGATCGCCATCGTCTTGCCGGCCTCCATCGGGCCACCGGAGACGAAGACGGTCGGGATGTTGAGCCGCAGCGCGGCCAGCAGCATCCCCGGGGTGATCTTGTCGCAGTTGGAGATGCAGACCAGGGCGTCCGCGCAGTGCGCGTTGACCATGTACTCGACGGCGTCGGCGATCAGCTCGCGGCTGGGCAGCGAGTAGAGCATCCCGCCGTGGCCCATCGCGATGCCGTCGTCGACGGCGATGGTGTTGAACTCCCGACCCACGCCGCCGGCCTCGGCCACCGCGTCGGCGACCAGGCCGCCCATGTCCTTGAGGTGTACGTGACCAGGGACGAACTGGGTGAAACTGTTGGCGATGGCGACGATCGGCTTACCGAAATCGTCGTCGGTCATCCCGGTGGCCCGCCAGAGGGCCCGGGCGCCGGCCATCGTCCGACCGTGCGTGGAGGTCTTCGACCGCAGCTCAGGCATGTCTATCAGCATGACACCGCCCCGGCGCCCGCCACCGGCCGTGTGCGCCGTGTCCCAACAGATGCACACCTGGTCCCCCACGGCGAGCGCTCATCCGGCACTCTGGAGGACGTGCATCTCCCCCCGGGCATGGTCGCGGTCGCGGCGTTGAGCGGCCTCGTCGCCGCGGTGGCCGTGGCCCTGCTGACCGTGGTGGCCACGCGCCGCACCGGGCCGCGCCGGCCGGCGCACGTGCTCCTCGCGGTGGCCGCCGGGATCTCCCTGTCCAGCCTCGTGGTCGGCGTGGGGGCGGCGCTCGCCGCCAACGACCACTGGGCCCACGAGCAGGGGCAGCGCACCGGCTGGGCCACCATCGCGGCGATCGGCACGGCGGTGAGCGGGTTGGCGTTCGCGGCCGGTCTGCTCCGGCTGCCCGGGGTCGCCGCCACCGCAGCGGGGACCGCCCGGCTCGCCCTGGACGGCCTGACCATGGCGGCCGCGTTGTGGTTCGTCGGCTGGGTGCTCTTCTCCGAGCCCACCCGACTGCTCGGCGACGCCACCCCGAAGGCCTGCCCGGCGATCCTGCTCGCCACGGTGAGCGCCGCCATCGGCGCCGGGCTCGCCGTGATCATCGTCTTCCGGGCCGCCGCACCGCGTCGGCGGCTGGCCGTGCTCGGCGCCGGCATCAGCGCGGTGAGCTGCGGCGGTCTGGGCTTGAGCGCGGGGCTCTGCCAGGCCGGTCCGGCGTTGGCGCTGACCGGCGGGGCGGTGCTCGCCGCCGGCCTGCTGAGCGTCGCGCTCGCCGTGCACCGGGCCGACCGGCCGGGACAGGTCGACCTGGACCTGATCGGTCGCGACGGGGAGTACGCGCTCGCCCCGATGCTGGCGATGGCCGCCTCGGCGATGTACCACCTGCTCCAGGACGGCCGGTTCACGGCGCCGGGCATCGTGGCCGGCAGCGTGGAGGGTTTCGCCCTGGTGGCCCGCCAGTACCTGACGCTCAAGGACGTCCGGGACTACGCGGGCCGGCTGGCCGAGCGCGAGGCGCACTTCCGCGAGCTGGCGCACACCGATCCGCTCACCGCGTTGGCCAACCGGCGCGGGCTGCTGCGCGCGTTGCACGACAGCGCGGCCGCGGGCACCCCGTGCGTCCTGCTCGGCCTCGACCTGGACGGTTTCAAGCACGTCAACGACATGCGCGGCCACGACGTGGGCGACGCCGTGCTGGCCGAGGTGGGTCGTCGGCTGCGCGGCAACCTGCGCCCCGGCGACGTGGCGGCCCGGCTCGGCGGTGACGAGTTCGCCGTCCTCATGCAGGGTCGGCCGGCCGACGCGGACCGGGTCGCCGAGCGACTGCTCGGGGTGGTCAACCGCCCGTACGACCAGCCGGAGGGGCCGGTCTTCCTGTCGGTGAGCATCGGGGTGGCCGGTTGGGCCGACGAGCCGGACGTGGAGCTGCTGCTGCGCCACGCCGACCTGGCGCTGCGGTACGCCAAGCAGCGCGGCAAGAACCGGATCGAGCGGTACGACGCCGCCTACGACCAGCTGCTGCGCCGGCGGACCACGCTGGAGCACGAGCTGCGCGGCGCGATCGACCGCGACGAGCTGCGGCTGGCCTTCCAGCCGGTGGCGTCGCTGCCGTCGGTGCGTCCGGTCGGCGCCGAGGCGCTGCTGCGGTGGCACCATCCGGAGCTGGGCAACGTGCGCCCGGACGAGTTCATCCCCCTGGCCGAGGAGTGCGGGATGATCTCCACGCTCGGCGCGTGGGTGCTGCACCAGGCCTGCTACCAGCTGTCCCGTTGGCTGGCCGACGGGCACGACGTCTGGGTCTCGGTGAACGTGTCCCCGCGCGAGCTGCACGCTCCGGAGTACGTGGTGCAGGTCGCCGAGGCGCTGCGCGCCCACCACGTGCCGCCGCAGCGGCTGGTCCTGGAGGTCACCGAGCACGCCGTCGCCACCGACCTGGACGAGCTGATCCGACGGCTGACCGCGTTGCGGCTGACCGGTGTGCGGATCGCGTTGGACGACTTCGGTGCCGGCTACTCCTCGCTGGGGCAGCTGCGTCGCCTGCCGATCGACATCCTGAAGATCGACCACAGCCTGGTGGCCGAGCACGAGCCGGTCCGCCCGGTCGGGCAGGACGGTCCGGCGTTCGCGCCGATGGTCGACATCGTGATGCGGCTGGGCCACCAGCTGGGGCTCGAGGTGATCGCCGAGGGGGTGACCACGCCCACCGAGTTGGCCGCGGTGGTGGCCGCCGGTTGCCGGTTCGGTCAGGGCGCGCTCTTCGGCTGGGGAGTGCCGGCGGAGCACCTGGAGGCGATGCTGGAGGCGGCGACGTCACCGGGTGCGCGTCCCGCTCCGCTGCCCACTCCACGCCGGGTCTCCGGCGGGTCCGGGCAGGTCAAATCGGCTGGTGATGGCGCGTCGCGGGCCGACGCGCCGTCCTCCGTTAACCAACATGTGGGATCAGTTGACTCATCGCGTGAGATGCGTCAGGCTTAGCCGCATGTCGTCCCGGTCGCTGCGAGTACTTACCTGAGCGCACTCTCCTCCATCGAGAGTGCGCTGGCCCCGTGCATCTGCACGAGGGCCGTTTTTATTGCCGTCGGAACCTGTCGCGACGGGCCCACCGCCCGGTCGCATCGCTGAACAAGCCCCAGCCGCTCCAGCCGAAGGCCAGACCCACAATGACGAGACCCACGCCCGAGACCCTCGCCCACACCGCCCGGCGGGCCCGCGCGTCCGCCGAGCCGGCCGCCGACGTCGACCAGACCGCCGCGCGCACCCCGGCCAGCCCGGCCACCCCGGCGGTACGCCCCACAGCTCCGGCCCAGGTGTCCGGCGCCGGCTCGCTGGTGCGGTCCCTCGAGGCGCTCGGCGTCGACGTCGTCTTCGGCATCCCGGGTGGCGCGATCCTGCCGGCGTACGACCCGCTCTACGACTCCAGCGTCCGGCACATCCTGGTCCGGCACGAGCAGGGTGCGGGGCACGCGGCGACCGGGTACGCGCAGGCGACCGGCAAGGTCGGCGTGTGCATCGCGACCTCCGGCCCGGGCGCGACGAACCTGGTCACGCCGATCGCCGACGCGTACATGGACTCGGTGGCGATGGTGGCGATCACCGGCCAGGTGGCCCGTGCGTCGATCGGCACGGACGCCTTCCAGGAGGCGGACATCCAGGGCATCACGCTGCCGATCACGAAGCACAACTTCCTCGTGCAGACCGCCGAGGAGATCCCGCAGGTGCTTGCCGAGGCGTTCCACCTGGCGAGCACCGGGCGGCCCGGGCCGGTGCTCGTCGACATCCCCAAGGACGTGCTCCAGGCGCCGACGACCTTCACCTGGCCGCCCACCCTGGACCTGCCCGGTTACCGGCCCACCCTGCACCCGCACGGCAAGCAGATCCGGGAGGCGGCCCGGCTGATGGCCGCCGCCCGCCGGCCGGTGCTCTACGTCGGCGGCGGGGTGCTCAAGGCCGGTGCCACCGACGGGCTGCGCCGGCTGGCCGAGCTGACCGGAATTCCGGTCGTCACCACGCTGATGGCCCTCGGCGCGTTCCCCGACTCGCATCGCCAGCACCTGGGGATGCCCGGCATGCACGGCACGGTCGCCGCGAACTACGGCATGCAGAAGGCGGATCTGATCGTCGCGCTGGGCGCCCGCTTCGACGACCGGGTCACCGGCAAACTGGACTCGTTCGCCCCGGACGCGACGGTGGTGCACGCCGACATCGACCCGGCGGAGATCGGCAAGAACCGGCACGCGGACGTCCCGATCGTGGGCGACGCCAGGCACGTCATCGACGAGCTGATCGCCGCGGTCACCGTCGAACGGTCGGCGGGGCGCGGCACCGACCTCGGTGACTGGTGGACGCAGCTGGACGACCTGCGCAACCGCT
The DNA here is from genome assembly GCF_055587305.1 of Micromonospora sp. NPDC047521. NCBI lineage: Bacteria > Bacillati > Actinomycetota > Actinomycetes > Micromonosporales > Micromonosporaceae > Micromonospora > Micromonospora sp. NPDC047521. The sequence continues at coordinate 129,497 of NZ_JBVJGN010000001.1, read as the reverse complement.
ACCCGCTGGGCTACGAGGAGCCGGCCGACGGCACGCTCTCCCCGCAGTACGTCATCAAGCGGCTGGGCGAGATCGTCGGCTCGGACGCGATCTTCGTGGCCGGGGTCGGCCAGCACCAGATGTGGGCGTCGCAGTTCATCTCCTACGAGAAGCCGTACACCTGGTTGAATTCCGGTGGTCTCGGCACGATGGGGTACGCGGTGCCGGCGGCCATGGGCGCCAAGGTCGGCATGCCGGACACGGTGGTGTGGGCGGTCGACGGGGACGGGTGCTTCCAGATGACCAACCAGGAGTTGGCCACCTGCGCGTTGGAGGGCATCCCGGTCAAGATCGCCGTGATCAACAACGGCAACCTCGGCATGGTCCGGCAGTGGCAGACGCTGTTCTACGACGAGCGGTACTCCAACACCGAACTGGGCACCCACAAGCACCGCATCCCCGACTTCGTCAAGCTCGCCGAGGCGTTGGGGTGCGTGGGGCTGCGCTGCGAGAACGCCGACGACGTGGACAAGACCATCGCCGCGGCCATGGAGATCAACGACGCCCCCGTGGTGATCGACTTCGTGGTCGGCAAGGACGCCATGGTCTGGCCGATGGTCGCCGCCGGCACCAGCAACGACGAGATCATGTTCGCCCGCGGCGTCCGCCCGGTCTTCGACGAGGATGACATCTGATGACGATGCACACCCTGTCCGTGCTCGTGGAGAACAAGCCGGGCGTTCTCGCCCGGGTCTCCGGCCTCTTCTCCCGGCGCGGGTTCAACATCGACAGCCTCGCCGTCGGCGAGACCGAGAACCCGGACGTCTCCCGGATCACCATCGTGGTCAACGCCGAGTCGTCCCCCCTGGAACAGGTCACCAAGCAGCTCAACAAGCTGGTCAACGTACTCAAGATCGTTGAGTTGGACCCGCAGGTCTCGGTGGCCCGCGAGTTGCTGCTGGTGAAGGTCCGCGCCGACCGGTCCGCGCGGACCCAGGTGCTGGAGACGGTCAACCTGTTCCGCGCCCGGGTGGTCGACGTCGCACCGGACACGCTGACCATCGAGGCCACCGGCACCCCGGACAAGCTCGACGCGCTGCTGCGCGACCTCGAGCCCTTCGGCATCAAGGAAATGGTCCAGTCCGGGCTGGTGGCGATCGGGCGCGGCTCGCGTTCGATCACCGCCGGTCCCGCGCTACGGGCCGCCTGACCTGCCGCTGGCCGGCTCCGGCGGGCCACGAACCCATCCGCACAGACCACGACGGGCCACCGAGGCCGTCGTACGAAAGGGAAGTCTCATGAGCGTTGAGGTGTACTACGACGACGATGCCGACCTCGGCCTGATCCAGGCCAAGAAGGTCGCGGTGATCGGCTACGGCAGCCAGGGCCACGCCCACGCGCTGTCGCTGCGGGACTCCGGCGTCGACGTGGTGATCGGTCTGCCGGAGGGCTCCAAGAGCCGTCCCAAGGCCGAGGAGCAGGGCCTGCGGGTGGCCACGCCGGCGCAGGCTGCCGCCGAGGCCGATGTGATCATGGTGCTCGCGCCGGACACCGCCCAGCGCGCCCTGTACGCCGAGTCGATCGCCCCGAACCTGACCGCCGGCAAGGCGCTCTTCTTCGGCCACGGCTTCAACATCCGCTACGGCCTCATCAAGCCGCCGGCCGAGGTGGACGTGGCGATGGTCGCCCCGAAGGGCCCCGGCCACCTGGTCCGCCGCCAGTACGCCGACGGCAAGGGCGTGCCCTGTCTCGTGGCCGTCGAGCAGGACGCCAGCGGTAACGCCCTCGCCCTGGCCCTGGCGTACGCCAAGGGGATCGGCGGCACCCGTGCCGGCGCGATCCGCACCACCTTCACCGAGGAGACCGAGACCGACCTCTTCGGCGAGCAGGCGGTGCTGTGCGGTGGCGCGGCGGCCCTGGTGCAGACCGGTTTCGAGGTGCTCACCGAGGCGGGCTACGCCCCCGAGGTGGCCTACTTCGAGTGCCTGCACGAGTTGAAGCTGATCGTCGACCTGATGTACGAGGGCGGCATCGCCAAGATGCGGTACAGCATCTCCGACACCGCCGAGTACGGCGACCTCTCCCGCGGCCCGCGGATCATCGACGCCCGGGTCAAGGAGGAGATGCGCAAGATCCTCGGCGAGATCCAGTCCGGCGAGTTCGCCCGCGAGTGGGTCGCCGAGGACGAGGCGGGCCGGCCCAACTTCACCAAGTGGCAGGCCGAGGGTGCGGCGCACCCGATCGAGGAGACCGGCCGCAAGCTGCGCGGCATGATGAGCTGGGTGGACCGCCCGATCACCGAGACCGCCTGACCATCCGGACCACGGCGTTTCCCCACGGCCCCGGGCCGGCGCTCTCCCCAGCGCCGCCCGGGGCCGTCCGGCTTTCCACCGACACCCCTCGTGCCCACCTCGTGGGACCGGGTGACAAACGCCTCGCGGGGTGCCGCGCCCGCCGGGACCAACCATGTCGGTCAGGTGAACGGGTGATGTCCGCCGTCCGACCCGGCGTGTGAGGGCACTCACCCCACGGACCGGAACACGCCGACCAGCGAGCCCCTACGATCGCGGGTAGGTGCTCAGAGCCGGCACCTGACGGCCACGGCACGGACCAGCGCGGGGCGCAGTGCGGCGCCCCGCCGCCGAGCCGATCGCAAACACGACGTCTACGAGGACCGATGAATCCTGTCGTACTGATCGCCGAAGAACTCGCCCCCGCCGCCATCGAGGTGCTCGCCCACGACTTCGACGTCCGTCACGTCGACGGCACCGACCGTCCGGCCCTGCTCTCCGCGCTCTCCGAGGCCGACGCCGTCATCGTGCGCAGCGCGACCCAGATCGACGCCGAGGCGGTGGCCGCCGCGCCGCGACTCAAGGTGGTCGCCCGCGCGGGCGTCGGGCTGGACAACGTCGAGGTGCCGGCCGCCACCGCCCGGGGCGTCATGGTCGTCAACGCGCCCACCTCGAACATCGTCTCCGCCGCCGAGCAGGCCGTCGCGCTGCTGCTCGCGGTGGCCCGCAACACCGCGAGCGCCAGCGCCGCGCTGAAGGCGGGGGAGTGGAAGCGGTCCAAGTACACAGGTGTCGAGGTGCAGGGCAAGACCGTGGGCGTGGTCGGGCTCGGCCGCATCGGCGTGCTCTTCGCCCAGCGCATCGCCGCGTTCGGCACCCGGCTGATCGCGTACGACCCGTACATCCAGCCGGCGCGGGCCGCGCAGCTCGGCGTCCGCCTGGTCGGCCTGGACGAGCTGCTGCGCGAGAGCGACTTCATCTCGATCCACCTGCCGAAGACCCCCGAGACGGTGGGCCTGATCGGTGAGAAGGAACTGGCGATCGTCAAGCCGGGCGTCCGCATCGTCAACGCCGCCCGCGGTGGACTGGTCGACGAGCAGGCCCTGGCCGACGCCATCGCCGAGGGCCGGGTCGCCGGCGCGGGCGTGGACGTGTACAGCAAGGAGCCCTGCACGTCCTCTCCGCTGTTCGCCTTCGACAACGTGGTGGCCACCCCGCACCTGGGGGCCTCCACCCACGAGGCGCAGGACAAGGCCGGCCTGGCGGTGGCCAAGAGCGTGAAGCTGGCGTTGCAGGGCGAGTTCGTTCCGGACGCCGTCAACGTGCAGGTCGGCGGCGTGGTCGCCGAGGACGTGCGGCCACTGCTGCCGTTGGCCGAGAAGCTCGGCCGGGCGTTCACCGCTGTCGCCGGCGGCGTCGCCGCGAGCGTCACCGTCGAGGTTCGCGGCGAGATCGTCGCGCACGACGTGTCGGTGCTCAAGCTCGCCGCGACGAAGGGCCTGTTCAGCTCCGTGGTCGAGGAGCAGGTCACCTACGTCAACGCGCCGCACCTGGCCGCCGAGCGTGGCGTCGAGGTCACCCTGGCCAGCCTCGCCGAGACGGCGGAACAGCCCACCCTGGTCACCGTGCGCGGCGCGCTGCCGGACGGCCGGACGGTGAGCGTCTCCGGTACGGTCACCCACTCGGGCGCCCGCGACCTGCTGAAGCTGACCGAGGTGGACGGCTTCGACGTGGAGATCGGCGCGGAGGGCATCCTGCTCTTCCTCCGCTACGCCGACCGGCCGGGCGTCGTCGGCGTCGTCGGCACCCTGCTCGGCGAGTCGGGCATCAACATCGCCGCCATGCAGGTGGCCCGGCGCGAGGCGGGCGGCGAGACGCTCATGACGCTCACCGTCGACCAGGCGCTCGGCGCCGACCTGCTCACCTCGGCGGCCGAGTCGATCGGCGCGACGGCGGCCAGCGCCGCGGACCTGCGCGACGAGTAGTCACCGCAGCACCACGGGGGGCCCGGCGATCCGCCGGGCCCCTTCGTCGTACCCGGGGTGGGTCTGCCGCCGCCCGGCCGGGTCAGCCGGGCATCCGTGCCGGGGGCGGATAGACCGACCCGTCCTGCGGGTCGAAGAGCATCAGCCCGTGTTCGCCGGCCAGCCGTTCGATGTCCAACAGCACCTGGTCCGGGCAGGTCGGATGCAGGTTCAGCTCGACGTGGTCGTGGGCGGCGTGCAGTGGCGCCCGTGCCCACGGGCTGTCCGGGCCGGGGTGCCGGTCCGGGTAGGAGGCGGTGATCGCCCGGTAGAAGGCGACCACTCGCGCGTCCGGGTAACGGTCCACGTGCCGCCCCTGCCGGCAACCGTCGACCGCTGCCCGCACGTCCTCGGGCGTCGCCCCGTCGTCCAGGGCCCACACACTCAGATCGAAACTCACGGCGGACAGCGTGCCATCCGGCGTTCACCATGTCGAAACTGCCTCGCCGCAGGCCAATCGCTGAACCGCGACGGTCCGTCCGGGACGGTCCGCTGTGGAGACTCTTGCGTCGAGTTGCGTCGATTCGCTAGCGTACGACTGCGGTCACTGGCCGAGTTCGCGGCGCCGGCCCGTCTTCGGGTGGCGCGGTCGACGTCCGGCCCGACCGGTCCGCACCCCTCGATTGCGCGAGCCACGCGCACTCGTCGCTGACCGGCCCCCACGGCCGTTGCCGAGGCTGTGGGGGCCGATCGCAGGCCCGACCGGCCGTCCGAGGGCGGCCGAGGTGCGAATCGGGCCGGAGCGCCGCGGGGAGACGACGCGGTGGGGCGACGTTCCGCTCAGCGCCGGTGGGCGAAGAGCGCCCGGTAGTCGGAGTTTCCCCGGAACCAGCCCAGACCGGTGGGGCCGGCGGCGTACAGCGCGGTGGCGTAGGCGTCGGCGACCGTCAGGTCGGGGCCGACGACCGTCGCGGCGACGAGGTGGTCGGCCGGCTCGCCGGTGTGCGGGTCCACCACGTGCCCCTGCCGTCCGGTCACCCCGGAGGTGCCGACCGCCCCGGCGGTCATCTCCAGCACCATCGGCGCGCGTTCGGGCGCGGTCGGGTGGTGCACAGCGACCCGCCACGGTCCGCCGTGCGGGGCGTGGCCACGGACCACCAGGTCCGCGCCGGTGAGCACCGCGTAGTCGTGGACGCCCGCGGCACGCAGTCGCTCGGCGGCGCGTTCGACGGCCCAGCCGCCGAGCAGGCCACCCGGATCGAAGCCGCCCGGCACCGCCCAGGCGTCGAACCATCCGTCGGTGGCGGCGCGCATCGCCGCGCAGCGGTCCACCAGGTCCGCGAGCGGGGGGTACGAGTCGGGGCTGATCTCACCTCGGCGCAGCCGGGAGACCAGACTCTCCGGCCGGTTGGGGCCGTAGGTGAGGTCGATGGCGCGCAGCTCGGCGACGCTGTCCCGCAGGGCCTCGCCGACACCCCGACGGCCGAGCCACTCGGGGGCGTTGAGGATCAGGGTGTACTCGGCCGTGCCGGTGCGGACGGTGTGCCGTACGGCGATCCGGCCGTGGGTGGCGCCGGCCGGGTCGACCCGGTGCCGCCGGCCGCCGAGCCGCAAATCCGGACGACGGTTGCGGAACGCGGACGGGTCCGGCCAGCGGGTACGCGGCTGCTCGTCGATGCGCATCGCATCTGCCCCCTCGCAGTTGGCGCCGCGCCGTCGCGACGCCCGTCGCGGGCCCCCTGACCCGCAGACCCTCACCCTAGGCAGCGGAGATGATCGCTCGATGAGTCTTCGCTGAGAGGGTGCTGTGGATCCGAGCTTCCCAGATGGTGGAACCTTCGTACCGGGAGGCGGGACGGCGACGTACCGTGGCCGGACGGGCAGTCGAAACGTGGGGAGTTGGGCGTGGCGCGCATCGCGGTGGTGGCCGGGGACGGCATCGGGCCTGAGGTTGTCGCGCAGGCCCGCAAGGTCCTCGACGCGGTGCTGCCCGGCGTGCAGGCCACCGAGTACGACCTCGGCGCCGCCCGCTGGCACCGTACCGGAGAGGTGCTGCCCGACTCGGTCCTGGCCGAGCTGGCCGGGCACGATGCGATCCTGCTCGGCGCGGTCGGTGACCCGACGGTTCCGCCGGGTGTCCTGGAGCGCGGGCTGCTGCTCAAGCTCCGCTTCGCCTTCGACCAGTACGTCAACCTGCGTCCCTCCCGGCTCTGGCCCGGCGTCGCCGGCCCGCTCGGCAACGTCAAGCCCGGTGAGGTCGACCTGGTAGTGGTCCGCGAGGGCACCGAGGGGCTCTACGCCGGTGCGGGTGGCTCGCTGCACCGCGACACCCCGGCCGAGGTCGCCACCGAGGAGAGCCTCAACACCCGGCACGGTGTGGAGCGGGTGATCCGTGACGCGTTCGCCCGCGCCGGTCGCCGCGAGCGCCGCAAGGTCACGCTGGTGCACAAGACGAACGTGCTCACCCACGCCGGGTCTCTGTGGGCGCGCGCCTTCGACGCGGTCGCCGCCGAGCACCCGGACGTGGCCACCGAGTACCAGCACGTCGACGCGGCCGCGATGTTCCTGGTGACCCAGCCGCAGCGCTACGACGTGGTGGTCACCGACAACCTCTTCGGCGACATCCTCACCGACATCGCCGCCGCCGTCACCGGCGGTATCGGGCTGGCCGCGAGCGGCTGCATCAACCCCGAGGGTGCGTACCCCTCGATGTTCGAGCCGGTGCACGGGTCCGCGCCGGACATCGCCGGTCAGGGCGTCGCCGACCCGGTCGCCGCGGTGCTCTCTGTCGCGTTGCTGCTGGAGCAGCTCGGGCACGCCGAGGCCGCCACCCGGGTCAACGCGGCGGTCGCCGCCGAACTGGCCGGCCGGACGCCTGGTGTGGCACTGCGGACGGCCGAGGTCGGCGACCGGCTCGCGGCCCACGCCGTAGCCTGACCGCCCCGGCCCACCAACGCCAGGGCGGTTTCCGCCTGTCCGGGCACTCCGCCCCGCCCCGAGCGGCGCTACCCGCTGAACGACCGTTCGGGGTAAGTTTCTGGCACAGCCATGTCGGTGTGCGATCCCGCATGCCGTTGTCCCGCAGGGAGGTCAGCGCGATGAGCGGTGGTGACATGCTCGACTTCGAGATCCGTCCGAATCCCGCGCCGGTATCCGCCGCCGACCGGGCCGCCCTGCTGGTGAACCCCGGGTTCGGCCGGGTGTTCACCGATCACATGGTCACCGTCCGGTACGCGGACGGCAAGGGCTGGTACGACGCCCGGGTGGAGGCGCGGAGGCCGATCCCGATGGACCCGGCGAGCGCGGTCCTGCACTACGCGCAGGAGATCTTCGAAGGGCTGAAGGCGTACCGGACGGCCGACGGTGGCGTGACCATGTTCCGGCCGGACGCCAACGCCGCGCGGTTCGTCACGTCGGCGCAGCGGATGGCGATGCCGGTGCTGCCGCCCGAGGTCTTCGTCGACTCGTTGCACAGGCTCATCGAGATCGACCGGGACTGGATCCCGACCGGCGAGGACGGCAGCCTCTACCTGCGGCCGTTCATGTTCGCCAGTGAGGTCTTCCTCGGCGTCCGCCCGGCGAACGAATACCTGTACGTGGTGATCGCGTCGCCGGTCGGGGCGTACTTCACAGGTGGGGTCAAGCCGGTCACCGTCTGGGTCTCCCCGGACTACACCCGGGCCGCGCCCGGCGGCACCGGCGCAGCCAAGTGCGGCGGCAACTACGCGGCCTCCCTGGCCGCGCAGGCCGAGGCCATCGAGGCCGGGTGCGACCAGGTCGTCTTCCTGGACGCGGTGGAGCGTCGCTTCGTCGACGAGCTGGGCGGGATGAACGTCTTCTTCGTCTACGACGACGGCTCGGTGGTCACCCCGCCGCTTACCGGCACGATCCTGCCGGGCATCACCCGCGACGCGATCATGACGCTGGCCGGCGAGGCCGGGCACCGGGTCGAGGAGCGGCCTGTCTCCTTCGCCGACTGGCAGGCCGACGCGGCCAGCGGCCGGCTCCGCGAGGTCTTCGCCTGCGGCACTGCCGCGGTGATCACGCCGATCGGCGGGGTGCGCTTCCCGGACGGCGAGTTCCTCGTCGGCGGCGGCGAGCCGGGCCGGGTCACCATGTCGTTGCGCCAGCAACTGGTCGACATCCAGCGGGGCAAGGCCGCCGACCCGCACGGGTGGGTGCGCCAGGTCCTCTGACCTCCACCGCTGACCGGCCCGTCCGTGCGGGCGGGCCGGTCAGCGTGGCAGGTCAGGCCTCGTCGAGCAGGTGCTCGCGCAGGGCTGCCAGCTGCTCCTCGGTCACCCCGGCGTGGCGCAGGTACGCCTCGACCGAGCCGTGGCCCGCGCGCAGCTCGTCCAGGAAGATCTGCATCGCCTCGGCGGGCGAGGCAAGGAACGGTTTCGGCACCTCGCCCGCGTCCGGGAAGGTCGCGGCCAGCCAGGCACTGAACCGGGCCGACGCCTCGGTGCTGAGCGCGTAGTCCGCGACGACGTCCGCGTCGTCCACGCCCAGCACGGAGAGCGTCAACGCGCAGACGATGCCTGTGCGGTCCTTGCCCGCGACGCAGTGCACCACCACCGGGGCGTTCGCGGAGTCCGCGATCAGTCCGATCGCCTCGGCCAGGCCGGCGGTGCCGGTCTGGGCCAGGTCGGCGTAGCGGTCCGCGAGGTAGCGCGCCAGATCGGTGCCCTCCTCGTGGGGTGTGCCGGCCCAGTCATCGTGCTCCGGGTGGATGTGCCGGTAGGTGAGCCCCGGGTACGCGGGCACCCGACCGTCGCGCTCCACCTCACTGGGCCGGCGCAGGTCGATGACGGTGCGGACGCCGATCGCGGCGAACGCGTCGCGGTCCTGCTCGTCGAGGCGGTGCAGGGAGTCGGAGCGGTAGAGCCGCCCCCGGCGTACGGTGCGGCCGTCGTGGCCGACGTAGCCGCCGACGTCGCGGAAGTTGAAGGTCGCGGGCAACGGGATGTGTCGGTTGTCGTCGATGGCGTCCACGCTGACACGGTAACGGCCGGCGGGGTCCGCCCCCACCGGCCGTCGGTCCGATCGTCAGCGCGCGGTTCCGGGCGGGAGCGCGCCGTACGTCTCGTCGTAGTAGCCGCCCAGCCGGTCCCGGTAGGTCGGGTCGCTGTGGCTGGTCTCGTCGTACTCCGGGGCGGCCTTGATCTGGTCCCGGGTCCGGTCCACGGAGACGGTGCGCTGGTCGTGGTCGACCTGGTTGACAGTGCCCGCCGGCAGCATCACCTTCTTGCCGAAGATCCACGGGCCGGTGTCCACCACCAGGTAGCTGCCGTCCACCTCGTGGCTGGCGCTGTCGATCTTGCCGATTCCGCCGTCGCTGGCCTCGACCTTGTAGCCGACCAGGTCGGCGTCGGCCACCTCGGTCTGGTCCCGGTAGCGCCAGGGGTCGAAGGTGCCGGCCGGCGCGCCGCCGGCCACGGCGCCCTGGTCGCCGCCGCGCAGCGGGTCCGGCCCGGCGTGGGCGGCGTGCCTGTCGATCCTGTCCATGCCGTTCTCCTGACTGTCGCCGATCGGCTCGGCGGCGGTGGGTGCGGTGCCTCCCCCCAGGAGCTACCCGGCGGTCGGGGGCCGGAAACGGCGCCGTGCCCACCGCGGCGTCGGGGCCGTACCGGCTCAGGCCAGTGCGGCCTCGGCGTCGAGGGTGACCGCGGCGGCGTGCACCACGGCCGAGATCCGCAGTGCCTCGTTCACCTGCTCAGGGGTGAAGCCGCTGTCGCGCAGCGCCTTCTCGTGCGACTCCAGGCAGATCCCGCAGCCGTTGATCGCCGAAACGGCGAGGCACCACAGCTTGAAGTCGCCCTTGTCCACCCCGGGCCGGGCGACCATCCGCATCCGCAGGCGGGCGGGGATCGAGGCGTACCGCTCGTCGCCGATGAGGTGCTTGGCCCGGTAGTAGGTGTTGGTCATCGCCATGACGGCGGCGGCGCCCTTGGCCGCCTCGACACCGTCCGGCCCGACGTGACCGAGCGCCTCGGCGGCGATCTCGCGCAGCACCACCGGGTTGCGGGCGGCGACCGCGCAGGCAAGCGCCGTGCCCCAGGCCTGTACCGGAGTCAGGGTGGAGGTGCCGACGGTGGAGTCCAGGTTGAGCGCGATGTCCCTGGCGTACGCCGGCAGGGCTTCCCTTATCGCGTCCAGGCCCATGGTCAGGCCCCGGTGCGGTTGCGGAGAGTGGGCACGGGTCCTCCTCGATAGCGGCACGCGTACGCATGGTGCCACCGTGGGTGGCCAGGTGGGCGGTGAGGCCGGTCACCGGCGGGCGAGCCGCCCCCGAAAGCCACGCTCAGTGATCATCCCGCGATATGGATAGGCCCTCCCAAAATCGGGGGAGGAGTGGCAGAGTAGCTGTCGTGACCAGCACCGCCCTGATTATTGTGACCTAGCGCGCCGGCTCTCCCCTCCGCCGAGCGCGCAGACCTCCCGCACCCGCGGGAGGTCTTTTTGTTGCTCCGAGAAAGGATCCTGATGACGTTCCAGGTCTACGACACGACGTTGCGCGACGGCGCCCAGCGTGAGGGGCTCACCTACTCGGTGGTCGACAAGCTGGCGGTGGCCCGGCTGCTCGACGAGTTCGGCGTCGGCTTCATCGAGGGCGGCTGGCCGGGAGCGGTGCCCAAGGACACCGAGTTCTTCCGCCGGGCGCGCACCGAACTGAGCCTGCGGCACGCCGTCCTCGTGGCTTTCGGCGCCACCCGCAAGGCCGGCGTCGCCGTCGCCGACGACCCCCAGGTGCGCGGCCTGCTGGACGCGCAGACCCCGGCGATCGCCCTGGTCGCCAAGGCCGACATCCGGCACGTCGAGCGCGCTCTGCGTACCACCGGCGCGGAGAACCTGGCGATGATCCACGACACCGTCAGCCACCTCGTGGCCGAGGGACGTCGGGTCTTCGTCGACGGTGAGCACTTCTTCGACGGCTACCGGCACGACCCGGCGTACGGCGCCGCGGTGGTGCAGACCGCGCTCGCCGCCGGCGCGGAACGCATGGTGCTCTGCGACACCAACGGCGGCATGCTGCCCTCCCAGGTGACCGCCGCGATCGTCGACCTCACCGACAAGCTCGGTATCGACGCCGGGCTGCTCGGTATGCACGCGCAGAACGACACCTCCTGCGCGGTGGCCAACACCATCGCCGCCGTCGAGGCAGGTGTGCGCCACGTCCAGGGCACCGCCAACGGGTACGGCGAACGCCCCGGCAACGCGGACATCTTCGCCGTCGTCGCCAACCTCCAACTCAAGCTGGGCATGCCCGTCCTACCCGACGGCTGCCTGGCGCAGATGGTGCGGGTCTCGCACGCCATCGCCGAGATCGCCAACATCGCCCCCGACACCCACCAGGCGTACGCCGGGGCCGCCGCCTTCGCCCACAAGGCGGGGCTGCACGCGAGCGCGATCAAGGTCGACCCGTTGCTCTACAACCACGTGGACCCGTCGGTGGTGGGCAACGACATGCGGATCCTGGTGACCGAGATGGCCGGCCGGGCCAGCGTCGAGCTCAAGAGTCGGGAACTCGGCCTTGACCTGGCCGGCCGTCCGGAGGCACTGACCGCGGTCACCAGGCGGGTCAAGGAGCTGGAGGCCGGCGGCTGGTCGTTCGAGGCGGCCGACGCGTCGTTCGAGCTGCTCGTCCGCTCCGAGCTTCCCGAGGGCGGGCCGGCCCGACCGTTCGCCCTGGAGTCGTACCGGGTGCTCGTCGAGCACCGCGAGGACGGCGCGGTGGTCTCCGAGGCCACCGTGAAGATTCGGGTACGCGGCGAGCGGGTGATCGCCACCGCCGAGGGCAACGGCCCGGTCAACGCCCTCGACGAGGCGCTGCGGGTGGGGCTGGCCCGGCACTACCCGCAGTTGCGCGACTTCGAGCTGGCCGACTACAAGGTGCGCATCCTGGAGGGCAGCCACGGCACCGGCGCGGTCACCCGGGTCCTTCTGGAGACCGCCGACAGCGACGGCCGGGACTGGACCACGGTGGGGGTCCACCCCAACGTGGTGGAGGCGAGCTGGCACGCCCTGGTGGACGCCCTGACCTACGGACTGTCCCCGACCCGCGTCTGACCCCTCTCCCCGCCCGCCCCACCGGGCGGGCGGGGCGGTCAGCGGGCGGGGAGCGTGAGGGTGGCCAGGACGGGGCGGTGGTCGCTGCCGGGGAGGTCGTGCACCCGCACCGAGCCAACGGCGATGCGGCTGTCGACCAGGACGTGGTCGATGGTGACCGGGGGGATGAGATCACCGTCGTACGGGCCCCAGGTGCCGGTGAGCCCCGCGCCTGTGGCGTCGGCGGCGTCCACGTAGCCGGTGCGCAGCAGGGCACGCAGTGGGCTGTGGTCGAGGGTGGCGTTGAAGTCCCCGGCGAGGATGCGCAGCTCACCGTCCCCGGTGGCCGGTGGCTGGGCGGTCAGGTCGGTTCGCCAGGCGCCCACCTGGTCCAGCGCGTACGGCGCGGAGGGGTGGGCCGACTCGACGCGTACCGGGGGTGCGCCGGGGACGGTCAGGGTGCCGTACGCCTGGGTGAAGCCCCAGCCGCGCCTGTTGGTGCGGATGCCGGCGTCGCTGATCGGCCAGCGGGCGTAGAGCCCCGAGCCGGGGGTGCCCACCTGGGCGTTGAGGTTCCGGTAGGGCAGCAGGCGGTCGAGGCCGAGCCGGTCCAGGGCGGCCTGCGCGTCCGGGGTGAACTCCTGCACGGTGAGCACGTCGACCTGCCGGGTCCGGACCAGGTCGACGAGGGTCCGGGCGTCGGCGGCGCCGGCGAGCAGGTTCGCGGTGAGCAGCCGCAGGGTGGGCCCGGCCGCCGCCGGCTGCGGGGTGGGCAGTGCCCGGGGCACGACCAGGCCGAGCAGCGTCACGGCTGCCAGTGCCGCGACCGCCGCCGGCCACCAGCGCCGCAGGGCGAGGGCGGCGGCGAGGGCCAGCACGCTCCATCCCGCGGCGTACGGGGTGAAGGCGAGAGCCTGCACCAGCGGCCCCCGGTCGAGGCCGGCGAGCCGGACAGCGGCCCAGGCGGCCACCGGGCCGACCGCCAACCAGCTGAGAACGGTGCCGACCCGCCGGGAGCGGCGTCGGATCGGCGCGGCCGGGGTGTCCACGAGCATGGCGGTCAGCGTAGCGGGACCCCCCGGCGCATTTTGTGAATGTTTCTGCGCTCACATTTCACAATTGACTGACGGCTGACCGACAGTGCGTCAAAGTGAGATCAACTATTGACGGTCGGCTTTTTACGGTGCTACGTTCCATCTGGCCTAAACGACGCCACTCTGAGTAGTAACTCCAGCTCAGGCGGGATGCAGATCGCAGAAGAACCCAATCCCGTAATGGTCGTGACCCTATTTTCAGGCAATCATCCGTCCCGCCCCGCGGGTCGGCCGAATTCGCACGGTCACACAAGGGGGACCTGTCATGAGCACATTCTTCCGACGTAAGGCGGCGGCGGTCACGTTCGCCGTTCTGGCGCTGACCCTGGCCGGGGGTGGGATCGCCGCCGCGCAGGCGTCGGCCAAGGCGCCGCAGGAGGCCGTCCAGCCAGCGGCGCGCGGCACGAACGCCCAGCCGCCGGTGACGGCGGAGTCGGCACGCCTGGCGAAGGCCGCGCTGAAGGCCAACACGACACTCGTCGCCACCACCACCACGATCGTCGTCAACTCCAACGGCACGAGGGCGCGGGGCACCGGCACCGTGATCAAGTACGGCGTCGGCCAGTACGAGGTCCAGTTCGGTTTCACCGTCTCGAACAGCGTCTACGTGGCCACCGTCGGCCGCGCTGACGCGTGCTGCATCCCGCCGGCCGGCGAGATCTCGGTCGCGCCCCGGCTCAGCACGCCGAACGCGGTCTTCGTGCAGACCCGCAACTCGGCCGGAACACCTACCGACCTCGGGTTCCACTTGGTCGTCCACACCGCCTGACCGAACTGATCCGGCCCCCGCGTCCCGCACGCGGGGGCCGGATCGCTTCTGATGATCGCGGACGCCGGGTGCATGGGCATATCGCCGGTTGCTCGTGCCGGCCGAGCCCTCTTGCGACCCGTCTGCCCCCGCTGACCGACTCGTGCCGCTCGTACCCCGTCCGGGCGGCTCATCCCCGTCCGGGCCGCAACGGGCCCGTCCGGCGCTCACAATCCGACGTTTGCCGGCCCCCCGCCACGGGAAGCAAGCACCGTGACGGACATCTCGGACACCCTGGCCAGCATGCCCAGCCCGGTCGATCCAGAGCCGACCGGCGTCGAGCTGGAACAGACCCTCTTCGAGGTCAAACGCGTGATCGTCGGGCAGGATCGGCTCGTCGAACGACTGCTCACCGCACTTGTCGCCAACGGGCACTGCCTCCTGGAGGGGGTTCCCGGCGTGGCCAAGACGCTTGCCGCGCAGACCCTCGCCACAGTGGTCGGCGGCACCTTCTCGCGGATCCAGTTCACGCCCGACCTGGTCCCCTCCGACATCGTCGGTACCCGGATCTACCGGGCCTCCAAGGAGACCTTCGACATCGAGCTGGGCCCGATCATGGCGAACCTGGTGCTCGCCGACGAGATCAACCGCGCCCCGGCAAAGGTCCAGTCGGCGCTGCTGGAGGCCATGGCCGAGCGGCAGGTCTCCATCGGCGGGCGCAGCTGGCCGGTCCCGGCCCCGTTCCTGGTGTTGGCCACCCAGAACCCGATCGAGTCCGAGGGGGTCTACCAGCTCCCCGAGGCGCAGCGCGACAGGTTCCTGATGAAGGTGGTCGTCGACTATCCCAGCGACGCCGACGAGCTGGCGATCCTCTACCGGATGAGCACCGACCGGCCGACCCCGCGCCGGGTGCTCGACGCGCAGCGGCTGCGTGACCTCCAGGCCCAGGCGGAACGGGTGTTCGTCCACCACGCCCTGGCCGAGTACGTGGTCCGGCTCATCCTCGCCACCCGTGACCCGGGGCGCTTCGGCCTGGCGGAGATCGCGCCGATGCTTGCGTACGGCGCCAGCCCCCGGGCCACCCTCGGCCTGGTCGCGGCCGCCCGGGCGCAGGCGCTGCTGCGGGGACGGGAGTACGTGCTGCCCGAGGACATCCGTGAGCTGGCCGTGGACGTGCTCGCCCACCGGCTGGTGCTCTCCTTCGACGCGGTGGCCGACGGGGTGTCGGCCGAGAGTGTGGTCCGGCGACTGGTCGAGGCCGTCCCACCGCCCCGGCTCGCCCACGGCCATCCGCAGCAGGCCCCCGACCTGGCGGCGGCATGAGACGCGCGGCTGTCGCGTCGGCCGACCCGGGGTTGGTGGAGCTGGCACCTGACCAGCGGCTGCGCCGCCTGGAAATGACGGTCACCCGCCGGCTGAACGGTCTCCTGCACGGCCAGTACCGTGGCCTGCTGCCGGGCCCGGGCAGCGAACCCGCCGGCAGCCGGGAGTACCGGCCGGGCGAGGACGAGGTCCGCCGGATGGACTGGGCGGTGACCGCCCGGACCACGGTGCCGCACGTACGGCAGGTCGACGCCGATCGGGAGCTGACCACCTGGCTCCTTGTCGACGCCAGCGCCAGCATGGAGTTCGGCACCGCCGAGTTGGACAAGCGCGAGCTGGCCGTGGCGGCGGTCGCCGCGATCGGTTTCCTGACCGCAGGTGTCGGCAACCGCCTCGGCGCGCAGGTGTTGGGCGCTGACGGGGTGCGCCGGTTCCCGGCCCGCAGCGGGCGTACCCATCTGCTCGGTCTGCTGCGCGCGCTGCTCGCCGCCCCGCGTGCCACCGCGCCCACCGACCGGTCGGCGCGGGGGCCGTCGGCGCCGCCGGAGCTGGTGGACGGGCTCGACGCGCTGCACCGGGTCGCCAACCGGCGGGGCCTGGTCGTGGTGGTCTCGGACTTCCTCGACGGTCTGCCCGACGATCCCGCCGAGCAGCCGCCCTGGGAACGGACCCTGCGCCGGCTCACCGCCCGGCACCAGGTGCTGGCGATCGAGGTGACCGACCCGCGCGAGCTGGAGCTGCCCGACGTCGGCATCATCACGCTCGTCGATCCGGAGACCGGCCGCCACCGCGAGGTGTGCACATCGGACCGTGGGCTGCGCGAGCGGTACGCGGCGGCGGCCGAGGCCCAGCGTGACCAGGTACGCCAGGCGCTGCGCCGCAGCGGGGCCAGCCACCTGGCGCTGCGGACCGACAGGGACTGGAGCGCGGACATCGTCCGGCACGTGCACGCCCAACGTCGGCTGGCCGCGGCGCCCGCCGGGACCCGGGGAGGCGCCGCGTGATCTGGCAGTCGCCGCTGCGGCTCTGGCTGCTGCTCGGCGTTCTCGCCCTGGTCGTCGCGTACCTGGTCATGCAGCGGCGGCGCAGCCGGTACGCGGTCCGCTTCACCAACCTGCGGCTGCTGGACCGGGTGGCGCCGCAACGACCGGCCTGGCGCCGGCACGTACCGGCGGGCCTGTTCCTGGCCATGCTGGCGCTGCTCGTCGTCGGTTTCGCGCGACCCACAGCCGAGGTCCGGGTGCCCCGGGAACGGGCCACGGTGATGGTGGCCGTCGACGTGTCCACGTCCATGCTCGCCACCGACGTGGATCCGGACCGGCTGGCGGCGGCCAAGCAGGCGGCCCGCCGCTTCGTCGAGGGGCTGCCCGACGAGTTCAACGTGGGCCTCGTCGCGTTCGCCGGCAGCGCCGCCGTCCTAGTGCCCCCGGGCACCGACCGGGGAGCCCTGGACGAGGGGATCGACCGGCTCGCCGAGGGGGTCACCGGTGTGCAGGGCACCGCGATCGGCGAGGCCATCAACACCTCGCTCGGCGCGGTCAAGGGGCTGGACAGCCAGGCGGCGAAGGAACCACCCCCGGCCCGGATCATCCTGCTCTCGGACGGGGCCAACACGTCAGGGATGGACCCGATGGAGGCGGCCGCGGACGCGGTGGCGGCGAAGGTGCCGGTGCACGCGATCTCCTTCGGCACCCCGTCCGGGTTCGTGGACCGGGGCGGCCGGCCCATCCAGGTGCCCGTCGACGGGCAGACCCTGCGTGCCGTCGCCGACGAGACCGGCGGGATGTTCCACGAGGCCAGCACCTCCGACGAGCTGCGGGCCGTCTACGACGACATCGGCAGCTCGGTCGGCTACCGCACCGAGCGGCAGGACGTCTCGGCGCGGTTCATCGGCCTCGGACTGGTGTTCGCGATGGGAGCCGCCGCCGGCTCGATGCGCTGGTTCTCCCGCCTGCCCTGACCGCCGCGCACAACCGACGTCGACCGTGAGGAGTACGCATGGCAGTGCAGACCGGACTGGGCGAACCGCGCGGTCCCTGGTTCATCTCGCCGGAACTCGACAGGGACGGGCGCGGGTGGTGGGATGCGCCGGGGAACGGTCGGGACCCGGGCGGGCGGCGACCGCGCCGCCTCCTCGCCGTCCTGGCGGTGGTGGCGCTGTCCACCGTCTCGGGTGCGGTGGCCGGCGGCGTGGTCGCCGGCCGGGACGGCGGTGCGGGTCCGGCCGCCGCGTCGGCGGCCCCGGTGCCGGCGGAGCTGGTGACCGCCGCCGAGCGGACCGTGCCCGGGGTGGTGTCGGTGCTCGCAGGTGGTGGGAACGGCGCCTCCGCGACGGGTTCCGGATTCGCCGTGGACGACCAGCAGCACCTGATCACCAACGACCACATCCTGGCCAAGGGGGGTGGCGGGCCGGTGACGGTGGAGCTGCCCGACGGTCGCCGGTTCGCCGCCGAGGTCGTCGGCCGGGAGCCTCGCAGCGACCTGGCGGTGCTGAAGGTGCCGCCGTCGGCCGGGCTCACCCCGTTGCCGCTGGCCAAGCCGGGCGCGACCCGTGTCGGTGAGCCGGTGCTGGCGGTGGGTTCGCCGCTCGGCCTGTCCGGAACGGTCACCGCCGGCATCGTCAGCGCGTTGGACCGCGAGGTGCGGCTGGGCAACAACCGGCACAGTGCCGTGCAGACTGACGCGTCGATCAACCCCGGCAACTCCGGCGGCCCGTTGGTGAACGCCCGCGGGGAGGTGGTCGGGGTGAACACCGCGATCGCCACCATCGACGGCAACGGCTCGATCGGCATCGGGTTCGCCATTCCGATCGAGCAGGTGCAGCAGACCGCCGACACGATCATCGGGAAGGGCGGCTGAGCTGCCCGGACACCCGGTGGGGCGGGTGCGACTGTCGGATATCCGGCCCGAAGGGATCGGGCCATGGAAATATCACGCTCGGTATGGATACTGGCGGAGGTGGAGAGTCCCCTTCTTGCGGTCCTCCTGCTGGTGGGCCTGGCAATCGGATGTGCGGTGGGGTCGGCGTACGCCCGGGCGCGACGCGGGTGGGCCGATTACCAGACGGTGAAGAAAACGGTGCCCACGGCACGCCGTGGCGCCTGGTTGCTGATCCGTGGCGTCGCCGTGAAGGCGGCGGTGATCGGGCTGCTTCTCTTCGGCGCCGTGGCGTACGCCGCCGTCGGCTCCGACGACGAGACAGCCGGCCCGGCGCCCAGCCCGTCGTCGACGCAGAGTGAACCCGCGCACCGCTGACCTCCGGCGGCTCGTCGGGGGTTAGCCTCGGGGCGTGGACGATGGGCTGCGGGTGACCGACCGGTGGGTCGTCCCCGCCGGGGAGCTACGGGAGCGCTTCTCCCGTTCGTCCGGGCCGGGTGGGCAGGGTGTGAACACCGCCGACTCCCGGGTGGAGCTCAGCTACGACGTGGCCAACTCCCCGTCCGTGCCCGACTGGATCCGGTCCCGGGTGCTGGCCCGCCTCGCCAACCGGCTGGTCGACGGCGTGCTGACGATCGCGGCAAGCGAGCACCGGGCGCAGCTCGCCAACCGGGAGGCGGCCCGCGACCGGATGGTGGCGCTGCTGCGGGAGGCCGCCGCGCCCCCGCCGCCGCCCCGCCGGGCGACCCGCCCGTCCCGGGGCGCCAAGGAGCGCCGGCTGGCCGAGAAGAAGCGTCAGTCCCAGCGCAAACGCGACCGCCGCGTCGACGGCGAGTAGGTCGAATCGCCTTCTGTGACGGGGTGACCGGCGTCTCATGGTGACAGAATCTGGAATCTGTCATCCGGACGTTGTACGCTGAGTACGTCACCCAGGCGAGAGGAACGACCCATGGACACCCGCACCCTCGGCACGACAGGCCCCACCGTCTCCGCCCTCGGGCTCGGCCTGATGGGCATGTCCGACCTCTACGGCGCCGCCGACGAGGCCGAGAGCATCGCCACCATCCACGCCGCCCTGGACGCCGGCATCACCCTGCTGGACACCGGCGACTTCTACGGCATGGGCCACAACGAGATGCTGCTGCGCGACGCGCTGCGCGGCCGCAACCGGGACAACGCCGTGATCAGCGTGAAGTTCGGCGCCCTGCGCGACGTCGACGGCGGCTGGAACGGCAGCGACCTCCGACCCGTCGCGATCAAGAACTTCCTGGCCTACACCCTGCGCCGGCTCGGCACCGACCACGTCGACATCTACCGTCCCGCCCGGCTCTCCCCGGACGTCCCCGTCGAGGAGGTGGTGGGCACCCTGGCCGAGCTGGTCAAGGCCGGCCACGTCCGGCACATCGGCCTGTCCGAGGTGAGCGCGCAGACGCTGCGCCGGGCCCACGCCGTGCACCCGATCAGCGACCTCCAGATCGAGTACTCGCTGATCTCCCGCGACCCGGAGGCCGAGATCCTGCCGACCGCCCGCGAGCTGGGCGTCGGGGTCACCGCGTACGGAGTGCTCTCCCGCGGCCTGATCAGCGGTCACTGGACGGCCGGCCGGCAGACCACAGGCACCGACTTCCGCAGCCACCTGCCCCGGTTCGCCGGCGCGAACCTGGACCGCAACCTCGCCCTGGTGGACGCGCTGCGCGTCATCGCCGAGGCGCGCGGCGTCTCAGTGGCGCAGATCGCCATCGCCTGGGTGCTCGCCCGGGGCGAGAACATCGTGCCGCTGATCGGCGCCCGCCGCCGGGAGCGGCTCACCGAGGCGCTTGGCGCCGCGACGGTCACCCTCACCGACGCGGACCTGGCCGCCATCGAAGCCGCCGTCCCCGCCGGCGCGGCGGCCGGCAGCCGGTACGACGAGGCGCAGATGGCGTTCCTGGACAGCGAGCGCGCATGACCGCCCGGCCGTGGCGCGACGGCCGGCCGGGGGCCGCGCCACGGCCGGCCACGCCGTCAGGGAGGCTGGACCGATGAGCGACGCCACCGCCCTGACCGCCGACCGCATCCTCGACACCGCCGAGGAGGTGCTGCGCCGGTACGGGCCGGCCAAGGCCACCGTCCTGGACGTGGCCCGTGCGCTGAGCGTCAGCCACGGCAGTGTCTACCGGCACTTCGCCAGTAAGGCGGCGCTGCGCGAGGCGGTCGCCGAACGCTGGCTGGCCCGGATCTCCACCCCGCTGATCGAGGTGGCCACCAGCCCGGAACCGGCCCCGCAGCGGCTGCGCCGGTGGCTGGCCGAGCTGAGCGGCACCAAACGCCGGATCGCCCGGGAGGACCCCGAGCTGTTCGACAACTTCCACCAGCTCGCCACCCTCTCCGAGGGCGCCGTCGCGAACCACCTGGAGGTGCTCGCCGGTCAGCTCGCCGTCATCGTCGCGGACGGGGTGGCTGCCGGCGACTTCAGCGTGCCCGACGCGGCAGTGGCCGGGCGGGCGCTGCTCCAGGCCACAGCCCGTTTCCACCACCCGTCACACCGGGCCGAGTGGAGCGAACCGGGCCTCGACGACGACCTGGAGGCCGTGGTCGCGCTGCTCCTCAACGGGCTGCGTACCCGCCCGACCGGCTGAGCGACGCCCTCCCGGTCAGGCCGGTACGGCGGCGAGCAGCCGGTCGCGCAGCACCGCCGCCCGCTCGGCGAACCCGCGCTGCGCCACCGCGTACTCCGCGCGACCCTCAGGGGTCTCCACAGGCACCGGTGGACAACCAAGCGCCGCCAGGTCGTACGGGCTGGCCCGCATGTCCAACGTGCGGATGTCCCGGGCCAGCTCGAAGCAGTCCGCGACCAGCTCGGACGGCACCAGCGGCGACATCTTGTACGCCCACTTGTACAGATCCATGTTGGCGTGCAGACAGCCCGGCTGCTCGTGCGCGTGCTGCGTCTCCCGGGTCGGGGTGAGGACGTTCAACGGCCGGGCCGGCGGGGTGAAGAAGCGGTACGCGTCGAAGTGGCTGCACCGCACACCCCGCTCCTCGACAACGGCGGCCGTCCGCTCCGGGGTCAGCCGCAACGGCCACGCGTTGTGCCGCAGTTCCTCGTGGGTCTGCCGGTAGACCATCGCCCACTCGTGCATCCCGAAGCAGCCGAAGTGCGGCGCCCGCCCGGCGGTGGCCGTCAGCAGCGAGCGGATCCAGGCGATCGACTCGCCGCGCCGCGCGCGTACCCCGTCGGTGTCGAGGGTGACCCCGGCGGCGGTGGCGCGGTAGTCCCTGCCGAACCCGGCCGGGTCGGCGCCCCGCAGCTCGACCCCCGCGCCGGGGTGCCAGCGACGCAGCTGGGCCGGGCGGTGCGAGTAGTAGGTGAACAGGAAGTCGGCCACCGGATGCCGCTCACCCCGCCGGCGACGGGCCAGGTGCGGGGTGAGCCACACGTCGACCCGCTCCTCGTGTGCCTGGCGGCGGGCCTGCCAGGCCGCCACGTCGAGCACGGCGGGGGCGAGGGCGGCGGTCACGGACCCCAGGGTACGACCGCCGCCCGCCCGCCGGTCAGGGCATGTCCACCCGGACGCCTGCGGAGAACACCCCGCTGCGCAGCTCCAGCTGCCGGGGCGGCTCCCGCCCGTCGACGGTGAAGACCAGCGGCAGCACCACCCTGCTGCCGGCGGCCACCGGAGCGGCGAAGACGTCCCGACCCAGGTTCGCCGACCGGGTGGCCGACTCGTCGATGCTGACCCAGCGCCCGCCCGGCAGGTACGCCCGTTGCAGCTGGCCGTGCCAGGGCTGCTGGTCGCCGGTGAGGTTGCGCACCCCCACGGTGGCCTGGCAGCGCCGCCCGGAGGCCGGAGCCGCGCCGCCGCCGTCGGTCGACCCGGCGGTGCCGGGCGATCCGCAGGTCATCCGGTACACGGTGAACTCGAACGCCGACTCCCGCAGCGGCACACCCATCGGCCCGGAGACGCCCGTGCCCCGCCACGCGCCGCTTGTCGGCTGCTTCTGGGTGTCGATCGCCGCCACCCGTCGGGTCGCCGTCCAGCCCGCCGTGCCGACCACACCTGCCAGCACGGCCACTGCCGCACCGACAATCAACCAGACCGGAGGGGTACGCCGCCGCCTCGGCGCGCTCGGGGCGGCCGGGCGCGGGTAGATCGTTCCGCTTCCGCCGTCGGGTCCGGCGCCGCCGGCCAGCGCGGCGGCGGTGACCCTGCGCCGCCCGCGCCGCCGACGCCACAGCCAGACCCCGCCGGCGGCGAGCAGCAGCAGGACGGCCAGCCCGGCGAGCAGAACCGGGTACCGCCGCCAGGCCGGGGCCTCGGTGACCTCGGCCGGCGTCGCCGCGCCCTGCCAGGTGGCGGTGGCGCAGTCGTACGGGCGGCTGCCGTCGCTGGTGAACGCGCACGCCGGTGCGGTGAGCGCCTGACCGGGCGCGGTGGCGGTGAGCGCGGTGCCCAGGGTCGTGGTGCTGTGCGCGGGCAGCCGCAAACGCCAGGTCACCTCGGTTGTGGAACCTCCCACGCCTGAGGATCGACCGCCCGCGGTGATCGCGGTGGCCGACGCGCCGGGCGGCAGCCCCTGGCGGACCGTGGTCTCGATGGGCGAGTTGCCCACGTTGCGGACCTGGATCCGGTAGCGCGGCGCCGGACTGCTCTCCGGGGCCACCGCCACGGTGACCGGCTGCGGAAGCCTCGCCGCCGGTGTCGGCGACGGTGGGGCCACCGCCGGCGGTGCCGAGGGCGGGGTGGGCTCCGCGCTCGCCCGTGCGGCCACCGCCGTCGGTGGCCGGGGCGCGGCTGCCGCCTCCTCCGGTGCCGCCGACGGCAGGGCCGGCACGGCGGCGAGGATGCCGAGGCAGTGCACGAACACTGCGAGGGCTCTGTGGTGTCGTGTCGATGCAGGCATACGAACGAACCTCCGGAGCCGACGCTAGGGGCGGGTCGCCTCCGTGCGGGTACGAAGTGCGGAAGTCCGCCCCCGTCACCAGCGCCTCGGGTAGGGTGCCGCGCGCTGACAGCTTGCGCACACCGACCGGCCCGTACTGGCCGGTGGACGGGTCCGCGGGGCTAGATTGGCCGGGTGCGTATCGCTCGTTTCGCTCATGCCAAGGGAATGTCGTTCGGGGCCGTCGAAGGCGAGCCGGAGGCCGGGCCGCAGGGCCTGACCATCGCCGAGATCGAGGGTCACCCGTTCGGCAAACTCTCCTTCAGCGGGGCCCGGTGGGCCCTCTCCGACGTCCGACTGCTCTCGCCGATCCTGCCCAGCAAGGTGGTCTGCGTGGGTCGCAACTACGCCGACCACGCCGCCGAACTCGGCAACGACGTGCCCAAGGAGCCGTTGCTCTTCCTCAAGCCGTCCACCTCGGTGATCGGCCCCCGGGACGCCATCAGGCTGCCGATCTTCTCCAAGCAGGTCGAGCACGAGGCCGAGCTGGCTGTGGTGATCGGTGCTCCCGGCGCGCGCCGGGCCGACCGGGCCGCCGCCGAACGCGCCATCTTCGGCTACACCTGCGCCAACGACGTGACCGCCCGGGACCTGCAGCGCTCGGACGGGCAGTGGACCCGGGCCAAGGGCTTCGACTCGTTCTGCCCGATCGGCCCGTGGATCACCACCGGCCTGGACGTCTCCGACCTGGAGATCCGGTGCGAGGTGGGCCGCAACCCGGACGAGATGGAGGTACGCCAGCTCGGCCGGACGAAGGACATGGTCTTCGACGTACCGGGGCTGGTGTCGTACATCTCGCACGTGATGACGCTGCTGCCCGGCGACGTGGTGCTCACCGGCACGCCGGCGGGGGTTAGCCCTCTCGTTGAGGGGGATACCGTCACCGTGCGGATCGAGGGCATCGGCGAGCTGAGCAACCCGGTGGTCCCTGTCGCCTGATCCGCTGGTTGCCCCTGTTTCCGCAGCTCATGGGCGGTTCGGGGGGATCGGATTTGGCCTGCCGGCACCGGGAGGGTAAAGTTCACTCCCGGCGCCGCAAGGGGCCAATGGGGTATGGGGTAATTGGCAGCCCGACTGATTCTGGTTCAGTTAGTCTAGGTTCGAGTCCTGGTACCCCAGCGCAGTCGGAATTCGCGAGAATTCCGGACGCTGGATTCTGACGGAGTTCCGCTCCGCCCCTGAGGGGGCGGAGCGTGGCCTCTGGTAGAGTGCAGCTCCTCCGCCCGCGAGGGTGGGGGAGCGAGAAGTGGTTCTGGCCCCGTCGTCTAGCGGCCCAGGACGCCGCCCTCTCAAGGCGGTAGCGCCGGTTCGAATCCGGTCGGGGCTACATCGTGCACGGCCCGTCTCACCTGGTGAGGCGGGCTGTTTCGTGTCCGCCGCAGGTCCGCCGGGCGGCCCCCACCCCGTGCTCGCCGCCGGTGATGGTGCCGCTAGACTACTGCCGCACCGCCCGCGAGGGCGGTGAACGGAAGAAGTTCTGGCCCCGTCGTCTAGCGGCCCAGGACGCCGCCCTCTCAAGGCGGTAGCGCCGGTTCGAATCCGGTCGGGGCTACAACCAAAAGGCTCACCTCGCTGCGCGAGGTGAGCCTTTCCCGTACCCACGCCCTTTTGGCGTCGGTGATCAAGAGCTTTGCGTCACCGCTTCCGGCGTGCCGTGACGCGGACCTCTTGATCACCCGGGCTGGGGGCGTGGGCCGTGTGGGCCGGGGGGGGGTCAGAGGCCGGAGAGGCGTTGGCCGGCTCGGACGACCGCCATGGCGTGGCGTTCGCCGGGGCGACGGCCGAGGCGCTCGATGGGGCCGGAGATGCTCACCGAGGCGATCACCCTGCCGGTGCGGTCGCGGATCGGGGCGGAGACGCTCGCCACACCGGCCTCCCGTTCCGCGACGCTCTGGGCCCAGCCGCGGCGGCGTACCTCGGCCAGGGTGCGGCCGGTGAACTTGCTGCGCGGCAGCAGAGGCATGACCGCCTCCGGGGGCTCCCAGGCGAGCAGGATCTGGGCCGCCGAGCCGGCGGTCATCGGCAGCACCGAGCCGACCGGGACGGTGTCCCGCAGGCCACTGGCCCGCTCCGCGGCGGCCACGCAGATCCGCTCGTCCGCGCGGCGCAGATACAGCTGGGCGCTCTCCCCGGTGGCGTCGCGCAGCGCGGCCAGCAGCGGCTCGGCGGCGGTCAGCAGGACGTCCGGGGCGGCGTTGGCCAGCTCGCCGAGCCGGGGGCCGGGGCGCCAGCGGCCCTGGGTGTCCCGGACCAGCATCCGGTGGATCTCCAGCGCCTGCGCCAGCCGGTGCGCGGTGGCCCGGGGCAGCTTCGTCCGGTCAACAAGTTCGGCAAGGCTGGCGCCGTCGACGCAGGCGGCCAGGATGACCACCGCCTTGTCGAGAACGCCGACACCGCTCATACTGTGTCCCACAAGCCGAAACTTACCTCCCAGAATTTAGGATGTCCAGATGGTGGGAGTCACTCCTGAGCCGAGGACCCTGGCCGAGAAGGTCTGGGACGCGCACGTCGTACGGTCCGCCGCTGGTGAGCCGGACCTGCTCTTCATCGACCTGCACCTGCTGCACGAGGTGACCAGCCCGCAGGCGTTCGACGGGCTCCGGCTCGCCGGGCGCCGGGTGCGCCGTACCGACCTGACGCTCGCGACCGAGGACCACAACACCCCGACCGGGTACGCCGATCCGGCGTTCCGGTCCCGCCGTGGTGACCTGCTCACCATCGCGGACCCCACGTCGCGGACGCAGATCGAGACGCTGCGCCGCAACTGCGCCGAGTTCGGCGTGCGACTGCACCCCCTCGGCGACGACAACCAGGGCATCGTGCACGTCATCGGCCCGCAGCTCGGGCTCACCCAGCCGGGCATGACGATCGTCTGCGGCGACTCGCACACCGCCACCCACGGCGCGTTCGGCGCGCTCGCCTTCGGCATCGGCACCAGCGAGGTGGAGCACGTGCTGGCCACCCAGACGCTGCCGCAGAGCCGGCCGAAGACGATGGCCGTCAACGTCACAGGCCGCCTCGCTCCCGGCGTCACCGCCAAGGACCTGGTGCTCGCGCTGATCGCGCAGGTCGGCACCGGTGGCGGTCGTGGGCACATCGTCGAGTACCGCGGCGAGGCGATCCGGGCCCTCTCCATGGAGGGGCGGATGACGATCGCCAACATGTCCATCGAGTGGGGCGCCAAGGCCGGCATGATCGCGCCGGACGAGACCACCTTCGCGTACCTCAAGGGTCGGCCCAACGCGCCGCAGGGCGCGGACTGGGACGCGGCGCTGGCCTGGTGGCGGACGCTGCCCACCGACGAGGGCGCGCGCTTCGACGCCGAGGTGACCCTGGACGCGAGCCGGGTCACGCCGTTCGTCACCTGGGGCACCAACCCCGGGCAGGGCTCGCCGCTGAGCGCGCCGGTGCCCGACCCGGAGGAGTTCACCACCGACTCGGAGCGCACCGCGGCCCGCCGGGCCCTGGAGTACATGGACCTGCGCCCCGGCACCCCGCTGCGGGAGCTGCCGATCGACGTGGTCTTCGTGGGCTCCTGCACCAACGGCCGCCTGGAGGACCTGCGGGCCGCCGCCGACGTGCTGCGCGGCCACCGGGTCGCCGACGGGGTCCGGATGCTCGTGGTGCCCGGCTCCGCCGCCGTCCGCGAGGCCGCCGAGGCCGAGGGGCTGGACAAGGTCTTCGCCGACGCCGGGGCCGAGTGGCGGTTCGCCGGCTGCTCGATGTGCCTGGGCATGAACCCCGACACGCTCAAGCCCGGCGAGCGCTCCGCGTCCACCTCCAACCGCAACTTCGAGGGCCGGCAGGGCCGGGGCGGGCGTACGCACCTGGTCTCCCCGCCGGTCGCCGCCGCCACCGCAGTGGTCGGTCGGCTGGCCGCCCCCGCCGACCTGTAGAAGGGACTTGAGATGGACAAGTTCACCACCCACACCGGTACGGCAGTGCCGCTGCGGCGATCCAACGTGGACACCGACCAGATCATCCCGGCCGTGTACCTCAAGCGGGTGACGCGGACCGGTTTCGCTGACGGGCTGTTCAGCGCGTGGCGGGAAGACCCCGCATTCGTGCTCAACGATGAATCCTATTCCGGGGCGTCGATCCTCATCGCCGGGCCGGAGTTCGGCACCGGATCTTCTCGGGAGCACGCCGTCTGGGCGCTGCGGGACTGGGGCTTCCGCGCGGTCGTGGCCCCCCGCTTCGGCGACATCTTCCGGGGCAACGCCCTCAAGGAAGGGCTGTTGCCGGTCGAGTTGGAATTGAAAGCCGTCGAAGAATTGTGGGACCTCGTCGAGGCCGACCCGACCACCCAGGTGACCGTCGACCTGACCGCCCGCCAGCTCCGCGCGGCCGACGCGAACTGGTCGTTCCCGCTTGACGACTTCAGCCGCTGGCGCCTGCTGGAGGGTCTGGACGACATTGGACTCACCCTCCGCAACGCGGCCGACATCGACTCGTACGAGGCGCGTCGACTGCCGTTCCTGCCCTCTGTGGCATAGCCGTACGTCCTCCCGCACAGCCGATTTCGCCCCCACCGGTCCAACCGGTGGGGGCGAATCCGTTACGACACAAGGGCTTTTTTCCACCGAATGTTTGTGTCCCGGCAGCACAGGGCATACCGTGCGCGCAGAATGGCTCGCGTCGAGTCAGTTGCACAATCGGGAGGAAGTCGTGAACAAGGCCGAGCTCATCGAGGCGCTCGCCGTTCGCCTGGGGGACCGGAAGATGGCGACGGCCGCGCTCGACGCGGTCCTCACCGAGGTCCAGGCGGCGGTCACCAAGGGCGAGAAGGTGGCGATCACCGGATTCGGAGCATTCGAAAAGCGTGTGCGTGGCGCGCGAACAGCGCGCAACCCGCGTACCGGCGAGGCGGTGAAGGTCAAGAAGACCTCCGTGCCGACCTTCCGCCCCGGCGCCGGGTTCAAGGAGATGGTGGCCAGCGGCAAGGTGCCGAAGGCCACGGCAGCGGTGAAGAAGACCGCCGCCGCGACGACGGCGAAGACCGCCGGCGCCAAGGCGACGGGCACCAAGGCCACCGCCGCCAAGGCGGCCAGCAAGAAGACCGCCCCGGCCAAGGCGAGCAAGACCGCGACGGCGACCAAGACCGCCGCCAGCAAGAAGACCGCCCCGGCCAAGGCGAGCAAGAGCACCACGGCGACCAAGACGGCCGCCAGCAAGAAGACCACGGCGGCGAAGAAGACCACCGCGGCCACCAAGTCCAGCGCGGCGAAGAAGACCACCGCGTCGGCCAGCAAGAGCACGGCGGCCAAGAAGGCGCCCGCGAAGAAGGCTCCGGCCAAGAAGGCGGCCAGCAAGCGCTGACCGACCCTCCCGAAAGGGCGTCCACCCGTGTGGTGGGCGCCCTTTCGGCGTACGGTCCCCCGTTGACCGGACCGGCGGGTACGCGCAGAATCGCCGTGCCGGCCCCCTCCGCCGGCCCGCCGACGGGAAATGGGGCGCCGGTGCGCTACCGCCAATTCGCCACCGCGTCGCTCGCGCTCGGCGTTCTCCTGCTCATCGACGTGCTGCGGGTGTGGCTGCCCGGCATCATCACCATCTTCGGCCAGGCCGCGTCCACCCCTGCCGAGCTGATGGGCGCCTTCGCCCTCGGCTGGTTCGTCCTGGCGCTGGCCGCGCCGGCCGTCGTCCGCCGCCTGGGTTCCCGCCCGGTCACCGTCGCCGCAGCCGTAGCGCTTGCCGGCGCCCGCCTCGCGCTCACCGCCACCCCCGGCGGGCGTACGCAGCTCTGGGTGGCCACCGCCGGCCTGCTCGCCGGACTGGTGTGGCTGGTCGGCGTCGCCGCCGGCACGGACCGGCCGGTGCCGGGTGTGGCGCTGGGCCTGGCCGTCAACGCGGCCGTCCACGCGGTGCTCGACACCTACGACCTCGTCTGGCGCGGCGGCTGGGTGGCGTGGCTGCTCAGTGCCGGGGCGGTGACGCTGTTCCTGCTCGGCACGACGCGGCCCACCCCGCCGGTCGGCCCCCGAGGGGCGCGGGCCTGGCTGTTGACCGGGCCGGCGCTGCTGCTGGCCGGGATGGTGGCTCTCGCGCCGGCGCTCGCCCAGACCGGGATGTCGTACCTGGCCGGTGGGGACGGGGTGGCCCGTTCTCCGCTGTTCGGGATGGCCCCGGTGCCGGTCGCGGTCGCCGTGTTCCTCCTCGCGGCGCTGACCGCGCCACCCCGCCGGTGGGGTCGGCTGCTCGGCCCGGTGGCGTTGCTGGCCGGCGCGGTGCTCTTCGCCCTCGACCGGGGCGACCTGCTGCTCGTGGCGGTCGGTCTCGCGGCCGGCGGTCTCGGCGCCTGCCTGGCCCTGACCGACGACGCCGGTCGGGACGACACCAGCGCCGACGCCGAGGACGCGCGGTCGGCGGCCCGCCGGGGGTACGCGGCGGCCGCCGGGATGCTCGTCTTCGTCCTCGGGGCGGTCGGCTACTACTCCGCCTACGACCTCGGCTACCCCAACGCGGCGGTGCCGGTGGTGGTCGCCGGACTGGTCGCCGTGGTGGCGTTCGCCGCACACCCCAGCACACCCCGGGTCGCGGGGCCGTTCCCGGCGCTGCGGACCACGTCGGTGGTCACCGCGGTCGCCCTGCTGGCCCCCGTGCTCGCCGACGAACTGCCGGTGGCCAGCAACCGGGACGGCCCGCCGCAGCGGCTGACAGTTGTGGCGTACAACATCCGGATGGGCTTCGGGCTGGACGGCCGGTTCGACCTGGCCGGCCTCACCGGCGCCATCGAGCGGCAGCGGCCCGACGTCGTACTGCTCAGCGAGGTGGACCGGGCGTGGCTGCTCAACGGCGGCCACGACACCCTGGACCTGCTGTCCGACCGGCTCGGCATGCCGTACGTCTTCGGGCCGGCCGCCGATCCCGTCTGGGGCGACGCGGTGCTCAGCAGGTGGCCGGTGACCGACCCGCGGACCCTGCCACTGCCGGCCGTCGGCGCACCCACCGGGGCGCAGGCCCTCGCCGTCACCCTGGACCTCGGCGACGGCGTGCGTACCGCCGTGGTCAGCACCCACCTGCAACCGCCGCCGGATGAAGGGCCTGTGGTCCAGGCCCGCGCGGTGGCAGACTTCGCCACCGCGTACGCGGCCGGCCGTCCCCTGGTGGTGGCGGGTGACCTGAACACCGAGCCGGGCGACGAGGCGTTCGGGCAGTTCACGGCCGCCGGTCTGGTGGACGCGTTGAGCAGTGCCCGACCGCTTGCCACCAGCCCCGCCGACGACCCGCGGCAACAGATCGACCACGTCTTCGTGTCGCCCGGCCTGACCGCCTCCGCGCCTGTCGCGCCGCGCGGCACGGCCAGCGACCACCTGCCGGTCGCGGTGACCCTCACCCTGCCGCCCCGCTGACCGGCGCTACAGGCGGTCGGTGGCGAGCAGCCCGTCGGCGGTGAACGCGAGCAGCCACCCGCCGCCCTTGGGCGTGGTGAAGTCCTCGTCCGCACGGCCGGACAACCGCTCCAACGCCCCCGGCAACACCTTGCCCTGGCTGCACACCGCCACCTGCCCGCCGGCCTGGGCCAGCTCCAGCACCCGGGCGGCGGTGGCGAGCACCTGTTCGTCGCCCTGCTGACCCGGCTGGGGCTCGTCCAGGTCGCCGCAGATCTCGATGGGCAGGTCGAGCAGCGCGGCGGCCGGGTCGAGGGTCTGCACGCAGCGGCGCGGCGACGCGGACACCAGCCGGCCCGGCCGGACCAGGACGATCAGGTCGGCCAGGGCGGACGCCTGGGCCCAGCCCTCCGCGTCCAGGGGGCGCGCCGTGTCGGGGCCGGTCCAGGTGGCGCGCTTTCCGGCGTGCGCGTGGCGGACCAGCGCGACGGTCGCGGTCACCTGCGGCAGCGCGGCGAACGCGCCAAGCACCTCGGCGTCGTGCGGATAGCTGACCAGCCGGATCGCCTCGTCCACGGCGAGCCACCGGATGTCGTCCACCTCGGTGCCCGGCTGGAAACCACCGTTGGCGACCGCGAGCATGGACCAGTAGTCGACAAGCTTCGCCTGGCCCTCACTGCGGTAACGCACCGACGGCAGCCGCACCTGCGGTACGCCCCGCACATCGGCCTCCTCGGCCACCTCGCGGACCGCAGCGACCATCGGGTGCTCACCCGGCTCCAGCTTGCCCTTGGGCAGTGTCCAGTCGCCGTAGCGGGGGCGGTGCACCACGCAGACCCGTACGCCGTCGTCGGACGGGCGCCAGGCCACCCCACCGGCCGCCCGGATGCCCGTCACGGCAGCCAACGGGTCCGCCGCCGCCGGGTCGCCCGGTGCCACGCGGCCGGGAACCGGGCCCGCATGAGGCGTACCGACTCCCGTTCCCGTTCGGCCAGCCGGCCGGCGGTGACCGCCACCTCGTGGTCGGCCGGCCGCTCGGCGGCCAGTTCCAGCCAGGTGTCCGCCGCCACGGCCGCGTCCTGGTGCTCGCCGAGCACGTCCTGCACGCCGGCCAGCGCGCGGGACAGCCGTCGTGCGGCCCTGTCGACAGCCGGGGCCACCGCGTTCACCGCGTACCGGGTCTGCTTGCCCTGCTTGCGGACGGCGTGCCAGCGCTCGTCCGGCGACGACGGGTCGAGCCCGTCGACGCCGTCCGGGCCGGTCAGCCGCCGCCACGGACGGGCCACCAGTTTGGGCAGCGCCCGCGCCGCCGGGGTGGCAGCCCGGCGGGTGAGCCGGGGCGCGCGTGCGGCAAGCACCAGCGCGTCGACGAGGGCCAGGTAACGGGGGGAGCGCAGCGCCTCGTCGATCGCGGCGTGCGCCACCCGCTGCCGTGCGGCGAGTGCCTCGTCCAGCCGGTCCACCGCACCGGCGTCGAGCGGGCTGAGCGGGTCGGCGTCCGCGGTGCCACGCAACCGCTCGCGCAGCACCTCGGCGTCCCGGGCCGCGCCGAGCACCCCGGCCAGCCAGCGCAGCTCGTCGCGCAGCGGACGGGACCAGCTCTTGCGGACCAGCGGCTGGAAGGTGCGCAGGTCGCTGCGCAGCCGCCGGCAGGCCACCCGCATCTGGTGCACTGCGGTGTCACCGGTGGCGGCGGGGGCGCGCAGCCGCACCAGCGGATCGTGCGCCAGCAGGCGGAGTACCTCCTTGCGGACCGCCTCGGTGACCACGTCGCCGGCGCTCGGGTCGTCCGGCAGCCCGGCCGGCGCGACCAGGTCCGGGTCGGCCTGCGCCGCCGGGCCCAGTGCGCGTACGTGCTTCGGGGTGAACGAACCGCCCCGCGCGCCGGCCTCGCGCAGCACCGAACCGGCCCGCTCCAGCAGCTCCCGGTCGCCGGACTTGAGTTCCACCTCCAGTTCCCGGAACGCGCCGGTGGCGGTGCCCGAGGCGTCCAGCACCCGCACCCGGTCGTCGACCACCTCGACGAGCACCGTGCCTGCCTCGTCGCACACCTCGTGGGCGTGCCGGACGGTGCGGACCACCGTCACCGGGGCCAGCGGCGCGCCCCGGTGCAGGGCGGTGACCAGCTCCACCAGCTCGGGCGGTGGTTGCCCCTTCGGGCCGGGGCGGGAGATCTCGTGCCGGACACCGGGGGTGCCGGTGGGCAGCTTCACCGTCCAGGGCAGCTCGTCGCCCTTGCGGTGCCGCAACGACGCGCCGGCCCGGGCCAGCCGCAGGTCGACCGTGTCGAGGTAGCGGGCCACGAGCGTCACCGGCGGCAGCGCCCGTACCCGGCCGCCGGCCGGGGCCACGGCGGACAGGTCCGGCAGCACGTAGGTGTCGTCCACCTCGTACTTCTGCTCCTCCTCCACCATCAGCTCAGCCTATGCCGCGATCGGTCAGCCGGCCGTGCCACCGACGCGGCGCAGCAACAGTTCCTGCAGATGCGTACCGGCCGTCTCGCCGCCGCCGGCACGCCTGGTCCAGGTGCCGTCGCCGGCCAGCTCGAACGCGTCCACGTCCGGGCCCATCGCGGCGGTCAGCACGTGGTCCAGCTCGGCCCGCGCCACCGGGTCGCTCACCTGCACCAGCGCCTCCACCCGGCGGTCCAGGTTGCGGTGCATGAGGTCCGCCGAGCCCATCCAGAACTCGGCCTCGCCGTTGTTGCCGAACCGGAACACCCGCGAGTGCTCCAGGAACCGGCCCAGGATCGAGCGGACCCGGATGTTCTCCGACAGCCCCGGCACCCCCGGGCGCAGCGTGCACATGCCCCGGATGAGCAGGTCCACGTGCACGCCGGCCTGGGAGGCCCGGTACAGCGCGTCGGTCACGCCCTCGTCGACAAGCGAATTCACCTTGAACTGGACCAGCCCCGGCATGCCGAGGCGGACGTGCGCGATCTCCCGCTCGATGCGCTCGATGAGGCCGCTGCGGATGCCCTGCGGCGCGACCAGCAACCGCCGGTACGCGGTCTGCCGGCTGTACCCGGTGAGCACGTTGAACAGGTCGGTGAGGTCGGCGCCGATCTCCGGGTCGGCGGTGAGCATGCCGAAGTCCTCGTACAGCCGGGCGGTCTTCGGGTGGTAGTTGCCGGTGCCGATGTGGCAGTAGCGGCGGATCTGGTTGCCCTCCTGCCGGACCACGAGCGCGGTCTTGCAGTGCGTCTTGAGGCCGACCAGGCCGTACACCACGTGGCAGCCGGCGCGTTCCAGCGTGCGCGCCCAGCCGATGTTCGCCACCTCGTCGAAGCGGGCCTTCACCTCCACGAGCACCACCACCTGCTTGCCGGCGGCGGCCGCGTCGACGAGCGCGTCGACGATCGGCGAGTCACCGCTGGTGCGGTAGAGGGTCTGCTTGATGGCCAGCACGTTCGGGTCGGCGGCGGCCTGCTCGATGAAGCGCTGCACGCTCGTGGCGAACGAGTGGTACGGGTGGTGCACCAGGATGTCCCCGTCGCGCAGGGTGGAGAAGACGCTGCGCGGTACCTCGCCCTCGGTGAGCCGGGGATGGGTGGCCGGCACGAACGGCGGGTCCTTCAGATCGGGGCGGTCGGCCTCGCCGTACACCTGCCAGAGGGCGGAGAGGTCCAGCAGGCCGGGCACCCGCAGCACGTCCTGGTCGTCCATGTCCAGTTCGCGCACGAGCAGCTCCAACATGTGGTCGGAGATCGACGCGGCGACCTCCAGGCGCACCGGTGGGCCGAACCGCCGCCGGGCCAGCTCCCGCTCCAGGGCCTGGAGCAGGTCCTCGTCACGGTCCTCGTCGACCTCCACCTCGGCGTTGCGGGTGACCCGGAACAGGTGGCACTCGACGACCTGCATGCCGCTGAACAGCTGCCCCAGGTGCACCGAGATCAGGTCCTCGACCGGCAGCATCCGGACGCCCGGCTGGTCCCGGTCCACACGGACGAAACGGGGGACGTTGTTGGGCACCTTCACCCGGGCGAACAGCTCCGAGCCGCCGTCCGGGTCCCGTACCGCCACCGCCAGGTTCAGCGACCGCCCGGAGATGTACGGGAACGGGTGGGCCGGGTCGACAGCGAGGGGGGTCAGCACCGGGAAGATGTGTTCGCGGAAGTAGGTCCGCAGCCGCTCCCGCTCGGGGTCGCCCAGCTCGGCCCAGCGCAGGATGCGGATGCCCTCGTCGGCGAGCTTGGGCAGTACGTCCTCGACGAAGCAGGCGGCGTGCCGGGCCACCAGTTCGGCGGTCCGCTCGGCGATCAGCTCGAGTTGGGTCCGCAGCGGCAGCCGGTCCCCGCCGCGTACCGGCAGGCCGGCGGAGAGCCGCCGTTTCAACCCGGCGATCCGCACCATGTAGAACTCGTCGAGGTTGCTGGCGAAGATGGCCAGGAACTTCGCCCGTTCCAGCAGGGGTGTGCGCTGGTCCTCGGCGAGGGTGAGCACGCGCGCGTTGAAGTCGAGCCAGGAGAGTTCCCGGTTGAGGAACCGGTCCTCGGGCAGCGGCGGGGCGGCCGGCGCCTCGTCGTCCTCGTCGACGACGCTCGGCGCGGCGGGCTGGACGACTCCACCGGCGGCCGGACCGTCGGTCCCGGTGGGGCCGACGGCGGGGTCGAGGACCTCGTCCAGTCCGGAGGAGGCGGCTCCCGGGTCGTCGCCGAGGGTGTCGGCGCGGGCAGCGCCGGCCCGTTCGGCGCGGGACGGACGGAAACGGCCGTCGGCGCCACGGATGCGGGCGCCGTTGAGGGGTTCGGTGGCTGACGGGGTGGCCGGGTGCTCGCGAGGGGTGCTCACCCGCTCATAATCACCCGATTCGGGTTAACGCAAAATGAACTTGGGCTCGCCGGCTCAGATCATGGTCGGCAATGTCACCCGGACGACCTCGCCGTCGGGATCGGTGTCGATGCGCACTCGCTGGCCGAGCCGGAGCAGCCGCAGCCCGGAGGCGTCGAACGCCCGCGCGGGGAAGCGCAGCTCGGTGCCGTCGTCGAGCAGCAGGACGCCGCTGCGCGTCGCCGCGTCGTAGCTGGCCACCGTGCCTTGCATGCTGGCACCGTACACCCGTGGATCAGCTCGCGGAGGCGGCCGGGCAGCCGGAGTCGAGCAGCGCGGCCGTGCCCGGCCCGAGACCGAGTCGCGCGGCGGCGTCCAGGTCCGCCGCGGTGTCCACGTCGCGGCGCAGGCTGGGCCAGTCCCCGGTCAGCGGCAGCGCGCCGCTCGCCGCGTGCGCCGCCGCCGAGCCCACCCCGAAACGCGGGTCCAGCGCCACCCCTGGCGGCGCGGCGAGCAGCACGGTGCCGTCGCCTGGCGCGTCCGGCACGAACCGTCGTACCCCGTCTGGATCGGCCTGAGCCGCGAGCAGCGCGGCGGCCAGCTCGGCCGGGCGCAGCGCCGGCAGGTCGGCGGTGAGCCCGGCCACCCAGCCGGCGGGCCCGGCGGTCGCGCCGTGCCGGAACGCGGCGTTCAGCCCGGCGTCCGGCTCGTCGGGCAGCACCCGCGCGCCGGCCGCCCGGGCCACCGCCGCCACCCGGGCGTCGTCGGTGACCACCCGGGCCTCGGCGACCGCCGGGCAGGCCAGCACCGCGCGGAGCGTGTCGGCCGCCAGCGCCAGTGCCAGCTCCTCATGGGGTACGCCGGCAAGCGCGCCCCGCAGCCGGCTCTTGGCGGCGGTCAGACGCTTCACCGGCACCACCACTGCCCACCTCGGCTGACTCACGTCCGCAATCCTGCCAGCAGGACGGTGGGACCCTCACTGGCCGTACCGGGGGCGAGCAGGCATGATTTCCGCTGCGGGTGTCGCGGGCGGGGTTCGCGGCGGGGACGGGCGCGACGAGGAGGCACAGTGGCACGGCGGAGGCTGGGGTTCTGGCAACGGTTCGCCGTGGTGCTGGTGAAGCCGGTGATGATCGTCTGGACCCGGCGTACCTGGCGTGGCCAGGAGCACCTCGGCCGGGACGGCGGCGTGATCATCGTGGCGAACCACATCTCGCACGCCGACCCGCTGGTCTCCGCGCACTTCATCTACGACTCCGGACGCTGGCCGCAGTACCTGGGCAAGGCAAGCGTGTTCCGGGTGCCGGTGATCGGCTGGGTCCTGCACCGCTGCCTGCAGATCCCCGTCGAACGCGGCAGCGTGGACGCGGTCCGCTCACTGGACAAGCTGGTCGCCGCGCTCGACGAGGGTGGCGCTGTGGTGATCTACCCCGAGGGCACCACCACCCGGCAGCCGGACCTGTGGCCGATGAAGGCCAAGACCGGGGCGGCCCGGCTGGCGCTGGCCACCGGCGCGCCGGTGGTGCCGCTGGTGATGTGGGGGCCGGAGCGGATCTTCGACCCGCGGACGGCCCGGTTGAACCCCCGACCCCGCATCCCGGTGACCGTGGTCGCCGGGGAACCGGTCGACCTGAGCCGGTGGGCGGACGCCCCGCCGACCCGGGCGACCCTGGAGGAGATGACGGACGCCATCATGCTGCGTTTGCGGGACATGCTCGCCGAGATCCGCGGCGGCACCCCGCCGCCGCTGTGGGAACGACCGGCCCGACCGTCCGTCCGGCACCAGCAGGGCGAAGCCGCGTGAGCGGCCACGTCGCGGTGCTCGGCGCCGGCTCCTGGGGCACCGCGTTCGCCAAGATCCTCGCCGACGCCGGGCGGGACGTGACCGTGTGGGCCCGCCGCGCGCCGGTGGCCGAGAGCATCCGCACCGAGCGCCGCAACCAGGAGTACCTGCCGGACCTGCTGCTGCCGGCCCGGGTCACCGGCACCGCCGACGCCGCCGAGGCGATCACCGGCGCCGAACTGGTGGTGCTGGCCGTGCCCTCGCAGACCCTGCGCGGCAACCTCGCCGAGTGGGCCGGGTACCTGCACCCCGACTCGACCCTGGTGTCGCTGATGAAGGGCATCGAGCTGGGCACCACGAAGCGGATGAGCGAGGTCATCGTGGAGACCGCGGGCGTGGCCGCGGACCGGGTGGTGGTCGTGTCCGGCCCGAACCTGGCCCCGGAGATCGCCGCCGAGCAGCCGGCCGCCACAGTCGTCGCCGGGACGAGCAGCCACCGCGCGGTGCTCGTGCAGTCGTCGATCCGGACGCCCTACCTGCGCCCCTACACGAACGACGACGTGATCGGCTGCGAGCTGGGCGGTGCCGTCAAGAACGTGATCGCCCTGTCGTACGGCATCGCCACCGCGATGGGCTTCGGCGACAACACCCGGGCCATGCTGATGACCCGGGGGCTCGCCGAGACGGCCCGCCTGGGCGTGGCGCTGGGCGCCGACCCGATCACCTTCGCCGGCCTGGCCGGCATGGGTGACCTCGTCGCCTCCTGCTCGTCCCCGCTCGCCCGGAACCGCACCTTCGGCGAGCACCTGGGTCGTGGGGAGACGCTCGAGCAGGCCCAGGCCGCCACCCGGCAGACCGCCGAGGGCGTGAAGAGCTGCCTGGCGATCCGTGACCTGGCCCGGGCGCACGGTGTGGAGATGCCGATCACCGAGCAGGTCGAGCGGATCTGCCACGAGGGGATGGATCCCCGGCTGGCCGTGGACACGCTGATGAGCCGGACCGCCAAACCCGAGTCGTACGAATGAGGATCCGATGACTGATCTGGGAGACGGCACCCGCTGCGTACGCGCCGGACTGCCCGAGCCGGCGCCGGGGGACCCGTTCCTGCCAGGGCCGGTCCTCGCCGCGCCGTACCACCTCGACCCGTGGCAGGGCCCCGCCGCCTCGCCGAACGGCTACGGCCGCCCCGACAACCCGACCCGACGCCTCCTGGAGGCGGCCGTGGGCGAGCTGGAGGGTGGCGAGTGCCGGGTCTTCGCCAGCGGTCAGGCGGCCATCACCGGCATGCTGCTCGCCCTGCTGCGCCCGGGTGACACGGTGCTGCTGCCCAGCGACGGCTACTTCCCGGTCCGGTCGTTCGCCACCGACGTGCTGGAGACGACAGGCGTCCGGGTGGTCTTCGTACCGACCGCCGGGCCGTACCCGTCCCTCGACGGCGTCCGGCTGGTGCTTGTGGAGACGCCCGCCAACCCGGGTCTGGACGTGGTCGACGTGGCGGTCCTGGCCGAGCAGGCGCACGCCGCCGGCGCGCTGCTCGCCGTGGACAACACCACTGCCACCCCGCTCGGGCAGCGTCCACTGGACCTCGGCGCCGACCTGGTGGTCGCCTCCGGCACCAAGGCGCTCACCGGGCACTCCGACCTGCTGCTCGGCTACCTGGCCAGCCGGAACACCGAGCTGGTCGAGGCGGTGACGCTCTGGCGTACCACCACCGGTTCGGTGCCTGGCGCGTTCGACGCCTGGCTGGCGCACCGGTCGCTGGCCACCCTCGACCTGCGGCTGGCCCGGCAGAGCGCCAACGCCGCCGCGGTCGCCGACCTGCTCGCCGCCCGCGCGGACGTGACGGGTCTGCGCTGGCCGGGCCGACCCGACGACCCCGCGTACGCGGTGGCCTCGACGCAGATGCGCCGGATGCCCGGGGTGCTCTCGTTCGACCTGGGCGACGCCGACCGCGTGAGCCGGTTCGTCGAGGCCGCCCGGTTGGTGGCGGCTGCCACCTCGTTCGGCGGCCTGCACACGACCGCGGACCGGCGGGCGCAGTGGGGTGACGACACGTCGCCGGGCTTCGTCCGGCTCTCCTGCGGCGTGGAGGACACGCCGGACCTGGTGGCCGACATCGCCGCCGCGCTGGACGCCGCAGGAGAGGCCTGAGTGGA
This sequence comes from Micromonospora sp. NPDC047521, assembly GCF_055587305.1. Classification (NCBI taxonomy): domain Bacteria; kingdom Bacillati; phylum Actinomycetota; class Actinomycetes; order Micromonosporales; family Micromonosporaceae; genus Micromonospora; species Micromonospora sp. NPDC047521. The sequence continues at coordinate 90,210 of NZ_JBVJGN010000001.1, read as the reverse complement.
GTCCGTCCCCGTCGACAGGTCCGCCCTCGTGGACCGGCTGCGCGCCGCCGGCTGCGTCTACGCCGAGGACGAGGCGGACCTGCTGCTGGCCGCCGCCGACGATCCGGTGACGGTGGCGGCCCTGACCGAGCGTCGGGTAGCCGGCGAACCGCTGGAGTACCTGCTCGGCTGGGCGGAGTTCTGCGGCCTGCGGATCGCCGTCGACGCCGGCGTCTTCGTGCCGCGCGGCCGGACCGCTCTGCTGGTCGAGGCGGCGGCGGCGCTGACCGGCCCGGCGCCGGCCGTCGTCGACCTGTGCTGCGGGTCCGGGGCCACCACCGTCGCGCTGGCGCACCGGCTCGCGCCGCGTTGGCTGGCCGCCGCCGACATCGACCCGGCGGCCGTGGCGTGCGCCCGCCGCAACCTCGCCGGGTTGGCCGCCGAGGTGTTCGAGGGTGACCTGTTCGCGCCGCTGCCGCCGCACTGGCGGGGGAGACTCGACCTGGTGGTCGCCAACGCACCGTACGTCCCTACCGACGCGGTGGCGCTGATGCCGCCGGAGGCGCGGCTGCACGAGGCGCCGGTGGCGCTCGACGGCGGCCCGGACGGGCTCTCGGTGCTGCGCCGGGTGGGCGCCGAGGCGGTCGACTGGCTGGCCCCCGGTGGCCACCTGGTGGTGGAGGTAGGTGTCACCCAGGTGGACGCGCTCGGCGAGGCGTTCGCCGCCGCCGGGCTGCTGCCGAGCGTCCGCCACGACGACGACCTGGACGCCACGGCCCTGACCGCCCGCCGCCCCTGACCCCTCACCCGCGATCTTGCGGTTTCGGTTGTCGAAATGGGTGCGATACGCCTCGTGCCGCGACAGCAGGTGCGCGATCGCGGGGACGGTGGGCGTGGCGGGGGAGAGGGCTTGGCACTAGCCTCGGCTCACACTCATGACGGCGGGAGGCGGTTTCGGTGGGCAGCGCAGGGGTGCCGGTGGTCGTCGGGCTGGACAACGGCGGCACCAGCAACAACGCCACAGTGCTGACGGTGGACGGCCGGTTCCTGGTGGACGGCCTGCTGGAGATCCCCAGCGAGGTGCGCGCCGGGCCGGAGGCGGCGATCGAGGCGTTGGCCCGGGCACTGGACGGCGCGTTGGCGCACACCGGGGTGCCGCGCGAGCTGGTCCGGGCTGTCGGACTGGACACGCCGGGCCCGGCCAGCGCCGCAGGCGTCATCTCCTCGCGGGGCTCGACCAACTTCTCCCAGCCGGCCTGGCGGGGCTTCGACGTGCGGGGCGCGCTGGAGCGGCGGCTCGGCCTGCCGGTGATCTACCACAACGACGGCAACGCGGCGGCGCTCTACGCCCACCACGTGTTCTTCGGCGCCGAGGCGATGAACCGATCGTCGGTCGCCGCGATCGTCGGCACCGGCCTGGGCGGCGGGGTGGTCGAGAGCGGGCGGGTGATCGCCGGCGCGGCCGGGATGGCCGGGGAGCTGGGTCACGTGCACATCCCGCTGAACGGGCTGCTCGGTCCCGGCCAGTCGGACCCCACCTGCGCCTGCGGCTTCACCGGCGACGTGGAGAGCGTCGCCTCGTTGACAGGCATCGAGCGCAACCTGCTTCCGTACTGGCTGACCCGCCACCCCGACCACCCGCTGGCCGCCGAACCGGTGGCTCGGGCGGCGAAGCTGGTCCGTGGGTACGGCGAGCGGGGCGACGTGCTGGCCCGGGAGCTGTTCACCCAGCAGGCGATGGCGTTGGGCAGGTTGTTCACCGTGGCGGCCAACTTCACCGACCCGCACGCGTACTTCGTGGGTGGCGGGGTGGTGGAGGCGGCGCCGGAGTTCCGCGACTGGTTCCTGGCGACGGTCCGCGAGCACACCGTGCTCCGGGAGGAGCAGGCGGCCGTGGCGACCTTCGCCCTGGTGCCGGAGCGGGACATGGCCGGTGCCCGGGGAGTGGCGATCGCCGCCCTGGAGGCGCTGCGTACCGTGCCGGAGTCCCGTCCGCTGGTGGCCTGAACCCGGCAGGCCGTGCGCCCCGACGGATCGGCGAGCGACCCGCCGGGGCCTGGCCGGCCACGCCGGTGAGCGACCTGCGGGGACCTGGCCGGCCGCGTCGACGGCCGGTCAGCTACGGGGTGGAGCCTGGGTGAAGGCGGCCCAGGCGGCCGGCGGGAACAGCAGGGCCGGACCGGCCGGGTCCTTGGAGTCGCGGACGGCCACCAGCCGCGGGATCGCGGCCACCTCCACGCAGGCGCCCTGGTCGCCGCTGCGGCTGCTCTTGCGCCACGCCGCCACGGCCAACGCCGCTGTGATCGTCGGTGTCATCGGTCCTACCGTCCCTTCAGGACTGCCAGGAGCATCGCCCGGCTGTCCGCCGGGCTGAGCGCCACGCTGCGCAGATGCTCCATGATCTTGGTGCAGGTACGCGTCTCGCCAGCCCGGTCGAGGATCATCTGCCCGGCGACGGTCTCCACCGAGGCGATGATCGGGTCCTCCGGGTCGGCGAACTCCAGGATGTGCAGCGAACCCCGGGTGCCGCGGTGGTAGCCGGCGGAGAGCGGGATCACCTGGACGGTGATGTTGGGCAGCTCGGCCATCTTGACGAGGTGGCGGAGCTGACCGTCCATCACCGACTGGTCGCCGACCGGCCGGAGCAGCGCGCCCTCGTCGATGACCGCGTCGAGGATCGGCGGGTCGTCGCCGGTGAGGCGCTGCTGACGGTCGAGGCGGACCTTGACCCGTTGCTCGACGAGGTCGTCGCCGAGGGTGTGGGGACCACCGCGCATCACGCCGCGGATGTAGTCGGCGGTCTGCAGAAGGCCGGGCACCACCGAGGGCTCGAAGTTGGCGATGGCAGTCGCCTCGGCCTCAAGCGCGATGAAGTCGATGGTGCGGGGGTCCAGCAGGTACGAGTACGACACCCACCAGCCCGGCTTGCGGGCGTCCTTGGCGAGCTGCACCGCCGACGCCACCTCCTCGGCGCTCACCCCGTACGAGGTCAGCAGGGCGCGCACGGTGGCAGGCGTGATCAGTGTCTGGGCGTTCTCGTACCGGGACAGGGTGCTGCGGGTGCTGTTGATCTCATCCGCTGCGGTCTCCAGCGTCAGGCCGGCGGCTTCCCGGTGGTGGCGCAGGGCGATGCCGAGTCGGCGGGCGCGGGCGGTCTTCGGGGCCATGCATCGATGGTCGCACACATTTGTGGGAACGTCTGCATGAGAGAACGTCGATGAGAGTTGCATTCACGGCTGTCCACGTGTCAATCTGTCATCGCGTCCTCACCGCCGGTTGTCGTGGCGACGGTGGTGGTGAGCGACCGGAGGGGATGGGGCGCGCGGCGATCGGGTTTCTCCCCCGTGCCCGATCGCCGCGTGCCGCAGCCATCCCGCCCCGCCGGAAGGAGACGACGTGCGTGACGGTCCGCAGCCCCCCGCCCTGCATCCGGGTGGCCGGCGATGACCCGCTTCCTGGTGGTGCTCACCGACGTGCGTCCCGTCGAGGGCATCGAGCGCAACGAGCGGATCGCCCCCGAGCGGCGCCGGCAGGTGGTCGGCGCCAACAGCCGGGAGGCCGCCGACCGGATCGCCGGGGCCTTCATGGCGCTGGGCATGGTCCGGGCCGGCCGGCAGCGGGTCAAGGTGATCGCGGTCGGCCGCCGGCACTCCCGCGACTGAGCGGACCGCGCCGCCGATCGATGTGGCAGGCTTCCTCCCGTCACGCACCGTATAACCTCTGTTGACCGATTGCCGCGTACCGCTGTGGCTCCCCGGGTATCGCCTCGCCCTACCGCCACGCACAGTAAGGTCAACCGGGTGAACGCCACCGGCGAGCACGACCAGCCGCAGTCGCGTACGAAGAGGTGACCGGAGTGACCACCCCAGGCAAGACCCGCGTGGCGATCGTCTTCGGCGGCCGCAGCCCGGAGCACGGCATCTCCTGTGTCAGTGCCGGCAGTGTGTTGGGCGCCCTGGACCCCGACGAGTTCGAGGTGGTGCCGGTGGGCATCACCCGGGCCGGCCAGTGGGTGCTGACCAGCGGCGACCCCACCCAGCTCGCGATCAACGCCCGGCAACTGCCGGAGATCACCGCCGACTCCGGCGACGACATCGTGCTGCGCGCCGACCCCACCGGCAACGGGCTGATGGTGCTCGACCCGACCGAGGGTCCCCGGGTGCTCGCCGACGTGGACGTGGTCTTCCCCGTGCTGCACGGCGCGTACGGCGAGGACGGCACGATCCAGGGAATGCTGGAGATGGCAGGCATCCCCTACGTGGGCGCCAACGTGTTCGCCTCCGCGGCCGCCATGGACAAGGAGTTCACCAAGAAGCTCTGCGCCGTCGAGGGCATCCCGGTCGGCCCGTACGCGGTGCTGCGCAACGGGATGACGCTCAGCGAACAGGACAAGGACCGGCTCGGCCTGCCGGTCTTCGTGAAGCCGTCGCGGGCCGGCTCGTCGTTCGGCATCACCCGAGTCACCGACTGGGCGCAGCTCGACGCGGCGGTCGCCACCGCGCGGCAGATCGACCCGAAGGTCATCATCGAGGCGGCGATCGTCGGCCGCGAGGTCGAGTGCGGCGTGCTGGAGGGCGAGGCCGGCGGCGCTCCCGAGGCGTCCGTCCTGGCCGAGGTGCGGGTCGTCTCCGACCACGACTTCTACGACTTCGAGGCGAAGTACCTCGACGACTCCTGCGAGTACGACATCCCGGCCGGCCTGCCGGAGAAGGTGACCCGCCAGGTGCAGGAGTACGCGGTCCGCGCGTTCACCGCACTGGACTGCGCCGGCCTGGCGCGGGCCGACTTCTTCGTCACCCCCGAGCTGGACATCTACCTCAACGAGATAAACACGATGCCCGGGTTCACCCCGACGTCGATGTTCCCGCGGATGTGGGCGGCCGCCGGCCTGGAGTACCCGAAGCTGGTCAACCGTCTGATCCGTACCGCGCAGCGGCGCGGCGTCGGCCTGCACTGAGACCGCCTGCCCTCCCGCGCCGAGCCGGCGCGGGTCGGGTCAGCCCCGGCAGCCGGCGGGGGCGGTGCCACCCGAGGGCACCGTCGCCACGATGGTGTTGGAGATCGGTGCCGCCCACTGCAACGGCTGCTCGTACGAGCGCGGAATGCGCAGGGTGACGGGTGTCTCCCGGTCGACAGCGGTGAGCACCGTCGCGTCGGCCTGTTCGACCGGATGCCAGCAGACCGAGTTCACCCGCCAGACCTCGTCGGTGGCCGGAACGGTGGGCGCGGGGCCGCCGCAGGCGACGGTGAGGGCCGGGTCGCCGTACGCCGCGTTCTGCTCCGGGCCGGCGGTGACCGGACGCTGGGCCAGGTCGCGGATGGTCTGCGGCAGCTGGGAGACCAGCGCGCGGCAGACCGTGGCCGGGCGGTCGGCCAGCGCCGGGGCGGCCATCTCCACAGGTGCGGTGGACTGCGCCCGCACGCTTGTCGCCGACGGGCTCGGCGCGGCGGCCGGAGTGTCAGGCGAGAGCTTCGAGAAGGCCAGCAGGGCGACCAGCAGGGTGACCGGCAACGCGATCAACGTGGCGACCAGCGCGGCTCCACGGATCGTCCGGTCCCGGCCGCTCGGCGCGTCGGCGCCCGGCTCGGCGGACTCGCGGATACCGTCAGCCGGCTCGGGCGTCCCGCCGGTCGTGCCGCGCGTCTCGTCGTCGTCCAGAGCAGCGGAGGAGGTAGTCATCTCGTCCACTTACAACCGCACCACCGAACACGTGAGGGTGCGGGTGATGCCGGGCACCATCTGCACCTTGCTGACGATGAGTTTGCCGAGCTCGTCGACGGTGTTGGCCTCGGTGAGGACGACCACGTCGTACGGCCCGGTGACGGCGTCGACGCGTACCACGCCGGCAAGGTCCGCGATGAGACCGGCCACGTCACGTGCCCGGCCGACCTCGGTCTGGATGAGGATGTACGCCTGTACCACGACTCGACCTCCGTCCGTCGCCGCCGCGGGGCGGCCCGAAGGGTGAAACTACCTTACGGAGCAGGTCCGATCCCTATCGGTGGTCAAGGAGCAGCGGTGAGCGAGCGCGGCGGTGCCGGGCAGAACGGACGGAACGTCGGCGGCGGCGCCAGCGTGGCCGGTATCGGCGAGTTCGGGTTGATCGGGCGGGTCACCGCCCGGCTGCCGGTCGGGCCGACGACCCTGCTGGGCCCGGGGGACGACGCGGCTGTGGTGGCCGCGCCGGACGCCCGGGTGGTGGCCTCCACGGATGTGCTCGTCGACGGACGGCACTTCCGGCGTGACTGGTCGTCGGGGCGTGACGTCGGACACCGCGCGGCGGCGGCGAACCTGGCCGACATCGCGGCGATGGGCGCCACCCCGACCGCCCTGCTCGTCGCCCTCTGCATGCCTGCGGACCTGCCCACGGGATGGGCGGAGGAGCTGGCCGACGGGCTCGCGGCGGAGGCGGGCACGGTCGGCGCGAGCGTCGTCGGCGGGGACATGTCGGCCAGCCCCACCCTGACCGTCGCGGTGACCGCGCTCGGCGACCTCGACGGCCGCGCGCCTGTGGTGCGCTCGGGCGCCCGCCCGGGGGACGTGCTCGCCCTGGCCGGGCGCACCGGGTACGCGGCCGCCGGGCTGACCGTACTCACCCGCGGTTTCCGGACGCCCCGGCTGCTGGTCGAGGCGTACCGGCGGCCACTGGTGCCGTACCAGGCGGGGCCGCAGGCCGCCCGGCTGGGCGCCACCTCGATGATCGACGTGTCGGACGGCCTGCTCGCCGACCTCGGGCACGTGTCGGCGGCCAGCCGGGTGGCGGTCGACGTGCGCCGGGACGCGTTCGAGGTGCCCCGGCAGATGGCCGACGCGGCGCAGGCCCTCGGCGTCGACCCGTACACCTGGATCCTGGCCGGTGGCGACGACCATGCGCTGGCCGCGACCTTCCCCCCGGCGGTGGCGTTGCCGCCGGAGTGGCGGGCGATAGGCGTGGTGACGGAGGGTGCCGGCGTGACAGTCGACGGGGTGCCCTACGACGGCCCGACCGGCTGGGACCACTTCCGGTGAGGCCCGGTGGCCGCCGTACCCTGGACACCGTGAGTGAGATCGAGATCCGGCTGGTGCGGTTCGACGCACCTGTGGCGCAGCAGTTGATCCGTGACGCGCTGGCCGACCTCGGTGCCCGCTACGGCGGCACCGGCGACGACACCCCGGTGGCCGCCACCGAGTTCGAGCCGCCGGACGGCGCGTTCCTCGTCGCCTACCTGGCCGGCGAACCGGTCGGTTGCGGGGGCTGGCGCAGCCACGGCGCGGACACCGCGGAGCTGAAGCGGATGTACACCGCCCCGGCGGTCCGGGGGCGTGGCGTCGCCCGCAGCGTCCTCGCGGCGGTCGAACGGTCGGCGCGTGAGCAGGGCCGCAAGCGGATGGTCCTGGAGTGCGGCGACAAGCAGCCCGAGGCGATCGCCATGTACACGGCCGCCGGCTACGAGCGCATCCCGAACTTCGGCTTCTACAAGGACTCCGAGGGCTGCGTCTCCTTCGGCCGCACCCTCTGACCTGCCCGAGGAAGCGGACGGCCGGGCGCGGACCGGACAGGGAAGCGCCCGTCGGCGCGCACGACAAAAGCCGGCGGACCGCAGCGGTCCGCCGGCTGAGCCGTATCGAAGAGGGTGGTGCCGCGCGTCAGGCGCGGGTGACCTTGCCGGCCTTGATGCACGAGGTGCAGACCTGCAACTTCTTGGTGTTGCCGCCACCGGCCGGGGTACGCACCGACTGGATGTTCGGGTTCCAGCGGCGGTTGGTCCGCCGGTGCGAGTGGGACACGTTGTGGCCGAAGCCCGGTCCCTTGCCACAGACGTCGCACACGCTAGCCACGGGATACTCCTGGGATTGATACGTTCACGGGGTCGCCGGCAGGTGCTGCCCGGGCAACCTGGTCAGGTTACCCGATGACCCGCCGACCCGGCCAACCGCCCCGGTCCAGCGGACACGCCGGACGAGTCCGACGGGTGTCAGTCAGCGCCAGTAGGCTTCTGGCCGTGCTGGACACCCTCGACGCCGCAGCGGTCCGCCGCTGGTGTGTGGGTGGGTTGGCCGCGCTGAAACGCCACCAGAGCGAGATCGACCAGCTCAACGTCTATCCGGTGCCCGACGGCGACACGGGCACCAACCTGGTGCTCACCCTCACATCGGCCCAGCAGGCTCTCGCGATGGATCTGGACACGCTGCCCGACAGCGGGTCGACCGCGCACGGGCACGCGTCGCGGCTGATGGCGCAGGGCGCCCTGCTCGGGGCACGGGGCAACTCCGGGGTGATCCTGTCGCAGATCCTGCGCGGCTTCGCCGACGCCGTCGCCGCCGTGCCCGTGGTGCGCGGTCGGGAGCTGGCAGTCGCGCTGCGGTCCGCCACCACCGCCGCGTACAGCGCGGTCGGCCGGCCGGTGGAGGGCACCCTGCTCACAGTGGTCGCCGCCGCCGCCGACGCGGCCGAGCGCGCGGACACCGACGACCTGCGCCGGGTGGCCCGCGCCGCGGCGCGGGCGGCGGCCGAGGCGCTGGCGCGCACGCCGCAGCAGTTGCCGGCCCTGGCCCGCGCCGGCGTGGTCGACGCCGGCGGCAGAGGACTCTGCGTGCTGCTCGACGCCCTGGTCGAGGTGCTCTCCGGGGAGGGCGCGGCACCGGTGGCGCCGACCCCTCGCACCGCCCGCCCGGCGGCCACGGTCGCCCGCGAGACAGGTTCCGATGAGTACGCCTACGAGGTCCAGTTCCTGCTCGACGCCACGGCCGAGGCGGTCGACGAGATGCGCCTGACGCTTGACGCGCTTGGCGACTCCCTGGTCGTCGTCGGTGACGGGCGGGAGCCGGTGGGCACCTGGAACGTGCACGTGCACGTCAACGACGTGGGCGCGGCGGTCGAGGCGGGTGTCACCGCCGGCCGACCGTACCGGATCTCGGTGACCCGCTTCGCCGACCAGCAGGAGTCGCCAGGCCCGGCCACGGCCAGCCGGGCGGCGGTGGTGGTCGCCACCGGCATCGGGATCGCCGAGCTGTTCGCCGCGGAGGGCGCCACAGTGGTGCCGGGCAACCCGTCGACGGGCGAGCTGCTGGACGCGGTGCGCAGCACCAACGCCGCCCGGGTGGTGGTGCTGCCCAACGACCCCAACACGGAGGCGGTGGCGAGTGCGGCGGCCCGCGAGGCACACCGGTACGGCATCAAGGTGAGCGTGGTGCCGACCCGCTCACCGGTGCAGGCCCTGGCCGCCCTCGCGGTCCGCGACGGCACCCGCCGCTTCGAGGACGACGTGATCGCGATGGCCGAGGCCGCCGGCGCCTGCCGCTACGCCGAGGTCTGCCACGCCAGCCGGGAGGCGCTGACCGTCGCCGGCCCGTGCCAGCCCGGCGACGTGCTGGCGCTGGTCGAGGGGGAGGTGCACCTCATCGGCGCCGACCTCACCGACATCTGCGCCGCCGTCGTCGACCGGATGCTCGGCGGCGGTGGGGAGCTGGTCACCCTCCTGGCCGGGGTGGACGCCCCGGCCGGGCTCACCGACGCCGTCCGCGCGCACGTCGCGCGGCGCTGGCCGTTCGTCGAGGTGCACGCGTACCCGGGCGGTCAACCGTTCTATCCACTGCTGGTGGGGGTCGAATGAGCGAGCCGGCCACCGTGGACACGCCGCTGAAGAAGCTCGTCGGGGACAAGACTGCCAAGGCGCTGGCCTCCCACCTCGACCTGCACACCGCGGGTGACCTGGTCTACCACTTCCCGCGCCGGTACGACGAGCGCGGCGAGCACACCGACATCCGCTCCCTGGACGTGGGCGAGCAGGTCACCGTGCTGGCCCAGGTGCAGCGCACCGCCGTACGGCCGATGCGGCAGCGCCGGGGCAACCTGCTGGAGGTGACAGTCGGCGACGGCTCCGGGGGTGTGCTCACGCTGACGTTCTTCGGCAACCAGGCCTGGCGCGAACGCGAGCTGCGTCCGGGCCGGTGGGGTCTGTTCGCCGGCAAGGTCACCGAGTTCCGGGGCAAACGCCAGCTGAATGGCCCGGAGTACGTCCTGCTCGGCGAGGGCGGCGAGGGCGAGGCGGCGGTCAACGACGAGATCGAGGAGTTCGCGGGCGCGCTGATCCCCGTGTACCCGGCCGCGGCGGCCGTGCCGACCTGGGTGATCGCCCGCTGCGTACGCGTCGTCCTGGACACGTTCACCCCGCCGGAGGATCCGCTTCCGGCGTCCGTACGGGCCGGTCGCAACCTGGTCGACCTGGGCGCCGCGCTTCGGGAGATCCACCGACCGTCCACCAAGGAGGCGCTCTACCGGGCGCGGCGGCGGCTCAAGTGGGACGAGGCGTTCGCCGTCCAGCTGACCCTGGTGCAGCGCAAGCACCGGGCCGCCGACTGGCCGGCCCGCCCCCGCCCGCCGCGCCCCGGCGGGCTGCTGGACGCGTTCGACGCCCGACTGCCGTACGAGCTGACCGCCGGGCAGCGCGACGTGGGCGTGGAGATCGCCGAGGACCTGGCCACGCCGCACCCGATGCACCGCCTGTTGCAGGGTGAGGTGGGCTCGGGCAAGACGGTGGTGGCGCTGCGGGCGATGCTCCAGGTGGTCGACGCGGGCGGGCAGGCGGCGCTGCTGGCGCCCACCGAGGTGCTCGCCGCGCAGCACCACCGGGGGATGCTCGACCTGCTCGGGCCGCTCGGGCGTGCCGGTGAGCTGGATTCCGCCGAGCACGCCACGAGGGTCGAGCTGGTCACGGGCTCACTTGGCGCGGCGGCCCGCCGCCGGGCGCTCGCCGAGGTGGCCAGCGGCGCGGCCGGCATCGTGCTCGGCACCCACGCCCTGCTGTACGAGGGTGTCGACTTCGCCGACCTCGGCCTCGTGGTGGTCGACGAGCAGCACCGCTTCGGTGTGGAGCAACGCGACGCGCTGCGGGCCAAGGCGGACCAGCCGCCGCACACGCTTGTGATGACGGCCACCCCGATCCCGCGCACGGTGGCGATGACCGTCTACGGCGACCTGGAGGTCTCCACCCTCTCCCAACTGCCCCGGGGCCGTTCGCCGATCGCCTCGCACGTGGTGCCGGCCGCCGAGAAGCCCGCCTTTCTGGACCGGGCGTGGCGCCGGCTGCGCGAGGAGGTGGCGGCCGGGCACCAGGCGTACGTCGTCTGCCCGCGGATCGGTGACGGACCGGTATCGGACGAGGAACCGCCACCCGAGGACGACAACGGCCGCCGCCCACCGCTGGCCGTGACCGAGGTGGCCCCGCTGCTGGCCGAGGGGCCGCTGCACGGGCTGCGGATCGGGGTGCTGCACGGCCGGCTGCCCGCCGACGAGAAGGACGCGGTGATGCGGTCCTTCGCCGCCGGTGACCTGGACGTGCTTGTGGCGACCACCGTGATCGAGGTCGGCGTGGACGTGCCGAACGCCACCGTGATGATCGTGCTGGACGCCGACCGGTTCGGTGTCTCCCAACTGCACCAGCTACGCGGCCGGGTCGGCCGGGGCTCCGCCGCCGGGCTGTGCCTGCTGGTCAGCGAGGCCGCCGAGGGCTCGTCGGCGCGGGAACGCCTGGACGCGGTGGCGTCCACAAGCGACGGTTTCAAGCTCGCCGAGCTGGATCTGGAGCAACGCCGCGAGGGTGACGTGCTGGGCGCCACCCAGTCCGGGCACCGCTCGCACCTGCGCCTGCTGTCCCTCAAACGCGACGCGGACCTGATCCGCGACGCCCGCGCCGAGGCGATCACCCTGATCGAGGACGACCCGGAGCTGACCCGCAACCCGGCCCTCGCCGCGTCCGTCGCGGCCCTGGTCGACGAGGACCGCGCGGAGTACCTGGAAAAGGGCTGACGCCGTCGCCCTCACCTGACGCCCGGCGTCGGGGCCTGGTGTCAGGCGCCCGGCACCGTGTAGGCGGCCGGCAGGATGACGTCGCCGCCCGTGTACCCGCTCCACTCGGCCCGCCGGAGGCAGGCGCATCCGTGCGGACACCGGGACCACGACGACCGAGGGCGCGCCGACCGGATGGTCGACGCGCCCTCGGGTTCAGCGCAGGTCAGGTCAGGCGGTGAAGGTCACCCGACGCCGACGGGCGATGACGAAGAGCACCGCGCCCGCGATCAGCAGCGCGATCGCGCCGGCGGCGATGCCGCCCGCCGCCGCACCGGTGACCGGAAGGCCCGGCTCCTCGCCGCCGCCGCCCGAGCCGCCGCAGTCGCCCTCCGGCGCGTAGGCCGCCTGCAGCTCGAGGTCAAGCTCGGGCAGGGTGACCAGGGCGGTCTCGGACTTGCCGGCCTTGAAGGTCACCGTCTCCGACGCGCCGGCCGCGACCGTACGGGTCTCGGTCTTGTCGCCGTAGGTGAACGTCGCCTTGACCGGGAGACCACCCTCGGGGTTGGTCACGGTGAGGGCGAACTCCTTGCAGTCGGCCTTGGTGGTGACGGCCGGCAGCGGGCAGTCCTCGGGGCGCTCCCACGAGTAGGTGCCCTTCTCGATGACCTTGCCGTCGACCAGCACCTCGATCTTGCCGGCGTCGGCGGCGGGCACCACGATGCTCGTGTCGGCCTTGCCGGCCGGGACGGAGACCTTCTTGGTGAAGCCGTTCTCGCCCTTGACCTCGAACTCGACCGCGTACTTGCTGATCTTGCCGTCGTTGCTCAGCGAGACGGCGACCGAACCGTCGCAGTTGGACGCGAAGGTCGAGGCCGGGGTGGTGCAGCTCTTGCTGCCGCCGTTGTACCAGCCCTGCGGGCCCTTGGACCGGTTGCCCGGGGCGCCAGGCGAGCCGAGCTTCTTGTTGTCGTAGCGCTTGCCGCCGTCGACCAGCTCGTCGATGACCTGGTCCTTACCGCCCCAGATCAGGTCGACCTGGGTGTGGCAGTCCGGGATCTCCACGTTCAGCGTGATCTCGGTCTGGCTGCTGCTGACGAAGTCGCTGTCCGGCGTCCCGTAGACGTACTGCGGGGTGGCGAACTGCGGCCGCGGCGCGAAGTACGACACAAGCGTGAACCACTGCTTGCCCTCGCCGCAGAGCGGCAGGTCACCGTCGAGCTTGACGGTGGCGGTGCCCTTCGGACCGTCGAAGGTGTGGCTGTACTTGGCCTTGTCGACCTCGACGCACTTCGGGGCCGGCGTGCAGGACTTGTCGGCGGCGAGGTTGATGCTGCCGTCGTTGGTGTTCTTCTCGGTCTTCTGACCCTCCTTGTACCACCTGCCGTCCACCGTCAGCTTGGCGCTCGCGGTGTTGCCGGGGACGCGCTGGGTGGCCTCGACGAAGGAGCCCTCGGGGATGACCCAGCCCTGCAGCGGGGCCGTCTTCGCACCCTCCACTGCCACGGTCACCGGGGTGTTCGGCTCGGCGGTCACCTTGCGGAGCGTCGCGCCCTTGTTGACCTCGCTGTTCACCACCTTCCACGTGATCACGCGCTCGCCGGTGAGCCGGTCACAGTCGACCTTGGCGGTGATCGTGGTGTGGTGGGCGCTGGCTGGGGTGGCCACCGCGACGACCCCGGTGAGGCCGATGAGGGCGGCTCCCAGGATGGCCAGCGGTCGCCGGAGCGACAGCTTGGGACGGATCACGGGTACTCCTGGAGTGCTGAAGCGTCAGGGGGGTGGCACGGGAGCGACAGTGGACGGTGACTGCACGTCGATGGAGAGGCGCCCTCCCGAGCCGTGGGCCGGTGGGTTGCCGCCGACACCCGGCAGACCCTAGCGAGATCGCCGCGTGTGTTACAGCGCTCAGGATTTGCTAAGACGGATGTTATGAACTTGAGATCATTGATATACGAGAAGTGATCACGTCGTCCTCGTGGCGGTACCGACCGTGTCGAACGCCCGCTCCCGGGGGTCGCGTAGCGTCGAGGTCATGAGCAGGAGGAGACCGTGACCCGGATCGTGGCCGGGACGCTCGGCGGCCGGCGGATCGCCGCGCCGCCCGGCGCCGGCACCCGACCCACCTCCGACCGGGTCCGGGAGGCGCTGTTCAGCGCCGTCGAGTCCGAGGTCGACCTCGACGGCGCGCGCTTCGCCGACCTGTACGCGGGCTCCGGCGCGGTGGGTCTGGAGGCGCTCTCCCGGGGCGCCGGGCACGTGCTGCTCGTCGAGTCCGACCCCCGGGCGGCCCGGGTGATCCGGGAGAACGTGACGACCCTGCGGGCCGGCTCGGCCGTCCGGCTGGTCACCGGCAGGGTCGCGACGGTGCTGGCCGCCGGACCGGACGGCGGCCCGTACGACGTGGTCTTCGCCGACCCGCCGTACGCGGTGCCGGAGGCGGAGATCACCGCGCTGCTGACCACGCTTGTCGAGGGGGGCTGGCTGGCGCCCGACGCGCTTGTGGTGGTGGAGCGGTCCCGGCGGACCAGGGAGTTCGACTGGGTGGAGGGGATCACCCCGGAGCGCAGTCGCCGTTACGGCGAGACCACTCTTTGGTACGGTCGCCGATCATGAGACGTGCGGTGTGTCCCGGCTCCTTCGACCCGGTCACCAACGGACACCTCGACATCATCGGTCGGGCCAGCCGGCTGTTCGACGAGGTGATCGTCGGCGTGCTGATGAACCAGTCGAAGAGCGGCCTGTTCACCGTCGAGGAGCGGATCGAGATGCTCCGCGACGTGACCGCCTCGTACGGCAACGTGCGGGTCGAGTCGTTCCGCGGGCTGCTCGTCGACTTCTGTCGGGCGCAGCAGGCGAGCGTGCTGATCAAGGGTCTGCGGGCGGTCAGCGACTTCGACTACGAGTTGCAGATGGCCCAGATGAACATCGGTCTGGCCGGTGTCGAGACGTTGTTCATGCCGACCAACCCGCTCTACTCGTTCATCTCGTCCAGCCTGATCAAGGACGTGGCGAAGTGGGGCGGCGACATCTCCGCGCACGTCCCCGACCCGGTCCGCGAGGCCCTCCAGGCCCGCCTAACCCCTCGCCCCTGACCCACCCCGCACCCCGCGATCTTGCGGCTTCGGTCGGTGGAATGGGCTCAGCTGCGGCATTTGTCGATGCAGGAAGTGCAAGATCGACGAGGTGGCGGGGTGGCTCCATCGCGGAGCGCGATGACGGCGCGACGCGCCGGGTTGGGGTGGATGGGGCAGGTGTGGGGTGGGCACGACATGATTGGTCAAGCGGGGGACCGGCCGTAGCCCGCATCATGGAGGTCGGCCGACGAACGACAGGAGTGAGGTACCGGTGGACCCGCTCGATCGCATCGACGAACTGATCGCCATGGTGGAGCAGGCCCGCTCCGTCCCGATGTCGCGCAACAACTGCATGGTCGACAGGGGCGAGATGATCGCGGCCCTGGACGAGATGCGCGCCGAACTCCCCGCCGACCTGCGCCGGGCCGCCGCGCTCCTGGACGAGCGGGACAAGATCATGGAGGCCGGAAAGCGCGAGGCGGACCGGATCATCAGCGAGGGTGAGGCAGAACACGCCCGCCTCGTGTCGGTGAACGAGATCACCGTGTCGGCCGAGCACGAGGGCGCCCGGATCATCGCCGAGGCCCGCGCCGAGGCGCAGCGCCTGCGTGAGGAGGTCGACGACTACGTCGACACCGCGCTGGCCAACTTCGAGCAGTTCCTCACCCGGGCCCTGGCGTCGATAGAGCGTGGCCGCGACAAGATGCACGCGCTGCGCGAGATCGGCACCTTCGGTGGGGATGAGGCCGAACGCCCGCTACCCTTCTGAGCGGCACCTCACCAGCCGACATTCTCGGGCGGGCGTCGCCCCCGGTTCGACGGTCCGGCGGTCGCCCAGGTAACCTTTTTTGTCGGCCTCTCACCGGCCGGAGTCTGACTATGCCCAAGCACTCGCCATCGACACTCGACCCCAGGTCGCCGCTGGTCCTCGACACGAGGGACCTGCCGCGCCGCCCTGGTGCGTTGCGTGAGGTCCAGCGGGTCGTGCCGGCACCGACGGACCTCGGTGTGGAGTTGATCGGCGTGCCGGAGGGCGCGGACCTCGACCTCGATCTGAGGTTGCAGTCGGTGTCCGAGGGTGTGCTCGTCTCCGGGACCATCACCGGTCCCATCCGGGGCGAGTGCGGGCGTTGCCTACGCGAGATCAACGAATCGATGGCCGTGACGATCCAGGAGCTGTACGCGTACGAGAACAGCACCACGGACGCCACGACCGACGAGGACGAGGTGGGCCGGATGCAGGGCGATCTGATCGACCTGGAGCCGGCGCTGCGGGACGCGTTGGTGCTCACGCTGCCGACCAACCCGCTCTGCCGGGAGGACTGCCCAGGACTGTGCCCCGAATGCGGGGCGCACTGGGACGATCTGCCGGCCGACCACAGTCACCAGCAGATCGACCCGCGTTGGGCGGGCCTGTCGCAACTGACCCGTACAGAGGAGTAAGAACCGTGGCCGTCCCGAAGCGCAAGATGTCGCGCAGCAACACCCGGTCCCGCCGGGCGAACTGGAAGGCGACAGTGGTCGCGACCGTCGCGTGCCCGCAGTGCAAGTCCCCGAAGCTGCCGCACGCCGCCTGCTCCGTCTGCGGCACCTACAACGGCCGCCAGGTCATCGAGGTCTGACCTGGACGCCGAGTGACGCCCCCGACCCCGGGTCGGGCGGCGCGCGCACCCTGGCATTCGCCCGGTGCCCCGGCTCCCTCCGATGCCGGCCGGCCCAACCCGGTCGGCGTTCCGGTGGAGCCGGGCACCGCGCGGATCGCCGTTGACCTCCTCGGCGGGGACGATGCTCCCGCCGTCGTGGTTGACGGCGCTCTGCGGGCCGTGCGCGCCGACCCTGACCTGCACCTGCTGCTCGTCGGTCCGACCGAGGTCGCCGACGAGATGATCGCCGCGCTCGACCCGGCCCAACGGTCCCGGATCACCGTGCGGCCGGTCCGTGCCGTCGTCGGCATGGCCGACCACCCCAGCGCCGCCCGGGCCGAGAGCACCGTGCGGGCCGCGGTCACCGCCGTGCGCGACGGGACCGCCGACGCCCTGGTCTCGGCCGGCGCGACCGGCGCGACAGTCACCGCCGCCGTGCTCGGTCTCGGCCGCTGGCCGGAGATCCGCCAGCCCGCCCTGGCCGCCACCCTGCCCGCGCTCACCGGGCCGGTAGTGCTGCTCGACGTCGGCGGCTCGCTGGAGCCCCGCCCCGCCACCCTCGCCCGGCACGCCGTGCTCGGCGCCGCGTACGCCGAGGTGGCGCACTCGATCGCCGCGCCCCGCGTCGGCCTGCTCTCGGTCGGCACCGAGGCGGGCAAGGGCGACCGGGTCCGCCGCGCGACCGACCCGCTGCTGGCCGTCGAGCCGCTGCCCGGCGGGGCACGCTACGTCGGCCTCGTCGAGGGGTACGACGTGACGCTCGGCGCGCGCGCCGATGTCGTGGTCACCGACGGCTTCACCGGTAACGTGCTGCTCAAGGCCATCGAGGGCGCGTACGCCATGGCCGGCGGCCCGCCCGCCGGGGGTGGCGCCCCCCGCGCCGCCGCACTGCTCGGCGTGGCGGGAACCGTGGTCGTCTGCCACGGTTCCGCCCGCGCCGACGATGTCGCCTCCGGCATCGCCCTCGCCGCCCACCTGTGGCGGCGGCACGCCACCGACCTGGTCTCCGCCCTGCTCGACGGCGACGTCGCGACGGAGAACACCGACCGTTCCACCGACACCGAGGTACGCACATGAGCAACGACAAGCGGCGGCGGGCGTCCGTCGGTCACCTGGAAGCCGCGTTCGGCGTGAGCCTGGAACCGGAGCTGCTGCAACGCGCGTTGACCCACCGCTCGTACGCCTACGAGAACGGTGGTCTGCCCACCAACGAGCGGCTGGAGTTCCTCGGCGACTCGGTGCTCGGCGTGGTGATCACCACGGCGCTCTTCCACAACCACCCGGATCTGCCCGAGGGGCAGTTGGCGAAGTTGCGTGCCAGCGTGGTCAACATGCGGGCGCTCGCCGACGTGGCCCGTGGGCTGGGCCCGGACGGCCTCGGCGCGTACCTGCTGCTCGGCAAGGGCGAGGAGACCACAGGCGGCCGGGACAAGGCGAGCATCCTGGCCGACACCCTGGAGGCGCTGCTCGGCGCGATCTACCTCCAGTACGGGCTGGACACCGCGGGGATCGTCATCCACCGGCTCTTCGACCCGCTGATGGCCGAGTCGGCCGGTCGGGGCGCCGCGCTGGACTGGAAGACCAGCCTCCAGGAGCTGACGGCCGCGCTCGGGCTGGGGGTGCCGGAGTACCGGATCGAGGGCACCGGCCCGGACCACCTCAAGACGTTCACCGCCTGGGTGGTGGTGGCCGGCAACCGGTACGGCGGCGCCGAGGGGCGCAGCAAGAAGGAGGCCGAGCAGCGGGCGGCGGAGGCGGCCTGGCGGACGCTCGCCGACCAGAACGACCAGGACGGGTCGGCTGGCCGGGACGGGTCGGCCGACCGGGAGTCGGTGGGTCCGCTGGAGCAGGCCGAGCGGGCCGCCCGGACGGAGGAGGCCGACCACCTGGCGCAGGTGATGCCGGCCGACGTCGCGGCCCAGCAGTCGTCGGGCGATGGCGCGCAGGACCGGGTGGGCGCGGCAGTCGACCGTGACGCGGGGGCGGGGCGTGCCTGAGCTGCCCGAGGTGGAGACCGTCCGGCAGGGACTGGCCCAGTGGGTCATCGGCCGCCGGATCGGCTCGGTGGAGGTCCGCCACCCGCGCGCCGTCCGCCGGCACGTCCCCGGTGGCGCGCACTTCGCCGACGTGCTCACCGGCCGTACGGTGCTCGACGTGCGGCGGCGCGGCAAGTACCTGTGGCTCCCGCTGGACAGCGGTGACGCGGTGATCGGTCACCTGGGCATGTCCGGTCAGCTGCTCCTGCAACCGCCCGGCACCGCTGACGAGACGCACCTGCGGGTGCGGTTCCGGTTCGCCGACGACGGGCCGGAGCTGCGCTTCGTCGACCAGCGCACGTTCGGCGGACTGTCGGTAAGCGAGGGCGGCGCCGACCTGCCCGCGGAGATCGCGCACATCGCCCGCGACCCGATGGATCCGGAGTTCTGCGACACGGCGTTCGTCGCCGCGCTGCGCCGACGGCGGACCGAGGTGAAGCGGGCCCTGCTCGACCAGAGCCTGATCTCCGGGGTGGGCAACATCTACGCCGACGAGGCGCTCTGGCGTGCCCGGCTGCACGGCGCGCGCCCCACCGACGCGTTGACCGGCCCGGCGGCGCAGCGGCTGCTCGGTCACGTCCGGGACGTGCTCGGCGAGGCGATCAGGGAGGGCGGCACCAGCTTCGACGCCCTCTACGTCAACGTCAACGGCGAGAGCGGCTACTTCGACCGGGAGCTGAACGTCTACGGCCGCGAGGGCCAGCCCTGCCGGCGGTGCGGCACGCCGATCCGCCGCGAGGCGTTCATGAACCGTTCGTCGTACAGCTGCCCGCGTTGCCAGCCGCGACCTCGGGGTGCCGCTCGGGGATGACCCGGAGCCGGCTCCGGGTCGGCATCGGCGGGTCGCGGCCTGACGCTCCGGGCCGTACCCCGGCGCGTGCCACGATCGTCGGTCAATGGCCGCCGGACGGGCCGGCCTCCCTTGTGTACGGGTTCCGGGGCGGGCCAGGGCCGATCCCCGATGTGACCGCCTCGTCACGCCCCTAGCGTCAACACAGTTGACAGGGGGTTGACGTGACAGGGGGACCCGAGATGGCTGGCAGACCGGTGACGGTGCGGATGGCGAGGTGGAGCGCCGAGCACCCGTGGCGGGCGATCGCCCTGTGGGCGGTGTTCGTGGCGGTGTGCTTCGTCGGTGGCAACGCCGCCGGTCTCAACGAGGCCACGAGCGGCGACCAGGCGATCGGCGAGGCGGGACGTGCCAGCCTCATCGTGGACGCCGGCGACTTCGACGACCCGGCCGTGGAGAACGTCCTCATCACCTCGCGGGGCGGCGCGCTGGACGCCGCGGCGGCGAAGGCCGCGGCCGACGACGCCGCCGCCCGCCTGCGGACGGTCACCGGCGTCGCCGAGGTCGGCCAGCCCGTCCCGGCCCGGGACGGTTCCGCGCTGCTGCTGCCGATCACCATGTCCGGCGATCCGGAGACGGCGTCGGACCGGGTGCAGCCGCTGCGCGACGCCACAGCCACCGTGCAGACCGCGTATCCGCAGGTACGCGTCGAGCAGGTAGGCGGTCCGTCGATCGGTCAGGCCCTCGACGACACCCTGGGCAAGGACTTCAAGCGTGCCGAGCTGCTCAGCCTGCCGGTCACCCTCGCCATCCTGATCATCGCGTTCGGCGCGCTGATCGCGGCGAGCGTCCCGGTGCTGCTGGCGCTCTCCTCGGTCGCCGCCGCGATGGGTCTGTCCACCCTCGCCTCGCACCTGGTGCCGGCCACCGACACCACGTCGCCGGTGATCCTGCTGATCGGCATGGCCGTCGGGGTGGACTACTCGCTGTTCTACATCCGCCGCGAGCGTGAGGAACGCGCCAAGGGCCGGTCCGGTCTGGACGCCGTGGAGATCGCCGCGGAGACCTCCGGGCACGCGGTAGTGGTCTCCGGCTTCGCCGTGATCATCGCGATGGCCGGGCTGCTGCTCGCCGGCGACGTGGTCTTCTCGTCCCTCGCCGTCGGCTCGATCCTGGTGGTCGCCGTCGCGGTCACCGGTTCGCTGACCGTGCTGCCCGCCCTGCTGGCCAGGCTCGGCCGTTGGGTGGACCGGCCGCGGGTGCCGCTGCTCTGGCGGTTGACCGCGCCACGTACCGGCCGGCACGGCACGCCCCGCCCGCCGCGACTCTGGCCGGCGCTGCTCCGGCCCGCGCTGCGCGCCCCGGTGGTGACCCTGGTGATCTCGGTCGGGCTGCTGCTCGCCCTGGCCGCGCCGGCGCTGGGCATGAAGCTGAAGTTCCCGGGCATGGAGGACCTGCCCCGCACCACCCCGGCCATGCAGGCGTACGACAGGCTCACCGCCGCCTTCCCGAGCACCGGCACCAACCACGTGGTGGCCGTGCGGGCGCCGGCCGAGCAGGCCGACCGGGTCCGCGCCGCTCTCACCGACCTGGCCACCCGTGCCGCAGGTGACCCGCTGTTCGCGCCGACCGAGGCGGACGGCCCGAAGATCCAGGTGTCGGACGACCGGCGGGTGTCGGTGCTGGACGTCGCCACCCCGTACGCCAGCCGGGACGACCGGTCGGTGCGGTCACTGGAGACGCTGCGCGAGGACCTGGTCCCGGCCGAGCTGCGGGGCATCCCCGGCATCGAGTACGCGGTGGGCGGCAGCGTGGCCGACAGCGAGGACTACGCGCAGCACGTCCGCGACAAGCTGCCGCTGGTGATGGGCTTCGTGCTGGTGCTCACCTTCCTGGTCATGGTGCTCACGTTCCGGTCGGTGGTGGTCGCGGCCAGCTCGATCCTGCTGAACCTGCTCTCCGCAGGCGCCGCGTACGGGCTGCTGGTGCTGGTCTTCCAGGGCGACTGGGCCGAGGGGCTGCTCGGGTTCACCTCGATGGGCGCCATCGTGTCCTGGCTGCCGTTGTTCCTCTTCGTGGTGCTCTTCGGGCTGTCGATGGACTACCACGTGTTCGTGGTGAGCCGGATCCGCGAGGGGATACGGGCGGGCATGCCCAACCGCGAGGCCGTCTCGTACGGGATCACCTCGTCGGCCGGGGTGGTGACCAGTGCGGCGATCGTGATGGTGGGCGTGTTCTCGATCTTCGCCACGTTGAGCACGATCGACATGAAGCAGCTCGGCATCGGTCTCGCGGCGGCGATCCTGCTGGACGCCACGATCATCAGGGGAGTGGTGTTGCCGTCGCTGATGACCATGCTGGGCGACGCGAACTGGTGGGCTCCCCGCTTCCTGCGTCAGCGCCCGGCGCCCGTCCCCGCCGACCCGCCGGCCCCCGCGCCGGAGCTGGTGCCGGTGCCCTGAGACCGGACGGTGGGTGGCCGGGTCGCGACAGCGGCCCGGCCAGCCCGTCTCAGGGCAGCGGGCAGGGGTCCCGCGAGGCGTCAAGCGTGCGGTCCTTGCGGATCGAGGCGAAGCCGTAGCCGACGGTCGTGACGCAGAAGTCGCCTGTCGAGCCGGTGTACTCGACGTGGAAGACGGGCTTGCCGGCGTCGGCGAACGGCAGCAGTTTGGCGCACTGGCCCAGGCGGATGCACTCCTCGTTCACCGCGAAGTCGAAGTCCGGTGCGAGCGCGGCGACCTGCGGCACGTCGTTGACCAGGCCGGGGGAGAGGCTCAGCGAGCGCGCCAGCTCGGCCAGCCGGCGGTTGAACAGCAACTGGTCGTCGAAGTCGAGCGGGAACCCGGTGCGGGACGCGTACCCGTCGGCGTCGGCGAGGGCCACCGCGCCGAAGCCCTTGCCCCGGCACAGCCGGAACCGGTCGGCCAGCACCGGTCGCAGCGCGTCCCAACTCCGGACGTCCAGCCACCGGCTGCCGGGTCGACGCCCGACCGCGCCCCGTACGACCTCCGGGAAGCGGCTGGCGTCCGGGTCGTTCGGCCGGACCGATCCGACGTGCACCTGGCAGACCAGTCGACGGTCGTGCGAGCGCAGTTCGGCGGTCTGCGCGGCGGTGGTGTCCACCGGGTCCAGCAGGAAGACGTCCGCGTCCACCGTCGTGTCCAGCGGCCCGGTGAGCTGCCACTGCCACTGCCAGTGGCGGGACTGGCCGGACGGCCAGGCGGTGGGTGCTCCGGGCGGGGTCAGCTCGGCGCGGCACCCGTACGCCGGCACGACCACCACCGCCACGAGGCCGGCGGCCAGGAGTCGGCGCAGTGAACGCGTCGCGGCAGGTCGCCGCGGCCGGATCCGCATCGGCAGCTCCCGGGTCGCGGGCGGCCCGTCGCCGCCCTCGGCCGGTACGCCGGCCCCGCGCTCGGCCCGACGTACCTCACCGGGTCAAACGAGCGCGGGGGTGCGGACGACGCGCGGGGGTGCGGACGACGCGCGGTCAGCGCGGCGCCGCGAAGACCTGCGTCCAGTACGGGCCGTTGCTGCTGGCGATGCCGACGCCGATCTCGGTGAACGCGCAGTTCAGGATGTTGGCCCGGTGGCCGGAGCTGTTCATCCAGGCGTCCATCACCGACGCCGGGGTCTTCTGGTTCCAGGCCACGTTCTCGCCGTAGGTGCGCCACGCGTAGCCGACGCGGTCCAGCCGTACACCGGCGTTGCTGCCGTCGCTGCCGGTGTGCGACATGTTCTGGTGGTCGGCCTGGTCCTGGCTGTGCTTCTGCGCGGCGGTCATCAGCTTGTCGTCGATGCTCAGCGCCTTGCACCCGGCCTTGGCCCGTTCGGCGTTGACCAGGTTCACCACCTCGCGCGCCTGGCTGCTCACGGTGCCGCTGGAGCTGCCGGAACCGTTTGTGGTGATCCCTCCGGTGCTGCGCGGTGCGACGCGTCGGGAGGCGGCGGTGGTCCGCGACGGCGTCGGGCTGGGCTTGACGACCTTGCTCGGCGACGGGCTCGGCGGGGCGGCGGCCGTGGGTGTGCCGGTCGGGGAGGGCGCGACGAGGGTGTCCAGGGCCGGCTGTTCGGCGGGCGCCGCCGACGCGGCGTACGTGTCGTCGACGGCCGTCGGCTCGCTGGCCGTGTCGTCGCCACCGGGGAGCGCGAGCGCCCCGACACCGAAGCTCACCACGAGGGTGGCCGCGGCGGCGGCACCGCCGATCATGAGCGGCCGGCGCCAGCGGCGCGGGGAGCGGTGCCGCCCCTCGCCGGGCCGTGCCGTGGGCTCGGCCTCGGCGGCGCTCCAGTCGTCGGCGGACTCCGGGCCGGCGTCGGCGCGCCAACCGCCTGTGGTGTCCGCGCGACCGCGCCAGTCCGTCGGGTCGTCGTCGACCGGCCGGTGGGTCGGCCAGGCGGCGGTGTACGCGTCGGCGGGCGCGGCGGGCTCCGGCTGCCAGCGGGCGGTGGGCTGTTCGCGCTGCCACTCGTCGTCGGGGCGGTCCGGGTCGTCGCCGAACAGGTAGGCCGAGCGGGGCTCCGGGCGGTCGCGCAGCCAGTCCGGCTCGTCTGTCTGCCGCTCGGCGCTCCGGGGTGCGCCGTTCGGGTCGTTCGGGTCGGTCCAGCCGTACACGCCTCTGCCTCCACGGGGTCGGTTGTTGGCCCGGGTGACGCTACGACCCGCCTGCGAGCTGCGGCAACGTGGCTAAGGAAGAGTTAAGGGGAAGTGGGACGCCAGGGGGCGGACTTCCGGGAATCGGGGCGTACAGTAAAGGCGTCCGGACAGAGCGTGTCCGTGCCGTGAAGGCAGCCCCCCGACAAGTGGACAGGTCGACGTAGAGATGATCTACGGCCTGCGAGAACTTGACGAAGGAGGGGTTTCGGCTCAATATATAGGTGTCGCCAGTCGCGCCCGGTCATGCCCAGATACAGCCTGGAATGACAGCCGCGTACAAATGGGCGCGCGTTGGCCGGCCTTTCCGGCAGCGCATATCAAGGAGTCAGCATGGCGAAGGCCCTCTACGGCCACGTAGGTGCAGCGCCCGACCGGCGTCTGCTCGACGAGGTCACCCGGCTGCGTGCCAGGGTTCAGGCACTGGAGTTCGAGATCACGCGTCTGCGTGCCGACAATGATCGGCTCGCGGCGGCTGCGGCGGAGGCGGACGATCTGCTCCGTCTGGCCGAGCCGGCGCTGACCTGACCTTCGGGTCGGAAAACTGAATCGCACCACCGCAGAAAAGCGCGCCGACACGTCACGTGCCGGCGCGCAACGCTGTCCGGCTCCCTTTCGCGTTCGACGATTCCTGATCTTGCACTGAGCCATACCGGAAACGGGCCGACACCGCGGAAAGTCCCGGCGGATAAGCCGATCATGAAACGCGCTTGCCTTTACCGCGCGACCCTTGCGGACGTGCCGCGCGCGTCGCGACGCCGTCCGGGGCGGGTCGCGTGCCGGCCCGCTCGCGTCACCGGGTTAGTCTGCGGGTTCACCCAGGTCCGCGCAGCCGGCGACGGTACGGCGGCCACCGGACGAGGATCGAGAAGGTGTATCTCAAGAGCCTGACGGTGAAGGGCTTCAAGTCCTTCGCCTCCGCCACGACGTTGAAGCTGGAGCCCGGGATCACCTGCGTGGTGGGACCGAACGGCTCCGGCAAGTCCAACGTCGTCGACGCCATCGCCTGGGTGCTCGGCGAACAGGGCGCCAAGGCGCTGCGCGGCGGCAAGATGGAGGACGTCATCTTCGCCGGCACCGCCGGCCGCGCGCCGCTGGGCCGCGCCGAGGTCACCCTCACCATCGACAACACCGACGGCGCGCTGCCGATCGAGTACACCGAGGTCTCCATCACCCGCCGGATGTTCCGCTCCGGCGAGAGCGAGTACGAGATCAACGGCAACTCCTGCCGGCTGCTCGACATCCAGGAGCTGCTGTCGGACTCCGGCATCGGCCGGGAGATGCACATCATCGTCGGTCAGGGCCGGCTCGACGGCATGCTGCACGCCAAGCCGGAGGACCGCCGCGCGTTCATCGAGGAGGCCGCCGGCGTCCTCAAGCACCGCAAGCGCAAGGAAAAGGCGCTGCGCAAGCTCGACGCCATGCAGGTGAACCTGAACCGCCTGACCGACCTCACCGCCGAGCTGCGCCGCCAGCTCAAGCCGCTGGGCCGGCAGGCGGAGGTGGCCCGCCGCGCCGCCGCCATCCAGGCGAACCTGCGCGACGCCCGCCTGCGGCTGCTCGCCGACGACCTGGCCACCCTGCGGACCACCCTGGACCGGGAGATCGCCGACGAGACCGCGTTGCGGGAGCGCCGCGAGCAGATCGAGGGTGAGCACGCCGAGGTGCAGGGCCGGCTCGGCGAACTGGAGGCCGCCCTCGCGGAGGACGCTCCGCTGCTCGCCGCCGCCCAGGACACCTGGTACAAGCTGTCCGCCCTGCAGGAACGCTTCCGCTCGATCGAGCAACTCGCCCGGGAACGCCTGCGGCACCTCAGCGCCACAGGCGACGACGAGCGGCCCGGCCGCGACCCGGACCAGCTGGAGGCCGAGGCCGAACGCGTCCGCGAGCAGGAGGAGGAGCTGCGCGCGGCCCTCACCGACGACCAGATCCGGCTGGCCGAGGCGGTGGAGCACCGCCAGGAGTTGGAACGGCAGCTCGCCGCCGCCGAACGGGAGCTGGTCGCCGCCGCCAAGGCCATCGCCGACCGGCGCGAGGGAATGGCCCGGCTCACCGGCCAGGTCAACTCGGCCCGCGCCCGGACCACGAGCGCCGGCGAGGAGATCGAACGGCTCGCCGTCGCGCACGCCGACGCGCTTGCCCGTGCCGAACAGGCACAGGCCGACCTGGACGCGGTGGCCGCGCAGTCCACCGAGGCGGACCGGGACAACGCCGACCTGGACGCCCGGCACGCCGAGGCGGTCGCCGAGCAGGAGCGTGCGCAGGCCACCGTACGGTCGCTGGCCGACGCGGAGCGGGCCGCCGAGAAGGACGCCGCCACCTGGAAGGCCCGCGAGGAGGCGCTCGCCCTGGGTCTGCGGCGCAAGGACGGGGCCGGCGCGTTGCTCGCCCGCGCCGACGACGTACCCGGCCTGCTCGGCAGCCTCGCCGGGCTGCTCACCGTCGCCCCCGGCAACGAGGCCGCGCTGGCCGCCGCGCTCGGTGGGCTCGCCGACGCGGTCGCCGTGAGCGGGGTCGACGAGGCAGTCGAGGCGATGCGGCTGTTGAAGATCTCCGACGCTGGCCGGGCCGGCCTGCTGGTCGGCAGCCCGGCCGGACCGGGCATGACCGGCTCCGCCGACGCGCTGCGCCCGAAGCTGCCCGACGGCGCCCGCTGGGCACCCGACCTGGTGGAGTGCGGCGCCGAGCTGCGTCCGGCGGTGCACCGGGCGCTGCGGGACGTGGCGCTCGTCGACGACCTGGCCGCCGCGGCGGAGCTTGTCGCCGGCAACCCGGAGTTGCGCGCCGTCACCCCGGACGGCGACGTGGTCGGGGCGTACGCGGCGGCCGGCGGGTCGTCCAAGGCGCCCAGCTACATCGAGGTGCAGGCGGCGGTCGAGGAGGCCCGCGCCAACCGGGTCACCGCCGAGCGCGCCGCCGCGGAGCTGCGCGACCAGCTCGTCGAGGCGCGCGCCGAGGTGACCGCCGCCAAGGAACGGGTGCAGCACGCCGCCGCCGAGAAGCGCGAGGCGGAGAGCCACCGCAACGCCGCCGCCCGCCGGCTCGCCGAGCTGGGCGCCGCGGCCCGCTCGGCGAAGGCGGAGACCGACCGGCTCGGCGACTCCCGCTCCCGCGCCGAGGCCGCCCGGCAACGGGATCTCACCGCGCTCGCCGAACTGGAGGAGCGGCTGCGCCTGGCCGAGGAGACCCCTGTCGACGCCGAGCCCTCCACCGAGGAACGGGACCAGCTCGCCGCCATGGCGCCGCAGGCCCGGCAGAACGAGATGGAGGTCCGGCTCGCGGTGCGTACCGCCGAGGAGCGGGTCTCCTCGATCGCCGGCCGGGCCGACTCCCTCGCGCGGCAGGCCACCGCGGAGCGCGCCGCGCGGGAACGCGCCGCCGCCCGGCGGGCCGCGCGTACCAGGGGCGCGGGCATCGCCCGGGCCGTCGCGGGCGGTGCCCGCGAGGCGCTGACCCGGCTCACCACCTCGATCGCGACGGCCGAGGAGCACCGCGACGCGGTCGCCCGGGAACGGGCCGCCCGCGAGGCGGAGCTCCAGGAGGTACGCGGGGCGGCCAAGCGGCTCGGCGCCGAGCTGGAGCGGCTGACCAGCCAGGTGCACCGGGACGAGGTGGCCCGCGCCGAGCAGCGGCTGCGCATCGAGCAGCTGGAGGCGAAGGCCGCCGAGGACTTCGGGCTGGACGTGGAGAGCCTGGTCGCCGAGTACGGCCCCAACCAGCCGGTCCCGCCCACTCAGGCCGACGTGGCGATCGCCGAACGGGACGGGCTGCCGGTGCCCGAGCCGGTCCGCTACGAGCGGCCGGTGCAGGAGAAGCGTGCCGCCAAGGCGGAACGCGAACTGGCCCTGCTCGGCAAGGTCAACCCGCTCGCGTTGGAGGAATTCGCCGCGCTGGAGGAGCGCTTCAAGTTCCTCTCCGAGCAGTTGGAGGACCTCAAGGCCACCCGGCGGGACCTGCTCACCGTGGTCAAGGACGTGGACGAGCGGATCCTGGAGGTCTTCGCCAGCGCGTTCGAGGACACCGCCCGGGAGTTCGAGCAGGTGTTCACAGTGCTCTTCCCCGGCGGCGAGGGCCGGTTGATCCTCACCGACCCCGAGGATCTGCTCACCACAGGCGTCGAGGTCGAGGCCCGCCCGCCGGGCAAGAAGATCAAGCGGCTGTCGCTGCTCTCCGGTGGCGAACGGTCGCTGACCGCGGTGGCCATGCTGGTGGCGATCTTCCGCGCCCGGCCCAGCCCGTTCTACATCATGGACGAGGTGGAGGCGGCCCTGGACGACGTGAACCTGGGCCGGCTGATCACGTTGCTGGCACAGTTGCGGGAGAAGAGTCAGCTGATCGTCATCACCCACCAGAAGCGGACGATGGAGATCGCCGACGCGCTCTACGGCGTGACCATGCGCAGCGGGGTCACGCAGGTGATCAGCCAACGGCTCAACCGGGCCGACGAGGACGACCAGCGGCACAGCCGCGGCGAGGAGAACAGGTAGTGGCTCGGGAACGCGCGACGGCGCTCCTGCTGGATCTGGACGGCGTTCTGCGCCGGTTCGACCCGGCGGTCGCCGCCGGGGTGGAGCGGGAGTACGGCCTCGCCGACGGGGTGCTCACCGAGATCGCCATGCAGTGGGGCCGGCTCCAGCCGGTGCTCACCGGGCAGGTCACCCACGCCGACTGGGTCACAAGCGTGGCCGACGCCCTGGCCGAGCCGGCCGGAGGACCGGACCGGGCCCGCGCGGCGGTGGAGCAGTGGCAGCGTTACCGGGGCGAGGTGGACACCGAGGTGCTCGACTTCGTGCGGGAGGTACGCGCCGCCGGGATCCGGGTCGGCCTGGCCACCAACGCCACCGATCTGCTCGACGCCGACCTGGCCGCGCTCGGGCTGGTAGGCGAACTGGACGTGGTGGTCAACTCCTCCACGCTCGGCGTGCACAAGCCGGCCCCGGAGTACTTCCAGGCCGCCTGCCAGGCGCTTGCCACCCCGCCGGCCCGGGTGCTCTTCGTCGACGACGAGGACTGGGCCGTACGGGGCGCCCGCGCGGCCGGCCTGTCGGCGCACCGCTGGGGCGGCCACGCCGACCTGCGCTACCTGCGGGCGGCCCTGGACCACTGAACGCCAGTCACTCGCCTGTGACGCCGTCGATGCGTTCCCGGATCAGGTCGGCGTGACCGTTGTGCCGGGCGTACTCCTCGATCATGTGCACGTACACCCAGCGCAGGTTGAAGGTGCGCTTCTTCGCGCTGACCTCGGTGAACGTCTCGTCCAGGGAGTGGCCGGCGGCGGCCTCGCGGGCCAGCGCCACCTCGCGGTGGAAGATGGCGAAGTCGGCCTCGGCGTCGGCGGCGCTGACGTCGTGGTCGGCGTCCGGGGTCTCCGGGGTGAAGTACGGGTAGTCGACGCGCTGCCCGGCGAAGTTCTCCCGGAACCACCAGGCCTCCACCTCGGCCAGGTGCCGGACGAGGCCGAGCAGGGTGAGCCCGGACGGCTCCACGCTCGGGGTGCGCAACTGCTCCTCGGTCAGGCCGGCGCACTTGAGCAGCAGTGTCTGCCGGTGGTAGTCGAGCCAGCCCTCGAGCATGGTGCGCTCGTCGCCGACGTACGGTTCGGGGGTCCGGGTGATCTCCGGTGCGGTCCAGGTCATGCCGCGCATCCTGCCCGCCACTCCCGACCCACCGCGACGGGTTATCAGGGCACCACGACGACGGGCCAGCGGCCGGTGCGGACCAGGCGGGTGGCGACCGAGCCGACAAGGCGGTGACCGGCCTGTTCGGAGGCGCCCACCACCACCATGTCGGCCTGGCACTCGTCGGCCGCCGCGCACAGCTCGGCGTACGCGTCGCCGCGCCGGCACAGGAACGTCAGCGGTACGCCCAACTCCTCGGCCCCGCGCCGGCACTCGCGGCGCAGCTCGTCGGCCAGCTCGTCGTGGGTCCGCTGGACGGCGCCGGCGTCCATCCCGGGCAGCATGGCGGTCAGGCCGCTCGTCGAGCTGACGAAGACCACCACGAGCGCGGCGCCCTGTCGGCGGGCCAGGCCGGCGGCGTACCAGCCGGCCCGCTCCGAGGTGCGGGTGCCGTCCACGCCGACCAGCACGACCCGCGGGCCGTCGGTGCCGCGTTCGAACGGTAGCGGACGGGTCCGGGGGCCGTACTCCTCGCGGTCGGGGGCTCCCAGGCTCATGGTGCTACCTCACCTCTGCTCGCCGGTACGGACCACTGTCGCGCCGGCGCCGGCCGCGACTGTCGACTCCCGCTCGACCTCTGCGTCGACCGGGGAGCCGTTGTGCTGGCGCAGCGGCACCTCCTTGATGAAGATCACCGCGACAAGCGCGACAAGCGCGAAGGGTGCGGCGGCCAGGAAGATGTCACCGGCGCCGTGGCCGTACGCGCTCTCCACCACCGCCCGGATCGGGCCGGGCAGGGTGTGCACGTCGGGCAGGACACCGCCGCTGCCCGAGCCGGCTGCGGAGATGCCGAGCCGTCCCAGGCCGTCTGCCGTGTAGCCCGTGACCCGGTGGGCGAGTACCGCACCGAGCACGGAGACGCCGATGGCGCCGCCCAGGCTGCGGAAGAACGCCACGGTCGAGCTGGCCACGCCGAGCTCGTGCGTGCCGACGGTGTTCTGCACGGCGAGGACCAGGTTCTGCATGGTCATGCCCAGGCCGACGCCGACCAGCGCCATGTAGACGCTGAGCAGGGTGAAGCTGGTGTCGGCCCGCAGCGTGCCCATCAGCGCGAAGCCGGCGGTGAGAAGTGCCGTACCGATCACCAGGAACCGCTTCCAGCGGCCGGTCCGGGTGATGATCCGGCCGCTCAGCGTCGAGGACACCAGCAGGCCGAGGATCATCGGGAGGGTCATCAGGCCGGACATGGTCGGGCTCTGGCCACGGCTGATCTGGAAGTACTGGCCGAGGAAGACCGAGGCGCCGAACATGCCCACGCCGACCGCGATGCTGGCGACGACGGCCAGGGTGATGGTGCGGTTGCGGAACAGCCGGGGCGGGATCATCGGCTCGGCGGCCCGGGTCTCCACCCGGATCGCCAGCGCGGCGAGCACCAGGGCACCGACCACCATGACGACGCTCTGCCAGGAGGCCCAGGCGAACTGGCCGCCGGCGAGCGAGACCCAGATCAGCAGCACCGATACGGCCGCGGTGATCAGGGTGGCGCCCCACCAGTCGATCTGCGCCTTCCGCTTCACGACAGGCAGGTGCAGGGTCTTCTGGAGCACGACGAGCGCGGCGATGGCGAACGGCACGCCTACGTAGAAGCACCAGCGCCAGCCGAGCCACGAGGTGTCGACGATCAGACCGCCGATCAGCGGGCCGCCGATGGTGCCGACGGCCATCACGGCGCCGAGGTAGCCGCTGTAGCGGCCCCGCTCGCGCGGCGCAATCATGGTTGCCATGATCACCTGGGCCAGCGCGGTGAGGCCACCGGCACCGATACCCTGGAGCACCCGGCAGGCGATCAACTCGGTGGTGCCCTGTGCAGCGCCGGCCAGCACCGAACCCAGCACGTAGATCCCCAGGGAGATCTGGACCAGGAGCTTCTTGCTGGTCAGGTCTGCGAGTTTGCCCCAGATGGGGGTGGTCGCGGTGGTCGCGAGCAGGGCCGAGGTGACCACCCAGGTGTACGCGGACTGACCGCCGCGCAGCTCGGTGATGATCCGCGGCAGCGCGTTCGAGACGACCGTGGAGGAGAGGATCGCGACGAACATGCCGAGCAGCAGGCCGGAGAGGGCCTGCAGGATCTGCCGGTGGGTCATGTCGACGCCGGTCGCCCGTGTGGGCGCTGTCGCCTGGGTCATCGTTGCTGCCTCCGGGAGGAGTGAGTGGTGAAAGCGGTGAGCCGCCGGAGTGTTGCCCGAGGCAACCATGAACTAGTTGCCTGAAGCAACAACCTGTGAAGCCGGAGGTTCATTCCCCACGGTGCTGCCTCACTGCCAGGAGTCGTTGAACCTGCCGAGCAGACGGGCGAACTCCTCCACGTCCCGGTCCGGCCAGCCGTCCAGGGCGCGCAGGAACTCCCCCAACCGGGCGGCCCGGGCCACGTCGAACCGGTGCTGCCCCTGCTCGGTGAGACTGATCTGCGCGGCCCGCCTGTCACTCGGGTCCGGGTCGCGGTGGACCAGGCCGAGGACCTCCAGCGCGTTGATCTGCCGGCTCAGCGTCCCCTTGCCCACACCGAGCCGTGCCGCCAACTCGGTCAACCGGATCGACCCGCTACGCCGCAGCCAGAGCAGCAGCCCGTAGGTGTTCGGTTCGAGGTTCGGGTGCACCTCCCGGGCGATCTCCCACGAAACCGCCCGGCCACGACGCAACAGGGCGGTCAACTCGTGCTCGACCGCCCGGATCGGCTCCGGCAGGTGCTCATCCACGGGCTAGAGACTACGACGCGGGCCGCTCGCCGGCTGCCGACAGTCGGCGCCGCATCACCGGCCGTAGGTGCCCGTCCTTCGTGGTGCCCTCGATTGTCACGTCGGCCCCACGCCCCTCATGGGTCAACGTGGCCACCGCGTTGCCGAAGTAGGGCCCGGCCAGCTTGCGCCAGCGCACCCCCGGCCGACGGACACCCGCCGAACGGGCCAGCGCCCGGGTGGCCCCCGCCGGACCCGCCGACCAGCCCAGCCGCATCAACGGGCGGATCCCGGCCGGCACCTGGTTGTGGATCGGTGAGCAGGTGAGCTGGTGTACGGGGGTGACCACGGCCGGGTCGGCGAACCGGGCCCGGGCCACGTACGAATGGTGCACATCCCCGGAGAGCACGCTGATCGAGGCCGGCGGGGCGTACGCCGGACCGGCGCCCACCCGCGCGCCGGACTCCCTCGGGGTGCCGGTGCCGATCCGGGCGAACGTCTCCGCGAGCGCCTCGAAGGACTGCCGGAACGCCGCCCAGTGCTCCAGGTCCAGAGCCCGGCGCAGCTTCTCCGCCCAGCGGGCCATCCACGGCCGGCGCGAGTCCGCCAACTTCTCGTTCCACGCCTCGATGTGGTGGATGCCCTGCGGCAACAGCCAGGGCAGCGAGGCGCCGACCACCAGATGGTCGTAGACCCCGTGCGCCTGGTCGAGGAACCAGGACCACTCGCCGGGCGGCAGCAACGCCCGGCTGCCCGGTTCGAGCACCCGGCTGCACCTGTTGTCCAGCATGACCAGCCTGGTCCGGCCCAGGTCCAGGGCGTAACTCCACTGGTACTGCACCGCGCGCCAGCGCTCGGTGTCGTGCGCCAGGTCGGACTCCTTGTCCACCCGGTGCCCGAACTCGCGCAGCACGCCCGTGGCGTCCTCGGCGGCGGCGACCTTCGCGAAGACCGGGTCGGCGGCGATCTCGTCCGGGGAGAGGTTGCCCAGGTGCTGGTAGACCCAGTACGAGGCGAGCCCGCTGCCGATCCGCTCCTGCCACCACGGCTGCTCGCGCATCTCGGCACGCCACGCCGCCGAGGTGTTCCAGTCGTCGATGATCTCGTGGTCGTCGAAGATCATCACGCTCGGCACGGTGGAGAGCAGCCAGCGGATCTCCGGATCGCGCCACGACTCCAGGTACAGCTTCGTGTACTCGTCGAAGCTCACCACCTGGTCGGCCGGGGCGCCCTTCGGCCGCCGCCGGCGCCGACGCAGCAGCCGCCGCACCGTCGGCGAGGTCACATCGGCGTACACCTGGTCGCCGAGCAGCACCAGCAGGTCCGGCAGCGCGTTGGACTCCGGGTCGGCCATCAACCGCCTGGCGTACGCGTCGAGCGCGTCGGGTGGCAGCCTGCGGGTCGTGGAGTGCTGGGTGGTCTCCCGGCACGAGCCGAAGACCAGGTTGACCGGCTGGTCCCGGTCGTCGGCCGCCCGGGTGCGGATCACGCTCGGCGGGAAGCCGCTGCTGGCCACCGGCCAGACCAGCTCGTCGTCGACGAGCACCTCGTAGGTGGTCGTGCTGTCCGGGGTGAGCCCCTCCACCACGACGAGGGCGTAGTGGTGGTCGTACGCCGAGAAGGTGGGCGCGGTGCCTGTGGCGCCGCCGGCGGTGCGGACCGTGACCACGGCGGGCGCCGCCGTCTCCACCCAGATTGTGGCCCTGGTGTCGACGACTCGCCGCAGGAGTGGGCCGATGAGGAGGTGTGCGGCGGGCATGTCGCCGAGCCTACCGCCGGTTCCTGGCACCAGCCGGGTGCGGTGGCTGGGACGCCGTCGCCGCCATCTGACAGGATTCCGGCATGGCCGAATATCTCGTCCTCGCTCTGGTCCTGCTCGGTGTGCTGATCGCCGGCACAGTCGGGCTGGTCGTGCCGCGGTTGCGGCGGCGGCCCGAGCCCCCGCTGCCCCGCACCGAGGTCGACACCAGGGCCGAAGAGGATCTCGCCGGCCCGCCGGTCGAGGCACCCGAGTCCGATCTGTCCACTGGTGTCCTCGTCGAGCCGCCACCGGTCATCGAGGCGCCCCCCGTCGAGGTGCCCGAGCCGACCGCCGGGCGGCTGGTCCGGCTCCGCTCGCGGCTGTCCCGCTCGCAGAACGTCTTCGGCAAGGGTCTGCTCGGCCTGCTCGCCCGCGACCACCTCGACGAGGACGTCTGGGAGGAGATCGAGGACAGCCTGATCAGCGCCGACGTGGGCGTCGACGCCACCCGGGACATCGTCGACCGGCTCCGCGAACGGACCCGGGTGCTCGGCACCCGCTCGGCCTCCGAGCTGCGCGCGCTGCTCGCCGCCGAGCTGGTCAACGCCCTCGACCCGGGCATGGACCGCTCGCTGCGGACCGCCCCGAAGGAGGGCGTGCCGGCAGTCGTGCTCGTCGTCGGCGTCAACGGCGCCGGCAAGACCACCACCTGCGGCAAGATCGCCCGGGTGCTGGTGGCCGACGGCCGCAGCGTGCTGCTCGGCGCCGCGGACACCTTCCGGGCCGCAGCCGCCGACCAGCTGGAGACCTGGGGGTCCCGCGTCGGCGCCGAAACCGTCCGGGGGCCCGAGGCCGCCGACCCGGCGAGCGTCGCCTTCGACGCGGTCAAGCGCGGCATCGACACAGGCGTGGACACCGTGCTCATCGACACCGCCGGCCGGCTGCAGAACAAGGTCGGCCTGATGGACGAGCTGGGCAAGGTCAAGCGCGTGGTCGAGAAGCAGGGGCCGATCGACGAGACACTGCTCATCCTGGACGCCACCACCGGGCAGAACGGCCTGGAACAGGCCCGGGTCTTCACCGAGGTGGTAAACGTGACAGGCGTGGTGCTGACCAAGCTCGACGGCACCGCCAAGGGCGGCATCGTGATCGCCGTGCAACGCAAGCTCGGCATCCCGGTGAAGCTCGTCGGTCTCGGCGAAGGCAAGGACGACCTGGCCCCGTTCGACCCCGCGCAGTTCGTCGACGCGCTGCTGGGGACCGAGGCCACCGGACGGGACGCGTAGTCTCTGGTGACCACCGACGATCGCGCGTACGCGGGCTGGCGCGACCCCGGCCACCCCTCGCAGCGCCTCGGGAGACCGTACGTGACTTCGCAGGAGATCCCGCTGCACGGCGGCAACGTGAGCACGGTTGTCCGGGTCGGGGACACCGTCCGCCGCAACGCCGGGCCGTGGACCCCGTCCGTGCACGCCCTGCTGCGGCACCTGGAGTACGTGGGTTTCACAGGCGCGCCCAAGGCGCTCGGCATGGACGAACGCAACCGCGAGGTCCTGTCGTACCTGGAGGGGGAGTGCGGGGAGTACCCGCTCGCCCCCCACTGGGTGACCGACGAGGCGCTTGTCACCGTCGCCACCATGCTGCGGATGTTCCACGACGCGCAGTACGGCTTCACCCCGCCGCCGGGTGCGGTCTGGCGCTCGTTCGGGCCGCCGCCGCCGGACACCGAGGTGATCTGCCACCACGACGCCGCGCCGCACAACGTGATCTGGCGACCCGACGGCACGCTCGGGCTGATCGACTTCGACCTCGCGTCGCCAGGCGCCCGGATCTACGACGTGGCGTACGCGGCCTGGACGTGGGTGCCGATCTTCGCGGACCGGGACTCGATCACCCTGGGGTGGAAGCGTCCGGACCGGCCGCGCCGGTTGCGCCTCTTCGCCGACGCGTACGGGCTGATCCCGCGGGACCGGCACCGGCTGATCCGCACCATCCGCAAGCGGATCGTGGACCACGTCGAGGGGATCCGTCGAATGGCCGCCGCCGGTGAGCCGGCGTTCGTCCGGATCGTGCACAAGGGCCACCTGCGCCGGCCGATGCGCGACCTGCGGCTGCTCGACTACGAGCGGCACGCCCTGGAGAACGCCCTCCGCTGAGCCGTTCGAACGATCCACCATCGTCCATGCCGCCGACTGTGCGGACTTCGTGACACGTACGAAACAACCTGTCACGAAACGGAAACCGGCACGGGCCACTGGGCGAAACAGCCGGCCGCGAAGCTTCCGCGCAACCGGCCTACGGGCGACGCTGCCCCGGAAAGCCGCGAAGGAGGACTTCACCTTTTAGGAGGCCAGCGTGCCTGAAGCACCGACGATCGACGGCGCCAATACCACGTGGCTGCTGGTTTCGACCGCGCTCGTGCTGCTCATGACCCCCGGACTGGCGCTGTTCTACGGCGGCCTCAACCGGGCCAAGGGCGTACTCAACATGATGATGATGAGCTTCTCCGCCATCGGGCTCATCAGTGTTCTGTGGTGGTTCTACGGCTTCAGCGTCGCCTTCGGGACCGACGTGAACGGTTTCTGGGGCGACCCGGGCGCGTACCTCGGCACCAAGACCTTCCTCGCCGAGACCGACCTGTGGGGCGCCACGGCGGAGAACCCCAGCGGCATCGGGGTCCCGCTCTACGTGTTCATGGCCTTCCAGATGGTCTTCGCGGTGATCACCGTCGCGCTGATCAGCGGCGCCATCGCCGACCGGGCCAAGTTCGCCGGCTGGTTGCTCTTCGCGTTCGGCTGGGCCACCCTTGTCTACTTCCCGGTCGCCCACTGGGTGTGGGGCGGCGGCATCATCGGCGCCGACATCCACGCGCTCGACTTCGCCGGCGGTACCGCTGTGCACATCAACGCCGGTGCGGCGGCCCTGGCCGTGGCGCTGGTGCTCGGCAAGCGGCTCGGCTGGCCGCGTGAGGGCATGAAGCCGCACAACATCCCGCTCGTCGCGCTCGGCGCCGGTCTGCTGTGGTTCGGCTGGTTCGGGTTCAACGCCGGCTCGGAACTGACCGTCGACTCGGTCGCCGGTCTCGCTTTCATCAACACCCAGCTCGCCACGGCGGCGGCGGTGCTCGGCTGGATCGCGGTCGAGTGGATCAAGGACCGGAAGCCGACGATGGTGGGCGCCTCGTCCGGCGCCATCGCCGGCCTGGTCGCCATCACCCCGGCCTGTGGCTTCATCGCCCCCTGGGCGGCCGTCCTGCTCGGCGTCGTCGCCGGCGCGGTGTGCGCCGTCGCCGTCGGCCTCAAGTACAAGCTCGGCTTCGACGACTCCCTCGATGTGGTGGGTGTGCACTTCGTCGGTGGTTGGATCGGGTCGCTCTGGCTGGGCCTGTTCGCCACCAACTCGGTGAACGCCGCGATCAGCGACGTGGTGGGGGCCTCCGACGGCCTCTTCTACGGCGGCGGCGCGACCCAGCTCGGACGGCAGGCCCTGGCCGGCCTGATCGTCACCGTGTGGTCGTTCGGCATCGCCTGGGTGCTGGCCTTCGTCATCGAGAAGACGATCGGCTTCCGCGTCCGGGGCGAGGCCGAGGTCGAGGGCATCGACATCGCCGAGCACGCCGAGAGCAGCTACGACCTGTCCCCGGCGGGCGGCGGCACCGGCGGCGCGTTCGCGATGGCCGGCATCGGCACCCCCGGTGGCGGCACCACGAGTGGCGCCCGGTCGGAGGCCGAGCCCGCCGAGCCCGTAAGCGAAAAGGTCGCCGGTTAACGTTCCTGGGATGGAGGGGTTGGACATGAAGCTGGTGACCGCGGTCATCAAGCCGTACCAGCTGGACGCGGTGAAGGAGGCCCTGCACGCCCTCGGCGTTGCCGGGCTGACCGTCAGCGAGGTCCAGGGGTACGGGCGGCAGAAGGGGCACACCGAGGTCTACCGGGGTGCCGAGTACACGGTCGAGTTCCTGCCCAAGATCCGGGTAGAGGTGCTCACCGACGAGATCGACGTGGACAAGGTCGTGGACGCCATCGTCGGCGCCGCCCGTACCGGCAAGATCGGTGACGGAAAGGTCTGGGTCACCGGTGTCGAAGAGGTCGTCCGGGTACGCACCGGCGAGCGCGGCCTCGACGCCCTCTGACCTCGACCACCACCGACATGACCTCGTTGATCAAGGGGAACGCGTCCGGTCAGGCAGCTGACGGCGACGCGAACCTCCTGATCAACGAGGTCGTCGGCGTACGCGGGGGGATCGGGGAGGCCGCCCGGGTGGGGCGGGCGGCCGCGTACGACGCCTTCCTGCGCGGGCTGCTGCCGGCACGGGACGGCGTGGCGCTGCTCGCCGTCGGCGGGTTGGGGCGTCGGCAGTGCGCGCCGTACGGCGACCTCGACCTGGTCCTCCTGCACGCCGGGGTGCCCGGCACCGACGAGCTGGCCGCCTCGGTGTGGTACCCGATCTGGGACGCCGGCCTGCGCCTCGACCACTCGGTACGCACCGTCTCCGAGGCGCTGTCGGTGGCCCAGGACGACGTCAAGGTGGCCCTCGGGTTGCTCGACGCGCGGCTGGTGGCCGGCGACCGGGCACTGGCCGACTCGCTGATCCGTACCGCCGCCGACCACTGGCGGCGTACCGCCGTGCGGCACCTGCCCGGTCTGCGGGCGGTCACCGAGGCCCGCTGGCAGGCCCACGGCGAGCTGGCCTTCCTGCTGGAGGGTGATCTCAAGGAGGCCGCCGGCGGGCTGCGGGACGTGGGGCTGCTGCGGGCCATCTCCGCCGCCGGCATCACCGACGCGCTGCGCCCCGCCGTACGCGCCGCCCACAGGCGCCTGCTGGACACCCGCGACGCCCTGCACCAGCAGGTCGGCCGGCGGGTCGACCGGCTGGTCGCCCAGGAACGCGACGGCGTGGCCGCACTGCTGGGGCTGGAGAACGGCGACGCTCTCCTGCGCCGTGCCGCCGGGGACGCCCGCACGGTCAGCCACGCCCTGGACGACGCCTTCCGGGCCGCCGACCGGCTGCGGTCCGGCAGGTCCCGGGGCGGAAACGGTCGTCCCGTCCGCCGCCCGGTGGCCCGTGACGTCGTCGAACACGACGGCGAGCTGGTGCTCGCGCGGACCGCGATCGGAGCACGCCCCGACCCGAGCCTGTCCCTGCGGATCGCCGCCGCGGCGGCCGCCACCCGGCTGCCGATCGCGCGAGCCACCTGCGAGTGGCTGGCGGCGTACTGCCCCCCGCTGCCCGCGCCCTGGCCGGCCGAGGCCAGGGCCGCGCTCACCACGCTGCTGGGCGCCGGTCCCGGTCTGGTGCCGGCCTGGGAGACGTGTGACAGGTACGGGCTGGTCGACGGCTGGCTGCCCGAGTGGACCCGCCTGCGCAGCCTGCCCCAGCACAACCCGGTACACCGCTACACCCTCGATCGGCACCTGGTGCAGACCGCACACGAGGCCAGCCGGCACACCCGCGAGGTGGAACGCCCCGACCTGCTGCTGCTCGGCGCCCTGCTGCACGACATCGGCAAGGGCCTCCCCGGTGACCACAGCACGGTCGGGGTGCCGCTCGCCGAGGCGGTGGCGACCCGGATCGGACTGCCGGTCGCCGAGGCCGAGCTGATCGGCAGGCTGGTACGTCTGCACCTGCTGCTGCCCGACGTGGCCACCCGACGGGACCTGACGGACCCGGTCACCATCGCCTCGGTGGCGGAGGCGGTAGGTGACACCGGCACGCTCGACCTGCTGCACGCGCTGGTCCGCGCGGACGCGGCGGCGACCGGGCCGGCGGCCTGGTCGGACTGGAAGGGCCGGCTCGTCGCCGAGCTGGTCTCCCGGGTCCGTACCGCACTGGACACCGGCGTACTGCCCGAGCCTCCGGCTCCGGACCCGGCGCTGCTGGCCGGGCCGCTGCCTGTCGTCCACCTCGCCGAGGACCGGGTGGCGGTGGCCGCCGCCGACAGGCGTGGGCTGCTCGCCACGGTGGCCGGCTGCCTGGCGCTGCACCGGCTGGAAGTGATCTCGGCGGACGCCTCGGCCGTCGACGGCCGGGCCCTGGTCGAGTGCCGGGTGCAACCCCGGTACGGGCTGCCACCGGACCCGGTCCCACTCCGGGCCGACCTGCGCCGCGCCGTCGCCGGGGACGTGTCGGTCACCCAGCGCCTGCGCGGGCGTGCGCTCGCCGGTCGTGGTGCCGGCGCGGCGCCCCGCGTGGTGTGGCACCGTGAGGCGGCCACCGACGCCGTGCTCCTGGAACTGCGCGCCGCCGACGCCGCCGGGCTGCTCTACCGGGTCGCCTGCGCGCTCGACGAGGCCGGCGCCCTGGTCCGCGCGGCCCGGATCTCCACCCTCGGCGGCGACGTGGTGGACGCCTTCTACCTGGTGGGCGGCTGGCCGGACGACGCCACCCGAGCCCGCCTGGAGGCCGCCGTCCTCGCCGCCGTCTGACCGGCGGTCCCCGGTCGCGCGTCGGGCCGGTCGCGCGTCGGGCCGGTCGCGCGTCGGGCCGGTCGCGCGTCGCGCGACGACGGCACGCTGCTCGTGCGAGCCGACCACCTCGTTGAGCGACATACCGCAGAGTCATGTTCATACCTGGGAGTCATATCGCTCACCGGTGTGGGCGCCGCCGCTTTCCCGGCGCGCGGGGGAGCGGCAGGCCAGACCGGCGGCGGGTACGTCGGCGGACGTAGCGGCGGTGCCGCCGCCGGACGCACGACGGGTGCTCCCGGCGCGGGCAGAATGACGGCCATGTGGCGCGGCGGGTGGCAGACGAGAGCGGCGGACGCCCTGCTCGCTCTGGTGCTGCTCGGGTTCGGGCTGCTCGCCACCGGCCTGGCCGGGGACAACCAGCCCGGGTCGCGGCCGGTGGACGCCGTCTGTCGGCTGCTGATCGCCGTCGCCGCGCTCGCCCTGTCCGTCCGGCGGCGCGTCCCGCTCGTCACCCTCGCCGTGGTCACCGTGGCCACGGCGACGTACCTGCTGATCGGCTACCCGTACGGCCCCGTCCTGCTCACGTTCCTGGTGGCGGTGTACGGCGTGGCGGTGCGGCTGCCGGTACGCCCGGCCGCGCTCGCCGCAGGCGCCGCGTTCGTCCTGCTGCTGGCCCACGTCTTCTTCGCCCGGGGTCCGGCGCCGGGTTGGACGGGAGTGCTGCCCGCCTCGGCCTGGGTGGTCGTACCGTTCGCGGTGGGGGTGGTGGTGCGCGTGACCCGGGAGGCCGCCGCCCGCACCCGCGTGGAGCAGGCCCGCGACCGCGCCGAACAGGCCCGGCGGCAGGCCGACGAGGAGCGGCTGCGCATCGCGCAGGAGGTGCACGACGTGGTGGGTCACGGGCTGGCAGCGATCAGCATGCAGGCGGACATCGCCCTGCATCTGCTGCCGAAGCGGCCGGAGCAGGCCGAGGTCGCCCTGACCGCGATCAGTCGGACCAGCCGGGAGGCGCTCGACGAGCTGCGGGTCACCCTCGGCGCCGTCCGACGGGGTGCGGAGCGTGGGCCGGTACCCGGTCTGGCCCGGCTCCCGGCGTTGCGCGACCGGCTCGCCGGAGCCGGACTCACCGTGGAGGTACGCGTGGTAGGTGATCCCAGGGAGCTGCCGGCGGCGGTGGACCTGGCCGCGTACCGGGTGGTGCAGGAGGCCCTGACCAACGTGCTGCGCCACGCGCGGGTGGCCCGCGCGGAGGTGACGGTGGGGTACCGCCCCGACGAGGTGACAGTCGAGGTCAGCGACCGGGGCGCGGGGGCCACCGGGGCCGGCCTGGATCCGGCCGACGACGAGAGCGGGCACGGCCTGGCCGGGATGCGGGAACGGGTCACCGCGCTGGGCGGGCGGCTCACCGCCGGGCCGCGCCCGGACGGCGGCTTCCGGGTGGAGGCACACCTGCCGGTGGGGTCGGTCCCGTGATCCGGGTGCTGATCGCCGACGACCAGGACCTGGTCCGGCTCGGTCTGCGCGCGCTCGTGGAGAGCGAGGACGACCTGGCGCTGGCCGGCGAGGCGTCCGACGGGCTGCGGGCGGTGGAACTGGCCCGCCGGGAGCGGCCCGACGTGGTGCTCATGGACATCCGGATGCCAGGCATCGACGGCATCGAGGCGACCCGCCGCATCGTCGCCGACCCCGACCTGACCGGCACGCGGGTGGTGGTGCTCACGACCTTCGAGCTGGACGAGTACGTCTTCGACGCGCTGCGCCACGGCGCGAGCGGGTTCCTCACCAAGGACACCCGGCCGGCGGAGCTGCTGCGCGCGATCCGACTGGTGGCCGAGGGCGAGGCGCTGCTGTCGCCGTCGGTGACCCGTCGGGTGGTGCGGGAGTTCGCCACCAGGCCGTCGCGGGCGCTGCGCCCGCACCCCCGGCTGGACACGCTCACCGACCGGGAGCGCCAGGTGGTCGGCCTGG
The DNA here is from genome assembly GCF_055587305.1 of Micromonospora sp. NPDC047521. Classification (NCBI taxonomy): domain Bacteria; kingdom Bacillati; phylum Actinomycetota; class Actinomycetes; order Micromonosporales; family Micromonosporaceae; genus Micromonospora; species Micromonospora sp. NPDC047521. The sequence continues at coordinate 47,793 of NZ_JBVJGN010000001.1, read as the reverse complement.
TCGGCGAAGGGCTGAACAACGAGGAGATCGCCGCCCGGTTGGTGCTCAGCCCGGCGACCGCGCGGACCCACGTCAGCCGGGCGATGGGCAAGCTGGGAGCCCGGGACCGGGCGCAGCTCGTCGTCTTCGCGTACCAGTCGGGGTTGGTCTCGGGGTGAGGCCCGGGCCGCCAGCGGCCCCGCGGCGGGGCGGCTACCCTAGCGGTGGTCGGACTCCGCAGTGCCGGCCGCGTTGTGCCCGCCGGAACACTGACAAACGGGATGTTCGCGTGTTTGACACCTTGAGTGACCGCCTGTCCGGGATCTTCACCAAGCTCCGCGGCAAGGGACGGCTCACCGACGCCGACATCGATGCCACCGCGCGCGAGATCCGCCTCGCGCTGCTGGAGGCGGACGTCGCGCTGCCGGTGGTCAAGGGCTTCATCGCGGCCGTCAAGGAGCGTGCCCGCAGCGCCGAGGTCTCCCAGGCGCTGAACCCGGCCCAGCAGATCATCAAGATCGTCAACGAAGAGCTGATCAACGTGCTCGGCGGCGAGGGCCGGCGGCTCCAGTTCGCCAAGCAGCCACCCACGGTGATCATGCTGGCCGGCCTCCAGGGCTCCGGTAAGACCACCCTGGCCGGCAAGCTGGCCCGCTGGCTCAAGGGCCAGGGGCACCAGCCGCTGCTGGTCGCCGCCGACCTCCAGCGCCCCAACGCCGTCGGGCAGCTCCAGGTGCTCGGTGGTCGGGCCGGCGTCGAGGTGTACGCCCCGGAGCCCGGCAACGGCACCGGCGACCCGGTGCAGGTGGCGCGCGCCTCGATCGAGCACGCCAAGCGGGCGGCCCGCGACATCGTCATCGTCGACACCGCCGGCCGGCTCGGCATCGACGCCGAGATGATGCAGCAGGCCGCCGACATCCGCGACGCCGTCCAGCCGGACGAGGTCATCTTCGTCATCGACGCGATGGTCGGTCAGGACGCCGTGCGCACCGCCGAGGCGTTCCGCGACGGCGTGGGCATCACCGGCGTGGTGCTCTCCAAGCTCGACGGCGACGCCCGCGGTGGCGCCGCGCTGTCGGTGCGTGAGGTCACCGGGCAGCCGATCCTGTTCGCCTCCACAGGCGAGAAGCTGGAGGACTTCGACGTCTTCCACCCCGACCGGATGGCCAGCCGGATCCTCGGCATGGGCGACGTCCTCACTCTGATCGAGCAGGCCGAGCAGGCCTTCGACTCCGATCAGAAGGAGAAGATGACCGCCAAGCTGATGGGCGGCGAGCAGTTCACCCTGGACGACTTCCTCGACCAGCTCATCGCGGTCCGGCGGATGGGCCCGATCGCCAACGTCCTGGCCATGATGCCCGGCATGGGGCAGATGAAGGACCAGCTCTCCGAGCTGGACGACAGCCACTTCGACCGGGTCACCGCGATCATCCGGTCGATGACCCCTGGCGAGCGGACCAACCCGAAGATCATCAACGGCTCCCGCCGGGCGCGCATCGCCAACGGCTCCGGCGTCACGGTTATGGACGTCAACCAGCTGCTCAACCGCTTCGCCGACGCGCAGAAGATGATGAAGCAGATGGGCGGCATGATGGGCCTTCCCGGCGGCGGCCGGCGCAAGGCCACCAAGTCGCCGAAGAACAAGCGCAAGGGCACCAAGGGCGGCGGCCGTCCGCGTACCGGCGCCGGGATGTCCGGCGGCTTCCCCGGTGGCATGCCGCAGCTCCCGCCGGGCATGGACCCGAACGACCTCGCCGGAGGCCAGGGCCTGCCGCCCGGCTTCAAGCTCCCGAAGATCGACTTCAACAAGCTCGGCAAGGGCGGCGACAACCGCCCCCGCTGAACGGTGTGGGTGAGACCGACGGCTTCGCCAAGACCGCGGTGATCGGGTAGGACTGTGCGCATGGCTCTTCACGTGCGCGGTGTGCTCCTCCCCGACGACGAGGTACGGGATCTCTGGCTGGTCGGCGACCAGGTGACCTTCACCCCGGTCCCCGGGGCGGAGACGGTCGTCGACGGCGGCTTCGTCCTGCCGGGGCTCGTCGACGCGCACTGCCACATCGGCATCGCCCGCGGCGGCGCCCCGATCACCTCCCTTGACCAGGCCCGCGAGCTGGCCCACGTCGACCGGGACGCAGGTGTGCTGGCGATCCGCGACGCCGGCTCGCCGTACCCGTACCCCGAACTCGACGACGAACCGGACCTGCCGCGACTGGCCCGCGCCGGCCGGCACGTCGCGCCGCCGAAGCGCTACCTGCGCGACATCGGGGTGGAGGTCGGCGCCGCCGAGGTGGCCGCCACGGTTGCCACGCAGGCGCGTGCCGGCAACGGCTGGGTCAAGCTGGTCGGCGACTGGATCGACCGTGGCGTGGGCGACCTCGCGCCGGCCTGGGACGCCGACACCCTCACCGCGGCCGTCCAGGCCGCGCACGACGCAGGGGTACGCGCCGCGGTGCACACCTTCTCCGAATCGGCCGTCGAGATCATGGTGCGGGCCGGCGTGGACTCGGTGGAACACGGCACCGGACTCAGCCTCGACCTGATCGACGAGATGGCCCGACGCGGCACCGCGCTGATCCCCACGATGATCAATATCGCCACGTTCGGCGGCATCGCCGAGCAGGCGCGGGCCAAGTTCCCCGGGTACGCCGACCACATGCTCGCCCTGCGCGACGGCTTCCCCGACGTGGTGCGCGCCGCCCACGAGGCGGGCGTACCGATCTACGTCGGCACCGACGCCGGCGGCGGCATCGACCACGGGCTCGCCGCCGAGGAGATGCTGCTCCTGCACGAACGGGCCGGAATGTCACCGCTAGACGTACTCGCCGCCGCCTCCTGGGGCGCCCGGCAGTGGCTCGGCTTCCCCGGCCTCGTCGAAGGCGGCCTCGCCGACCTGACCGTCTACCCCGAGGACCCCCGCCGCGACCTGCGCGTCGTCCGTGCCCCGTCCCGCACGATCCTGCGCGGCCGCGTCCTGAACTGACCCGCTTCTGCTCCGCGGCCTCGCGCGCCCCGCGTGCCCGTGCGCCCGTACACCCGCGCACCCGCGCACCCGCGCACCCGCGCACCCGCGCACCCGCGCACCCGCGCGCCCGTACACCCGCGCGCCGCGCAGCCCGCGCGCGCCGCAAGATCGTGCTCGATCCTGGATGTAGTGGCCTCCGATGTCGTGGGATGCCACTACATCCAGGATCGTGCCTGATCTTGAGCGGGACCGAAGGAAGATCCGCGCAACATCGGGGTTATTGCTGCCTCAGGCGCTCGTGAGACAGCAACTTCAGGGAAGTTGCCCGGATCTTGCGGCATGCGCCGGCGCCGGCGCAGGTGCAGGCGCGGGTGTGCTGCGGTCGGCTCGCGGTGCGGGGTCAGCGGGGTGGGCGGGCGGCGGCGCTGAAGAGGCGTACGGCCAGGTCGGTGAGGGCCGTGGCGGTCTGGTCGATAGGGGAGCGGGGGAGCACGATGTGGCTCACCACCAGCCGGACGATCGTGTCGGCGGCGAAGGCCAGCGCGGCCCGGTCCGCTCCGGGTAGGTGATCGCCGGCCCAGTCGATGAGCGTGCCGGACGCCTCGGTGAGCACCACCTCGGCCCGTGTCGTGAGGTACGGAAGCAGTTCGTCAGATCCGCCACGGGCGCTTGTCAGGATGGCCTTGACCAGCGGGTTCTCGGCTGCGGTGGTGAGGGTGCGTTCGATCGCCGCGTACGCGCCGGCGTGTACGTCGGAGCCATGCGCGAGCAGGGCGGCGCGGACCTCGCCGACGAACCGGTCCACCTCCCGGCGGGCGAGCGCCTCGGCCAGCCCTGCCTTGCTGCCGAACTCGTTGTAGACGGTCTGCCGGCTCACCCCCGCCGTGGTGGCCACCCCGCCCATCCGGACCGCGTCCCAGCCCGCCGCGATGGTCCGTGTGCGGGCGGCGTCCACGATCGTGTCCCGCAGGCGCAGGCGGGGCGAGTCCGTCGATGTAGTCATGGTGGTCGAATTCTACGGCCGCGCCGCCGACCCGCCCAGGCCGCGCCGCCGACCCGCCCAGGCCGCGCCGCCGACCCGTCGAGGCGCGCGTCGTCGAGCCGTTCCGGCACGGCGACGGCCGGCGTGGGGGTGACCGCGGCGCGGCGCGGCGGCTCCCGGGCGCGGCGTCGTGCCGCCTGACGCATAGGATGTGCGGTCATGGCACGCGTGCTCACTCCCCGCGCGGAGGACTTCCCCCGCTGGTACCAGGACCTGATCGCCAAGGCGAAGCTGGCCGACAACGGCCCGGTCCGCGGCACCATGGTCATCCGCCCGGCCGGTTACGCCATCTGGGAACGGATGCAGGCCGAGATGGACGCCCGGATCAAGGCGGCCGGCGCGGAGAACGCGTACTTCCCGCTGTTCATCCCGGAGAGCTACCTCAAGCGTGAGGCCGAGCACGTCGAGGGCTTCTCGCCGGAGCTGGCGGTGGTCACGCACGGTGGCGGCAAGCAGCTCGCCGAGCCGGTGGTGGTGCGCCCCACCAGCGAGACGGTGATCGGCGAGTTCATGGCCAAGTGGATCGACTCGTACCGGGACCTGCCGCTGCTGCTCAACCAGTGGGCGAACGTGGTCCGGTGGGAGCTGCGTCCGCGGATCTTCCTGCGTACCAGCGAGTTCCTCTGGCAGGAGGGGCACACCGCGCACGCCACCCGCGAGGACGCGCGGGCGTACGCGCGGCGGATCCTGCACGAGGCGTACGAGGACCTGATGGTCAACGTGCTGGGCATCCCGGTGGTGGTGGGCCTGAAGACGGCCCGTGAGCGGTTCGCCGGCGCGACTGCCACGTACACCTGCGAAGGCATGATGGGCGACGGCAAGGCGCTGCAGCTGGGCACCAGCCACGAGCTGGGTCAGAACTTCGCCAAGGCGTTCGACATCAGCTACTCGTCGGCCGAGGGGGGCCGGGAGCACGCCTGGACGACCTCGTGGGGCACGTCGACCCGGATGCTCGGTGGCCTGATCATGGCGCACGGCGACGACAACGGTCTGCGGGTGCCGCCGAGGCTGGCTCCGATCCAGGCGTACATCATGATCGTCAAGGATGGCGAGGGCGTCGCGGAGGCGGCGGCCAAGCTGCGCGACGGCCTGCGCGACGCAGGTGTCCGGGTCGCGCTCGACGACCGGACCGACACCGCCTTCGGCCGCCGGGCCGTCGACGCCGAGCTGCGGGGCTATCCGGTACGCGTCGAGGTCGGCCCCCGTGACCTGGCCGTCGGCAACGCGACTGTGGTGCGTCGTACGGACGGGTCGAAGTCCCCGACGCCGGTGGCCGACGTGGTCGGCGCGGTGCTCGCCGCCCTGGAGGCCGACCAGCAGGTGCTGCACGACCAGGCGCTCGCTCACCGGCTGTCCCGCACGGTGGAGGTGGCCACCCTCGCCGAGGCGATCGAGGCGGCCGCTACCGGCTGGGCCCGGGTGCCGTGGTCGGCGGTCGGCGTGGCCGGCGAGGCCGAGGCGAACGGTCAGGGCGTCACGGTGCGCTGCCTGCTGCGGGCCGACGGCTCGGTCCCGGACTCGGAGGACGAGCCGGACCTGGTCGCCATCCTCGCCCGCGCCTACTGAGGTGCTCGTCGACCGGTTCCAGCCCGGCCGGCTGATCATGCACCGGAACGTGCGGCACGGCCGGATCGGGTGGGTCCGGCCGGGCCGGGTGGTCAGCGACGACGAGCGTGGCCTGCTGGTGTGGATCGCCCGGGACTCGCCGGTGGCCCACGAGGTGACCGAGGCGGGGCTGAACATGCGGGCGGTGCCGTTCGCCACGTGGATCTCGTCGTCGTACCGGCTGGCGCACGGCCGCTGGAACGGTCCGCCGCTGTTGAAGTTCCTGCCCACCGGGGCGGCGCACTCGGTGTGGTGGTTCCGCGACGCGCAGGGCCGGTTCGCCCACTGGTACGTCAACCTGGAGGAGCACGGCGTCCGCTGGGACGACGGCCCGGTGGCCGGCGTCGACGTGGTGGACCAGGACCTCGACGTGGTGGTGCACCCGGACCTGAGCTGGCAGTGGAAGGACGAGGACGAGTTCGTCGAGCGGCTCGCGTTCGGGGACGACTACTGGGTGACCGACGAGAAGGCGGTCCGGGCCGAGGGGGAGCGGGTGATCGCGCTCGCCGAGGCGGGTGTGTTCCCGTTCGACGGCACCTGGTGCGACTTCACGCCCCCGGCAGACTGGGACGTACCGGACGAACTTCCGCCGGGATGGGATCGTCCGCCGGTGCGCTGAGCGGTGTTCCCGGTCACCGGTGGCGTGGTGTCCGGGTCCGATGCGGGAGACCGGCAGCGGATCTGGCAGAATGGGTCGCTGGTATCCGGCGCGCGTCCGGCGCCCTCTAACCCGGGCGCGTTGCCAGTCCACCGAGTTGTCTCCGGCCCAACCCCACTGTGCCGGTCGGCGCTCACCCATGCACACCGCCCGTACCGGGCCGGTGAGATCGCAACAGGAGCGAAACAACTGTGGCCGTAAAGATCCGGCTCCTGCGGATGGGCAAGATCCGCAACCCGCAGTACCGCATCGTCATCGCCGACTCGCGCACCAAGCGTGACGGTCGTGCGATCGAGTTCGTCGGGGTGTACCAGCCGAAGGAAGACCCTTCGGTCATCGAGGTCAAGTCGGAGCGGGTCCAGTACTGGCTGTCCGTCGGCGCCCAGCCGAGCGAGGCGGTGCAGCGGCTGCTGGAGCTGACCGGTGACTGGCAGAAGTTCAAGGGCCTGCCGGCCCCGCCGCCGCTGCTGGTCGCCCCCGAGAAGGCCGACCGCAAGGCGGCGTACGAGGCTGAGTCGAAGGCCGCCGCCGGGCTGGCCCCGGAGACCCCGGCCAAGCCGGCCAAGAAGGCCGCCAAGGCCGCCGAGGCTCCGAAGGCCGACGCTCCGGCTGAGGCTCCCAAGGCCGAGGCGCCGAAGACCGAGGCTCCGGCCGAGGCCCCGGCTGCCGCTGCCGACGCCGGTGAGCAGGCCTGACATGCCTCTGCGTCCGGCGTTGGAGCACCTGGTCAAGGGCATCGTCGACCACCCGGACGACGTCCGGGTGCGGATGGTCGATTCCCGTCGGGGCAAGCGGCTCGAAGTCCGCGTGCACCCCGAGGACCTCGGCACGGTGATCGGGCGGTCCGGCCGGACCGCCAAGGCGCTGCGTCAGGTGATCGGCTCCATCGGCGGGCGCGGGGTACGCGTCGACATCGTCGACTCGTACTGATGCAGCTCGTCGTCGGAAGGATCGGCAAGCCGCACGGCGTCCGCGGTGAGGTCACCGTGGAAGTGCGGACCGACGAACCCGAAGCACGGTTCGCCCCCGGCACGGTGCTGCGCACCGAGCCGGGGGCGACGCCCCCGACTGCAACCCCGCGCAACACAGTGCTGCGCACCGAGCCGGGGGCGACGCCCCCGACTGCAACCCCGCGCAACACAGTGCTGCGCACCGAGCCGGGGGCGACACCCTCTCCAACCGCCGATGAGCCCGGAGTGCCGTTCCGGGTGCCGGCGGAGTTGACCATCGAGGAGTCCCGCTTCCACCAGGGGCGGATGCTTGTCGCGTTCGACGGCATCCTGGACCGGAACGCCGCCGAGGCACTGCGCGGCACCCTGCTCGTGGTGGACAGCGCCGACGTGGCGCCGCCGGACGACCCGGAGGAGTTCCACGACCACCAGCTCGTCGGGCTGGCCGTGGTCACCCCGGCCGGTGAGCGTCTGGGCGAGGTTGCCCGCATCGACCACGCGCCCTCCTCGGACCTGCTGGTGCTGCGCCGCCCCGAGGGGCGTACCGCGCTGATCCCGTTCGTCAGGGCGATCGTTCCGGAGGTCGACCTGGCCGGCGGACGTGTGATCGTCGACCCGCCGGCCGGCCTGCTCGACCTTTAGGACCCACCCCCCATGCGCGTCGACGTCGTGTCGATCTTTCCGGAGTACTTCGCCCCGCTGGACCTGTCGCTTATCGGTCGGGCCCGGGCCAACGGCGTACTCCAGCTCGCCGTGCACGACCTGCGGACCTGGACCCACGACGTGCACCGCACGGTCGACGACACCCCCTACGGCGGCGGCCCGGGCATGGTGATGCGGCCCGAGCCGTGGGGTGAGGCGCTGGACGCCCTGGCGCCGGCCGACGCACCGCCGCCCCGGCTGCTGGTGCCCTCGCCGGCCGGTGTCCCGTTCACCCAGGCCATGGCGCACGAGTTGGCGGCCGAGTCGCACCTGCTCTTCGCCTGCGGCCGGTACGAGGGCATCGACCAGCGGGTGTTGACGCACGCCGCGACGCGGATGCCTGTCACCGAGGTCTCCCTCGGTGACTACGTGCTGTTCGGCGGCGAGGTGGCGGTGCTGGTGATCCTGGAGGCGGTCACCCGGCTGCTGCCCGGGGTGCTGGGCAACGCGGGCTCGCTGGACGAGGAGTCGCACGCCCACGGGCTGCTGGAGGCGCCGATCTACACCAAGCCGCCGAGCTGGCGTGGGCACGACGTGCCGGAGGTGCTCCGCTCCGGCGACCACGGCAAAATCGCGCGGTGGCGGCGCGAGGAGGGGCTGCTGCGGACGGCCTCCCGACGGCCGGACCTGCTGGCCGCGCTGCCCGCCGACCGGCTCGACAAACGGGACATCGCGGCCCTGGACCGGGCCGGATTTCAGTCACCACCGGGGGATGTGGCAAAGTAGGGGGGTTGCCGCATCCGTCCGCGCCCGTGGGCGGCTGCGAGGATCCCCGACCGGGGTCGGCCCGCCGACCGCCACCCGGGGATCAGAATCACCCACCCGCGCACCGAGTGACGGTGCGCCGTGAGCCTTACGAGGACGCAGCGATGAACATCCTGGACGCCCTTGACGCCCAGTCGAAGCGGACCGACCTTCCCGACTTCCGTGCCGGTGACACCGTCAAGGTGCACGCGCGGGTCGTCGAGGGCAACCGGTCCCGTGTCCAGATCTTCCAGGGCGTCGTGATCCGTCGCCAGGGTGACGGTCTGCGCGAGACCTTCTCGGTCCGCAAGGTCAGCTTCGGTGTCGGCGTCGAGCGGACCTACCCGCTCAACGGCCCGGGCATCGACCGGATCGAGGTCGTGACCCGCGGCGCCGTGCGCCGCGCGAAGCTGTACTACCTGCGCGAGCTGCGCGGCAAGAAGGCCAAGATCAAGGAGAAGCGGGAGAAGCAGCCCAGCTGACTTCCCGCTCGCCACGCCGCCTGAGCTGCGCGTATGCCGTACCGTCCGGACCGCACTACCCTGGTCGTACGGGCGCAGCCAGGCGGCGGCCCCGCCCTCGTGGCGGGCAGCCGTCCACAACCGCCCGTGGAGCCTCGACGAGGCTCCCGGGCGGTGGTGTTTCTGCGGACCGGGGAGTGGCGTGGTGCAGACGCTTGACGAGGACGGCACCGCCGATCCGTGGCGCCGACGGGCCCGCCGTGGCCGCCGCCAGATGCCCCTCTGGCAGGAGTTGCCGCTGCTGCTGATCGTCGCGTTCTGCCTCGCGGTGCTGATCCGCACGTTCCTGCTCCAGGCGTTCTTCATCCCGTCCGGCTCGATGGAGGACACCCTCCTGATCGGCGACCGGGTGCTGGTCAACAAGGTCGTCTACGACGTCCGTGATCCGGTACGCGGCGAGGTGGTGGTGTTCCGGGGCACCGACCGCTGGGCGCCGCAGGTCGACGAGCAGCCGGAGCCGGGCTTCGCCGGCAAGCTCGCCCGCACGGTCGGCGACCTGGTCGGGGTGAGCCGCCCCGGCGAGAAGGACTTCATCAAGCGGGTGATCGGGGTGCCCGGCGACCGGGTGAAGTGCTGCGACACCCAGGGCCGGGTCACCGTCAACGGCACCCCGCTCACCGAGTCGTACGTGCTGCGGGACTCCCCGCTGGACCTGCCGCCCAACCCGCAGGAGTGCCGCTCCCGGCGCTTCGACGAGGTGGTCGTGCCGCCCGGGCAGATCTTCGTGATGGGCGACCACCGGGAGGTCTCGCAGGACGCCCGCTGCCAGGGACCGGTGCCGATCGACAACGTCGTGGGCCGCGCCTTCATGGTGGTCTGGCCGTCGTCGCGGTGGACCGCCCTGTCGGTGCCGCCGACGTTCGCGGACGTGGCCGGCCCCGTCACGGCCTCCTCGGGCGCGCCCCCGGTCCGACCCACCCCGCAGGGTGGCGTGCTGCTGATTCTTCCCGTGGCGGTGGCGCTGCGGCGTTCCCGCGCGTTCCGGACGGTGACGTCCGGCCCGGCAACGTAGGCTCCTTGGCGTGATTGACGAGCAGACCGACAAGCCGCGTAGCTCCTTCTGGAAGGAGCTGCCGATCCTGCTGGGTGTGGCGATCCTGGTCGCGGTGCTGGTCCGCGCCTTCGTGCTGCAGACCTTCTTCATCCCGTCCCCGTCCATGGAGAACACTCTCAAGATCGATGACCGGGTGCTGGTCAACAAACTGGTCTACGACTTCCGGTCACCGCACCGCGGCGAGGTGATCGTCTTCAAGGCGCCGACCGAGTGGAGCGGCAACCCCGACGGTGAGGACTTCATCAAGCGGGTGATCGGTGTGGGCGGCGACCACGTGGTCTGCTGTGACCCGCAGGAGCGGCTGATCATCAACGGCAGGTCGCTTGACGAGCCGTACATCTTCTCGATGGACGGGGTCCGCGACAAGCCGGCCGACCAGGAGTTCGACATCACCGTGCCGAAGGGCCGGCTGTGGGTGATGGGTGACCACCGTTCGGCGTCGGGCGACTCGTTGGAGCACTGGCAGCAGTCCGGGCAGAACATCACCGAGGCCACCATCCCCGAGGGGGAGGTCGTCGGGCGGGCGTTCACCGTCTTCTGGCCGGTCAGCCGGGCCACCTGGCTGACAGTCCCCGAGCAGTTCGAGGGCATCCCCAAGCCGTAGGACCGACAGGGGGCGTGGGCGAACCGCCTCCCGTCTGGCAGGCTGGGGCGGTGACCGTCTACACCCCTCGACGCGCCGCCCGCGTGCTGCTCGTCGACGCGGCCGGTCGGGTGCTCCTCTTCCACGGCTTCGACCCGGTCCGCCCCGGGCACCGCTACTGGTTCACCCCGGGTGGCGGGCTCGGCGCGCAGGAGTCACCGGCGGCGGGCGCCGCCCGGGAGCTGGCCGAGGAGACCGGGTTGCGGATCGACCCCGCCGAACTGGGCGAGCCCGTCTGGTCCGACACGACCGAGTTCCCGTTCGACGGCACCTGGTACCGGCAGGAGCAGGACTTCTTCCTCCTTCGGGTGCCGCGGTGGCAGGTCGACACCGTCGGTTTCGACGACGTCGAGCGGCGCAGCATCGCCGGCCACCGCTGGTGGCCGCCCGCCGAGCTGTCCGCCAGCGGTGAGCGGTACTACCCGCCGGAGCTGCCCGAGCTGCTGGCCCGACTCCTGCCACCGACCGCCGAGGCCCGTCCCGAGGAGGCGCCGTGCTGACCCCGCCGCGCACAGTCGTACGCCGCGAGGCCGGGCTGTACGCGCTGGAGCGGGCGCTGCAACGGCGTGGCTTCCGGCACGTGGCCGGTGCCGACGAGGCCGGCCGGGGCGCGTGCGCCGGCCCGCTGGTCGCCGCCGCCGCCGTGCTGCCGGAGGGGCGACGCGGCGAGATCGAGGGCCTGGCGGATTCCAAGCTGCTCACCCCCGCCAGCCGGGAACGGGTGTACGCGGAGGTCGTGGACCGTGCCCTGGCGTACGCAGTGGTGGTCATCCCGGCCGAGGAGGTCGACGCCCGGGGGTTGCACGTGTGCAACCTCGCGGCGATGCGTCGGGCGCTCGCCTCGCTGACCACCCGACCGGAGTACGTGCTGACCGACGGCTTCGGCGTGGACGGCCTGGGCGTGCCGGGGCTGGCGGTGTGGAAGGGCGACCGGGTCGCCGCGTGCGTGGCGGCGGCGAGCGTGCTGGCCAAGGTCACCAGGGACCGGATCATGGTGGAACTGGACGGGGTGTTCCCGGCGTACGGGTTCGCCGAGCACAAGGGCTACATCACGCCGGAGCACAGCGCCGCCCTGCGGGAGCACGGGCCGTGCCGGGAACACCGTTTCTCGTACGTCAATGTCGCTGTGGTCTCCGGCCGCGACGGCCGGCCGCCGCGCTCCCGCCGGCCCGCCGGCGCGGGCGCGGACGAGCCGATGGAGCGCTCGTGGGCGTCAGGGGGTACCGTCGGCGTGGCGTTGGGCGAGCAGGCTCGACCTCCGGCGCCGGTGGGGGAAGATGTGGTCATGGAAGGCGGAGTGCGATGAGCGCGGAAGATCTCGAGAAGTACGAGACCGAGATGGAGCTTCAGCTCTACCGGGAGTACCGCGACATTGTCCGCCAGTTCTCGTACGTGGTGGAGACGGAGCGTCGGTTCTACCTGGCCAACCAGGTCGACCTGCACGTGCGCAACTCCGACGGCGAGGTCTACTTCGAGGTCGAGATGCACGACGCCTGGGTGTGGGACATGTACCGTCCTGCCCGCTTCGTGAAGAACGTCCGGGTGATGACCTTCAAGGACGTCAACGTCGAGGAGCTGGAGAAGCCCGACATCTCGCTGCCCGCCGACTCCGGCTTCGGCGGCTGACCGCACCACCGGGCCACGCCCCGGGCCCCCCACCCGTGGCCTGACCCGCCTGTCACTCGGCCGGCACCACTACCTCGACCCGCTGTACCAGGTTGTTGGCGAAACCACCCCGGTTCCACGGCTGTTCCACCGGCTGGGTCCGCCCGGACGCGTCGGTCGCCCGCGCGCCGAGCACGTACCGGCCCGGCGTGGCGGTCCACTCGTACCGCCACCGCCGCCAGGCGAAGTCACCACCGTCCGACGGGTCCAGCTCGACCGACGCCCAACTCCCGCCGCCGTCCGTGGTCACCTCCACGGCGACCACAGGCGCGTGCCCCGACCAGGCCCGACCATCCACAGTGCACGGCCCGGGCCGCACCACCCGGCGGCGGGACATGAAGTCGGGAAAGCCGGGCGGGCGGACCAACGCGCGGGGCTCGATCCGGGTCACCGGCACACCCGGGTCGTCGGCGTCGCGGCGCAGCCGGTACGCCACCGCGTTCTGGTAGCCCTCGAACGGCTCGGTCCGGACCTCCACCGAGTGCAGCCACTTCACGTGCGCCATGCCGTACCAGCCGGGCACGATCAGCCGCAGCGGGGCGCCGTGCTGCGGCAGCAGGGGAGCGCCGTTCATCTCGTACGCCAGCAGCACCTCGTCGCGCAGCGCGTCGGCTACCGGCAGCGCCCGCTGGTAGTCCTGCTCGATCCCGCGCTCGACGCCGTGATCGGCGCCGGTGAAGACCACGTCGACCGCGTCCGGCCCGAGGCCCGCGTCGCGCAGCAGCGGCGCCAGCGGCGTACCCGTCCACTCCGCGTTGCCGACGGCCTCCACGAGCCACGGCTGGCTGACCGGCCGCGGGTGCAGCAGCGCACGGCCGTTGCCTGCGCACTCAAGCGTGACCTGGTGGGTGACCCGGGGGCGTTCGCGCAGCTCGGCCAGGCTGACTGTCAACGGCCGGTCGACGGCGCCGCCGACGGTCAGCGCGTGCGTGGCCGCGTCCACCTCCGGGATGTCGTAGTGGATCAGCAGGTAGTGCAGGCCGGCCGGGGTGACGTCGTACCGCAGCGCCTCCAGGGGGATGCCGTGGTTGCGGGCGGCCAGCTGCAACTCCTCCGCGCTGATCGCCTCGTCCGGCCCGGCGAGCCTCGACGGGCCGCTCACCTCGTCCAGGGTCGGCATCCGGTCATCGACACTGGTCATGTGGGGGGCCTCCCTGGTCCGGCCGGCGGCGCGCGCCGCACCGGCCCAGCCTAGGCCCTCGCCGTCGACGCGGGCACGGCCCGGCGTTCGACCGCGACGGCGGCCGGCGGCCGTCCGGGCGGCGGGGTTCAGTCGGCCAGGAAGCGGAACATCGTCACGCCTCGCGGCAGTGGCCGGGGCTCGCCGACGAGCCGGTGTACGCCGACACCCACCCGGTCCGCCGGGGTGCTGACCGCCACCTGCGCGAAACCCTCCTTAGCGAACCAGTCACAGATGGTGGGCACCAGATCGGGCTCGCCCCGGTGCCGCGTCCAGATCACCGTGCCGCCGCTCGCGCAGAGCGCGGCGCAGTACCCGACGGTCGCCCGGATGTCGGGGTCCGGCACGTTGCCGAACACCCCGCAGAACAGCACCAGGTCGGCCGGCGCCAGATCGGCGTACGCGTCGGTCGCCGCCGCGTCGCCCGCCACCACCTGGACGCCCGTCAACCCGGCCGCGTGGACGGCGTCCTTCGCCAGCGCGACGTTGCGCGGGTCGAGTTCGACGAGGCGGGCGGTCACATCGTCCCGGCGGGGGTGCGCGGCGAGCACCGGGATCAGGTCCCGCCCCTGACCGGCGCAGGCGCTGATCACCCGCAGCGGCCCGGCGGGCGCCCGATCGAGAGCCGCCCGGACCTGTTTGCGCACCTCGGCGAGGCGGGCGGCCAACGCCGAACCCGGCCTGTCGTAGTCGTCGTGCCAGGAGAGCCAGTCCTTCGTCATCGGCCCAGCCTAGGCAGCGTCCGCGAGCGGCGGGACATAGCAGATCATCGACGGGTACGGGTGCTCGTCCACAGCACCTCCGGTTGTCCACAGCGTTGCGGCGCGGGGTGGCGGACGATCAGGCAGTGGCCGGAGGCTGCCGTCATGCCACAGTCATCCGTCCGCCGTGCCGGCTCGGTCGGCCGCACCGTCCTGCTCCGGGCCGCGTTCGCTCTCGTGCTGGCCGTGCACCTCTGCGGGCTTACCGTGCTCGTGGCGCCAGCGCCGGGCCACCCACCGCCGCGGGCGGTGCCGGCGTCCTCTGCGGTGGACATCGCCCCGGAGCGGTTCCGCTTGCCGCTCGACGGCCCGCCGGCCCCGGTACGCCGATTCGACCCACCGCCCCGGCCATGGCTGGCCGGGCACCGGGGCGTCGACCTGGCCGCCCCGGCGGGCGCGGTGGTCCGCAGCGCCGGGCCGGGCACTGTGCTCTTCGCGGGACTGGTGGCCGGCCGCCCGGTGGTCACCGTGGGGCACGCCGGGGGGCTGCGGACCACCCACGAGCCGGTACGGCCGGCCGTGCGCCCCGGCCAGCCGGTCACCGCCGGCGCGCCGCTGGGCGAGCTGCTGCCGGGGCATCCGCGCTGCCCGACCGAAGCGTGCCTGCACTGGGGTCTGCGCCGGGGCGACGAATACCTGGACCCACTGGCGCTGCTCGGCCTCGGTCCGGTGCGGCTGTTCCCGGTCGCCGGCACCGGGTTCGCCGGCACCGGCCCCGCCGACCGGCCCCGCCGACCGGCCCCGCCGACCGGCCCCGCCGACCGGCCACGCCGCTCGTCGGCGGTCAGTGCCGAGCTGACTGCCACCACGACGCGTTGGCTGCCGCGTGGGCCACCGGTTCGATGACCTCCCACACCTCGGCGATGAGCCCGTCGGTGACACGCAGGACGTCCACGACCACGATCTCCGGCCCCGGGTCGGGCAGTCGGCGCCGCGAGTGCACCACGACGTGGTCACCCTCGGCCAGCAGGTGCAGGATCTCGACACGCATCCCGGCGGTCGGGGCTGACGCCGCTCGGACAGCGGCGAGCCACTCGGCCCTCGTCGAGGTTGTCGAATCCGGTCGATGGTGAACGAAGTCCTCGCTCAGGAACGAGGCGAGCGTGTCGACGTCACCCGTTTCGACCAGCCCCGCGAGTGCAGTGTGGACGATGGCCTTGTTCTCGGTCGTCATGGGCGCAAGTGTTTGCCCGGCCCGTCCGGTTGTCGATGACATCGCATGTCATGGCGTCCGGCACGACGATGAGTACGCTCCTGACCGTGCACACCGTCGGGCAACTTCTGCGGCAGTGGCGGCAGCGCCGAGGGCTCAGCCAACTCGACCTGGCGATCGCCGCGGATGTCTCCGCCCGGCACGTCAGCCTCGTCGAGACCGGCAGGTCCAGGCCCAGTCCGAACATGATCCTCCGGCTCGCCGACCAGCTCCACGTGCCGCTGCGTGACCGCAACCGGTTGTTGCTCGCCGCCGGTTTCGCGCCCCGGTACGCGGAACGCCCCCTCGACGACACCGCCCTGTCGGCCGCCCTCGATGCGGTCCGGCGGGTCCTTCAGGCGCACGAGCCGTTCCCGGCGCTGGTCTTCGACCGCCGGTGGAACATCGTGCTGACCAACCGCGCGGTCGACCCGTTCTTCGCGCATGTCGCCCCCGACCTGCTGCGGCCACCGGTGAACCTGATCCGGCTGGGCCTGGACCCGCGCGGGTTCGCGCCCCTGGTCGTCAACCTGGCCGACGTGCGCGCCGTGTTCCGCAGTCGGGTCTCCCGCCAGCTCGCCGCCGCCCCCGACGAGGAACTCACCGCGCTCTACGAGGAACTGCTCAACCCCCTGCCCGAGGACCCGGTCGACAATCGGGTCGACGCCGACGTGGTGATCCCGATGATCCTCCGGATCGGCGGTCGGGAGGTGCGGCTCTTCTCGACAATCACCACGTTCGGCACCCCCACCGACATCACGGTCGACGAGATCGCTATCGAGTCCTACTACCCGGCGGACGCGCAGAGCGCCGCCTACTTCACCGGCTAGCGGACCGTCAGCGCTGGGCGAGCAGGGCCGGCAACCGCACGGCCAGCCGTTCGTACTCGCCGGCGGTGTTGTACACCTGACCGGCGAGCCGCAGCCATCCCCTGCCGTTCCAGCCGATCACGGCGACCTCGGCGGCGAGCCGCTCGCTGATCCGTGTCTGCAGGGCCCGGGCCGCCTCGATGGTGGTGGCGATGCCGGCGGGCAACGGAATGAGACGCATGGACACCCCCGGTCCGCCGGGGTCGGGCAGTTGCGCGGGGGGCACCCCCAGCGCGTCCCCCATGACCCGCTGGCCGTACGCGGCGAGCGCGGAGTTGTGCGCCCGTACCCTGTCGACGCCGAGACTGCGCAGCGTGAACAGGCCGGTAGGGGCGGCCAACCAGGACGTGTAGTCCAGGGTGCCCTGCCATTCGACCCGGGCCGGGTAACCGGCGTCCTGCTCCCAGGAGACCACCAACGGCTCGATCCGGTCCCGCCACCCCGGCGCCACCGCCAGCAGCGCCGTCCCACGCGGGGCGAACCCCCATTTGTGCAGGTTGCCCGCCCAGAAGTCGGCGCCGACGCTGCTCACCGTCGTGGCGAGCATGCCCGGGGCGTGCGCGGCGTCCACCAGGACCGGCACACCGTGTTCGTGGGCCACGGCGACGATGGCGGCGGTCGGGAAGAGGCGGGCGGTGACCGAGGTCAGCTGGTCGATGACGAGCAGCCGTGTCCGTCCCGGGCGCAGGCCGGTCCGGATGGCCTGGACGATCTGCTCGTCGGTGTCGGCCAGAGGGATCGGCAGGACCCGGTTGACCGCCCCCGACCGCCGGCACTCCCGCTGGATGGCCAGGGTCACCGCCCCGTACCCGTGGTCGGTGGTGAGCACCTCGTCGCCCGGTTTCAAGCCCATCGACTGGAGCACCACGGCGACGCCCGTGGTGGTGTTGCCGACCAGGGCACTGCCCTCGGGGTCGGCGCCCAGGAACCCGGCGAGGTGTCGGCGGGTGTGCGCGATCCGGTCGACGAGCCCCTGGGTGAAGAAGCGCAGCGGGTTGGCCTCCATCTCGTCGCGCAGCCGCTGCTGGGCCCGCTGCACGGCGATCGGCGCCGCACCGAACGCGCCGTGGTTGAGGTAGCTGACCGCCGGGTCCAGGGAGAAGAGCAGGCGGGCGCCCGGGATCGGCTCGGGAGGCTGCGGGACGCTCACCCGATGATCGTAACCGCCTGGCGTTCCGTGCTCCGGGCCGTTGATCAGGCGCGTGGGTGCGCCTGGCGGTAGGCGGCACGCAGCCGTTCCACCGAGACGTGCGTGTATATCTGCGTGCTGGCCAGCGACGAGTGGCCGAGCAACTCCTGCACGGCGCGCAGGTCCGCGCCGCCCTCCAGCAGATGGGTGGCCGCGGAGTGGCGCAGCCCGTGCGGGCTCGTCCGGGGTAGACCCGCGGCCTCGGCGTACCCACCGACGACCGTGCGCGCGGTCGTCGGGTTGAGCCGACCACCCCGGGCGCCGAGCAGCAGCGCACTGCCCGAGTGGGCGCCGACCAGCACCGGCCGGCCGCGGAGCAGCCACTCGTCCAGGGCCCGCTGCGCCGGCACCCCGTACGGCACCGAGCGTTCCCGCCCGCCTTTGCCGAACACCCGGACGACCCGCCGGCCGTGATCGACGTCCCCGATGTCCAGCCCGCAGGCCTCGCTGACCCGTACCCCTGTGGCGTAGAGCAGCTCCAACAGCAGCCGATCGCGCAGCAGCACCGCCTCGGCCGCCGGCCCGCCCGCCGTGTCAGCGGTCTTCGCGCCAGCGCCGTCGGCGGTCGCCTCCGTCACGGTGGCGCGCTCGGTGCCCATCCCGCCTGCGGTCACCGCCGCTGTGGTCGTGTCGTTGGTGGTGGTGTCGTTGGTGGTCGTCGGCCGCCGGGAGGGTGCCTCGACGAGGGCGGCGGCCTGGTCGGCGCGCAGGACGCTGGGCAGCTCCCGGTGCGCCCGCGGGCTGGCCAGCGCCGCACCCACATCGGCGGGGAGCAGGCCGGCGCGGTGCGCCCAGGCGCTGAACGCCCGCGCCGACGCGGCCCGCCGGGCCAGCGACGTACGGGCGGCGCCCGTGGTCCGCTGCCGGGCCAGCCAGCTGCGCAGCACCGACAGGTCCAGCTCGCCCAGCTCGACGCAGCCCATCCGGACGGCGTGGTCGAGCAGCGACACGACATCGGTGACGTACGCCCGGACGGTGTGCGCCGACCGGTTACGGACCCGGGAGAGGTGGTCGGCGAAGTCGTCCACCGCATCGCGCAGCGCCGGCGGGAGCTCCTGGTGGGTGGCCCGGGTGCCCCGGGCGGACCGGCTCATCGCCGACGCGCCGATCGTGGCCGCGTGGATGCCCGCCGCACGGCACGGGCACCCCCACTGACAGCTGGCACGGCACCAGCGTACGGCCGGGTGTTCCGCGCCGCCGGCACGCCGATGCCACCTCTGCCTAACGGCGGTTCGACCGCCTGACGAGGAACAGGACCACACCGCCGATGAGGACGGCGGACGTGACAAGACAGCACAGCGTGGCGATGTGCCACGGCCTGATCGCACCCATGACCGTGGACCGTACCGGTCCGTCCGCGCACCCGTCGCCCCGCTCAGGTGCCCTGCTTGGCCTTGGCCCTGGCGGGCGGGACGAGGGCGTAGCCGTCCTCGCGTCGGACCACCATGGACAGCTGCTCCAGCAGCGACAGCTTGCGCAGCGCGGTCCGCACGTCGACGCCGGCGCGGCCGGCGAGCCTGTCCACGCCCATTGCGCCCCGGCGGGGAAGCGCCTCCAGCAGCGACCGGGTGTCGTCGTCAAGCGCGTCGGTCGGACGCTGAGGGCCTCGGGCCGGCGGAGCCAGGTCCGCGCCGATACGGCCCACCTCCTCCAGCACGTGTGCTACACCGGTCACCAGCCGTGCCTTGGGCTGGTCGCGGAGCAGTTCGTGCGCGCCGACCGACATGGCCGAGGTCACCGGCCCGGGCACCACCATGGCCACCCGGCCGGTGTGGATGGCCCGCCGCGCGGTCTGCGTCGCGCCGCTGCGCGCCGACGCCTCCACCACGACTGTGCCCAGCGTGCCCCCGGCGATCACCCGGTTGCGGATCAGGAACCGGGGCCGCAGCGGCTCGGCGCCCGGTGGCCACTCGCTGACCAGCAGGCCGGTGTCGGCGATCCGGTCGAAGAGCGCCGTGTTGCCCATCGGGTACGGCCGGTCCACGCCGCAGGCCAGCACCGCGACGGTCAACCCGCCGGCGTTCAGGGCACCCCGGTGGGCGGCCGCGTCGATGCCGAAGGCGCCGCCGGACACCACTGTCCAGTCCCGCTCGGCCAACCCGTACCCCATCTCGGTGGCGACGTGCTGGCCGTAGCCGGTTGCCGCCCGCGCGCCGACCACCGCCACCGAACGCTCCAGCGCCTCGCCGAGCGGCCAGCCCCCGCGTACCCAGAAGCAGAGCGGCGGCGCGGTCTCGCCGTCCACCCGGCGGGTCACGTCGGGAAGTCGCAGCTCGGCGAGCCCACCGACCCGGGTCGGCCACTCCTCGTCGTCGGGGGTGACCAGCCGCGCCCCGAGCCGTTGCGCCCGCTCCAGCGCCTCGGCGGCGACCGCCCGGGCGTCGCCGGTCGCCGACCGCGCCGCCACGGTGGCGTGCAGCCAGCCGTCCGGGCTGCCGCCGTCGAGCAGCAGATCCAGTGTCGCCACCGGCCCGAACCGCTCGACCAGCCGGTGCACCACCCTGGTGCCGGGCTCGGCCAGCCAGGTCAGCGCCACCCGGGCCAGCCGGCTCTCCTCGTCGGCGCTCACGTCGCCTCCCCCGTCCGTAGTTGGGTCGCCTCACGGACGTCGTCCAGATCCGGCCGGTCCCGACCGTCCAGATCCGCGATCGTCCACGCCATCCGGATCACCCGGTCGAAGCCGCGCGCCGACAGCGAGCCGGAGTCGAGCCGGCCACGCAACTCGGCGGTGACCCGGGCGGGCAGCCGCCACGGCGGCCGGCGCAGGTGCGGGCCGTCCACCTCGGCGTTGAGCCTCCGGCCCAGACCGGCCCAACGGGTGGCCGCCGCCCGGCGGGCCGCCGCCACCCGCGCGGCCACCGTGGCCGACGACTCGGCGTCTGCGCCGGACGCCATCAGCTCCGCCGCCCGGACCGGCATCAGCCGCACCTGCACGTCGATCCGGTCGAGCAGCGGGCCGGAGAGCCGGCCCAGGTAGCGGCGGCGTACCAGCGGCGTGCACTCGCAGTGCGCGTCGCCGGACGGCTTCGCGCACGGACACGGGTTGGCCGCCAGCACCAGCTGGGTCCGGGCCGGGTATTCGGTGCCACCGCCGCTGCGGCTCAGCTGGATCCGGCCGTTCTCCAGTGGCTGGCGCAGCGCCTCCAGCGCGGCCTTGCTGAACTCGGGGGCCTCGTCGAGGAAGAGCACCCCGCGATGGGCCAGCGACACCGCCCCGGGCCGGGCCAGCCCCGAGCCACCTCCAACGAGCGACGGAACACTGGCCGTGTGGTGCGGCGCCTGGAACGGCGGACGGCGCAGCAGGTGGCCGCCCGGCGGCAGCAGCCCGGCCACCGAGTGCAGCGCCGTCACCTCCAGCGCCGCGTCGTCGTCCAGCTCCGGCAGGATCGACGGCAGCCGCTCGGCCAGCATCGTCTTGCCCGCCCCGGGCGGGCCGAGCAGCGCCACGTGGTGCCCGCCGGCGGCGGCGACCTCCAACGCGCGCCGCCCCAACTGCTGCCCGGCGACCTCGGCGAGATCCGGGCCGCCGGCGTCGAATGTCGGAGTCGTCTCCGGTGGCTCGATCAGCGGGGTGCCGTCGCGGACGAAGGCGACAAGTCGGTGCAGGGTGTCGACCGCGCGCACGCGTACGCCGGGGATGACCGCGGCCTCGGCGGCGTTGCCGGCCGGCACGATCACCCGCCCGACGCCGGCGCGGGCCGCGGCGGCGACCATCGGGAGTGCGCCCCGCACCGGCCGAACCGTCCCGTCCAGTCCCAGTTCGCCGAGGATGACCACCCCCTCCAGCGGGAGCAGCGGCAGCTCACCAGAGCCGCCCAGGAGCGCGGCGGCGATCGCCAGGTCGAAGGCCGAACCGAACTTCGGCAGTGTGGCGGGCAACAGGTTGAGGGTGATCCGGCGGTTCGGCCAGCGCTGGCCGGAGTTGACCACGGCGGCGCGGACCCGGTCCCGCGCCTCGTGCAGGGCGGTGTCCGGTAGGCCGGAGATCACCACGGCCGGTAGCCCGGCGGCCAGGTCGGCCTCGACCTCGACCAGGTGGCCGGTGACCCCGACCAGCCCCACGCACAGCACCTTCGCGTAGCTCACGGCGCGTCACCGACCCGGTCGGTGCGCATCTCAGAACGCGCCCTTGAGGTGGTCGACCTGAGCCGGACCGCTGTCGGGCAGCCGTACCGAGAGCACGTCGAACCGCACCTCGTCGGCGTTCGTGCCGGTCTCGGCGAGCCACCGCGCGGCGAGACCGCGCAACCGACGTGCCTTGGCCGGTACGACAGCCTCGGCCGGTGTGCCGAAGTCGTCGCCCCGGCGGGTCTTCACCTCACAGAAGGCGAGCACCGGCCCGTCCCAGGCGATGATGTCGATCTCCCCGGCCGGGCAGCGCCAGTTCCGGGCGACCGGGCGCAGCCCCGCCTCGGTGAGGTGCCGGGTGGCGCACCGTTCGCCGTACGCCCCGACGGCCTGGTTCCGCTTCGTCATGCCCGGCACGCTGCCCGCCGGGCGGGGGGCGCCGCGACCCGTGGTCCCCGCACCTGTGGACAAGGGGCGACCTGTGGACGACCGGACGATCAAGCCCGCGCCGTGCTATGCCGCGGATCGAGGGGCCGACCCTCGCCGCTGGTGGCGGGGCGGGGCGGGCCGAAATGGCGCGGCCGTGGCTGGTCGCATACGGTGCCGGACGTGGACGGACGACGGAGCTTTTCCGAAGATCAGGAGTCGCGCTGGTATCCCGACGAACGGGGTCGCGGCTACGGCGAGGCGGAGTGGCGTGCGGCGGGTGAACCGCGATACGGGGACAGCGAGGTTCCCGAGCAGCGTGGCGCGGACGGCGGCCGGTACGACGAGGACACCGGCGCCGGTCGCCGCCGGGAGCCCGACTCGGGCCGCTTCGGGGCGGTGGACGCGGGTCGTTTCGGTACGCCGGAGCCGGACTCCGGGCGCTTCGGTGCTGTCGACGCCCCGGCGCCCCGCTTCGGTACGCCCGAGTCCGACTCGGGACGGTTCGGCGCGGTCGACCCGCTTGGTGACGCGCGGCCGGAGGGGGAGGGTTACCGGGCAACCCGCTCGCGCAGGGCGGATCGGGATCCCTCGGAGACCTCGGGTGAGCTGCCCGGTCGTCGGGCGGCCCGGGAGCAGGCCCCGACCCCGCTGACCACCGCAGCGCCGGAGGTCGTCGCGGACACCCCACCCGCCGCGGTGCTCGCCGACCAGACCCGGCCCGCCCCGCTCGGCGGATACCCGATCATCGAACCGACCCGGGGCGCCGGCGAGACGCCGCACCCGCTGGAGATGCCGACCGGCCCGATGCCCGGTATCGGTCCCCGTGTCGACCCGCCCGTGGTCGAGTCGCCTGCGTACCCCCCGGTCGCCGACGGCGTGTACCGGACCCGCCGGCCGGTGCTGGCGGTGCTCTTCGCCCTGCTGGTGTTGGTCTTCGAGGTGCCGGCGCTGCGGGTGCTGCTGGCCGGCGTGACAGGCGACCCGGTGTCCGCCGGAAACGTGGTGGCGGGCATCGCCCTGGTCGCCGGCCTGCCGATCCTCGCGACCGGGCTGTACGGGCTGCGGACCGGCGGTCTCGCGCTCTCCGACTCCGGCCGTGGCTGGCTGCGCCCGCCGACGGCCTACCTGACCGTCGGCCTGGTGCTCTTCGTGGCCGCCGCGCTCGCCGCCGGCTGACCCGAGCGAGCCGTCCGCACGGCTGATGATCCACACAACAACCAGGAAATAGTGGCCTCCAGCGACGCGGAGGCCACTATTTCCGTGAAGTAGCGCGATCAAGCCGGCCATGCGGGGGCGAGCGCACGATCCAGGCCTGGTGACCGAGCGATCAAGCCCAGTGGCGATCACCTGCGCGCCGGTCAACACCCCGAGACGGGTGGGCGGTCAAGGGGCGTACACTTGTCGACTGGCGACCGCCTTGCGCGGTCGACCTCGCGTGCCCTCTTCACGAAATCGTCGTGGAGCGACGGCCTCCCTGGTCCCGATCCTGATCGGGCCCACCATGGGCCGGCGACCAGGCACCAGGACGCCCGGCCACCGGCCGGGCGTGACAACCAGGGATCTTGAGGAGTAACCCAACCATGGCCGTCGTGACCATGCGTCAGCTGCTGGAGAGCGGTGTCCACTTCGGGCACCAGACCCGCCGCTGGAACCCGAAGATGAAGCGCTTCATCATGACCGAGCGCAACGGCATCTACATCATCGACCTGCGCCAGACTCTCGACTACATCGAGAAGGCGTACGAGTTCGTGCGTGGGACCGTCGCCGAGGGCGGCAGCATCCTGTTCGTCGGCACCAAGAAGCAGGCCCAGGAGGCCATCGCCGAGCAGGCGACCCGGGTCGGCCAGCCGTACGTCAACCACCGCTGGCTCGGTGGCATGCTCACCAACTTCCAGACCGTGTACAAGCGGCTCCAGCGGATGAAGGAGCTGGAGGGCCTGGGTGACCTCAGCGGCACCGCCGCCGGTTACACCAAGAAGGAGACGCTCCAGCTCTCCCGCGAGAAGATCAAGCTGACCCGCACCCTCGGTGGTCTGCGGGACATGCAGAAGCTCCCCGCCGCGGTCTGGATCGTCGACACCAAGAAGGAGCACATCGCCGTCGACGAGGCCCGCAAGCTGGGCATCCCGGTGATCGCGGTGCTGGACACCAACTGCGACCCGGACGAGGTCGACTTCCCGATCCCGGGTAACGACGACGCGATCCGCTCGGCCGAGCTGCTGACCAAGGTCGTCGCCGCCGCCGTCGCGGACGGTCTGATCGCGCGTTCCGGCCGTCGCCGGGGCGGGGACGAGAAGCCCGAGGGTGTCGCGAGCGACGAGCCGCTGGCCGAGTGGGAGCGCGAGCTGCTGGAGCCGAAGAAGGCCGACGAGTCGGCCGCCCCGGCCGAGCAGCCGGCCGCTGCCGCCGCCGAGCAGCCCGCCGCCGCCGAGCAGCCGGCGCAGGCCGCCACCGAGCAGCCGGCGGCCGCCACCGCGGAGTGACCGCGCCGTCGCTGCCCCGCCGTCCGTTTTCGCGGACGGCGGGCAGCGGCGGTACGCCGGGCACGATCCGCCCGGATCCGGGTAACCGGCACCTCTGACCATCCACACGCCGTCTCAACACCGAAGAGAGAGCCATGTCCCAAATCACCGCCGCGGACGTCAAGAAGCTCCGCGACCTCACCGGCGCCGGCATGATGGACAGCAAGAAGGCGCTGACCGAGGCCGAGGGCGACTTCGACAAGGCCGTCGAGATCCTGCGCGTCAAGGGCGCCAAGGACGTCGGCAAGCGGGCCGGTCGTACGGCCGCCAACGGCCTGGTCGCCCACTCCGGCAAGGCGCTGCTCGAGCTGAACTGCGAGACGGACTTCGTCGCCAAGACCGAGTCGTTCATCGCGCTGGCCCAGCAGCTCGTCGAGCACGGTGAGCGGTCCGGCGTGAACACCGCCGAGGAGCTGCTCGCCAGCGAGCTCGACGGCAAGGTCGTCGCCGACCTGATCCAGGAGCAGTCCGCCAAGATCGGCGAGAAGCTGGTCCTCAACCGGTTCGCCAAGGTCGAGGGCACCACCGCGGTCTACCTGCACCGCAAGGCCCAGGACCTGCCGCCGGCCGTTGGCGTGCTGGTGTCGTACACCGGCAAGTCCGACGAGGCGGGCGACGCCGACGCCCGTGGTGTGGCCATGCAGATCGCCGCGATGCGGCCGAAGTACCTCACCCGGGACGAGGTTCCGGCCGAGGTCGTCGAGTCCGAGCGGCGCATCGCCGAGCAGACCGCCCGCGAGGAGAACAAGCCCGAGGCGGCCCTGCCGAAGATCGTCGAGGGTCGGGTGAACGCCTTCTTCAAGGACTACGTCCTCGTCGAGCAGGCGTCGGTGGCCGACAACAAGAAGTCGGTGAAGCAGGTGCTGGCCGAGGCCGGCATCGAGGTCACCCGCTTCGTGCGGTTCGAGGTCGGCCAGGCCTGAGCCGCCGCCGGGCGCCGCGCGCGCCCGTGGGCGCAAGACGTCGACGAGGAGGCCGCCGGTGTACGTGACAGGCACCGCGGCCTCCTCGTCACATAGGGTCGGCAGCGGCAGGTTCGCGGTATGCGCCGCACGGGGCGTGCGCGTGGGGAAGGGCGGGGCGGATGACGCAGGTTGTGAGTGACCGGACGCTGGCGGTGGACGATCCGACGGCACCGCCGCCGGGGCGTGCCCGCCGGGTGGTGCTGAAGCTCTCCGGTGAGGTGTTCGGTGGCGGCGCGATCGGCGTCGACCCGGACGTCGTCCAGGCCATCGCCCGGCAGATCGCGACAGTGGTCCGTCGCGGCGTGCAGGTCTCCGTGGTCGTCGGTGGCGGCAACTTCTTCCGCGGCGCCGAGTTGCAGAAGCGGGGGATGGACCGGGCCCGCGCCGACTACATGGGCATGCTCGGCACCGTGATGAACTGCCTCGCGTTGCAGGACTTCCTGGAGAAGGAAGGCATCGAGACCCGGGTGCAGAGCGCCATCACGATGGCCCAGGTCGCCGAACCGTACATTCCGTTGCGGGCGATCCGGCACCTGGAGAAGGGCCGCGTGGTCATTTTCGGCGCCGGCGCGGGCATGCCGTACTTCTCCACCGACACGGTGGCCGCCCAGCGGGCGCTGGAGATCCGGGCCGACGTGGTGCTGATGAGCAAGAACGGCGTGGACGGCGTCTACACCGCCGACCCGCGGATCGACCCCACCGCCAGCAAGCTCGATTCGATCACCTTCTCCGAGGTGCTGCGCCGCAACCTGCGGGTGGCCGACGCGGCGGCGTTCAGCCTCTGTATGGAGAACGGCCTGCCGATGCTGGTCTTCGGCGCGCAGGGTGACGACACCATCATCCGCGCGGTGGGTGGCGACAAGATCGGCACCCTGATCACCGCCTGACGACTTTCAGCAGAGCCCACGACGAGCACAGAAGGAGGCGAGGAGACCGGTGATCGACGACACCCTCCTCGAGGCCGAGGAGAAGATGGAGCGTGCGGTTGAGCACGCCAAGGAGGAGTTCGGCGCCATCCGCACCGGCCGCGCCAACCCCGCCATGTTCTCCAAGATCATTATCGACTACTACGGCACGCCCACGCCGCTGACCCAGATGGCGTCCGTCGCGATCCCCGAGCCGCGGATGGCCATCATCAAGCCGTACGACAACTCGCAGATCAACGCGATGGAGAAGGCGATCCGCGACTCGGACCTCGGGGTGAACCCGAACAACGAGGGCAACCAGCTGCGCATCCTGCTCCCGCAGATGACCGAGGAACGCCGCCGCGACATGATCAAGGTGGCTCGGCACAAGGGCGAGGAGGCCAAGGTGGCGATCCGCAACGTCCGCCGCCGTGGCAAGGAGGAGCTGGACCGGATCGTCAAGGACGGCGAGGCCGGCGAGGACGACGGTCGTCGTGCCGAGAAGGAGTTGGACGACCTGACCCAGCGGTACGTCGCCAGCATCGACGACCTCGTCAAGCACAAGGAGACCGAGCTTCTCGAGGTGTGACCCCGGCATCCGTACGCTGCGACGAGGCCCGACCCGGCTCCCGGGGCGGGCCTCGCCCGCGTCCGGCACACGCCGGGGGAGTGCTGCGGGGGCCGCCCTCGTCCGCCTCGCCCGGACGGCGGGTGCAGTAGGCTCGGCAGGATTCCCGACCACCGGGCGGTGAACACCGGGAATCGACCGACCGTCGGGGCGGTCAATCGGAGGAACATCGCGCGTGTAGGGGATGGTTGTGGTCTTGCGTCATGTGGTCGTTCTCGAGCCACGTCGCGGTGCGTGATGTCCCACTCCGACCCCTACGTGGGAGAGCCGCGCGGCTGGGACCGGCCGGAGCGTCCGGTGGCGCTGCCCTGGCCGGAGCCCGAGATCGAGGCGGGCCAGTGGAGTCGCCGCCCGCCCGGCCCTGAGTTGTACGCGGAGCCACGCACCCGCCCGTACGCCGAGCCGGTGCCGGCCGACCCGTACGACGAGCGCGGCCGGACGACCCGCCCGGACGACCGTTTCGACGAGCGCGACCGGAACCAACCCGACCGGTACGACGACCGCCGTGGCGGTCGGTTCGCTGACCGGCCGTCCGCCGGCCGCGACGCTCCGACCCGTCACGACGGCCCGCAGCGGTACGACGAGCCCGGCCGGTACGACGGCCCGGAGCCGTTCGGCGGACCGGGCCGCCTCGACGACGACACCGACTATCCGACCGCTCAGATCGCCCCCATCGGGGCCGAGCTGGGGCCGGACGTCGATCCGGTGACCGAGCCCGATCCCGTGCCACCGGCCGGCCGGCGGCCGAAGGGCCGACGTCGGGCCAGCGTCGACCGGCCGGCCACCCAGCAGCTGGGCACCGGGCGGGCGGGCCGCAACCTGCCCGCGGCGATCGGTGTGGGGCTGGGCCTCGGCGCGCTGATCGTGGTGCCGCTGGTGGTCTACCCGTTGGCGTTCCTGGCGGTGCTGGCCGGTGCCGTCGCCATCGGCATGTGGGAGATGGCCCGGGCGGTCCGACGCAGCGGCGCGCACCCGCCGCTGGTGCCGTTGATCGCCGGTGGCGTGCTGACCGTGGGCCTGGCCTGGTTCGCCGGCCCGGACGCGCTCAGCCTGGGGCTGCTGGTGACCGTGCTGGGCACCATGATCTGGCGGCTGGGTGACGGGCCGGCCGGCTTCCAGCGGGATCTGACCGCCGCCACCCTGATCGCCGTGTACGTGCCGTTCCTCGCCGGGTTCGCGGCGTTGCTGGCGGCGGCGCCCGACGACGGTCCGCTGCGGATCCTGGCCACCCTCGTCGCGGTGGTCCTCTCCGACACCGGCGGGTACGCGGCAGGCGTCTCGTTCGGCAAGCACCCGATGGCTCCGTCGA
Source organism: Micromonospora sp. NPDC047521 (assembly GCF_055587305.1). Classification (NCBI taxonomy): domain Bacteria; kingdom Bacillati; phylum Actinomycetota; class Actinomycetes; order Micromonosporales; family Micromonosporaceae; genus Micromonospora; species Micromonospora sp. NPDC047521. The sequence goes on along the minus strand of NZ_JBVJGN010000001.1, from coordinate 19,248 downwards.
TCAGCCCGAAGAAGTCCTGGGAGGGCTTCGCCGGCTCGGTCACCGCGGCGGCCCTGGGCAGCGCGTTGCTGTTGTGGCTGATGTTCGAGGTGGCGCCCTGGTGGGGCGCGCTGTTCGGGGTGGCCGTCTCGTGCGCGGCGGTCCTCGGTGACCTCGCCGAGTCGATGATCAAACGGGACCTCGGGGTCAAGGACATGAGCAACCTGCTGCCCGGGCACGGCGGGCTGATGGACCGCCTGGACTCGATCCTGTTCGCGGTGCCGACCGCCTACCTGTTGCTGGCGATCTTCGTGCCGGTGGTGGGGTGAGGCATGGATCACCGCGCCCCGGTCTTCCCGATCCGGCGGTCGGGACCGGTTCGGCACCTCCGGACGGGTGTGTGCCGCCCCAGGCGTGACACACTGGACCAGCCATGACGAGCCTGCCGCTGATCCCCGCCATCTCGGACGCCCCCGCCGCGCGCCGGGCCTCCATGCCCCCTCAGCACCTCGCTGACCTGGACCTGGCGGGCCGCCAGGCGTTGGTCGCCGAGTTGGGTGAGCCGGCGTTCCGCGCCAAGCAGGTCTCCAACCACTACTTCGGGCGGCTCGTCCGCGACCCGCAGGCGATGACCGACCTGCCCGCGGCGACCCGGGAGCGGCTGGCCGACCAACTGCTGCCCAAGCTGCTGACCCCGGTCCGGGAGCTGGCCTGCGACGACGGCGCCACCCGCAAGGCGCTGTGGAAGTTGCACGACGGCGCGCTCGTGGAGAGCGTGCTGATGGGTTACCCGGACCGGGTGACCGTCTGCATCTCCAGCCAGGCGGGCTGCGGCATGGCCTGCCCGTTCTGCGCGACCGGCCAGGCCGGGCTGACCCGCAACCTGTCCACCGCCGAGATCGTCGACCAGGCGGTCTACCTGGCCGGCGTGGCGGCGTCCGGCGCGGTCGCCGGCTCACCGCCCCGGCTGTCGCACGTCGTCTTCATGGGCATGGGCGAGCCACTCGCCAACTACAACCGGGTGATCGCGGCGATCCGTCGCCTGGTCAGCCCCGCTCCGGAGGGCCTCGGCCTGTCCCAGCGACACATCACCGTTTCCACGGTGGGCCTGGTTCCGGCCATCCGCCGACTGGCCAGCGAAGACCTCTCTGTGACCCTTGCGTTGTCGTTGCACGCCCCCGATGATGATCTGCGCGACGAACTCGTGCCGGTGAACCAGCGCTGGAAGGTAGCCGAGGTGCTGGACGCAGCGTGGGACTACGCAGCCCGGACGGGCCGTCGCGTGTCGATCGAGTACGCGATGATCAAGGACGTGAACGACCAGCCGTGGCGAGCCGATCTGCTCGGGCGGCTGCTGGCCGGCAAGTTGGCGCACGTGAACCTCATCCCGCTCAATCCGACGCCGGGCAGCCGCTGGGACGCGAGCCCGAAGCCGGTGGAGCGGGAGTTCGTCCGGCGTTTGCGCGACGCCGGGGTGTCCACCACCGTACGGGACACCCGGGGTCGTGAGATCGACGGCGCGTGTGGCCAACTCGCCGCCGCCGAGGACACCGACACCAACACCGACCGCGCCGGAGATGCACCGGCGTGACCGGGCGTGGCGAACGAGACCAGGAGACATAGTGGCGAGTCAGGGTCAGCGTTTCCGGCGCAAGGCGCTCCGCCGGGGATACAAGGTCGACGAGGTGGATGCCTTCCTCGACCGGGTCGAGGCGACGCTCGACGGCCGGCAGGTCGGGGCGCCGGTGGCCTCCCAGGAGGTCCACGACGTCGTCTTCCGGGTCCGGTTCAACGGCTACGACGAGTGGCAGGTCGACCTGCACCTGGACCGCGTCGAGCGGCAGCTGGCCGAGTTGGAGGAGCGCACCGGCGCCGGGCGCGGCGGTGACCCCCGGATGGGCCCTCCGGACCGGATGGGTCCGCCGATGCGCGACGACCGTGGGGGCATGGTCCCGCAGCCGATGCCGCCCCGGCCGATGCCGGCGCAGCCCGGCCCGCCCGACAGGTACGGCCGCTACGACGAGCCCACGGGCGCCTTCGCCGGTGGGTACGACGCCCCGCGTGGCGGTTACGACGCGCCGCGCGGCCCGGCCGGCCCCGGCCCGATGGGCCCCGGCGGCCCGATGGGTGGGCACGGTGTGCCCCCGCGTGGCCTGCCCGCCGGCCCCGGCGGTTACGGCCCGCCCGACGACCAGCGGATGCCCGGTGGCTACGGCCCTCCGGACGACCAGCGGATGCCCGGCGGCTACGGCCCGCCAGACGACCCGCGTTCGTCCGGCGGCTACCCGCCGGAGGAGCCGCGCTTCGACGGTTTCGAGGCCGGCCGGCACGGTCGCGCCGACATGACCGCCGAGATCCGGATGCCGGAACGGGACCTGCGTGACATGCGACGTGGTCCGGCCGGCCCGCCGCCGATGCCGCAGCCCGGCATCGGTGGTCCGCCGATGGCCGGCCCGCCCGCCGTCGCCGGCCCCCCGATGGCCGGCCCCCCGATGGCCGGTCCGCCGATGGCCGGTCCGCCCGGCAGCGACCTGTACCGGGTCGACCAGATCCGGCGCAGCTTCCAGGTGCGCCGGTTCGGCAGTGGGTACGACCCGGACCAGGTGGACCGGTTCTTCGAGACCCTCCTCGGCGGCATGCAGCGCCGCAACCCGATGCCTGTCGACCCGAAGGACCTGGACACGCTCCGGTTCGGCCTGGTGCCCGGCGGCTACTTCGAGGCCGAGGTCGACGCCGCGCTCAAGGACGTACAGGACATCCTGTTCGGGCGCTGAGCCCGACGCGTACGCGACAAGGGCCCGTCCCCCGGGTGGGGGCGGGCCCTCGTCGTACGCCGGCCGGGTTGTCCGGCGGGCTCAGGAACGCAGACCGTTGCGCCGCAGCACGGCGTCGCCGATCACGATGATCAGCAGCAGCGCGGCCAGGCCGACCAGCCAGATGTCCTCGACCCTGCCCTCGTGGTTGCCGCAGATCATCGCCAGCAGCGCCAGCGCGGACAGCACCGCGCCGATGCGCCCGGCCTTCCGGTGCCCAGGCTTGTGCTGGTCTGGCGACGTTACCGGCTCGCTTCCTGCCACTGTCGGTCCTTCCCTCGCGATCGGATCTTTGGTTAGTCTGGCACGCCTCGTGCCGGGCCCGGCGCAGGGTCCGACCAGATGGAGGGGACGACGTGACCCGCGAGGAGGATCGGGAGCTGCTGAAGGCAGCCTACGAGGCGTGGGAGTCCGAGGACTGGCCGCAGGCGGGCGAACTTCTGGAGCGGTTGGCGCGGCGACACCCCGACCACCCGAGGGCAGGGGTCTGGTGGTACGACGCGGCGCTGGCGTACAAGTTCCTGCGTAACTGGGCGAAGGCGTATGAGCTGGGCCGCGAGGCGGCCGCCCGAGCGGACCGTGACGCGCAGGATCCGGCCTTCTGGAACCTCGGCATCGCGGCGACGATCATGGAGGACTGGGCGACCGCGCGGTACGCCTGGCGAGGCTTCGGACTGACCGTGCCGGACGGCGACGGCGAGATCGTCGCGGACTTCGGAGTCACTCCGATCCGACTCGGTCCGGCCGGCACCAACGAGGTGGTCTGGGCGCAGCGGCTCTGCCCCACCCGAGCCCGGGTGCTGAACGTGCCGACCCCGGAGTCGGGCCGTCGGTTCGGTGAGGTCGTGGTGCACGACGGCGCGCCGAACGGGGAGCGTGTGGTGGACGGGCGGACGTACTCCGTCTTCGACGAGCTGCTGCTGTTCCGGGCGTCCGCGCTGCCGACGGCCACCGTCCACGTCACGGCCGCGACGCCGGAGGACGTCCGTGCTCTGGCGGCGCTGTTCGACAAGCACGGGTACGCGGCGGAGCCGGCCAGCGGAGTGCGGTTCATCTGTTCCTGCTGCAGCGAGGGGAACGTGTCGCAGGACGCGGACCACCAGGTCGGTGGCGCGCAGCAGGTGAACGTGGCGGCCCCGACCGACGAGATCCCCCGCCTGATGGACGCCTGGCGTGGGGCCGACCCGTCCCGTCGCAGCTGGACGTTTCCGGCCGCGAACTGACCGGCGGCGGGGCGGGCCTTCCGACCCCTTGAGGGCGGGCGGAACGACACTACCGGCGTCGCGGGGCGGCGGTCAGACTCCCTCCGGTAGCGTTTGGCGTACACCTGATTGTCTGTTTGAGGGGGACTGTGCGGTGCGAGTGACCGGAACCGGGCACGCCAGTATGCGGATCGACACGGCCGCGGGCAGCATCCTGTGCGACCCGTGGGTCAACCCGGCGTACTTCGCCTCGTGGTTCCCCTTCCCTGACAATTCCCTGCTCGACTGGGAGACCCTGGGGCAGGTCGACTACCTGTACGTCTCCCACCTGCACCGGGACCACTTCGACGCGAAGCACCTGCGGGACTTCGTCTCGAAGGACGCCACCGTCCTGCTGCCCGAGTTCCCCACCTCGGAGATGGAGGACGAGTTCCGGGCGCTGGGCTTCACGAAGTTCCTCAAGGCGCCCAACGAGCAGGTGGTGGAGCTGCCCGGCGGCCTGAAGGTCATGATCCAAGCGTTGACCAGCCCGACCGACGGCCCGATCGGCGACTCGTCGCTCTGGGTCGAGTACGACGGGGTGCGGCTGCTCAACCAGAACGACGCCCGCCCCACCGACCTGAGCGTGTTCGCCGAGCTGGGGCACGTGCACGCGCACCTGCTCCAGTTCTCCGGCGCGATCTGGTATCCGATGGTCTACGAGCTGCCGCAGGCCGCGAAGACGGCGTTCGGCAAGCAGAAGCGCGACAGGCAGTTCGACCGGACGTGGCGCTACATCGACGACCTGAAGGCCGACCACGTCTTCCCGATCGCCGGCCCGCCGTGCTTCCTCGACGACGCGCTGTGGCAGTTCAACGACATCCACGGCGACGAGGGCAACATCTTCCCCGACCAGTCGGTGTTCCTGTCGGAGTACGCGAAGGTCGGCGGCACCAACGGGATCGTGCTGCTGCCGGGCAGCGTCGCCGAGGTCACCACCGAGGGCGCGAGCACCATCCACCCGGTGCCGGTCCAGGAGTTCTTCGCGAACAAGGTCGCCCACCTGGAGGAGATGCGGGAGCGCAAGCGCCCGATCATCGAGGCGGAGAAGGCGTCCTGGCGGCACCCCGAGGTGGACGTGCTCGGTGAGATGAAGCGCCGCATCGAGCCGCTGCTCGACGAGTCGATCTACCTGGCCAAGGGGGTCGGCGGGCCGGTGCGGTTCGACCTGGTCGGCTACGACGGCGAGAGCGTCGAGTCGATCGTGGTGGACTTCCCGGGCAAGGAGGTCCGGCCGTACGCGGACGAGAAGGTCCGCTACCGGTTCCGGACCGACCGGGCGTTGATCGAGCACCTGCTGTTCATCGACGAGGTGGACTGGGTCAACTCGCTCTTCCTGTCCTGCCGGTTCTCGGCGGCCCGGATCGGCCAGTACAACGAGTTCGTCTACGCGTTCTTCAAGTGCCTGTCCGAGGAGCGGCTCCAGTACGCCGAGGGCTGGTACGACGAGCACGAGCGCACCACCGACGCCGAGGACATCACCCTGGGCGACTGGGTGGTGCAGCGGCGCTGCCCGCACCTGAAGGCCGACCTGACCCGTTTCGGCATCGTCGAGGGTGACCAGCTCACCTGCCAGCTGCACGGCTGGCGCTTCGACCTGCCGAGCGGCCGCTGCCTGACAAGCGTCGGCCACAAGGTCCGAGCCCACCGGGTAGACGCAGAAACCCCGGCCCCAGCAGGCGAAGCCCTGAGCTAACCCCACCCACCCCCCGAGGAGGAAGGGGCCGGGGAGGTTAACGGAGGTCGGCCAGGATCCTGCGGGCGGCGTTGTGGCCGGCCGCGCCGATGACGCTGCCGGCGGGGTGGCAGCCGGCGCTGCCCGCGTACACGCCGTCGATGCCTGTGGCGTAGGGCATCCGGTCGGTGAACGACACGGTGTTGTCGACGTGGTGGATGTGCCCGCCGGTGATCCCGAAGTGCGCCTCGATGCCCGGTGGGGGCAGCGGCACCGCGTCGGCGATCAGGTCGGCGGTGCCGGGGGCGTACCGCTCGACGATCTCGATGAGCCGGTCGACGTAGCCGGGCAGCTCCGCGTCCCAGGTGGTGCCGGCCAGCTCGTAGGGGACGGACTGGACGAACAGCGCCGACGAGTGGTGCCCGGCGGCGTCGGAGAGCGACGGGTCGACTGTGGTGTGCAGGTACCACTCGATTGTCGGCTCCGCCGGCAGCCGCCCGGCCTGTACGTCCGCCCACATGTCGCGCAGCGCGGTCATCGGTGAGGTGGTGTCCCCGCCGACCAGCGACGCGGAACCGGGCAGCAGGTGGATGGTCGACCCGAACGGGCTCGGCGTGCCGGCCGGCAGGCAGGAGAACCGCGGCAGCCCGCTGAGCGCCAGGTTGAGCTTGAGGGTGGTGCCGGGGCGGCGGACCGCCGCCATCCGCTCGCCGAGTGCCGCCGGCAGCGCGCCGTCGGGCAACAGGTCCATCAGCCGGTACGGGTCACACGCGCCGAGAACCACGCGGGCGGCGACCTGCCGGCCGTCGGCCAGCACCACTCCACTCGCGGCGCCGCCGTCGAGGGTCACGGCGCTCACCGGCGTACCGGTCAGGATTGTCGCCCCGGCGGCACGCGCGGCCTCGGCGAACGTGCGCGAGACGGTGCCCATCCCGCCCTCGGCGATCATCCAGGTGCCGCCCGAGCCGGGCAGCCGGCACATGTTGTGCACGAGGAAGTTGTGCCCGGTGCCGGGGTCGTCCGGGCCCGCGTTGAGCCCGGACAGGCCGTCGGTGACCGCGTACATGCTGACCAGCAGTTCGGACTGGAACTCGAACCGGGCCAGGTAGTCGGCGACCGAACCCTGGACGAGGTCGACGAAGACCTGCCGCAGCGCCGGGCGGACGTACCGCTCGGCGGTCTCCTGGACGGTCAGCGGCTCGGCCAGCCAGGCCGGGGCCAGGTCCGCGCGCAGCGCGGCCAGTTCGGCCTGCATGGCGTCGTCGGCGGCCACGTCAGCGGGGGAGAAGAACTCGGCGAGCTGCGCCCGGGTGGCGGCGGTGTCGCTGCCGAAGAGCAGGTACGGCGAGCCGAGTCCGCCTGGCGTGGGCAGGAAGTAGTGCGGGTCGCGCCGCAGCACCGGGATGCGGACGTCGAGGGTGTCGAGCAGTTCCGGGGGCATCAGCCCGAGCAGGTACGAGCCGGTCGAGTGGCGCAGCCCCGGCACCTTCGGGAACGGGTTCTCGGTGCGGGTCGCGCCGCCGAGGACGTCGGCCGCCTCCAGCACGAGGACGTCCAGGCCGGCGCGGGCCAGCAGGACTGCGGAGACCAGGCCGTTGTGCCCGGCACCGACGATCACGACGTCGGCGCGGGCCGGAATCTCACTGCTCATGCCGCGGCAGCCTAGTCCGCGCGGCCGCCCAGGTCAGCCCTTCGCCCGCCGATCCGCCGCTGACCGTTCCCCAGCGACCGCCTCCTGATCAGGGCGTGGCCGGGGCGCGCTGGGCGCGCCAGCGGGAGAGGGCGAGGGTGGCGGAGTAGCCGGCCAGGACGATCACGTGGAACAGGTAGAGCCACAGGAGCACGGCGACGCCCCCGCCGATCTCGTCGAAGCCGCCGAACGGCACCCCCAGGTCCAGGGGGAGGGAGGCGAAGAGCACGAAGCCGTGCAGGAAGCCGGAGAGGTTCGCCGCGGTGAACGACCCGACTCCGAGCGTGGAGAGCCAGTCCGGTGACGCCGGTCCGACCACCCGGAACACCCACACCAGCACCGGCGTGAGCACCAACCACACCGCCAGGAACGACAGCACCACGCCCAGCGCGCCTACCCAGCCACCCTGACGGACCAGCCGGGTGGTGAGCGGCAGGGCCAGCAGGATCGACAGCAGCAGCGCGGGCGCCGGCGCGAGCAGCGGCAGCAGCAGAAGCCGGCCCCGCCACCCCACGAGGTGCTCGTCGGTGCGGGGCGCCGCCACCGACACGAACGCCCGGCGCAGGCCCTCGCCGTACAGCGACGCGGGCAGCAGCGAGGCAAGCGCCAGCAGCGGGGTCAACTCCACCCCGGCGTTGACGAGGGCGTCCACCGCCCGGGGCGCGCCGATCGCGGTGGGCAGCGCCTCCACGGCGTACGAGGTGAGTCGGCGTACCCGATCGGCTCCCGCGACCAGCGAGGTGAGCCAGATGGCCAGCAGCGCCACCGGCACGATGGCGATCGCCCCGTAGAAGGTGATCGCGGCGGCGTGCAGCGACAGGTCCCGTCCCCGCACCGGGCGGAACGCGGCACTGGTGATCCGCTTCGCCCGCCGCCATCCGCTGCCCATCGTGATCTCCTTCCCCGTCGCCGGGTCCGTCACTCCTTAAGCTGGCCGGTCATGACTGTTCTCACCACCGAACGCCTGATCCTGCGCGACTGGACCGACGATCCGGCCGATCTGGCGAGGATCTACGACATCTACTCCCGCTCTGAGATCACCCGCTGGCTGGGCGCGGTTCCCGGGCTGCCGATGACCGACCCGGCGCAGGCCCACGACCGGCTGCGGATCTGGCGGGAGCGGCACGCCGCCGACCACGGCCGGTACGGCACCTGGGCGATCGAGGTACGCGACACAGGTCTGGTGGCGGGCACGGTGCTGCTCAGGCCTCTGCCGGGGCGGGACGACGCGGTGCGGACCGTGGACATCGAGGTGGGCTGGCACCTGCACCCGGACTCGTGGGGGAAGGGCTACGCCACCGAGGCGGCCCGTGCGCTCCTGGCGCGGGAGTTCGCCGCCGGCACCCGGGAGATCTACGCGGTCGTGTCGCCGGGCAACGAGGCGTCGATGGCGGTCTGCCGGCGCCTCGGCATGACGCACGTGGGCCGCCGCGACGACTGGTACGGCGGCGAACTGCTGGAGACCTTCGTCCTGGCGGCACCAGGCGCCTGACCGTTCCGGCGCGGTCCGACGCCGGATCCGCGCCTCATCGTCGGCTGGCGGGGCAGGCAGGTCCATCAATAGTCACGGCTGTCGAAGTGTTGACGCTCCCGTAGCACGTCAGTAACCTTTGGCCAAAGTCACGCAAGATTTTGACAAAGACGTGCATGATTTCTCGCACAGGTCCGGAAGTTTCAACGGGCCGTGCCGCCCCCACCTCTCTCCACACCGGCCCGCGTCCGTCGGCCGGCGCACCGCCGCACCCCCGCCCCGTGGTCAAGCCGCCGCGGCAACCGTCCCCGACGACAAGGACAGTGATGAGACGAACGCATCTGTTCAGAACGGTGGCGGCCATTGCCGCCGCCGCGCTGATCGCCACGGCCGGGGCGACCGCCGTCGCGAGCCCGGCCTCCGCCCGCCCCGCCGACCCCGCAGCCGCACCGGCCGCCGGGTTCGCCCCGGCGGCCACCAACCTCGCCCAGGGCCGTCCCACCCAGGAGAGTGGCCACGCCGACGTCTACGACTCGTCGAGGGTCGTCGACGGCAACGCGGGCAGCTACTGGGAGAGCGTCAACAACGCGTTCCCGCAGTGGGTGCACGTCGATCTCGGCTCGTCGCAGAGCGTCAACCAGGTCGTGCTGAAGCTGCCGACCTCCGGTTGGGGGACCCGGACGCAGACGTTGAGCGTGCGGGGCAGCACCAACGGTTCGTCGTTCACCGACCTGGTCGGATCGCAGACGTACACCTTCAACCCGGCGACCGGCAGCACCGCCACGATCACCTTCGGCGCGACCTCCACCCGCTACGTCCGGATCACCATCACCGCCAACAGCGGCTGGCCGGCCGGGCAGCTCTCCGAGCTGGAGGTGTACGGCAGCGGCGGCACCACCCCCGACACCACCGCGCCGAGCGTGCCCGGCACGCTGTCCCAGAGCACGTCGGGCAGCACGATCACGCTCGCCTGGGGCGCCTCCACCGACTCCGGGGGCAGCGGGCTGGCCGGCTACAACGTCTACCGGGGCGGCAGCCTGATCGCGACGCTGGGCACCGTCCTCACCTATCAGGACACCCAGCCGGCGACCGCGACCGTGTCCTACTACGTCCGCGCCCGCGACGGCGCGGGCAACCTGTCCGGCAACAGCAACACCGTCACCCGGACCGGCAGCAACCCGCCCGCCTGCACCAACGTGGCGCAGGGCAAGAGCATGACGGCGAGCGGCTCCACCTTCACCTTCACCCCGGACAAGGCGAACGACGGGCAGCTCGGCACCTACTGGGAGGGTGCGGCGAGCTACCCGCAGAACCTGACAGTGGCGCTTGGCGCGAACCACTCCATCTCCGGCGTCACGGTCAAGCTGAACCCGGACCCGGCGTGGGGCACCCGTACCCAGACCATCCAGGTCCTCGGCCGCGACCAGGCCTCCTCGTCGTACACCAGCCTGGTGTCGGCGGCGTCCTACCAGTTCGTCCAGGGCGTCAACACGGTGACCATCCCGGTCAGCGCGACCACGGCTGACGTGCAGTTGCGGTTCACGGGCAACAGCGGCGCCCCGTCCGGCCAGGTCGCCGAGCTGGAGGTGTGCGGCACGCCGGCACCCAACCCGGACCTGGTCGTCAGCTCGGTGACCTGGTCGCCGTCGTCGCCCAGCGAGGTCTCCGCGATCACGCTCTCGGCAGTCGTGCAGAACATCGGCTCGGCGTCCGCCGGTGCGACCACTGTGAACTTCAGCCTGGCCGGCGCGGTCGTCGGCAGCGCCACGGTGGGCGCGCTCGCCGCGGGCGCCTCGACCCCCGTGTCGTTCAACGCCGGTACGCGACCGATGGGCAGTTACGCCGTCTCGGCGGTGGTCGACCCGGCCAACACGATCGTCGAGCAGAACAACGGCAACAACAGCTTCACGGCGGCGTCGCCGCTGGTGGTGGCGCAGGCCCCGGGCCCGGATCTCTAGGTGCTCAGCATCGCCTCGAACCCGCCGAACCCGGCCGTCGGGGCGTCCGTCACCTTCACCGTGACGGTCCGCAACCGGGGCACCACCGCGACCGGCGCGACCACTGTCACCCGGCTGGTGGCGGGCGGCACCACGCTCAACACGAACACCGCCTCGATCGCCGCGGGCGCGACGGTCACCGTGGCGGTCAGCGGTAGCTGGACCGCCACCAGCGGCGGCGCGACCATCACCGCCACCGCCGACGCCACGAACGTGGTCGCCGAGACCAACGAGACAAACAACTCGTTCAGCCAGTCGATCGTGGTCGGCCGTGGGGCCGCCGTCCCGTACGTCTCCTACGAGGCGGAGGCCGGCCGCTACCAGGGCACGCTGCTGGAAGCCGACCCGCTGCGCACCTTCGGACACACCAACTTCGCCAGCGAGTCCTCCGGTCGCAAGTCGGTACGGCTCACCAGCACCGGCCAGTTCGTCGAGTTCACCTCGGCCAACCAGGCCAACGCGCTAGTGGTCCGGAACTCCATCCCGGACGCTCCCGCTGGCGGTGGCATCGAGGCGACAATCAGCCTCTACGTCAACGACGTCTTCTCCCGGAAGCTGACCCTGTCGTCGAAGCACAGCTGGCTCTACGGCAACACCGATGGGCCGGAGGCGCTCACCAACACGCCGCAGGCCGACGCCCGACGGCTCTTCGACGAGTCGAACGCGCTGCTGGGCCAGTCGTACCCGGCCGGCACCCGGTTCAAGTTGCAGCGCGACTCGGGTGACACCGCGTCCTTCTACGTCATCGACATGATCGATCTGGAGCAGGTGGCGCCGGCGGCGAGCCAGCCAGCCGGTTGCACGTCGATCACGCAGTACGGCGCGATCCCGAACGACGGGCTCGACGACACCGCCGCCATCCAGCGGGCGGTGACCGACGACCAGAACGGCGTCATCAGCTGCGTCTGGATCCCCGCCGGGCAGTGGCGGCAGGAGCAGAAGATCCTGACCGACGACCCGCTGAACCGGGGTACGCACAACCAGGTCGGCATCAGCAACGTCACCATCCGGGGCGCCGGCATGTGGCACTCGCAGCTCTACACGCTGACCGAGCCGCAGAACGTGGTGGGCGGCATCAACCACCCGCACGAGGGCAACTTCGGCTTCGACATCGACAAGAACACCCAGATCTCCGACATCGCCATCTTCGGCTCGGGCCGGATCCGGGGCGGTGACGGCAACGCCGAGGGCGGCGTGGGTCTGAACGGTCGCTTCGGCACCGGCACGAAGATCAGCAATGTCTGGATCGAGCACGCCAACGTGGGCGTCTGGGTGGGCCGCGACTACGACAACATCCCCGACCTGTGGGGGCCGGCCGACGGGCTGGAGTTCACCGGGATGCGGATCCGCAACACGTACGCCGACGGCATCAACTTCAGCAACGGCACGCGCAACTCGCGGGTGTTCAACTCGTCCTTCCGCACCACCGGCGACGACGCGCTCGCCGTCTGGGCCAACCCGTACGTCAAGGACCGCAACGTCGACATCGCCCACGACAACCACTTCGTCAACAACACCATCCAGTTGCCCTGGCGGGCCAACGGCATCGCCATCTACGGCGGCTACGACAACTCGATCGAGAACAACCTGATCTACGACACCGCGAACTACCCGGGCATCATGCTGGCGACCGACCACGACCCGCTGCCGTTCTCCGGAACGACGCTGATCGCCAACAACGGGCTCTACCGCACCGGCGGCGCGTTCTGGAACGAGGACCAGGAGTTCGGCGCCATCACCCTGTTCCCCGCCACCAGGGACATCGTCGGCGTCACGATCCGGGACACCGACATCATCGATTCGACGTACGACGGCATCCAGTTCAAGAACGGCGGCGGCAACATGCCGAACGTCGCCATCACCAACGTGCGAATCGACAAGTCGAACAACGGCGCCGGCGTCCTCGCGATGAGCGGGGCACGCGGCAACGCCACCCTGACGAACGTCACCATCACCAACTCGGCAGACGGCAACGTCGTCATCCAGCCGGGCTCGCAGTTCGTCATCGCTCCCTGATCGACACGCTTGTCAATGAGGTCGGGGTGTCCGCGCGTCGCGGACACCCCGACCTCATTGTTTCCGATCCCGAATCGCAGATCTTGGACACTTTGCGTCAGGTCCTGACGGAAACTGTCCAAGATCTGCACGTACTGGCACTTCGGTGGCGGACTCGGTGTGCGATGACGGGTCGCGCGGGCTGCGGTGGCTAGGCTGAGTCGAGCAGGATTGTCCGCTGAGGGGGTGAGCCCGGATGGCCCAGGCAGCGTTCGCGCCGGAGCCGGCGCCGCAGCACACCGAGCCGTCGTTCGACGTGCTGCGGTGGCACGACGAGCCGTGGACCGCGCAGCTCGCCCTCGACCTGTTGCCGGAGACCAACGGCCCCAAGGTTGAGGTCCTGAGCGGAAGCGTGATCGTGACACCACATGCCGGGTACGACCATCAGGACGCGGAGCTGGGTCTCGCCTATCTCCTCAGGCAGGCGGCGCGTCGCGCGAAGCTGTGGCTCTACCTTGAGACGAACATCGTCTCGGGCGAGGATCTCTTCATCCCGGACATCGTCATTCTCGATACCCCCGGCGGCGGTCGAACGACGATGGACATCAGCCACGCCGTGCTTCTCGGAGAGGTCGTCTCGCCGGGAAACCGGCGCAAGGACATCATCGACCGACCGCGCGAGTACGCCGCTGCCCGCGTGCCGTTCTTCCTCCGGGTCGACCTGCGCAATCGGGTGCCCACCATTGCGTTGTACGAGCTGACCGAGGGGGAGTACCGGCCGGTGGCCGCCGCTGCGGCTGGGACGCGCTTCGTCATGCGGGAGCCGTTCGAGTTCTCCATCGATCCGGCCGACCTGCTCGGCGAGGAGGCGGCACCCGACGAGCCGGACGGGGACGCCTGAGGCTCCCAGCGGGCGTCCAGCGGGGGTGGGGAAGAATGGCCCTGTGACTTCCCCCCGCGACCTCGTCCTGCTCGGGTCCACCGGTTCGATCGGCACACAGGCCATCGACATCGTCAGGCGCAACCCGGACCGGTTCCGGGTCGTCGCGGTGGGTGCGGGCGGCGGCAACGTCGAGCTGCTCGCCGCGCAGGCCCTCGAACTGGGCGTCGAGGCGGTCGGGGTGGCCAAGGCGTCCGCCGCGCAGGATCTGCAACTCGCGTTCTACGCCGAGGCGAGTCGGCGCGGCTGGGCCACCGGCGACTTCAAGCTCCCCAAGATCGTGGCCGGTCCCGACGCGATGACCGAGCTGGCCCAGTGGCCCTGCGACGTCGTGCTCAACGGGGTGGTCGGCTCGCTGGGCCTCGCTCCTACGCTTGCCGCTCTGCGCGGTGGTCGTACTCTCGCGCTTGCCAACAAGGAGTCGCTCGTCGCCGGCGGCCCGCTGGTCAAGGCCGCGGTGACGCGGCCGGGGCAGATCGTCCCGGTCGACTCGGAACACTCGGCGTTGGCGCAGTGCCTACGGTCCGGGTCGCGCGCTGAGGTGCGGCGGCTGGTCGTCACGGCCAGCGGTGGCCCGTTCCGGGGTCGACGGCGCGACGAGCTGACGCAGGTCACACCCGAGCAGGCCCTCGCGCACCCGACGTGGAACATGGGACCGGTCGTCACGATCAACTCGGCGACCATGGTCAACAAGGCGCTTGAGGTGATCGAGGCGCACGAGCTGTTCGACGTGCCGTACGCCGACATCACAGTCATGGTGCACCCGCAGTCGGTGATCCACTCGATGGTCGAGTTCGTCGACGGATCGACGATCGCCCAGGCCAGCCCACCGGACATGCGGCTGCCGATCGCGTTGGGCATCGGCTGGCCGGACCGGGTGCCCGACGCCGCAGCCGCCGTCGACTGGACGGCCGCGCACACCTGGGAGTTCGCGCCGCTCGACGACGAGGCGTTCCCGGCCGTCGCGCTGGCCAAGGCCGCCGGGGAGGCCGGACGCTGCCGCCCCGCGATCTACAACGCGGCGAACGAGGAGTGCGTGGCGGCGTTCGTGGCCGGTCGGCTGCCGTTCCTCGGGATCGTCGACACCCTCGAACGCGTGTTGGAGGACGCTCCGGACTTCGCCGAACCAGGTACCGTCGAGGACGTGCTCACGGCCGAGTCGTGGGCGCGCGCGCACGCCCAGGAGATCATCGCGGGTTCGGTGGAAGGAGCTTGATGGCTAACCTGCTCGGGGTGGCGCTCTTCGCCCTGGCAATCCTCATCTCGGTGAGCCTGCACGAGGCCGGTCACATGGTGACCGCCAAGGCATTCGGGATGAAGGTCACCAAGTACTTCGTCGGCTTCGGCCCGACCATCTGGTCGTTCAAGCGGGGCGAGACGGAGTACGGCGTCAAGGGCATTCCGCTCGGTGGCTTCTGCAAGATCGTCGGGATGACCGCGCAGGACGACGACGTCGACCCGGCCGACGAGCCGCGCGCCATGTGGCGCTACCCGGTCTGGAAGCGGACGATCGTCATGTCCGCTGGCTCGATCACCCACTTCGCGTTGGCGCTGGTCGCCATCTGGCTGGCGGCCGTCTCCCTGGGCCTGCCCAACCCCAAGTTCCCCACTAACGACGCGGAAGTCCGGCAGGAGCCGGCGGTGATCTCGCTCTCCGACTGCGTGATGCCGAAACTCGACCAGCGCGCCTGCGCCCCGGGTGACCCGGCCAGTCCGGCGGCCCAGGCCCAGTTGCGTGACGGCGACCGGATCACCTCGCTCAACGGCAAGCCGGTCAACAACTACGGTGAGATGCTCGCCGGCCTGCGGGCGCTGAAGCCGGGCGAGACCGCGCAGATCGGGTACGTCCGCGACGGGCAGCCCGGCCAGACCAGCACGGTGCTAGCCCAGACCGAGCGTCCACCGATCGACGACCCGAAGGGCGCCGTCGCACCGGTCGCCGCGCTCGGCGTCACGCTCAGCATCACCACCCCGAACCGAGTGAGGTACGGGCCGGTCGCGGCATTCGGCGCCACCGGCGACTTCACCCGCGAGCTGGCCGTCGGCACCGTCCAGGCGTTGCAGCGGCTGCCGCAGAAGGTGCCCGCCCTGTGGACCGCCATCACCGGCGGCGAACGGGACGTCGACACGCCGATCAGCGTCGTCGGCGCCAGCCGCCTCGGCGGTGAGGCGTTCGCCAACAAGGCGTGGCTGCTGTTCGTGACGCTGTTCATCTCACTGAACTTCTTCATCGGCGTGTTCAACCTGCTGCCGCTGCTCCCACTGGACGGCGGCCACATCGCCATCGCCTGGTTCGAACGGGCGCGCTCCTGGCTGTACGCGAAGATCGGCCGCGCCGACCCCGGGCGGGTCGACTACCTCAAGCTGATGCCCTTCACGTACGTGGTGATCCTGATCGGTGGCGTGTTCACGCTGCTGACCATCACCGCTGACGTCGTCAACCCGATCACGCTCTTCCCAAGGTGAGTGCTGAAGTGACCGCAATCAGTCTCGGTATGCCGGCCGTACCGCCCCCGCCGCTCGCTCCCCGCCGGGCCAGCCGCCAGATCATGGTCGGTTCGGTTCCGGTCGGCGGTGGTGCGCCGGTGTCCGTGCAGTCGATGACCACGACCCTCACCTCCGACGTCAACGCCACGCTCCAGCAGATCGCCGAGCTGACCGCGTCCGGCTGCCAGATCGTCCGGGTGGCGGTGCCGTCCCAGGACGACGTCGAAGCCCTGCCCGCGATCGCCAAGAAGTCGCAGATCCCGGTGATCGCCGACATCCACTTCCAGCCCAAGTACGTCTTCGCCGCCATCGACGCCGGCTGCGCGGCCGTCCGGGTCAACCCGGGCAACATCCGCCAGTTCGACGACAAGGTCAAGGAGATCGCCAGGGCTGCGGGCGACGCGGGCGTGCCGATCCGGATCGGCGTCAACGCCGGTTCGCTCGACAAGCGGCTGCTGTCCAAGTACGGCAAGGCCACCGCCGAGGCGCTCGTCGAGTCGGCGCTGTGGGAGTGCTCGCTGTTCGAGGAGCACGGCTTCCGCGACATCAAGATCTCGGTCAAGCACAACGACCCGGTCGTGATGATCCGGGCGTACCGGCAGCTCGCCGAGCAGTGCGACTACCCGCTGCACCTCGGCGTCACCGAGGCCGGCCCGGCCTTCCAGGGCACCATCAAGTCGGCTGTCGCCTTCGGCGCCCTGCTCGCCGAGGGGATCGGCGACACCATCCGGGTGTCGCTGTCCGCCCCGCCGGTCGAGGAGATCAAGGTCGGCAACCAGATCCTGGAGTCCCTGGGTCTGCGCGAGCGCGGCCTGGAGATCGTCTCCTGCCCGTCCTGCGGCCGCGCCCAGGTGGATGTCTACAAGCTCGCCGAGGAGGTCACCGCCGGTCTGGAAGGCCTGCCGGTGCCGCTTCGGGTGGCCGTCATGGGCTGCGTCGTCAACGGTCCTGGTGAGGCCCGCGAGGCCGACCTCGGTGTCGCCTCCGGCAACGGCAAGGGCCAGATCTTCGTCAAGGGGCAGGTCGTCAAGACGGTCCCCGAGGCGCAGATCGTGGAGACGCTGATCGAGGAGGCGCTGCGGATCGCCGACGAGATGGGCGCCGAGCTTCCCGAGGAGCTGCGCGGGCTGGTCACCGGCCCGACCGTCACCGTGCACTGACCTTCACACGGAGAAAGCGGCCGCCTCCCATCGGGGAGACGGCCGCTTTCGTGGTTTTCGGCGTGGTGCTGCCGCTGTCGCGGGTGCCCGGCGTGGTGCTGCCGGCCGTCACTCGGATTCGGCGAGGATCGCGTACAGCTTGCGCCGGGTCTCGTCGAGCACCTGGGCGGCCCGCTCACGCTGGTCGTCGGTGCCGTTCATCATGACCTGACGCAGGGCGTTCATCGCCTGCGCGCCGGAGTCGCGGATGTCGTGCCAGCTGCTCACCGAGCCCTGGGCGACGTCCGCCCACGCGGGGGTCTGCGCGGCCTCGGTGGCCTCCGCCTGCCCGGCCTCGGTGACAGTGAACCGCTTGCGCCCGCCGCTGGACTCCTCAGTGCTGGCGGCGATCACACCCTCGTCCTCCAGCAGTTGGAGGGTGGGGTAGATCGACCCCGGGCTCGGCCGCCACGCACCGCCGGTGCGGGAGTCGATCTCCTGGATCATCTCGTAGCCGTGCATCGGCCGCTCGGTGAGCAGAGCCAGCACGGCTGCCCGGACGTTGGGGCGTCGACCCCGGCCCCGTCCACGGCCCCGGCCGCCCCAGGGGCCGCCGTGTCCGCGCTCGTGGCCGTGGCCGTGCGGGCCGGGCGGGACCGGCGGGAAGCCGAAGCCGCGCATCCGTCCCTCGTGCATCGGGTGGTGCTGTCGGTGGAACCGCATCGGGTTCTCCCTCTCGTCGTACTGTCGCTGATGCATCAACGATATATCGGCAATGCATCGCCGACAAGTCTTCGCGTCGACTTGCCCACCGGCTGCGTCGAGCTCGCCACTCAGCCGGCGAGGGGCGGGGTCGATCTGGCAGGCTGGTAGTCGTGCTGACGGTGCCGGTACGCCAACTGGGAGAATCGGAGCGCCGCGCGGTCGAGCGACTGCTCGACCTGGACCCGTTCGCGGGCGCGCAGGTCGCCGAGCGGATCGCCGCGCGCGGACTGTCCTGGTGGCGGGCCGAGGGCAGGATCCTGGGGTACGGAGCCCGCCGCAACCTCGAATCGCTCTGCTGGCTCGGCGGCAACCTCACCCCGATCCTCGCCACCGACGCCGCGGTGGCCGCCTTCGCCGACCTGCTCGCCGGCGAGGAACGGCTCTGCTCCTCCATCGTCGGTCGCGCCGACGCCGTCCTCGGACTGTGGGACCGACTCTCCGACACGTGGGGGCCAGCGCGGGACATCCGCCCCAACCAGCCGCTGCTGGCCACCGACACGCTGCCACCCGTACCGGCCGACCCGGAGGTACGCCAGGTCCGCGCCGGTGAGGTCGACAGGCTCTTCCCGGCCGCCGTGGCGATGTACACCGAGGAAGTGGGAGTCTCGCCCCTGGTCGAAGACGCCGGACGCAGCTACCGCCGCCGGGTCAACGACCTGGTCCGGGCCGGTCGGGCGTACGCCCGGTTCGTCGACGGCACTGTCGTGTTCAAGGCCGAGCTGGCCGTGGTGACCAAGCGGACCGCGCAGGTGCAGGGCGTCTGGGTGGCCCCGGAGTGGCGGGGCCGGGGCATCGCCACCGCAGCCATGGCCGCCGTCGTCCGCGACGCGCTGCTGCGGGTCGCCCCGACCGTCAGCCTGTACGTCAACGACTTCAACCTTCCGGCCCGCCGGGTCTACGAACGCTGCGGCTTCCAGCCGGTAGGCACCCTGGCCACGGTCCTCTTCTGACCGCAAGCCGAAATGGCCGGCACCCCGGGGTTCGGGGTGCCGGCCATCGGTTGTTTCACGGGTCAGCTGTTCCAGTGCTGGGCCACGAGGTCGGTGGCCTGCTGCT